>NZ_JBAQCR010000123.1:0-46030 GCF_049294395.1 Prosthecobacter sp.
GCTGGCACGGTCGTAGGCCATCAGCACGGCAGGCCGCGTCCCGCTCCATTCACGTCTCGTGATCTGGGCCTTTCTGCGGACGGTGAGCCCGGCAGGCATGAAACTGGTGGCCTGGATCCACGCATCGCATTTCAAATTCTGGGAAAACTGTTTGAGCTCCTCGGCGAGCACCCGGTGGCCTTCAGCGGTGAGCGCCCGCGTCTCATCGCGAATACCGTCTGCAGGTGGCTCAGTCTGGGCCACTCCCCATCCTGCCATGGCTAGCCACACCGCGGCAAAAACCGGGAAAAGCTGGGGTCGCTTGAGGCGTGGAGCGTATCGCATGTCCGGCCTCAGTCTGTCCCAGACCGGGCCTGAGGGCAACTTCCGGCGTGGCAGCCCTCGGTCCTTGACCCTATAATAAACGGGCTGGAGAGGGTTTTTTGAGGCTGGTTTGAGCGCGCTTGTGAAATTTTTCACAAAATCGCCTTGCCGCTCTTTGGGCAGCGTAGATAGATACCCCTCACGCACGCTACCAGCCCCCTGCTTTTCATGCCCACTGTCACCCGAGAATACGAGGCCCCGGATACCGCCGCCAAAGCGGCCCGGCAGCTCGAAGCTGTGGAAGAAGCCACGACGGACATCGTCGGAGAGAAACTGGTGCTCAACATGGGGCCCAGCCATCCGGCCACCCACGGTGTGTTGCGGCTCATTCTGGAACTCGACGGCGAAATCATCACCAAGTGCGATCCCGATGTGGGCTTCCTGCATCGTGGCGACGAAAAAATCGCCGAGAACATGCACTACAACCAGTTCGTGCCCTACACGGATCGGCTGGACTATCTGGCACCGCTGGCGAACAACGTCGCCTATGCCCTCGCTGTGGAAAAGCTCATGGGCTGGGAAGTCCCTGAGCGTGGCCGCGCGATCCGCGTGATCTGCTGCGAACTGGCCCGCATTTCCGCCCACATGCTCGGAGTCGGGGTGTTTGCCATGGATGTCGGTGCCATGACCGTGTTCCTCTACACCTTCACCGAGCGCGAAAAGATCTACAATCTATGCGAGCAGCTCACCGGCGCGCGCTTCACCACCAGCTACACCCGCGTGGGTGGCCAGATCCGCGATTTGCCGAATGGCTTTGTCGGTGCCGTGAAAACCTTCCTCGATCAGCTGGAGCCTGTCATCGATGAGATCGACAAGCTGCTCTCGCGCAATCGCATCTTCATCGACCGCACGCAGGACATCGGGATCATCTCCAAAGAAGACGCCATCGGTTACGGTCTCACAGGCCCAAACCTGCGCGGTTCAGGTGTCGAACATGACCTTCGCAAGGCGCATCCTTACCTCGATTACGACAAGTACGAGTTCGACGTGCCAGTCGGCACCAAGGGCGACTGCTATGATCGTTATCTGGTGCGCATGGAAGAGATGCGCCAGAGCGTGCGCATCCTCCGGCAGGTGTTCGCGACTCTGCCGGAAGGCCCCATCAATGTGGCCGACGCCAAAGGGCTGCTGCCAAAGAAGGAAAAAGTGCTGATGAAGATGGAGGAGCTCATCCACCACTTCATCATCTCCACCCAGGGCATTGATGCTCCTGCGGGAGAAGTTTATTTCGCCGCCGAAAATCCCAAGGGAGAGCTCGGCTTCTACATCAACAGCACCGGCGGCGGTGTCCCGCACCGCTTGAAAATCCGCGCCCCCTCTTTCCTCAATCTCAGCATCATCTCCAAGCTGATCCCCGGCCACATGCTCAGCGACATTCCTGCAGTGCTTGGCAGCCTGGACTTCGTCATGGGCGAATGTGACCGCTGATTCATCCTAACCATTTCATCCGAGACACTCCCCCGCATGGCCTTTGAAGTTCCAGCCGAATTGGAAAAACGCATGGACGAGGCGATCTCGCACTATCCTGTTTCCAAACGCAGCGCCGTCCTCCCCCTGCTGCATCTGGTGCAGGAGCATTTCCGCTTCATCAGTGAAGAGGCCGTGAACTGGGTGGCCGCCAAGCTCTCTCTGGAGCCGATTCAGGTGCTCGAAGTCGTCACCTTCTATCCGGGCTTCCGCCAAACCGCTCCCGGCAAGTACCACATCCGCGTGTGCCGCACGCTCTCATGCGCCATGGCAGGAAGCTACGAGCTGATGGACGCGCTTTGCAAAGCCGGCAACATCGACCGCTCCCACACGGATCATCATCATCCCATCGCGGTCAGCGCCGATGGCAAGTACAGCATTGAATTTGCCGAGTGTCTGGCAAGCTGCGGTTTTGGTCCGGTTTGCATGATCGAGGACGACTTCTATGAGAAAGTCGATCCTGCCAAAGCGGGTGAACTGCTCGCGCAGCGCGCCTGATCCAGGCATAAAAAAGCGCAGCGGTTTGCCGCTGCGCCTCTAGGTGTAACGGATGTCAGGCCCTGTCACTTGCTCCGCCAGGACACAACGTCGTCTGGAGTCTGTGCCTTCAAGTCCTGGCCCCAGCTGTAAATGGCGACTTCCAGAGGAAGCTTCTGCGGTGGAGGGCTGATGGCGTTCGCAGAGATCTTGGGATCCGAGTTGGTCAAATCTGGATTGGCCACCTGCAGATCACCATTGGTATCAAGCAGCACATAATAGACGGTGCCCCAGAGATCGACCAGCTTGTAAGGGGGCTGGGCATTGACCAGGCCAAACTTGCCATTCCTGGCAATCGGCAGGTCGATGAATTTGATGCCCTTGGGGTTCAGGTTGACTGCTCCACCGCCACCTGAGGCTGAGGATGAGGATGATGTCAGCGTAGTGAGCGCACCGACGATGCCGCTGTTCTCATCTGTCGGCAAAGCCTGAATGTCCTGGCCGGAGGCTGCCGCGCTGAGCAGGCTGGGATTCACCGGCCAGCGGTTGTAATCAACCTGATAGCTCGTGATGGCGCTACGCATGTCTTTGAGGACCACCTGCACCTGCAACTTTCTCCCATCCGCCATCAGCTTGTTGGCCTGTGAGATGACCAGACCTGCAAGGACGGCGATGATGGTGATCACCACCAGCAGTTCGATGAGCGTAAAGCCCGGTCGTGTGGAAAAGTTGGAACGAGGTTTGAGTTTCATGATCTTCGGTTGGGTTTGTGTTGGGCGTGTACCAGGAACGAAAGGGGTTCGAAAAAAACAGTCGTCGTTCCGACTGAAGTATTTAATCGTTTTTGCGTTGCCACGTCAATACTTGTCATGAACAAGCGCCAACTTCGACGGGTGCTGACAAGGTGAACCACGACCCTTGTGACCCTTGATGCGCCGCCTTCACCGGGAGCTTTGATTGTCAACTAATGCTTGCATCATATACTGCAACGATTTAAATCCGCGCTTCAAACCCCACTGAACACACACACAACCACGAATCGCATCAGACGATTCGAAATATCTCATATGGCAAAGACAGCATCCAAGGGCAGCGCAGACAAAAAGAAGTACGTTTACTTTTTCGGACCAGGAAAATCAGACGGCGATGGTTCCATGAAAGCATTGTTGGGCGGCAAGGGCGCCAATCTCGCAGAGATGAGCCGCATCGGCCTTCCCGTTCCTCCCGGGTTCACCATCAGCACAGAAGTCTGCACGTACTTCTACGAGAACAAGAGAACCTACCCTGCCTCTTTGCAGTCGCAGATGGAAGCTGCCGTCAAAGGCATGGAAAAAATCATGGGCTACAAGTTCGGTGACGCCAAAGGCTTCCCGCTTCTCGTTGCCGTGCGTTCCGGTGCGCGTGACTCCATGCCCGGCATGATGGACACGATCCTCAACCTTGGTCTGAACGATCAAACCGTTCTCTCCCTGGTTGCCGCCACGAACAACGAACGCTTCGCCTGGGACTGCTACCGCCGTTTCGTTCAAATGTATGGTGACGTCGTTCTCGGCGTGCAGAAGCTCGAAGGTGAAGACCATGAGCCGTTTGAAATGGCCATCGAAAAGTTCAAACACGAAACCTACGGCAAGGACATCATCGACAGCGATCTGACCGCCGATGACCAGAAGGAACTGGTGAAGCGTTTCAAGGCTCTCGTCAAAGAGCGCACCGGCAAGGTGTTCCCTTCCGATCCATGGGATCAGCTGCGTGGTGCTGCCGGCGCCGTCTTCGGCAGCTGGATGAATGACCGCGCCATCGTTTATCGCCGCAAGTACAACATCCCTGCCGAGTGGGGCACTGCCGTGAACGTGCAGGCCATGGTCTTCGGCAACACCGGTCCGACTTCTGGATCCGGCGTGGCCTTCACCCGCAATCCTGCGAACGGCACCAACGAATTCTACGGTGAGTTCCTCATCAATGCCCAGGGCGAAGACGTCGTCGCCGGCGTGCGCACTCCTGAGCCGGTGATCCAGCTCAAGAAGGAAATGCCGAAGTCCTACGCCGAACTGCTCCTGGTCCGCCAGAAGCTTGAAAAGCATTTCAAGGACGTGCAGGACATCGAGTTCACCATTCAGGAAGGCAAGCTGTTCATGCTGCAGACCCGCAATGGCAAACGCACCGCCGCTGCCGCTCTGAAGTTCTCCATCGACATGGTGAAGGAAAAGCTCATCGACTGGGAGACCGCCGTGCTGCGCAATCCAGCCGATCAGCTCGAACAGCTCCTTGCTCCGATCTTTGACGTCGCTGACGTGAAGAGGGCCAAGGCCATCGCTTCCGGTCTTCCTGCCGGCCCGGGTGCCGCATCTGGCAAGATCTACCTCAACGCCGACCGCGCCGTCATCGCCGAAGCAAAAGGTGAGAAAGTGCTCCTCGTCCGCAACGAAACCAGCCCGGAAGATCTTCGCGGCATGATCGCTGCCGAAGGCATTCTGACCGCACGTGGTGGTGTTTCATCCCACGCCGCTCTCGTCGCCCGTCAGATGGGCAAGGTTTGCATCTGCGGTGCCGCCGCTCTGGAAATCGATTACGACAAGAAGACGGTTTCTGTCGCAGGTGTGACCTTCAATGAAGGGGATTACCTCTCCATCGACGGCACCAGCGGCATCGTTTACGGCGGCGAGCTGAAGACTGCTCCTTCCGAAATCATCACCGGCATGATCAGTGGTGACAAGGCCGCGCAGAGCACCGAAAAATTCAAGAGCTTCCAGCAGCTCATGATCTGGTGCTCCAAGGCCACTCGCATGCAGGTCCGCACCAACGCCGACAATCCGGAGCAGACGCAGAACGCCATCGCTTTCGGTGCTCAGGGCATCGGTCTCACCCGCACCGAACACATGTTCTTTGAAGGTGACCGCATCGACGCCGTGCGTGAAATGATTCTGGCTGACAACGTGGCTGACCGCAAAAAGGCGCTCGCCAAACTGCTGCCTTATCAGCGTGATGACTTCACCGGCATCTTCAAGGCCCTCAAAGGTCTTCCTGCCACCATCCGTCTGCTTGATCCTCCGCTTCACGAATTCGTGCCGCACGAAGAAAAAGCTCAGGCTGAACTCGCCAAGAAAATGGGCGTGTCGGTTGAGAAAGTCACCGCACGTGTTGCTGCTCTGCATGAGTTCAATCCGATGCTCGGACATCGCGGCTGCCGTCTCGGCATCGCCTATCCTGAGATCACCGAGATGCAGGCTCGCGCCATCTTTGAAGCCGCCGCAGATGTGGCGAAGCTGAAGATCAAGGTGAAACCTGAGGTGATGATTCCGCTCGTCGGCTTCAAGAAAGAACTCGACCTGCAGGTCGAAATCGTGCATAAGGTAGCAAAAGAAGTGATGGCTGAGAAAAAAATTAAGCTCGACTATCTTGTCGGCACCATGATTGAGGTGCCGCGTGGAGCTCTCACGGCTGATGAAATCGCCGAGACCGCACAGTTCTTCAGCTTCGGCACCAATGACCTCACGCAGACTGCGCTTGGCATCAGCCGTGATGACATGGGCAGCTTCCTGATGCCTTACACGGAGAACGAAATCTTCAAGAAGAACCCCTTTGCCACGCTGGATCAAACCGGTGTTGGCCAGCTCATCAATATCGCCATCGAAAAAGGCCGCAAGACCAAGCCCGACATCAAGCTGGGCATCTGCGGTGAACACGGTGGCGATCCTGAGAGCGTCAAATTCTGCCATCGTGCAGGCCTCACGTATGTGAGTTGCAGTCCTTTCCGGGTCCCAGTCGCACGCCTTGCCGCAGCGCAGGCCGCGATCGAAGAAAAGCGCGCCGCCGCTCCGGCCGCCGCAGGAAAAAGTGTCCGTGGAGGTGCCAAAAGCGCGTCCGTGGCAAAACAAAACAACAACGCAACCAACAACAAACAGAGGATAAACACCATGGCTAAGAAAGCTGCAAAGAAAGCCGCCAAAAAGGCGCCCGCAAAGAAAGCCGTCAAAGTCGCAAAGAAGGCCGCTAAGAAGGCTGCGAAGAAGAAGTAACGCATTGGCCTCCTAGGGAGGTCAATGTGGCGGAGCAATCCGCCGCCAAAAGCCCTGTGGGGATCACTCCTCACAGGGCTTTATCTTTGAATGCGATGGCCTTTGTCGCGATCTCGGTCCAGAAATGAACGTGCGTCTGTTCTTAACGCTTCACGTCTTGGTCGTAAACGGAGCCGGGAGGCGGCGCAGAAAGATAGGTTCCCCCGGCCGACATGGCATCATTGCGGATGCTTTTGGATTGGCTGAGCTGTTCATTGGCAGCTCGCATGCTGCCCATGCCTGCGGAACCTCCCATGCCTGTAACGGCCCCATAATTCTGGTAGGATGGGCTGTAGAAGGAGTTGCCTCCCTGAGTGACTTGGACTGAATTCAAAGCCACGGGCTGGTCAGGAGTCGGAACCCCGTCGGATTTGCGCTCTGATTCCGCAAGGTAGTGTTTGTTCCATGCCGCGTTGTTGACGTTCTCAGCGACCTTGGAATCCAGCCGGTGCTTTTCTTCCGCATAGTCAGCCTTGCTCAGTGCACCGCTGGCGCGCTTTTTCTCAAGTTCATCGTACATGACCTGATATCTGGCGCGGACCACTTTTTCGTAGGCATTCAGATCTGCCAATGTGGGGATGCTGTCCATGGTTCTGCTGGCGCATGAAGCCAGAAGACCAGAGAGCACTGCGGCCTGGAGGAGTTTCGAGACGTTATTCATGGCTCATTCTAAGCCCCCGCAGCGGCATTTCAAATCAAAGCGCCGTTGCATACCGCACCCCCGCAGTCCATTTTATGATAGAAAACGCCCCTGTTTTGGACCCCATCGACGCTGCTCTGCAAGCCCCCGAACCCCGCGGCAATTACCTGCCGTACCCAGTTTCGCGCCTGGCTGCCAACATCATCCCCCAGGATCTTACCAACTTCAAATCCCGCGGCGTTTCCCGGGTCGAGCGCGTCCTCCAGCAGGAGATGGTGGAAATCCAGGAGCGCTACATGGAGGTCATCGACGCGTTCAACTGGAACAAGCTCATCTACGAAAGCAGCTTCGGTTTTGAACCTGTCTGTGGCGAGGTCTATCACCTCTACGAAGTCTCGGGCAGGCACCAGCTCAGCATGATTTCTCCCGAGGAGTGGCATCAGCGCTGGCTCGGCAGCGTCAGACTGAACGCGGATGGCCGCTGGCAGATTGAAAAAGCTGCGCCAGATTTCAGCATTCGCGACTGGGTGCAGACCTCGGTCGCCTCTTGATGCAACCCACCTTCTCAGACATCGGCCAGCGCCTAGCGGGCCCCAGCGGCATCCAGGAACTCATGGATGATTGCGGAGCTGCGCTCACCACCCATCCGGACATGCGCATGCTCGGCGGCGGCCAGCCTGCAGCCATTCCCGAGGTGCAGCAGCTCTGGCGCACGCGCATGCATGCCATGCTCGATGACGGCAGCATCGATCGCACCTTGCTCAACTACGATCCTCCCGGTGGCAATCCGCTTTTCAGGGAAGCCTTCGCCGCCTTTCTCCAGCGTGAATGCGGCTGGAACGTGACCCACGAAAACATCGCGGTCATGCCGAGTTCGCAGTCCGCGTTCTTCCTGCTCTTCAATCTTCTCGCCGGTCAGACCGGCACTGCCAGGAAGCGCATCCTCTTCCCGCTGCTGCCTGAATACATCGGCTACGCCAATCAGGCGCTCTCCCCCGGCCAGTTCACCGCTTGTCTCCCCCGCATTGTCGAAACCGCCCCGCACGAGATCAAATACCACGTCGATTTCGATCAGCTGCGCATCACACCCGACATCGCCGCGATGTGTGTCTCGTGCCCCACGAATCCCACGGGCAACGTTCTCACGCAAAACGAGTTCGAAAGCCTGCACGCACTGGCGGATGCGCACGGCATTCCTCTCATCATCGACAACGCCTACGGCCATCCCTTTCCCGGCGTCATTCACAACGGCTTCCAACCCCAGTGGCAGCCGGGCATGATCTTCAGCATCAGCATGAGCAAAGTCGGCCTGCCCGGCGTGCGCACCGCCATGATCGTTGCCGATCCTCACATCGTGAAGGCGCTCTCAAACATGAACGCCATTGTCTCGCTGGCGAATGGCAATCTCGGCCAGGCGCTCCTCATGCCGCTGCTCAAAGACGACACCCTCGTCAAACTCGGCCCCTCGGTCATTCGCCCCTTCTACCGCGAACGCTCCGACTTCGCCAAATCCGTGCTCGCATCAGCACTGGGAGATCGCGTTCCATGGGCTCTGCATGCTCAGGAAGGGGCCTTCTTCCTCTGGCTCTGGGTCAATGGCCTGCCCATCCCAGCGGCAGAATTGTATCGCAGGCTCAAAGAACGCAAAGTCCTCGTCATCCCCGGGCATTACTTCGCCTTCGGTCTGGAGAAGGAGTGGCGCCATCCGCATGAGTGCCTGCGCCTCACCTACTCGCAGCCTGAGCACATCGTGCGCGAAGGCTTGGAAATCATCGCTGATGAAATCATCCGCAGTTTCTGAGCCCTTCTCCGCCTTCATGGCACGTGCCCTGTTCGACCCCGAACGCGGTTACTACACCCGCCACATCAAGACCGTCGGCGCACGCGGCGACTTCTCCACTTCCGCTACTCTCTCGCCAGCGTTGGGTCACGCCATCGCAGCATGGCTCAAAGCGGAATCCCGTTTGCAGCCGCAGGTGCGTCACATCATTGAGGTCGGCGCAGGCGATGGATCGCTCATGCATGCGGTGCACAAGGCGCTCGGCTGGTTGGCGCGCCGTCGCTTCACGTTTCACATCGTCGAGACCTCCCCGGTGCTGCGGCAGGAGCAGCAAAAGAAGCTGGGCACCAAGGTGACATGGCATCAAAATCTCGAATCCGCACTCGCTGCTGCGCAAGGCCACGCGCTCATCTACCACAACGAACTCCTCGACGCCTTCCCCGCCACCCTCGTGCAATGGAACGCTGCCGAGCAGCGCTGGCTTGAGGTCTGGGTGCCGGAGCAGTTGCATCCGCACGCTCTCGACTCCGCCCATTACAGCGCCCTGCGTCACACCACCTTTGCCGACCGCCAGCGCTGTGAGCTTCACCCCAGTGTGCGCGACTGGCTGCACCAATGGACACCGCATTGGAAAGGCGGCGCCATGCTCACCATCGACTACGGCGACGAATTCCCCCGGCTCTACCATCGGCGGCCACACGGCACGCTGCGTGCTTATCTCCTGCATCAAAGACTCACCGGAGCCGACATCTATGTCAATCCTGGCCGCCAGGACATCACTGCCGACATCAACTTCACCGACTACGCCGCCTGGCTGCTTGAACTGGGCCTCACAGAGGCTTCGCGCCAGACCTTGGCCGAATTTCTGCATGCACGCGCTGCACCAGCCGCGCTCACCGACGCCGATGGAGCCGGAACTGCCTTCAAATGCTTCGTGCATCGCCGTCAGCCATGCGCATCATCAAATCACCCCACATGAATTCTGTTAACGACCGCCCCGGCACGCTTGAAAAAGCGCTCAAGATCAATCTCGCGCACACCATTTACGGCACCTTTGCTGAAATCGGAGCCGGACAGGAAGTCGCCAATTGGTTTTTCCGCGCCGGCGGCGCATCTGGCACCGTGGCCAAGACCATGTCGGCTTATGACATGACCATCAGCGACGAGATTTACGGCAAATGCTCCCGCTACGTCTCGCGCCAGCGCATGTGCGACATGCTGGAGCATGAATATCCCATGCTCATTCAGCGGCTGAATGCCAAGCGGGGCGCCACCACCACCTTCTTCACGCTGGCAGACACTGTGCGCGCTCGTTCCTACCGCGACACCAAGGAGGAATGCCACGGCTGGATCGGCCTGCGCTTTCAGACAGATCCCGGCGGTCCCAGCAGCGAAATCCAGATGCATGTGCGTCTCTTGGACGACTCCAATGCGCGGCAGTCGGATGCCCTCGGCAAACTCGGCGTCAATTTCATCTACGCCGCTTTCCATTTGCGGGATGATCTCTCCACTTTCCTTCAAAGCCTGCTCGACGACCTCAGCCGCAAGCGGGTGGAAATTGACATGATCGATTTCACCGGCCCTGCTTTCGCCGCCTCGGAGTTCCAGGACCGTCTCGTGGCATTGAAACTCGTCCGCCTCGGTCTGGCTGACGCCGCACTGTTCGGTGCCGATGGCGAAATCTGGCAGGCTTCCGATGTGCTTTACAAAAAGCCGGTCTTCCTCAAGCGCGGCAGCTTTGATCCCATCACCAAGCTCAATCTCGACATGATCGAGCGCGGTCAGGCCGCGTTTCAGGCAGATTTCGGTGAGGCCGCCCGCAACAACATCGAGATTCTTGAAATCACCATGCACAATCTCCTCGCCAGTGGTGCCGAGGTGCCGGACAGCGAATTCCTCGCGCGTGCAGATGTCCTCCAGGCACTTGGCAAAAACGTGCTCATCTCGACATACCCGGAGTTCCACCGTGTCAGCAGCTACCTTGCGCGCCACACACAGTGCCCCATTGGCATCGTGCTTGGCCTGCCTTTGTTCCAAGAACTCTTTAACGAACGCTGGTGCACGGATCTCGAAGGCGGCTTGCTGGAAGCCTTTGGGAGGCTCTTCAAAAATCAGGTCCGTGTCTATGTCTATCCCATGGGCAATCCCATGAACGGCCAGATTCTCGGGCTGAACGACGTTCGCGTCACTCCTGAGCAAAGGCATCTGCTCCGCTACCTGATTGAAACCCAGAGCGTGCGGGCGCTGGAGGAGCCAAATCAGGACTTCCTCTTTCACACCAGCGCCGAAGTGCGCAACATGATCCACGCACGGGATGGCAACTGGCAGTCCCTTGTGCCAGACATCGTTCTTAAGCAGGGGCCGTGGCGTGAGATCGGGCAGCCAGTTATATAACACCGGCATACCTATTGCTTTTCTGGGCGCAACCGCTTGAATTCGCGGCTTCATGCCGGACTTCAAATTCACCAGCACAGAACCGCTCTGGATCGCAGTCTGGGTCGTTTATATCCTGATTTACTGGGTGACTCTCGCCTACCTGCTCAACCGCAGACGCTTTGGTACCCATGAGCGTATCCTCTGGTTCCTGGTCATTACTTTCGCCCCTGTCATCGGCATTCTGTTGTTTTTCTTCATCAGCGAAGACGACAAACTTCCGGCCACTCACGCCTCCCAAAGCCGCCCTCCGCTTTCAGATACCACCGGCACTCCCTGGCAAAACAAGCCCGGCCACACCAAAGACTCCGCCCCATGAGCGATCAAATGCCAGACGACCTCGACCTCATCACGATCACCCAGCTGCGGCAGGTCGCGAATCCAACACCGCAGCCCTACCGCTTGCACCTGCAGGTCGAATCACGCATCGAAAAAGCCACCAGCTCTGGCAGTCCCTTCTTCGAGGTGAAGCTCGTTGATGCCGCCGATTCGTTCATCTGGCGGGTCTTTGACAACAATCCGCTGTTCCAAGACGCGGCCAAGCTGGGGCGCAATGCTTTCATCCAGCTCGCAGGACAGTGGGTGGAGGGCAAATACGGTCTTGAACCACGGCAGGTGCAGATGCGCATGCTCGCCGAAGATGAAGCCAGCACACTGCTTCTCGGAGATCCCGATCTCTCAGCACGCCAGTCGGCCGATTACACTGACATCGTCTCCTTCGTCGAATCCATGCGTGACCCCCGTCTCGCAAAGCTCTGCCGGGTGTTTCTAGAACGCCACGGCGAGCGCTTCCGCCGCACCGGCGCAGCACGCAAAAACCATCATGCCCGCCGTGGCGGCCTGGTGGAGCATGTGGCGCAGATGATGCGCTGCGCGGTGGCGCTGGCGGGCCTCTATCCGCAGTTGAACCGCGACCTCATGATCGCGGGTGTCTTGTTTCATGACTGCGGCAAACTCTGGGAGAATGTCTATGCCGAGTCCGGCTTCACCATGCCGTACAATCTCACCGCCGAAATGCTCGGCCACATCCCGCTGGGACTGGAACTGGTGAACAAGCTCTGGCGGGATCTGCTGGAAGATCCTTCTGCTGCGGAATGGGCCTCCTTGGAGCCCGCTTCGGAAATCGTGCGTCTCCATCTGCTGCATCTCATCGCGGCCCATCACGGCAGCCTTGAATTCGGTTCCCCGGTTCTGCCAAAGACGCCTGAGGCCGTGGCGCTGCATCACGTCGATAACATCGACGCCAAGCTCGAAATGTTCCGTCGCGGCTATGCCAGCAGCAAAGAACTCGCGCCCGGCATCTTTGAAAAATTTTCCCCATGGCCGGTGAACATCGTTGCACCGTTGCCTACAGTGCATCTGCCACCGGCGGAGAGCGTAGCTTCTTAGGCGCGCAGTTTCATCAGTGCTGCGCGTACCATGAGGGTCTCACCCACGTTTTCCGTGGTGAGCAGGCCGATGAGTTCACCGCTGATGGGATCAAGGACCGGCAGGGCCGGGCAATTGCTGGAGTTCAAGGTTTCCAGCGCCTGAGTGAGGTCAATGGTTGACTGAGTCGATTCAGGGCAGGGGCGCATCACATCCACCACCGGCTGCCCCGGGCCCTTTTCCGCGAGAGCCGAGATCAGATCATGTCGCGTCAGCATGCCCTGGATGCCGCCATGGGCGTCCAGCACAGGAAAGTCCTGCTGTGCACCCGCGAGCAGCAGCTCGACTCCATCGCGCAGAGTGGCCTCTGGCGGCAGGCTGCGGAAATCCGTGAGCATGGCATCACGCACGCGCAGATTCCGCGTGGCCTCCTGCTGGGTGACCATGGCCGCCTCCTGGCCTGCGGCCATGAAGATGAAGAAGCAGATGAGCAGCAGCATGGGCTGAAACGTGTGGTTCAGCAGCATGTAGATGGCCACCATCATCGCAATGCCCTGTCCGATCGAAGCCGCCCGGCGTGTGGCAGCACCGTACTCCATGAACATGGCGAACAAGGCGCGCAGCACCCGGCCGCCGTCCATGGGAAAGGCGGGGATCAGGTTGAACACGACCATGAGGATGTTCCACATCATGAGCTTCTGGAAGAAATGGCCTGATTGCAGAAAATCGTAGCCGGGATGGAACGCCGTGTTGATGCCAAGGCCCAGCCAAATGGCCGCTGCGATGATCACATTGACCAGCGGGCCGCTGATGGCCACCACCAGCTCCTGCGAAGGTTTGCGCGGCATGCGCTCCAGCCGCGCCACGCCGCCGATGGGCAGCAGCGTGATGTCCGGCGTGCGGATGCCGTAGCCCCGCGCCGCCGTGACGTGCCCAAATTCATGCAGCACCACACACGCAAACATGGCGGTGATGAACAGGGTCGACTCCAGCGCTGCAGGAAGCCCCTGTCCGCTTAAAAAGCTCTGGCTGGCGACAAACAGCAGCAGCAGCAGGAAGGTGACATGAACACGAACCTCAGTGCCGGCAAAGGTGAAGAGGCGAAAGGACCATTTCATAGAGGGGGAAGTCAAAACTAGAGCTTGGGGGATTTCGAAGGGTCGTAGTAGATACGCACATCAGCGTCTTTGATGCCTAGAATCTCCTGCGCACGGCGCAAAGCATTCCGGGTGGAAAGATTGGGATTGGACGGACTGGCCGGGAAGAGATTGTCCTTGCCGATCACCTCCACCATGCCCGCACCTTTCAGCACGCGGTACAGATCTTTCGACACACCGCTGACGATCAGGTCCCGCCCGTCAGCACGCAGCGTGCGCACCAGTTCTTCAATCGCCATGGCGCAGGTGGCATCGAGGTGGCGTGCATTCTTCAGCCGCAGGATGACAATCCGCAGATTCGGGTCAGTGCAGGAGCCCTGGATTTGCGTGCGGAACAGGTCGGCCGACGCAAAAAACAAATCGCCCTCCACATGCACGATGGAGATGGCCGGATGCTGGCGCCCGCCCTGGTGCGCTTCGGCCAGATTGCCTTCCTCATTGAAAACGTACTCCACCAGCGAGGGCTGGCTGGCTTTGTGCAGATAGAGAATGATCGAAATGCCCACACCAGTGAAGATCGCCACATGCAGAGGCACCATCAGCGTGGCCACGAAAGTTGTGATAAACACCGCCGCATCCGCCCCCGTGGCTCGCAGGGAAATCTGGATCTGCCGCTTGTTGATGAGCGCCACGGCCACGCAGATCACCATCGCCCCCAGCGCAGCCTTGGGGATGAACGCCACCAGCGGGCCGATCGTCAACGCCGCCACCAAACACACCACGCCACTCACAATGGCAGACACTGGCGTCACCGCCCCGCTCTCATACGCTGCCAGCGAACGCGTCAGTGAATGGGATGCAGGCATGCCGCTGAGGTAGGCGCAGGCCAGATTCGCCGCGCCAAGGCTCAGCATGTCCTGGTTGGCATCCACATTGTGCCCTGATCGACTGGCCAGCGTGCGCGCCATCGCGGAGTTTTCCATCATCGCCACAAACGCGAGCGAAAGCGCCAGCCCAAAGAGCTGGCTGAACTGCGCCGAGGCATTTCCACTGGTGAAGTCTGGAAACGGCGGCAGCAGCGTGCGCCAGGTGAAGGACAAATCGGAATACGTGGCCACCTGCAGCCCGGCTTTGTTCATCATCACGGCGATGAGAGACATCAGGATGAGCGTCAGCGTCAGGGCCGGGAAGCGTTTGCCGAAACGTTTGAGGCCGTAGTAGCAGCCTATAGCCAGAGCGCAGATCAGTGCACTCGGCCAGTGAATGCCCCCGAGATTGCCCAGCACATCATGCACATCGGAGACCAGTGTTCGAGCCACCGGTTTCCCGGAAGGCTCGGAGATCTGCTGCCCCAGCACCACCGGGAGCTGATGTGCAAACATCTGCAATGCGGCGCCTGTAAGATATGCCACCACCACCGCCCGGCTGATGAACCGCGCCATGTCCGCCACGCGGAAATACGCGCCGAAGATCAGCAGCGCACCCACGAGGAACACCAGCATTGGCATCGAGGCCATTTGATTCAGGTTGGGAAACGCGGCGAAATAGGACGACACCATGAAGGCCGTGGCATTCGTCGGCCCATAGATGGAGTGCCGTGAGCTCATCAGCAGCGCCCCAACCACACAGGCTACTGCCGAACACGTGATGCCATAGGCCAGCGGCAGCCCTGCCACCACGGCAAACGCCATGCCTTGCGGGATGGCCAGCAGCGCACCGTCCAGCCCGCTTCTGGAGTCCGCCTTGAACATTTCTTTGTTGTAGCCCTTCAGCATCTGCCTGAGCGGAAACGGGTCCAGCTCACTGGCTGCGGCCATGGTCTGCAGCCATGTTCGGCCCCGACTTGCGAATTCACGCAGTTGCTGGAACCTGGCTTGTAGATGGGAGGGCAAAAGAAACTCCTTGGAAACGCTTGGCCCATGCTAAACGCCTCAGCACAGATCACAAGCTTTGTGCTTATACGATTGCCGCTGGACTCAAGGTTCTATCGAATCACCTTTAACCATGCCCGCAGATGCCGACGAACCCATCCCCGATGTGGTGGAGCATCCCATCGGTCCAGAGCTCGACCTGCACACCTTCCGGCCCAATGAAATCGGCAGCCTGCTGCCTGAATATTTCGCCGAATGCCGCAAGCGCGGCATCCTCCGCGTCCGCATCATCCACGGCAAAGGCAGCGGCACCCTTCGAAGCGGCGTGCATCAATTGCTCGCGAAACTGCCCGAAGTTCAGCAGTTCATCTGGCCTGCCGATGAAACCAGCGGCTCTTGGGGCGCCACCTGGGTCATTTTGCGGGCCTGAAGCTCGTCAGGGAGTCCAGTTGGCACTCGTCCACACCTTCGGTTTGGCGTTTTCCAGCTTCTCCAAATCCAGCGCCGTGCCGTTTTTGACTTCGAGTTTCTGCCCGCGGATTTCCAGTGTCAGGGGGCCGGCGAGGTCGGTTTTTTCCAGCCAGAATCGCAGGCGGACGTCGCCCGTGCTCTGGGCTTCGATGCTCGGCGGGCGTTCCACAGGGAGAATAAAAGGGGGCACCTCTTTGCCTGCGCCATTGATCAAACGCACGTCCGGTGCCTGCATGGAGAGCGGCCGGGGGCTGGAATTTTTGTAGCGCACCTCCAAATCCAGCCGGGCATTGCCAAAATCCCGCTCCAGCGTGCTGCGGCGCAGCTGTAGGGGGGAATCGGCGCTCATTTCGGCTCCAGAACTGTTTTCAGCGGGGTTTGGGGCCGTTTGAAACGACCACCAAATAGCGATTCCGCCTACGATAAGCAGCAGCCAGACCTCAAATCTCTGAAAAATACGCATGATGGCTAAAATCGGGGATGTCGTTCTCTGTTTGTCAAAACCGTCAAACTGTCTATCATGCGCGCCCCTCCGGCCCGGACGCGGTTCCCCACCGCCCGGTTGTTGCGATGGAAAACACTTCGCCCCCTAACCTCTTTCTCATGAACATCAACGTCGAACATCAGCCCAACTGCCGCGCCGTCGCCCACGTCCGCGTTCCTTCCGACCAGGTCGGCAAAGAACGTGACGAGATCATCACCTACTTCGCCGGCATGGTCCGCATGCCCGGCTATCGCCCCGGCAAAACGCCGAAGAGCATCGTCGCCAAACGCTACGAAAACGAAGTGAAGGACGAACTCGAAAAGAAGCTCATCAGCGAAGGCCTGCGCCAGGCCGTGAAGAGCGAAGGCCTCGAGCTCCTCAACGTCCTCGCTGTGAACGACAAAATGTATCACGACACGGACAAGAGCTTCAGCTTCACCATCGAGATGAGCCTCGCGCCGAAGTTTGAGCTCCCCGAGTACACCGGCATCCCGGTCAAGCTCCCCCGCATCGAAGTCACCGACGCAGATGTGGACCATGATCTCCTCCACCTCCGTGAAAATCAGGCCACCTACGAAGACGTGGACCGCGTCGCCGCCGTGGGTGATGTCGTCGTTCTCAGCGTCACCGGCAGCCTCGACGGCCAGCCCATCGCCGAAGCCATGCCAGACGCCCCCTCCCATCTCAAGGAGATGAAGGAAAACTGGTTCCTCCTCGCCGACGAAGACGATTTCCTCCCCGGCTTCTACGCAGGCCTCGTCGGCATCGCCAAAGATGACGAGCGCACGCTCAACATCACTCTGGCAGACGACTTCAACTTCGAAGCCCTGCGCGGCAAGACCATCGCCCTGAACGTTAAATGCCACGGCGTGAAGAACAAGGCCGTGCCGGAACTCACCGAAGAGTTCATCAAAAAGATCGCCGGTGAGGAAATGAGCCTCGAAACCCTGCGCGACGAAGTGCGCGACGCCATCCGCCGCCGCCGCGAGCAGGCCCGTGATGCCGCGAAGTCCAATCAGGTCATCGCCCACCTCTTTGAAAAGGTGGAGTTCGAACTTCCCCAGGAAGTCGTGAACCGCGAAGCCCAGCGCCGCACCAACGAAATCGCCCAGCGCGCTATGCAGCAGGGCATCGGCGAAGAAGAATTGATCAAGCAGCAGGACGAGATCCTCAACAGCGCCACCAATCAGGCACGCCAGAACGTCAAAGTCAGCTTCATCCTTGAGCAGATCGCCAAGAAGGAAGCCCTCGAAGTTCCCGCCCAGAAGATCGCCATGGCCCTCGCCCAGATCGCCGAGCGTCAGAAGACCCCCGCCAAGAAGTTCATGGCCGAGGCTCAGAAAAACGGCCTCATCGACAACGTCCGCAGCGACCTGCTCCTGCAGGAAGCCATGGAGTTCCTCAAGTCCAAGGCCATCGTCGAAGAAACCGAGCCCGAGCCGGAACACTGCGACACGCACAGCAAGTAATCGCGGAGCCTGGCTCTTGGGTTGAAAAGTTCCTGAGTTAAATCAGGCTGGAGGCCGGCGAATTTTCGCCGGCCTTCGCATTTTGCTGCGACACACTTTGGGGTGAGCCCAGCCTCAAGGTTTGCATTGCATGTCAAAGCCCGCATGTGCCATGAGTGCGCATGCCCCAAGATCTCCACGCCGCCCTCAAACAGCACTTTGGCCACAAGGCCTTTCGTGCCGGACAGGAGCAGGTGATGGAGGCCCTGCTCGCAGGAAGAAGCGCACTTGCGCTCTTCCCCACCAGCGCCGGCAAATCACTTTGCTATCAATTGCCAGCGCTGCTCATGGACGGTGTCACGCTGGTCATCTCGCCGCTGATTGCGCTGATGAAGGACCAGGTGCAGGCGCTGCGCGCACGTGGCATTGCCGCAGCACGCTTGGATTCCTCACTTTCAGCGGATGAAGCGGCACAGGTCTTTGACGACATGCGCAATGGCACGCTCAAGCTGCTCTACATCGCCCCGGAGCGGCTCATGAATGAAAACTTCGTCGAGCGTCTCAAGCGCCTGCGCATCTCCATGATGGCGGTCGATGAAGCGCATTGCATCTCCGAGTGGGGCCACAATTTTCGCCCGGAATACCTGCGTCTGGCACTCGTCGCGAAGGAGCTCGGCATCAAGCCCGTGCTCGCCCTCACCGCCACCGCCACGCCTTCGGTCGCGGCAGACATTCGCAAGGCCTTCGGCATCGAGCCAGCGGATCATGTCCAGACCTCTTTCCTGCGGTCAAATCTCCACTTTCGCATCACACCCTGCACCGCCCAGCAGCGCCTGCCTGTGCTCACCAAGCTGCTGCTGAAGCGCAAGGTGCCCTCCATCGTTTACGTGACGTTGCAAAACACCGCCGAGCATGTGGCCACGCATTTGCAGAAGAATGGCGTGAACGCTCTCGCCTATCACGCCGGTTTGCCGGACGAGCACCGGCACGCCGCACAGGATGCCTTCATGAACGGCCAGACCGATGTCATCGTCGCCACCATCGCTTTCGGCATGGGCATCGACAAAGCGGACATCCGCGCCGTCTATCACTACAACCTTCCCAAGACCCTCGAAAACTACTCCCAGGAAACCGGCCGTGCGGGTCGCGATGGCAAGGTCTCCGTCTGCGAGCTGCTCGCCTGCGCGGACGACTGCATCGTGCTGGAAAACTTCACCTTTGGCGACACCCCCACGCCGCAGGCCATCCGCCAGCTTCTCGATCATCTGCTGCTCCAAGGCGCGGAATTCGATATCTCGATGTACGATCTCGCCCATGCCACGGACATTCGCCCGCTGGTCATCGAGACGGTCATCACCAACCTCGAACTCGAAGGCATCCTGCGTCCGCTCGGCTCGTTTTACGCCAGCTACCAGTTCCGCTTCATCCAGCCGGAGCAGCGCATCCTTTCCGGCCATAAACCCGAGCGCCAGGCATTCCTCCGCCTGTTGTTTCAATGCGGCAAACGCGGCACCAAGTGGATCACGCTGAATCCTGACGAAGCCGCCGCCGAACTCAATGAACCACGTGACCGCGTGCTCAAAGCACTCACCTGGCTGCAGGAATCCGGCGACATCGAACTCAAGCCCAGCGGCAGCCGCCAGAAATATCGGCTGTCCGAAGACGCGCATCGCCGTGACCCCAAGGAGATCACCAAAAAGATGCAGCAGCTCTTTGCGGACCGCGAACGTCGCGATGTCGAGCGCCTGAACGAAGTGCTCACCTTCGCCCAGCATCGCGGCTGCCTCACCCGCTGGCTCCTGCACTACTTCGGTGAAGAAATGGCCGCCGACTGCGGCACCTGCACCAGCTGCAAAGAGCGCGAAAAAGGCATCACCGACGAATCACCTCGCGAAATCCCGCAGTCTGAGCCGCCGCCAATCACCGTCGAGCACGTGGCCGCCATTCACGAAGTCATCGCCGAGCGCAAAGCCGCGCTGCGCTCCTCCCGCCAGCTCGCCCGCTTCCTATGCGGCCTCACCAGCCCTGCCACCACGCGTGAGCGCCTTGGCAGACATCCCAGCTTCGGTTTGCTGGAGCGCATTCCCTTTGGCGATGTTCTCGCCCAGACGGAATCCATGCTGAGCTAGGAAGCGCGTCAATAACGGGAATTTACAGTGAGGAAGTGCTGCATAGGTTTGCTTGGAATTTTGCTGGCCTGATCTGAAACCGGCGCACTTTCCCCAATGAAACTTAAATGGAGCATCTGCGGTTTGTCCGCTTGTCTCGTCATCGCCCTGATGCTCCCGGCATGTGGTCGGAATTCTCCTCCGCTGCCGAAAGTGACGGTCAGTGAAGTTCCAGCACCCAAGACAACTTCGATCGTGTTGAAAAGCGGTATGCTGCTCAGGGATGTGGCCAGAGAGGTTTATGGGCATGAGCGGTTCTACCGCTTCATCATGGTGGTGAATGGATTGACGGACGAAAGCAAGATTCCGGCGGGGAAGAACCTTCAGACCCCGTCCCTTGCAGCCGCGTTTCAGGATGTTGGGTTGGACCCACATTATCAACCGGCGATCAATGCGCTCGCCAAAGCGACGATGGAGTTTGAATCCCTGATGCCAGCATACATGACAGTCCGGCAGGCCAGTGGAGTCAGTTCAGGAACATTCACCATTCCCAGAAATATTGGATCTGCCTTTTTTGCACAGGCGGATGCTATGGAGGCGGCAAAGAATGTTTTGTGCAAAGCCAAGCCGCCTCACGAAATTCCCACCATAACCATCCAGCATCTGGAGCAGTCTGTAACTCTCCTTCGAATCCTGGCTAAAGGCGAGATCGACGGTTATGGCTATGATTACGATATGGTAAGCCAGCATACAGCTTTGAGTCTCTCCTGCGCCTTTGTCTGGATGAAGGACGGCTACCGCTGAATGCGGAATCCTTCGAGTGAAACAATTCCTTGCCAGAACTCCCCTTTTTTGGAGGTATGTCCCTCTCTCAATTCAACCATCATGCGCATTCTCCCGCTTCTTTGCATCCTCCTCGCCGCAGCCAGCCTGCGTGCGGAATCCCTGCTGCCGCCAAACGCCCGTGTCGCCGTCATTGGTGACAGCATCACGGAGCAGAAGATCTACTCCAAATACATCGAGACCTACCTGCTGGCCTGCACCGGGCGCAGCGATATCAAGGTGTTTCAGTTCGGCTGGAGCGGCGAACGCGCTGGCGGATTCGCGGCACGCCTCGAAAACGATCTCGCGGTGTTCAATCCGAATGTCGCCACAACCTGCTACGGCATGAACGACGCCAGCTACAAGCCCTACGCCCCCGAGATCGGCGCTGAGTATGAGAAGAACATGCGTGCGGTGATCGATGGCATGAAAAAGGTCGGCGTGAAGGTCATGGCCATCGGCTCCCCCGGCGGCGTGGACCCGGATTACTTCAAGAAAAACGTCACCGGCCAGGACTACAACGACAACCTCTCCCACCTGCGTGACATCGCCAAGAAACTCGCCGAAGAGAACAAGCAGCCCTTTGCCAACGTGTTTGACACGATGATCAGCGCTCTCACCAAGTCGAAGGCGGCGCTGGGCAAAGAATACGGTCCTTTCGGCGGTGACGGCTTCCATCCGGCACCTGCGGGTCAGCTCTTGATGGCGCAGGCATTTTTGAAGGCGCTGGGCTTTGAAGGCGATATCGGCACGGTCACGGTCGATATGAAAGGTCCCAACACCGCCAGCACCGGCCATACGGTCAAAGGTCTGCAACTCGGCAGTGTGACCCTGGAAAGCACCAAGTGGCCGTTTGTATTCGACGCAGATCCATCCTCAGCAGGCAGCAATCGCAGCATCCTGCCCTTCACCAGCTTCAATCAGGACCTCAACCGCTTCACCCTCAGGGTGCTGAACTTGGGCAGCGCCAAGGCCAAGGTCACCTGGGGCACCCAGAGCAAGGAATTCAGCCGCGAGCAGCTCGAAGCAGGCGTTAATCTAGCCGCCGAGTTCACCAAGACACCTTTTGATAATGACTTTGCCGCATTGACCAACGCCATCACCCAGAAGGAGAGCTATGAAACGATCCTGATCAAAAATCTCGTCACGCACATGCGCGTGATCGCCGCCGAAGCGGCCGAAGATCCCAAAGTGGCCGTGGCTCTGACGAAGCTGAAGAAGAAACTGGCCGATGAGCATGCCAAGCAGGACGCCAACGTCCGCAAGTTCATCAAGCCCGTCACGCACACGATCAAGGTCGAAGAAATCCGCTGAGGCGGCACTCAGAGCAGATCTTCCCAGGGCAGGCAGCGGTAGATGCAATACTCAAGCCGGCGCACCAGCGACGCGCCGGGTTCGATGCGTCGCACGGTTCGCCAGCCATTGGGAAGCTGCCCTGTCCAGATGAAGGAGCCGTTGGCCGCACGCGTGATGTGCCAGCTGTTCTCCGGCTGCAAACCCTTCATCAAATGTGATTTCAAGCGCGCCGCGAATGCCGCGCTTTGGATGATCACGCCCGTCTCGGTATTGATGTACTTGGAGCGGGGATCCATGTTGTAGGAGCCGATGAACGACAGGCGGTCATCGATGACGAACCCTTTCGTGTGCATGCCCAGCGGCGTGAGTCTGCGGGCATGGATGTAGTCTTTACGGTCTGCCGCATGGGAGTTGAGTTCAAAAAGGCTGACTCCGCTGTCCAGTACGTCGGCGCGACGGTTCGCGATCCCCGCCATCGCGGCCACCCCGTCGATGGAAGCCAGGGAATTGGTCAGCACCTGCACCTGCACACCGCGTGCGGTGGTCGTTCTCAGCAGCTCCAGCGTGTCTTCCTGGGGAATGAAATAAGCGGCATGCATCGTCACGTCGGACTTCGCCTTGCGAACGGCAGTTTCAATTTTGCGCCATACTGGTGAGGCTACTTGTCCCTGTCGCAGCATGCGTTCCGGCGGGTCCGCCACAAATTCGTACTCCGCCCAGATCATGCGGCTCACAATCTTGTGCAGGGTGTCCAGTGACTCCGCCCGGCTCAGAGAGAGGGGGAAGGGGCGGCCGCTCCTCATGGCCAGCGTGCGTTTTTTGCGTGCAATGTGTCGGCGCAAATCTTGGAGTTCTTCACGATCACGATCAGTGATTTTTGTCTGATCGCCCATGCGTGTCAGCGGCGAGCGCCAGAAGAGCTGAAAAGACCTGGCAGCCGCTTCCACCACCGGCCCTGCGGCAATGAAATCCAAATCCCGCATGTTGTGCCGGCGATCAATGCCAAAATACGCATCTCCCAGATTGCGCCCGCCGCCCATGACGAGGGTGCCGTCCGCGATCATGAGCTTGTTGTGCATGCGGCTTTGCATGCGGTCGATCTCGCCGATCACCGGAATGGGGTTTCCGGCGAAGATGCCCTTGAGGTCGGTCATCGGATTGAAAAAGGCCACACGGATGTTGGGATGCGCCGCCAGCGCCGCAGAACGCACCTCCACCTGGGCGTCGGTGGTGTTGTCCAGTAGCAGGCGCACCTTGACGCCGCGGTCGGCGGCTGCCAGCAGACGGTCGGCAAAGGTGGTGCCGACCACATCGTCTCTCCAGATGTAATATTGCACGTCCAGCGTGCGCTGCGCAGCCTCCACCATGGCCAGACGTGCCAGGAAGGACTCGCGGCCATCCTCCAGCATTTCAAATCCAGCCGTGCCCTCGCGGCGCACGGTGCGCTGGCGGCAGGCATGCGCGATGGTTTCCTGACTGACAAACCCCACCGTGGGTAGCGCGCCATTTTTCGGACCGGAGGTCCCGCAAGCTGCCTGCAGAATGAGTGTCCCACCAAGCAGTAGACGGGGCCATAATTTCATCAGGCAGGATTCCAGCGCGGAACAAAGATGCAAGTCCATCAAAAAACGAATCGCGAATGGCGTTCTAATCGGATGCTTTTAGCTGATCTCACCTGGCCCGCTGTGGCCGCCCTGGACAAAAACACCCCCGTCATCTTTCCCGTCGCCGCCTTGGAGCAGCATGGCCGCCACATGCCGGTCTTTACGGACAGCATGCTGACAAACGAACTCGTCCGCCGCACCGAGGCCGCCCTGGGAGAGCGGGTGTTGATTGCGCCGCTGACCTGGCTCGGAAATTCGCACCATCACATGGACTTCCCCGGCACCTTGTCCGCAGAGCCACGGCTGTATCTCGATCTGCTCAACGGCCTGATGGACAACTTCATCGCCCATGGCTTCAAGCGCCTCGTCTTCCTCAACGGCCACGGCGGCAACGACATCCCCGGCAAACAGGCTGTCTTCGAGACCCGGCAGAAATATCGTGATCGCAGCGATCTGCTGCTGCTCTTCGCCACCTACTGGAACCTCGGTGCCGAGCCCTGGACTCGTGATCCTTCCATCCAGCAGCGCGTCATGGGCCACGCCTGCGAATGGGAGACCAGCATGGTGCTCCGCCTCCGCCCCGAACTCGTCGTCGATCTGACCAAGACCACTGATGTCCCCTTCGGCAACGCCTTCGAACCCGCCTCCCGCGGCTGGATCATGCCTGACCGCAGCGAACCCGGCCACGTCGGCGATCCCCGCTCCGCCACCGCCGAAAAAGGCGAGGTGCTGTTCCAATGCTTCAGCGAGTCGGTCGTGACGATGTTGGAACGCGTGATCGCATGGGATGGCAAAAGCTGGGAAGGGTAGTCACATGCCCCAAAGATGTCCGTCTGCTAATGAGGCTCGCGGACATTGATGCCGCGATTTCACTCAGCTCTGTTGGTCTGATTTTTGCATGCGAAGAAAAATGCAGTGATCTCCTTTTGTTTCCGTACACACCTACATGCCCACTCCCCGCTCCTCCCTCTGGAAATGGTACCTCTGCGGCCTCCTGCTGCTGGCCACGACGATCAATTACATGGACCGCCAGACGCTGGCGAATGCCTCGACGCGGGTGACGAAGGAGTTTAACCTGTCGCAGGAGCAGTATGGCGACATGGAGCTGGCCTTCGGCTGGGCCTTTGCGGTGGGATCGCTGGTCTTCGGCTTTCTGGCGGACCGCTTTCGCATTTACTGGCTCTACCCCGTGGTGCTCAGCGGCTGGTCGCTCATGGGCATTGCCTCCGCACAAACGGAAGGCTACTGGCCGCTGCTGTCTTGCCGTGTGCTGCTGGGTTTCTTTGAAGCAGGCCACTGGCCCTGTGCGTTGAAGACCACGTTCGCACTGCTGCAGCCAAAAGACCGCACCATGGGCAACAGCGTACTGCAAAGCGGGGCGTCCATCGGCGCTGTGGTGACACCTCCGCTGATGATCTGGCTCATGACGGACGAGCTTTCCAGCTGGCGTCTGGCCTTTGAAGCCATCGGCTTCATCGGGCTGCTTTGGGTGGTGCTTTGGTTCGTGTCGATGCGCAAAAATGATCTGGATGTGGTGGTGGAGGATGATCCATCGAAACGCGAGAGCATGTGGGGCATTCTTCGGGGCGGCCGCTTCTGGGCGCTGGCCATTTTAATCTTCGGTGCGCAGACCTGCTGGCATCTCTTCCGCGTTTGGCTGCCCAAGTTCATGCAGGAAGGCCGTGGTTACTCAGAGACAGAAGCACTGGCGTTCAATTCCGCCTACTACATCGGCACGGACATCGGCTGCATCGCCGCTGGGATCATCTCACTCTGGCTCGCCCGGCGGTTCACCATCTCCGCTCACGGCGCACGGCGTTGGGTGTATGCAGGCGCTTGTTTCATGACGTCGTTCAGCGTGCTCCTGCTGTGGCTGCCCAAAGGCTGGCCGCTCATGGGCGCGATCCTCATCGTCGGTGCCGGAGCCCTGGCTTTGTTCCCCTGCTATTACAGCTTTGTGCAGGAGCTTTCGGACCGCCATGTGGGAAGGCTCACCGGCTTGCTCAGCACCTGGGTGTGGGCGGTCTCCTCACCCATGCACAAGCTGTTTGGCAGACTCGTGGATGAAACGAAGTCCTTTGATCTCGGCATGGCAATGGCTGGTCTTGTGCCTTGGCTCGGCGTTGTCGCCATGAAGCTCCTATGGGACACGCAAAAATCGAAGGACCCGGCAGCTGCAGTGCGTTGAGTGGGCATGATTCGTCTGCTGACACCTGCCTTGCTCGCCGTTTCGGTGCTGCACGCCGCCGAGCCCTACGAACTGAAGCTCGAAACAATCACCAAAGGCTACGACGGCACAATGTGCTGGGTGCACCCTCGTGCAGGCGCCATCCCCGGCAGCCCTCCGCAGGTCGTGTTGACCATACAGAAACTGCTGCTCACCGGCAGCGATGTCTTTTATGCGCTGAACCATGTCAGTACCTCCGATCTCGGCAAGACGTGGACCCCGCCTGTCGAGCACACGAACACCCTGGGCCGGCGTGCGGAACCGGATGGCGTGATCGTGGCCGCCTGCGACTTCACCCCGAAGTGGCATGCCAAGTCAGGCAAACTCCTCGGCATCGGTCACAACGTGCGTTATTCCGGCGACAAGGTCATTCACGAACGCCCCCGCGAAACCTGCTTCTCCGTCTATGATCCGCAGAAGTCCACCTGGACGCCATGGGCCACGTTGCCGATGCCCTCAGATCCGAAATTTGAAAATGCAGGCGCAGGTTGTGTGCAGCGGGTGGATTTGGAGAATGGCGACATCCTGCTGCCCATCTATTTCAAAGCCAAAGGAGATAAATACTACCGCGTCACCGTGCTGCGCTGCAGCTTTGACGGCAGCACACTGCGCTTCATTGAGCAGGGCAATGATCTCGCACTGGAATCAGGACGCGGTGTGTATGAGCCGTCATTGATCCGCTGCGCGGGGAAATTCTATCTGACCCTGCGCAATGACACTGCAGGCTACGTGTGTGTCAGTGAGGACGGCCTGCACTTCAGCGAACCGAAACGCTGGGACTGGAGCGGCGGCGGCGATCTGGGCAACTACAACACCCAGCAGCACTGGGTGGCGCACAAAGACCATCTCTACCTCGTGTACACCCGCAAAGGCGCGAACAACGATCACGTCTTCCGCCATCGCGCCCCGCTTTTCATGGCGGAGGTGGACAAGGCCGGCCTCACCGTGAAACGCGAAACCGAACGCATCCTGGTGCCGGAACGCGGCGCACGACTCGGAAACTTCGGCGTGTGCGAGGTCAGTGAAAACGAAACCTGGGTCACCGTGGCCGAGTGGATGCAGAAGAACGGCCCGGACATCGTCATCAAGCCCGACAACAAGTATGGCGCTGACAACAGCGTCTATGCCGCGCGCATCCTGTGGAAGGATGGCAGATAGCCTGCATCAGCCCAGATACTCACCCGCAATGACCTCCTCCTCGCCCTCATTCTCATGGATGGCACTGGATATGACCCGTTCGGTCACTTCATCGAGGTAGGTTTGCAGTACCTTGCTAAGTTCAAGGAACTCTGGCCACAGCGTTTCGTCCACAAAACTGCGCGGCACTCTGACCATGACCGTGGTCCGCCGCTGACGCGCATAGCGGTACGGTCTGAGCTCATACCGGCGCAGCAGGGCGGTGAAGAGTTTTTTCGACCAGCCATCCGCAAGGGTGAACTTGTACTCAATCGGTCGCTCAACCTTGGCGGTCTCCCCCAGTCGGCGTTTGATGCGCAGGATGGCATCGGCGGCGGCTTCTTTCTCACCGGGTGTCGCAGCACCTGCATAAAGCCGCTCGATCTTGCTGAGCTTGTCGAGAAGGTCCTGTTCGCGCATGCAGGTTCTTTCTCAAACCAGACACACTTGTCAACGCAAGCCCCGCTTACGAAGCGCGGCGGATGCCACGTGTCGCCAGGATGTTGCGCACCAGCCGCAGCATGTCGGCAGGTTCATAGGGCTTTGGCAGCACGGCGGCAAAGCCGTAGGCTGCCGGATTGGCCATCACCGGATCATCCGAGTAGCCGCTGGAAACGATGGCAAAGACCTCGGGGTCGATGGCACGAAGCTTTTCCATCGCACGCACCCCACCCATGCCATTGGGAATGCTGAGGTCGAGAATGACGAGGTCAAAGGCTCGGCCTTGGGTCACGCTTTCCTGATACATGCGCACCGTTTCACTGCCTTCGGAGCTCTCAGCCACATCGAAGCCGTTGCCCGTGAGATTTCGGACGATCAACGAGCGCACCAGCGGATCATCCTCCAGCACCAGGATGCGCGGATTGGCGGCGTTCAGTTCCGGTGCCGCGTCGAACACCTTGCTGAGACCAAAGGCATCAGCTTCCTCACCATCGGAATCCAGCGGCAGGTAGAAGCGCACCGTCGTGCCCTTGCCATGCTCGGAACTGACGGTCAGCGAGCCGCCGTGGGCTTTCGCAATGGATTCGCAGACCGTGAGGCCCAGACCCGTCGCGTTGTCAGCCTTGCGGGTGCTGAAGTAGGGCTCAAAAATATGCGGCAGATGTTCCGTCGTGATGCCTTCGCCTTTGTCTTCCACTTCGATGGCAAGGCCCGAGGGCTGGAAGTTCGTGTCGGTGACCATTTCACCCGGGAACATTTCGGCATGATCAGGTGCGAAGCAGCGCACGGTGATTTCCCCGCCATCGGGCTGCGCCTGTTCGGCGTTGCGGATCAGATTGCTCAGCAGACGACGGATCTGGGCACCATCAATGGCGATCTGCGGCAGCCCCGGCTGTACTTCGATCCGGTACTCCACGCGATTCGCACGTGTGTGATGCGTGAAGAAGGTCTCAATAAGGTCGCCAAGGCGGATCTGTGTTTTGATCGGCGCACCGCCACGGGCGAAGGTCAGCAGCTGCTGCACAAGGTTCTGCGCCTGCAGTGTGGCCTGCTTGGCCGTGTGCAGTTCAGGCAGAGTGATGGCATTGCGCAGGCGCATCTCGGCCAGCGAGATGTTGCCCAGCAGCACGGTGAGCAGATTGTTGAAATCGTGGGCAAAGCCACGCGCCAGCAGTCCAAGAGATTCCAGGCGGTCGATGCGGTTGCGGCGCTCCGCTTCCTCGCGGCGCGCCGTCACATCCTGTACCAATAGCAGCAGGCCTTCACCAAAGGGGTAACCACGCAGTTCCAGCCAGATCTGTTTTTCGTCCAGGTAAAGCTCACGGTTCACCGTCTCCCGGTGCAGCATGGCATGGGCAAAGGCCTCATGATGCAGTTCACGCGTGGCGCTGGGCATGATGTCCCACAAGGAAAGGCCCAGCATGTTCTGCAGGTTGCGGTCAAAGAGGCGCAGCGCGCTCGCGTTGGCATAGGTCACCCGCCAGCGGGCATCCAGCGCAAACAGCGGGTCGGAAATGCTCTCCACCACATCCACGAGCGGCGCAGTGCTGCGGTTCGGGATAGGCGTTGCTTCCACCGGCGCTGGCACAGCAGCGGCCCGGAAAAGAATGATGAGGCCGGTCAGCTGGCCCTGCGCATCACGCAGCGGTGCCGTACGGTCCTGGATCGGTACGCGCTCACCCGCCAGGGTCGTGAGGTAAACCGTGCGCTCGGCGGCTTGCGTGGCTGACTCCGCAGAAAGAATCTCCGCAGGCTCACCCGTGCTCTGATAAATACGAAACACTTCGTTCAAGGAGCGGCCGACGGCTTCCTGCGCATCCCAGCCCGTGGCACGGGCGGCGGAGGGGTTCATAAACACCACGCCTCCAGACAGATCCGCCGCGATCACGCCATCAGCCAGGCTTTGAAACGCCTCAAAATAGCTGTGCTCACGGCGCTGACGCTCGTTTTCCTCAAAATGGCGCTGCGCAGCCACTTCCACGGCAAGACGCAGTTCGTCGTGATTGAAAGGCTTGAGCAAGTAACCATGGGGGTGCGTTCCTCGAGCGCGGGCCACGGTGTCCAGATCCGCGCACGCAGTCACATAGACGATGGCCACGCGGCTGCGGCTCTGCAGCTCACGGGCAGTGTCAATCCCATCCATCTGTCCCGCCAAGTGCACGTCCATCAGGACCAGATCAGGCCGAAATTCATCCAGCCGCTCCAGTGCTTCCTCTCCAGAAGCACAGATGGCGACCACCACATAGCCGAGTTTGCCAAGAGTCGTGGCCATGTCGCAGCCCACGAGGCCCTCGTTCTCGACGATTAATATACGAATGCGGTCAGAATTGGTCATTTCCCCGTTAGTTCCATTATTCTAACCGATATGAATTAGAAACGCCATAGGAATTCTAAGTCCTTTTACTCGACTGGTGAGAATTTGCCAGAAAGGACTCACGGTTCGGACGGCACTTGTCCGGATACCTTGCCTGTGGTTACTGACAGGGCCGTTGTTTGCTGAGACATAGAAATTTACATCAGTGCCTTTGCACAGCCCGCCTTCACTGCATCGCTCAATGAGGCATAGTGGCTTCTGAAAAAAACGAGGTCTGCGAAAATTTGGCTCGCCATCCCTCCTGTTCTTTTAATAACCTTGCTGCTCACTTCACAAAATCTCTCTCATGAAATCGTTCCTCGCATTTCTTGCTGTTCTGGCTCTCAGTTTCTCGCTCTCCGCCGCTGAAACCGCTCCGCCAAAGAAAAGTCCGGAGAAACCCTCAGCCAAAGTGGAGGCTGTAGCCAAAACACTGGCCCCCCAAGAAAGAGCCCAGCTGCTGACTTTGCTGAATCAGGGTGATCTGGCGGCACTCATGGCGATTCCCGGCATTGGTGAAGTGCGCGCCAAGGGTATTCAAAAAGCCCGCCCCTTGGCCGATGTGACCAATGTGGTCAGTGTCGATGGCATCGGCGAGGGCATTTTTGCTCAAATGGTCGCCTATGCGAAGGCCGGCTTTCCCCAGCCGGAGAAAAAAGCTCCCGCCAAGAAAAAGGCCGCGCCGAAAAAAGCGGACGCTCCGAGCCCCAAATAGCCTGCAGAGGGGAGCTTTGGAGCCCCTGCCGCTCATTCAGGCGATTCAAGGCCCATTTCGGCCTGATTTTGGGATTCCGGCCCGGCCTTGTGAAATTTTTCACAAATAGCGGTTGCCGCACTGCGGGACGTTCGGATAATCAAACCCGGTTCTCCTGCGGTTCCCTGCTCATACATGGCCACTATCATTGTACAACGTCCCAAACTTGCCTGGCATGAACGCTGGTTCATTTCCACGCTGCTGAAAGGGCTGAAAATCACGATTGGGCACGGCATCAAGACCTTCCTCCAGATTGCCGGGGGCAAGCCCAAGGTCACGATGGAATACCCGGAGCAGAAGTGGGACGAGCATTTGCCCGAACACTACCGTGGCGCCCCCGCCCTCGTCACGGACGAGCACGACCGCGAGCGCTGCGTCAGCTGCCAGCTCTGCGAGTTCATCTGCCCGCCCAAGGCCATCAAAATCATCCCCAGTGAGATCCCCAGCGATGATCCATGGGCCAAGGTCGAAAAGCGGCCCAAGGAATTCGACATCGACATGATTCGCTGCATCTACTGCGGCATGTGCGAGGAGGTCTGCCCGGAGCAGGCCATTTTCCTGCGCAAGGATTACGCCATCACCGGTCTCTCACGCCAGGAGATGGTGCACAACAAAAAGCGCCTCTATGAAATCGGCGGCCAGCGCGTGGGGCTGGTGAACAAGTGGAACGAGCTCAAGTAATGCCCCCTCTGCTGTTCTATCTCTTTGCACTGATCACCCTGGGCTTCGGCTTCTTGGTCGTCACCGGTCGCAATCCAGTCACATGCGCTCTCGCGCTCGCGGCCAGTTTCGTCGGCCTCGCCGCGCTGTTCCTCAGCCTTGACGCCTACTTTATAGGAGTCATCCAGATTCTCGTCTACGCCGGCGCGGTGATGGTGCTCTTCCTGTTCATTATCATGCTGCTGGACATCAAGACGGAGGAGGGCAAGAAAATCAATGTCCCCGCCATCGTGTCCGGTGTGCTGCTGGCGGTGCTGCTCACCCTGCAGATCATTGCAGTTGTCGGCAGTACCGAACTGGCGAACAAAACCTCGCAAAATACCCCCCTGGCTCTGGCCGAGGCGGCCGGAAAGATCGGTAAAGCGGCGCTGCCCACGATTACCAACGACCTCAAAACAGGCACGCTGCCGGATGCCAAGCTGATCGGCTTCACCCTTTTTGATCAATACGGCTTCCACCTTCAAGTCATCGGCCTGCTCCTGCTCGTCGGTACGATCGGTGTCGTCGTTCTCAGCAAACGCGAAAGGAGCGCCCCATGATCACCCTTGGCCACTATCTCGTTGTCAGCGGCATGCTGTTCTCTCTGGGTCTCGCTGGCGTCATTGCCAGAAGAAACATCATCATCGTCTACATGTGCCTGGAGATGATGCTCAGCGCTGCCAATCTCGCTCTCGTCGGTTTCTCCCGCTTTCATCTTGTCAACGGCCTGCCGGATTACACCGCGCAGTCGCTCGTGTTCTTCACCATCACCGTGGCTGCTGCTGAAGTGGCCGTGGGTCTCGCCATCATCGTGGCTCTCTTCCGCTCCAAGCAGAGCGTGGATGTGGAGTCCGTCACCAAACTTCAAGGATAACGCGCCCGCATGCACGCCAGCATCATCCTACTGCTGCCATTCTTTTCGGCGCTCGTCATCCTACTGGGGCACCGTCAGCTCAAAGGGGCCTCCGTGCTCATTTCGGTGGGTTCCTCGATCATTTCCTTCATCGCCTGCCTGTTTTTCCTGGCGGCTGAAGATGACAACAAGCTCCTCCTGCCCTTCCTCGATGTCGGCGGCCATTTCCATGCAGGCATCGATGTCCTGATCGACAAACAGAGCCGGGGCATGATGTTCATCGTCAGCTTCATCGGCATGCTGGTGCACAACTTCTCGCTCGGCTACATGAAGGACGACGACGCGAAGCCTCGCTTCTTCGGTTCTCTCTCCCTCTTCATGTTCTCCATGACCGGCATCGTGCTGGCTGGAAACCTGATCATGATGTTCATCTTCTGGGAGCTCGTCGGTCTGAGCTCATACCTGCTCATTGGTCACTGGTACCAAAAGGCCAGTGCCGCCGAAGCCTGCAAAAAAGCCTTCCTCACCAACCGCATCGGCGACTTCGGTTTCATGATCGGCATTTTGCTGCTCTTTGGGGCCAACCACGGCAGTGTGAACCTCGATGATCTCGCCACGGCCTTCAAATCAGGCCCGCTGGCTCCCGGGGCACCCGGTTACAGCGCAGGTTTCACCACGGCGGCCGCCTTGTGCATCTTCCTCGGCGCTGTGGGTAAATCCGCCCAGTTCCCGCTCCATGTCTGGTTGCCGGACGCCATGGAAGGCCCCACCCCCGTCTCCGCCCTCATCCACGCCGCCACCATGGTCGCTGCAGGTGTTTACATGCTGGTGCGCGTGAGCTTCCTCATTGAGGCTTCGCCCTTGGCGGCGGAAATCATCGCTGGCATCGGCTGCTTTACCGCCTTGTTGGCGGCCTTGATGGCCACCCAGCAGAACGACATCAAGCGTGTGCTGGCCTATTCGACTCTCTCCCAGCTCGGTTACATGGTCATGGCCGTCGGTGCCGTGGCGATGGCCGCCCAGCACGGCCACGAGGCGCACGGCCCGAACCCCGGCCATCCGGCCATGTTCCACCTTTACACGCACGCCTTCTTCAAGGCGATGCTCTTCCTCGGCTCCGGTGCCGTCATCTATGCCTGCCACCATGAGCAGGACATCTGGAAGATGGGCGGCCTTCGCAAGCACATGCCCGTCACCTTCTGGACCTTTCTCATCGGCACCCTGGCATTGATGGGCCTTCCATGGATCACCAGCGGATTCTACAGCAAGGAAGCCATCCTCGGCGCGGCTTATGACAGCGGCTGCAGCATCCTCTTCCACTCTGCCTCGCTCACCGCGCTGCTGACTTCGTTCTACATGATGCGTTTGGTCATCATCGCCTTCTTTGGCAAGCCCCGCACTGAATCTGCGCATCATGCCACCGAGGTGCCTGTGATCATGCTGCTTCCTCTCGTCCTGCTGGCGGTCTTTTCCATCTTCTCCGCCTGGGACGGCTTCGCCACGCCGCTGCAGGCCTACAAGCCGGCGCATGAGCCGCCCCATACCACGGTGCTGGCGGCTTCCATCCTGGCATTCCTCTTTGGCACCGGCGGCGCCATCTACCTCTATCGCGGCAAGGACAAGGACCCGCTCAGCATCAAGCTTTTCGCCAACAAGTTCTACTTCGACGAAATCTACGCCGTCATCGTCCGCATCTGCCAGGACCGCCTCGCTTGGATCGTCACCGCCTTGGAGCGTGTGTTGGTCGATGGCCTCATCGCCCGCCTGCCCACGGCGATCGTCGCCCGTCTCGGAGCCGCCACCCGTCTGCTGCAGGGCGGCCATCTGCAAGGCTACACCTTCCTGCTGGGCGGTGGCGTCATTGCTGTGATTTATTTAGTCGTGTTTGTGCTGCCCCGCATGGGCCATTGATGGAGAAACTGAATGAGCGTTCTTGAACTAATCATCGCACTCCCGCTGCTCGCCGCTCTGGCGATCTGGCTCGGTGCGCCTGCCCGCGCTGCATCCCTCGGTGCCACGTTCATCAATCTGATCCTCGTGTTCTACACGGCGGTTCAATACTGGGGCAAAACGGGTCTCGCCTTCACCCATTCCCGCCCGATCCTCGAAAATCCATCGCTCAGCTTCGCCGTCGGTGCGGATGGCATCTCGATCATCCTCGCCCTGCTCACCGGGTTGGTGATGCTTGCTGCCATCTGGCAGATTGAGGATCGTCCCCCGATCTTCTACGTTTCCTCGCTGCTCATTGGCGGAGGTGCACTTGGGGCCTTCCTCACCACGGATGTTTTCTTCATCTACGCATTCCATGAGCTCGCGTTGATCCCCACCTTCCTCATGATCGCCTTGCATGGGCGTGCCGAGCCTGCCCAGCGCAAGGCCGTTGCATGGAAGGCCACCATTTATCTCGGTGTCGGCAGTCTCGTGCTGCTCGCCGGTTTGGTCTGGCTGGTGCTCGAATTCAGCGGCGGCTCCAAGCTCACCTTCGACCTCGAAGCCCTCCGCAGTCAGGCCAAGTTGAATCCTCTGCCAGATGCCAAGCAGGCGCAGATCTTCTTTGTCCTCCTTCTTGGGTTTGGCTCACTCGTCAGCCTCTTCCCTTTCCATAGCTGGGCCGCGCCGGCTTACGCCACTGCTCCCACACCCGTGGCCATGCTTCACTCCGGCGTGCTGAAAAAGTTCGGTCTTTACGGCCTCATCCGCATCGCGCTTCCGCTGCTTCCTCAGGGCGCTCATGTGGAATGGGTGCAGAACGCGCTGCTCTTGATGCTGCTCGGCAACATCCTCGTCATGGGCCTCGTCACCATCCATGCGAGCCGCCTCGACAATACCCTGGCCAACTCCAGCGTCATGCACATGGGCTACATCTTCCTCGGCATTGCCGCAGGCACCGAGATCGCGCTGAAAGGTGCGGTGATCCTCATGTTCGCACATGGTATCTCCATCGCGCTGCTGTTCGGCCTGTGCGGCCGCATGCGCAATCAGCTTGGCACTCTGGAGTACAACAAGCTCGGCGGCCTCGCCACCCATGCTCCAGCGTTCACGGTGCTGTTCGCCTTTGGCTCCTTTGCTTCCATCGGCCTCCCGGGCCTCACCAACTTCGCCGGCGAAGTGCTGATCTTCCTCGGCAACTTCACCGAGTTCAAAGCAGGCGTCCTGACCAATTTGCAATGGACCGTCATCCTGGCGCTCTGGGGCGTGGTGATGTCCGCAGTTTACATGCTGCGCGCCTACCGCAGCATCTTCCACGGCAGTCCTGCCACAGGCCTCTTCATGATCGATCCTGTGTTCTCCCAGCGCGTGCCGTTCATCATGCTCGCCACCACGCTGCTTGTCACCGGCTGCTGCCCTTGGCTGCTGCTCAACCTCATGAAATCCGCGCTGTAGTCCTGCCATGAGCGTTTTCACCATCGAAGCCGGCCTCGCCATTCTCGGACTCTTCCTCCTTTTGCTGGAGGCCTTCAAGCCCGACATCTCCCGTCGCACTCTCGGTCTCACCGCCATCGCTGGCGCCGCCCTCGCGCTCGTGCTGTTGACTCTCGCGCCGCACGACTCTGCCAGCCTGCCCGGCTTCATCCAGCCCTGGCATCAGCTCGACAGCCTCGCCCTCTTCTACAAGGGCTTCGCGCTCGTCATCACCATTCTCGTGCTCTGGCTCACGCTGGAATGCGCCCCCTACCTCACCCGCTTCACTGTCGATGGCAAACTGGCCGAAATGTTCAGTCTGCCCCTCATCGTCTGCGCCGGCATGATGTGGATGGCCTCCGCCCGTGACCTCGTCACCGTCTTCGTTGCGCTCGAACTCGTCACCGTCTCCTTCTACGTCCTCGTCGCCTTTGCACGCAAAAGCGCCTTCAGCCTCGAAGCCGGCGTCAAATACCTCATCCTCGGTGCTCTTTCCACCGGTGTCCTCGTCTATGGCATCGCCTGGATCTATGGCGCCACCGGCACCATGAGCTTCGATGGCATCGCCAAGGCGCTCGCCAATCCTGCCACCAGCAAAACCACCGCCCTTTTCGGTGCCGCCGTGCTGCTCTGCGGTCTCGGCTTCAAAGTGGCCGCCGCACCCTTCCACATGTGGGTTCCGGATGTCTATCAGGGCGCTCCCACTCCTGTGACGGCCTTCCTTTCCGTCGGCTCCAAGGCCGCTGGCTTCGTCGTCCTCACTCGTGCTCTGGACGCCTTCATGGCCGAAGGCTCCATCATTGGCAGCGAGGTCCAGGGCTTCCTGCTCGTCATCGGTTCGCTCACCGCCCTGCTTGGCAGTCTGCCCGCCATGTTCCAGACCAGCGTCAAGCGTCTGCTCGCCTACTCCAGCATTTCCCACGCAGGCTACCTTCTCCTTGCCCTCGCCTGCCGCGAAAGCGCCCGCTTCGATCTCTCCTCCGGGGGTGTCGTCGCCTTCTATCTCGCCACCTACCTGCCCATGACCGTCCTCGGCTTCCTCGGTCTCGGCCTCATGCGCGCCAACGGCCTTGGCGAAGACATAAAAGACTTCACCGGACTTGCCAAACGCAACCCGCTGCTCGCATTGCTGATGACCATTTCCTTCGCCTCGCTCGCCGGGTTGCCGCTCACTGCCGGTTTCCTCGGCAAGCTCTTCGTCTTCCTCGGCCTCGCCGATCACGGCTACTGGGGTGCCATGAGCTGCGCAGTCATCGCCGCCGCCGCCGGTTTCTACTACTACTTCAAGACCATCCTCGCGATGTACACCACCGAAGGCACCGACGTCCCCGCGCTGACCTTCTCAGGTCCCGCCAAAGCCGTCGCCGGTGCCCTCGCTCTCGTCATCCTGATCCTCGGTGTCTATCCCAAGCCGCTGCAGAACGTCCTGACAACGGATCGTCCCGCTGTTGTGGCGAAGTGATTGACTTGGATGGGGCGCAGCGGTTAAAACCGTTGCATGAACCGTGGCGTTAGTCTGGCAATCCTCGCTTGTCTCCTTTCCTTGCCGGCACAAGCCCAGGAGCGCAAGCTTCCCGAGCTCTCCGCCAATCTCGATGCATTGCTGAATTTCGCAGATCTCTGGAAATGGAGTGCGTCAGACATGGAAAAGCACTACGTGCTGAAGCTCGAAGATCAGGAAAAGCAGCAGAAGCCCCCGCAGTTTGAATGGGTGAGCAGTGCCAGGGACCGCGCGCGCTTCTCCCGTCACATGTTCAGCAACGCGGAGACCAATCTGACCATGTTTGGCGGTTCCATCAAACTGGAGGAAGCCATTCTGGAGTTCGTGAACGGCAAGGCTGCTCGTGCCACCATCTCCTTCTACAATCGCGGCGACTCGGGCGATATCACCACGGCGGAATTCGACCGCATTTTCAAACTGATCGGTCAAAACCTCGGCCAGGTGATGAAGGTCGCTCCCAAGCGTCAGATATTGTCTTCCAATGCTGCGCTGCCAGTCACCGGCTGGAACTGGACTTCGCCCGCCGGGGTCGCCCTGCTCGAGTACAACGAATACAACACACCCGGTAAAGTCACCAAGCCCGAGTTCCTGCGCCTGAAACTCGCCGCACCCAATCAGGCCGACTGGAGCATGGGCAAGATGGCCACCGGCGTTCAGCGCATGGAACTGCTCCAGCGTGTGAAAAAGACCGCCGAAGGTGATGTCTATATTTCCGGCGTACCCATGGTGGATCAGGGGCAGAAAGGCTACTGCGTCGCCGCCAGCTGCCAGCGCCTCTTTGAATACATGCGCATTCCCTGTGACCAGCACGAGATGGCCAAACTCGTCAGCATCGATGGTGAAAGCGGCGCTGATATCACCACCATGCAGAAGAGCCTCGCCAAGATCGATGGCGCCTTCAACGTGACTTTCAAACCGCTGGTGAATCCCGAACAGTATTATTCCAGAGGCAAGCGCCGTGTCTCAGAGAAGGAGTTCCTCTCCATCATCAAGGAATACACCGACAAAGGCGTGCCTTTGCTCTGGGGTTTGTTCCTGGGCCAGAAGCCCGAGGATCCACCGCTGCCAAACGGTGGGCAGGTCAGCGGCGGCCACATGCGCATGGTCATTGGTTATAACCTGGCCAAGAATCAGGTGCTCTTCACAGACTCCTGGGGCGCAGGTCATGAGCTGAAGCGCATGACATTGCTCGACGCCTACGATGTCACCTTGGGCCTCTACTCCATGGCACCACGCGGGTTCTGATCAGGGCGCACGTCCTTCTTCGACATCCATCATGTCAAAGAACGTTACCAGGTCTTCCCGATGAGCCAGGCCTGCCTCGGCCCGCTGCTTGATGAGCCCTTCACTGGCGGCATCGCGCCAGCCACGCTTGTGCATGAAGCCGTTCCAAATTTCGATCTGCTCTGCCGTCGGCCGGTTGCCATTCAGGCAGCACCATTCCAGGATTTCTTCGTCCGTTCCACCTGCCAGCGTGCGCTCTGACAGATCATTGAAGTCCACCCCCAGAAACTTGCACACACGCTCGTCAAAGGTGCGATTCCCCGCCAGGTAGCCCAAGTGGTAGCCGTCGGGCAGTTTGCCTTCCTTGGCGTTGAGCCGGATTTTATCGAGGATGCGCCCGAAGACGGCAATGCCGCCGACCAGATCACGAGGAGAACGAATGGGAAATGCCATGCGCCTTTTTAACGAGGACGCATGGCAAAGTCAATTCGCCGCCTTATTCCGCCTTCTTCTTCTTCCCTTTGCCAGCCGGTTTGGCAGCAGCAGCCACCTTTTCACCGGGCTTCGGCAGGGTGGCCTTCACCTCTTCCCACGCAGGATTGAGCGTGGCTTCAGTCAGTGAAAAGTTACGAAAATCCACCGACTGGCCGCTCACCGTGAATCCGGGGCTGGCTTTCTCAGTCAGGAAAAGGTCACTGGCACCCCAGGCCACGAGGTCATCCACTTTGCCCAGCATCTTGTCTCCCACCATTTCCAGGCGGACCTTGTGCCAGCCCTCGCCGAGTTCCGTGGGAAAACGGGCAAAGACGACCGCCTTGTCCGGCCCCTCATGGTCGTTGTCATCACGCTGGATGGCCACCGTCTTCGGCGTGATCATGATGCGCGCCATATGGTCCTTGATGGCATTGATCGAAAGGCTCGTGGCCTTGGCCCCTGAAAACTTAAACTCATACTCAATGACAAAATCCTTCAGCTTGTTGGGCAGGCGCGTCACCGCACCATGCTTGTCAGCCTCCAGCTCAGAGCCGCGCAGCACACCATCCACCGCCTCCCACTTGCCCTTGGCCGCTTTCCACGGAGCGCCTGCACCGTCGGTGAGCTTGTTTTCATAGATGACTTTGCCTGGGATGGCGAGCAGTGGCTTGTCCTCGCCACGTGCCGCAAAGGCGGCAAGAGCAAGCGTCAGGGTGAGCAGGGAGGTGTGTTTCATGGGCCGTTGTGAACGACAGTACCGCATCCATGTTGCGCGAAAATTCCCGACCTGATACAACCGGCGCATGCGCACCACCGCTGTCTGCCTCACTCTCCTGCTCACCTCCATGCAAGCCGCTGAACCCAATGCCGCCGCCGAAGCCTGGCTCGCGAAGACAAAGATCGCCCCACCTCTGCAGGTGCCAGCCTCCCTCGACGCATGGCAGCAGCAGCGGGCACAAATCCGCGCGAAGTTAAACGAACTCCTCGGTGACCTCCCACCGCGTCCACCCATCTCCGCATTCCAAGTGATCAGCCGCGAGGACAAAGCCAGCTACACTCTGGAGACCCTCCAGTTCGAAAATGGCGCAGGCGAGACCGTGAAAGGCTATGTCTTTGTTCCGAAAACGGCCACTGCACAGAGCAAAGCTCCGGCCATCCTCTACTGCCACTGGCATGGTGGGCAGTACGACATCGGGAAACAGGAGCTCCTTCAAACGAACGCCACCCCCGTCGCCGCAGGCCCCGCGCTGGCCGCTGCCGGTTACGTCGTCCTCGGCATCGACGCCCCCTGTTTCGGCGAGCGCAATGGCCATGGCCCCGACGGCCCGCAGCAGAAAGGCGGCAATGGCGAGATGACCGCCGCCAAATTCAATCTCTGGGCCAGTCGCACGCTCTGGGGCATGATGCTGCGCGATGATCTCACCGCGCTCGATTACCTCTGCTCGCGGCCCGAGGTGGATGCTCAGCGCATCGGCGTCACCGGCATCAGCATGGGCTCCACCCGCAGCTGGTGGATCATGGCCTTGGATGACCGCCCCCGCGCCGCCGTGTGCGTGGGCTGCATGACGCGCTATGAAGAACTCATCCGCGCCGGCATGCTCAAGGCCCACGGCATTTATTACTTCGTCCCCGGCATGCTCAAACATTTCGACACTGAAGCCGTCATCGCCCTCGGCGCACCACGCCCCATGCTCTTCATGACCGGCGATCAGGACAGCGGCTCACCCACCGACGGCGTGCGCCACATCGGCAAGATCGTGAGCCAGGTCTACGCATTGCATGGCCAGGATGCACCATCACATTTCGAGAACGAGATCTACCCAGGCATCGGCCACGTGTATCTGCCGGACATGTGGGAGAAGACGGTGAAATGGATGGACCGCTGGGTGAAGAACGGAAATCCAGCCAAGTAGGTCAAAGCTGCGCTCAGGCGCATCTGGGCTACCAAGAACTCAAATCATCATGCAGCCGCTCCATCTCACGGGAGAAGGCCGCGCGCTCCGGCATGTCAGGCTCGCCGTAAGGCACGATTTCGATGACGTTCTTGCGCAGGGCGGTGATGCCGCTGCCCCCGTCCGCCTGCTGGATGCTGGTCCATGCGCAATCCGCAAAGCGTGCGGCAAGGATGCAATCCTGCGGCGTGGTGTGGCCGCCGCGCTGCAAATGACCAAGCACAGAAGGACGCACTTCAAGGTCGGGGAAGGGTGCCCCGGCGCGTTGGAAATACTGCTGGAAGGCATCCATCAGCACGTAGGCGCGGTTGCGCTTCTGCGGCGGATCAAACTCCACGCCTTCCGCCACCAGCACGATGGCGTGGCCGCGTCCGCGCGTCATCGCGCCTTCGATCTTGGCCGCAAGCTTCTTCATGGCCTCCTCGTTTAGCGCTCCCGACTCCGGGGTGACGATCATCTCCGCACCGGAAGCCAGGCCGGCCATCCGCGCCAGATCTCCGCTCGCGCGACCCATCGTTTCCAGCACCATCACCCGGCGGTGGCTGCGTGCCGTGTCGATGAAGTGATCCACCGCCCAGACCAGCGTGTTCACCGCCGTATCGACTCCCAGCGCCATGTCAGTAAATTGAAGATCGTTATCAATCGTCGCAGGAATGCCGATCACGCGCAAATCGCTTTCTTCCGCCAGCAGCCGGGCACCCGTGAGCGAGCCATCTCCGCCCACGACGACCAGCGCGCGCACGTTGAGGCTTTTGAGAAGCTTGAGCACGCTCTCACGCACCTTTTTCTCGTGGAATTCCAGACAGCGCGCGGATCCCAGGATGGTGCCGCCTTTGCCCATGATGCCGCTCACGCTCGCGTGGTCCATCTGGATGACGTGCAGTTGCTCGGAGATCAGACCCGCCCGGCCCGTGTGGGTGGCGATGTCCTTTTTCAGACGCACCAAAGCTTCAGCATCATCATTCACGGCACGTGCAGTGCGGACGAGGCCGCGGTAACCGTCTCGGATGCCGAGCACCGCGATTTTTTCACGGTTCAGGCCCAGTCGCACGATGGCACGCAGAAAAGCATTCATGCCGGGCGCGTCACCACCACTGAAAAGGACGGCGACGGATTGTTCGGGGAAAGTGGCGCTCATGGGAGAAAATGGAAAATGGGGGATTCTCTGCTTAGCGAGCACTCTGCGCGTGGCAAGTGGCTGCTTGAGAGCTTGAAATTCCTCGCACTTGCTACCCCGCCTGCGCGTGTTAATGGCGGGGGTGTCCCCAGCTTTCGCCACCACGCTTTTCCCGCTCATTGCCGCCCTCCTGTATGCTTTCGGGGCGCTCGTGCTGAAACGCTCCAGCGACCTCGGCGTCGGCCTCTGGCGCACCACATTTGTCGCAAATTTGATTGTCGCGGGGCTGTTCTCCTTCCTCTGGCTGCTCGGCGGCCCTCCGGTGGAAATAGTCGATCTGTGGCAGCCCGGCGTCATCGCCATGTGCCTCTTCATCGGCCAGCTCGCCCAGTTTCTGGCCCTGGAAAAGGGGGATGTGTCCGTCGCCGTGCCCGTGTTTGGGCTGAAGGTCATCCTCGTCGCCTTCTTCACCCCGTTGCTTATCGGTGAGGCCGTGGGGGTGAAACTGTGGATCGCCGCCTTTCTCAGCGTCCTGGGCATCACCTTCCTCAACCGCAAGGATGCCGGCCAGCCGCCGCGTCATCTGCTCATCACCTTCGTTGCGGGTGGCATCGGTGCGGTGGCCTTCGCCATCTTCGATGTGCTCGTGCAAAAGTGGGGCCCCTATTGGGGCGTCGGCCGCCTGCTCCCCTGCATTTTCTGGATCAATGCCCTGCTCTCCTTCGGCCTCATCTTCCGCTTTTCAGCCCCCCTCAGCGCCATCCGGGTCCAGGCCTGGCCATGGCTTGTGGGAGGGGCGGTCCTGCTCGGCACCCAGAGCATCATTTTCGTCAGCACCCTCGCCGTCTTTGGCAAGGCCACCTCCGCCAACATCGTCTACGCCTCACGCGGCCTCCTCAGCGTGGCCCTCGTCTGGATGATCGGCCACTGGTTCATGAACGCCGAACAGCACCTCGGCCCCAAGGTCATGCGCTGGCGTCTGGCCGGCGCCCTGCTCATGATGAGCGCCATCGTTTTAGTGGTGGTTTGATCACGGGTCTGTCGCCACGCAAAAAGAAGCCGTTGCCACCCGGCCATGCGAAGGGCATGTTTCCCCATGATTCTGGAAACAATGCCCGCCTTGAGTGCGCTCACCGTGGATCAAAAGCTCCGTCTCGTGTCGGAGCTTTGGCAGGATGTTTCACGTGACAGCACCATCACCGCCGAGACTGCGGCGTTGCTTGATGAGCGGTTGCAGGAATACGAGGCAAATCCTTCCGCCGTCCGCAGTACGGAACAGGTGGCGGCGGGCATCAAGGAGCTCAAGAAACGCATCGTCGCATCCCGTGCATGACCGCCGTCTGGACACTTGGTGCCGAAGCCGATGCCCAGCGTCTCTACGAACAGCAGGAAAATGGGGAGGAAGGTGCAGGAGATTGCTTCTTCGAAGAAGTCCTGTCCTCTGTCCAGTTGCTGGAGGCGTTTCCTGAAACCGGCCCTGTCGTTCATCGCGGCAACATCAGACGGGTGCTGGTTTTCAAACGACACTTCGGCTTGTTCTACGTGGTGGAACAACGTGGAATCATCCTGCACGCCCTGCTGGATCTAAGACAGGACCCCGAAAGAATCATGCAGCGGCTGAGAAGCATTTAAGTTGCCGGTTGTTCGCGCTGGATGCCCCTTCTTAGATCTTCCAGAATCGTAATCATTCCTCCCGCACAATCACAAACGTCCTCGCACTCAACCCGCTCGCCTCATCCCTCACCTCAATCTCATGCCTCCCCGGCTTGAGGATGGCAAACGTGTGAGCACCCTCACTGCGCAGCTCCAGCGTCTTGCAACTCCACCGCGCCTGACTCGACCCCGCCGCCTGCAGCAGCAGCCGGTTGCCACTGTTGCGAATATCCGGATCAAGAATCACCACCGTGCCCGGAATCGGATTCGTGATCCGCAGCACCGGCCTTTCCCCAGTCTCCGCCGTCGTAACCAAATCCCCCAGCCAGTTGGCGCTGCTGCCGATCCACCCAGCATACTCACGCGGCAGAATCGCACGGCCCCGCGCATCATAATCATCAGCTTGCGCCACAGCGGGGAGCTTGCCGCTGATGAAAAACTCCTCGCGACTCACCCGCGCAGGCGGCGTCTGCGGCGTCAATCGTTTCCCCGTGCGCGGATCAATGCGCGCCCGCACCATGTCCTTCGGCGTCGCGAACCACGTGGCCGGATGCTTCTCATGCAGGTGCTGCATCACATCCCGGAAGATCGGCCCTGCGCCCGTGACACCGCTGACATCCTGCATCGGCGTGTTGTCGAAATTACCCACCCACACTCCCACAGTGAACTCCGGCGTGTACCCCAGCGTCCAGTTGTCGCGAAAGGTGGAACTCGTCCCGGTTTTCACAGCACACTTGAACGGCAGCCTTAGCACCGACCAACTGCCAAATGACATCTCACGCGCTTGATTGTCGCTCAAAATATCCGCGATCAGCCAGCTCTCGTTCTCTCCCAAAAGCCGCCGCTCTTCAGCAGCTCGATCATCCTGCATCAGCGTCCAAGCCTTGAACCGCCCCAGCCGCGCGAGACACGCATACGCATTCGCGAGTTCAACCAGTCGCACCGAAGCATTCCCAATCGTGAGGCCCAGCCCGTAGTGCGCCGCGTCTTCGTTGAGGGTGCTCATGCCGAGTTCACGCAGCTTCGGCAGCAGCGTTTCCGCTCCACCAATGCTGTCCAGCACACGCACCGCCGAGATGTTCAGCGAATTGCCCAGCGCATAGCGGTACGTCATCGGCCCATAGCTCCGCAGAGAAAAATTCTCGGGACAATATGTGCCCGACGCAGTCCCAAATTCCACCGGAAGATCAGCCACAATGCTCGCTGGCGTAGCCCCGCGCTCAAAAGCGATCTCATAGGTAAACGGCTTCATCGCCGATCCCGGTGAATGCGCCGCCCACGCCCCATTGAGCTGCCCACCGTCCTTGGCGAAAAAATCCCGCGACCCGGCCAGCGCCAGCACCGCTCCCGTCGCATTCTCGATCACCACCACCGCCGCATGCGTCACATGGCGTCCTTTCAGCGATTCCAGCCTCTGCGCGATGATCGTCTCCACCTGCTGCTGCAGCGTGGCATTCAGCGTCGTGCGGATCGTTTCTCCATGGCCTCCTCCGCGCAGCATCTCCACCGCATGCGGTGCCTCGAACCCACCACTGAATCGTTGCAGCACGATCTTCTGGTCCAAGGCTACACGATGCTGCTCGTCATCCAGCCAGTGCAGTTCGTGCATCTTGTCCAAAATTCGGCGCTGACGCGGCAGCACGCTCTCCAGTTTGCGAAACGGATTCAGCCGCGCCGGGGACTGCGGCAGCGCCGCCAGCAGCGCACACTCTGCCGGCGTCAGATCACCCAGCGGCTTGTGAAAGTAGCCCGATGCCGCAGTCGAGATCCCCGTCATGAGATTGCCAAAGGAAACCCGGTTCGCATAAGCCGCCAGCACCTCCTCGCGGCTCCAGCACATCGCCAGCCGGCGCGCACGCAGCGCTTCAGCGACCTTCACCCCCAGCGTCCGTTTGCCCCTTTGCGGCGTGGTGTTCTTGATCAGCTGCTGATGAATCGTCGAAGCACCAGAAACAATGTGTCCGCTGCGTCCATTGTCCCATGCCGCGCGCATGACCGCCAGTAGGTCGATGCCGCCATGCGAGAAGAAGCGTTTGTCCTCTGCCGCCAGCAGCGCATGCACCAGCGCAGGCGGAATCTCCGCGTATTTCACCGGCGGTGCAGAGCGCGTTCCATCTTCGTTCAGCAGATGCCGCAGCGGCGTGCCATCACGGGCAAGATAAAGCGTGGAAGCTGGCGGCGGCTTGAGCAGCGCCTCCGGCAGCGGCAGCAGCCACGGCAACCCCCACCACCCACCTGCCGCCAGCACGAGCAGGGTGATGAGAAAGATTTTCCAGCGGCGGCGCATGCGGCAATCAAGCCCTGAGTGGCGGTGAAATCCAGAGCGCTGTGTTTTTGAGAAGCCGCCTGGCACATTCAAGCATCGCGGCAGCGTCTTGGAGTGCGGTGGCAGAGATGCACGGCGCAAGCCTGCATCGGCG
>NZ_JBAQCR010000124.1:0-16460 GCF_049294395.1 Prosthecobacter sp.
ATGCAGAAGCTCTCCACAGTCCGAAAATCCACATTAGCCGGGGTCGTTCAACCAGTCCGCATCGGGTTCATTCCCTTGGTTGACTGCGCCCCATTGCTGGTGGCCAGGAAGATGGATCTGTTCCGCAAGCATGGTGTGCATGTCGAGCTGAGCTGTGAGGTTGGCTGGGCCACCATCCGGGAAAAACTGCTCTACGGTCAGCTGGATGCAGTGCACGCCATTGCTGGTCTGGCGCTGGCCATGCGTCTCGGGATCAGCGGTCCGCCATGTCGGGTGGTCGCTCCTTTCGTCTTCAATTTGCATGGCAATGCCATCACCCTCAGCCGGGATCTGTGGAACCGTGGCGTGCGTGATGCCACCAGCTTGAAAAAGCTCATCCGCAGCGCCTTCAGCCGCCGCTTCACCTTTGCCATGGTGTCCCGCTATTCCTCCCACAATTTTCTCCTGCGTAAGTGGCTGCAGGCAGGCGGCATTGATGTCGAAAAAGACGTGCGCATCGTCGCGCTGCCGCCCACGCAGATGGCTTCCAGCCTGGCGGCAGGTCTCATTGATGGTTACTGCGTCGGTGAACCTTGGAACTCTTACGCTGTGGATCAAGGCATCGGCTGGATCGCTGCCACCAGTGAACAGCTCGCCCCTGAGCACCCTGAAAAAGTCCTGCTCACCACCGAGCGATTTGTAGGTGCCCATGCTGCAGAGTTCCAGGCGATCATCAACGCCTTGAAAGAGGCCTGCGAGTTTTGTGATGCCAAGGAAAATCGCCCCGAGGTTGCACGTGTTCTTGCTGACAGCGGCTACTTCTCCGGTTCTGAGAAGATCCTGAAACGCTCGCTGGTCGGCCCGCTGGATCTCGGCTTCGACAAATCCGTGGCAGTCACAGATTTCCACATCTTCCACCGTCGTGACGCCAACCTGCCGGTGAGTGAGCGCGGACGCTGGCTGCTCGATCAGTTCATCGCACACGGTCTGCTGACCAGCAGTCAATACACAGACGCCGCCACCGCATTGCTCGAAGCGTGGACTGCCGAACTCCAATTTCCCAAAGCCAAAGCTGCCGCCCGCACCCCCGCCAAATCCAACAAACGCTCCAAACTCGCTCAAGCATGAATCCCACCACTCCACTCACCCGTCGTTCCATTCTGCGCACCGGCACCACCGCCGGTCTCGGTGCTCTTTTCTCCGGTCTGCCTCAGGGCTGGATCGGCTCCGCCTATGCCGATGATTCTCCCGAGTCACCCGACATGAAGTTTGGCATGATCGCTCTCACCGATTGTTCCAGCATCGTCGTGGCTCACGAAAAAGGACTGTTCAAAAAATACGGCATCAATTCCACCGTCAGCAAAGGCGCCAGCTGGGCGGCGATCCGTGATTCATTGAACAATGGCGACATCCAGGCCACGCACATGCTGCTCGGCATGCCGATTGCCAGCACAATGGGCCTCGGCGGCGCGCCAAAAAAGGCAATGATCGTGCCGTGGATCATCAACCGCAATGGCCAGGCCATCACGCTTGCCAACACTTTCAAGGGCAAAGTGGCAGACGATCCAAAGGCGCTGAAGCCTTTCGTGGATGAGGCCAAGGCCAAAGGTAATCCTCTCACCTTTGCGATGACGTTCCCACCGGGAACACATGCGATGTGGATGCGCTATTACCTTGCCGCAGGCGGCATCAATCCCGGCGATGCTGCAGGCGCTGGAGCAGATGTTTCCCTGATCACTGTGCCGCCGCCTCAGATGGTGGCTAACATGAAGGTCGGCAAGATGGACGGCTTCTGCGTGGGGGAACCCTGGAACGCGAAGACCATCGCCGAGGACATTGGCTACACCTCCATCGCCACGCAGGGCATGTGGAAAGATCATCCAGAAAAAGTCTGTGCTTTTACGGAGGAATACGCGGCGAAAAATCCGAAGACCGTCAAAGCGGTGCTCAAGGCGCTGCATGAGTCCAGTGTCTGGCTCGACAAGATGGAGAACCGCGAAGAGCAGGCGAACATCGTCAGCGCTGCGACCTACATCAACTGCCCGCCCGAGGCCATCCTGGGGCGTCTGCAAGGCAAGTACAACATGGGTGACGGTCGCAAATTCAAGGACCCGAACTACATGATCTTCAGTGATCGCAACTGCAACTACCCGCAGGCCAAGTACGCCAAGTGGTGGCTCACTCAGCTCCGCCGCTGGGGCTTTGTGGACGGTGCTCCTGACTACGAAGGCGTCGCCAAGCAGGTCATGCGCTCTGACATCTACGAAGAGGCCAGGAAGGAAATCGGCTACACTCATGGTGGTGCCGATGAAAAACCCGAAACGCTTTTCGACGGCGTCACCTTCGATCCGAAGACCGACCTCGAAGCCTATGCCGCATCATTCGCGGTGAAAACGCTCAAAGCTTAACCCCAGACCGCATAGCCGCATTATGCACCTGATCCAACGCTTCAAACTCGACTCCATCATCCTGCCGCTCGGCGCGATCTTGGTCTGCTGTTTTCTCTGGTATCTCATTGCCGGAAAGTCTGTCATCACTGAAAAAATCGATGACTTCGGTGACAAGATCAAAGTCACGAAACGCGCGGGCCTATCCGCCGATCTCCCGACTCCGGTCGAGACATGGACGGCAAGCAAGCTCTACATCACGGAGCCGTTTGCCAAGCGTGGAGAGTTGGATCAGGGCATCTTGCGTTTCACCTGGATGTCTCTGGTTCTCGTGGTGCAGGGCTACTTCATTGCCCTCGTTATTGGTACGCCGATTGGCTTCTGCCTCGGTCTTTCGAAGAAGTTTGCCACAGCCTTTGATCCCATCATTCAAGTGTTGCGGCCGGTCTCACCGCTGGCTTGGCTGCCACTGGGAATGATTCTCTTCAGCGGGGTGAAGTTTGTGAATGGTGAGGGGCGCACGACCTTTGGTGCCTCTGATGCTGCAGCACTTTTCACCATCGCCATCTGTGCGATGTGGCCCACGGTGATGAACACCGCCGTCGGCGTGCGTGCTGTGCCGCAGGATTACCTGAATGTTGCCAAGGTGCTCAAGCTCTCCAAATCAAAGACGCTTTGGAAGGTCCTGGTTCCTGCCACGTTGCCATACATGTTTACGGGCTTCCGCCTGAGCCTCGGCATCGCCTGGCTTGTGATCGTGGCGGTGGAAATGCTCACCGGCACACCCGGTGTGGGAGGCTTCCTCTGGCAGCAATACAACGCCAACAGTTACGCCCACATCATTCTCTGCATCCTCACCATCGGCGTCGTCGGCTACGTGCTCGATCGCCTGATGAGCGTCGTCGAATCGCGGTTCAAAACCGCTTAACCCTCAACTCTGATCCAGATATGCCGCTTATCGAAATCAAAGGTGCCTCCAAAGGCTTTGGGCTTCCGGGCAGCCGCACGGAGGTTCTCAAGAACATCAATCTCTCCGTCGAGGAAGGCGAGTTCGTCGTCATCGTTGGGTATTCGGGTTCGGGTAAATCGACCTTGATCAATCTGCTCTCCGGCCTGGTCAAACCTGACACAGGAACGGCCCTCATTGAGGGGAAGGTGATCACAGAGCCGGGGCCAGATCGTGGCCTGGTTTTCCAAAATTACTCTCTGTTGCCCTGGCTGACAGTGGAGGAGAACATTGCGCTCGCCGTCGATGAGGTCTTCAAGGACTGGACTCCTGAGCAGCGCAAAGAGCACATCGCGAAACACATCGCCATGGTGAAACTCAGCCATGCGGCACACAAGCTGCCCAAGGAGCTTTCCGGCGGCATGCGCCAGCGCGTCTCAGTGGCTCGCACGCTCGCCATGAACCCGAAGGTGCTGCTCATGGACGAGCCCCTGAGCGCACTCGATGCTCTCACACGCGCCCAGCTTCAAGATGAGATCAGCGACATCTGGATGCAGAATAAAACGACGGTCATCTGGATCACCAATGACCCCGACGAAGCCATCCTGGTGGCTGACAAGGTGATTCCCTTGCTGCCTACATCGCCCGCGACACTCGGTGAGACCATGATCGTGGACATTGAGCGGCCGCGTGATCGCAAGGCGATCAATCACGATCCCAAATTCAAAAAACTGCGCGCCGAACTCATCTGCACGCTGCTGGACGCCAAAGGCCGCAACAAAGTGAAGTCTTCAGTGCAAATCAGCCTGCCTGATATCCTGCCCGAAGACCTCACCTACACCAACTCGCTGCAGTTCCTCAATCGCACCGGGCCGAAGCGCCGCAGCGACAACAAGCGTGAAGAAGTGGAGGTGGTAGCATGAGCGCGATCCTCCCCATGCTCGAACTGGATCGTCTGTGGAAGACCTACGACACCCCGAAGGGGCCGATGACGATCGTCAAAGACTTCAATCTCAAACTGAAGGAGGGCGAATTTGCCACGCTCATCGGTCACAGTGGCTGCGGCAAGAGCACCGTGCTTATGATGGTAGCAGGCCTGAGCGATCCCAGCCAGGGAAACATGATCCTTGCCGGTCGTGAAGCCAGCGGTCCCGGTCCAGATCGTGGCATCGTGTTTCAGTCGCCCTGCCTGCTGCCATGGATGACGGCCTTTGAAAACGTCATGCTCGGTGTGGACCAGGTGTACTTCACCGCCAGCAAATTGGAGCGTCGGCAGATGGCGGAGTATTACCTCACCATCGTGGGGCTTGGCGATGCGATGCACAAGCATCCCGGTGAACTCTCCCAGGGGATGCGCCAGCGTGTGGGCATTGCGCGCGCATTTGCCCTGCAGCCCAAGATGCTGCTGCTCGACGAGCCCTTTGGCATGCTGGATTCGCTCACTCGTTATGAGTTGCAGGAGGTGCTTTTGGAACTGTGGCGCCGCAACCGCATCACCACGCTGATGGTCACGCATGATGTGGATGAGGCCATCTTCCTCTCTGACCGCGTCGTGATGATGACGGACGGACCCGAGGCGGAAGTTGGCGACATCTTACAGATCCCCTTCGAACGCCCACGCAACCGCAAACAGATCATGGAAGATCCGCGCTATTACGAGCTGCGCGAGCGCCTCATCACCTTCCTCAACGACAAATCACACATCCGCCCCAGCCGCGATCCGAAGTTTGTCCCGTCTCCAGACATGGCCGCCGAACTGGCCACCCATGCCGCCCCTTTCCCTGCAGCCGCCGCTTAGCCGAATTAACAACGCACCCCTCCCATACCCACATGAAAAGGCTACTCACGCTTTTGCTCGCGACTTCATCGCTCGCACTCGCCCAAACTCCCGCTCCGAAAACCACGGCTCCCGCCCCAGCGCCTGTCCCCGGCTTCACGCTGGCTCCTCCTCCGCCCACCTACGCTCCCATGAAAATGGGCAAGCTGACAGTCGATGTGCAGGAAAAGATGCGCTACGAAATCCGAGACAATAACTTTGACTTCAACAGCGCAGTCAACAGTCCGCAGGACGCTGCCTGGCTGCTCCAGCGTTTTCGTCTGGGGCTTGGGTATGATTTGAATCCATGGCTCAAGCTCTATGTCCAAGGGCAGGACGTGCGTGAAATCGGCGGCAGCCGGGCGCGCCAGATCGGAGTGAACGGCGCTGAAGGCGATGATGTCTTTGATGTCCTCAAGGCCTACATCCAGATCGGCAATCTCAAAAAGGGATTCAGTTCCGTCCTCGGCCGCCAGTTCCTGTCCTATGGCGATCAGCGTCTCCTGGGGCCGCTGGAATGGGCCAATCAGGCACGCACTTTTGACGCCTTTAAGTTTCGCTACACCGCGAGCAAGTGGTCTCTTGATCTCTTCACCGCCAGCCCGGTGAACTTTGCCAACAACAAGTGGAACAAGTCGGACCTCCTTGACCAGGCAGATCACCGCAATGCTTTCATGAGCGGGATCTACCTGAGCACGCTCTTTGTGCCCTTCAACACCACCACGGATTTCTATGTGTTTCACAATCGGGATGACGGCACGGCAAACTTCGGCGCACCGACTGGCTCAACGAGCTTTGTCACTCTTGGCACGCTGTGGAAAGGCGATCCGAAGAAGCTGAACGGCTTTGACTATGACACCGAGATGGACTTCCAAACCGGCAAGGTGGGCGGTCGTTCTCTCACCGCCTACGCCGGCCACTGGGGAGCAGGTTACAACTGGTTGAAACACGCATGGAAGCCACGTTTTGGCCTGCAATACAATTATGCCAGCGGCGATGGTGATCCGAACGACGGCAAGATCGGCACCTTCCAGAACCTGTATCCGACGAACCATCTGTTCTACGGCTACATGGATACCACGGCCTGGATGAATGTGCACAACCCCCAGGTGAATTTCAGCTTCATGCCGACGCCCAAGATGAAGGTGATGCTGGACTACCACCTCTACTGGAACGCCAACAATGCCGACGCGTGGTATCGCGCCAATGGTGCCACCAAAGTTCGCCCTCTCAGCACCGCCGCCAACAACGCCAGTAGCTTCCGTGGCCAGGAATTTGACATCACGATGAGCTACAAACTCAACCCTCACGTCGCGTTTCTGACCGGCTACAGCTACTTCATCGCTGGTGATTACCTGAAGCAGACCGGCGCGGCGAGCAATGCCCAGTTCGGCTACGTGCAGGTGCAGATCGATTTCTAATTTCAATTATTCTCAAGCCGCTCTGACAGATGAAAATCGTTCCTCTCATTCCCGAAAATGCACCCTTCAGTGTGGAGCAGCGTGCCTGGTTGAATGGGTTCCTTGCTGGAGTCCTCAATCGTGGCGCTGCGGCCAGTGGTGCAGCACCTGCGGAAACAAAACGACCCTTGCTCATCGCCTTCGGCAGTCAGAGCGGTAATGCGGAAAGTTTGGCCAAGCGGCTGGCCAGGGAAGCAGCGGGTCGGGGTTTTGCAGCGCGCGCTGCAGGCCTCGACTCGCTGCAACCCGCCGACCTTGTCAAAGAACAAAACGTCCTTCTCATCACCAGCACCTGGGGGGAAGGGGACATGCCCGACAATGCCGTGTCCTTCTGGGACAGCCTCAATCAAAACGGCAGCAGCCCAAAGCTGGATGGCGTGCAATACAGCATTCTGGCACTGGGGGACAAAAACTACGGCGATACCTTTTGCCTGGCTGGCAAGAAGCTCGACACACGCCTCGCCGAACTCGGCGCGAAGCGCATTGTGGACCGGGTTGATTGCGACGTGGAGTTCGACGACCTCGCGAAGAAGTGGAGTGCCAATGCTTTCACCGTTTTGAGCGGAGATTCCGCAGCGACATCTGCCGCAGTCGTTGGTGCAGCAGAGGTAGAAGAGACAGGCTATAGCAAAAAGAAGCCGTTCCCAGCCAAGCTCATCGCCAACGTGCCTTTGAATACCCGGGGCAGCAGCAAGGACACCCGACACATTGCTTTCTCGCTCACCGGCAGCGATCTGACCTACGAGGTCGGAGACGCACTGGGCGTGTTCGTACAAAACTGCCCTGAAGTGGTGGATGCGGTCATCGCTGCGCACGCCTTTGATCCGCAGGCGGTGGTGGCTCTGCCTGACGGTGGCAGCGTACCGTTACGGGAGGCGCTCATCAAGCACTACGAAGTGAGAAACCTCTACGGAAAAGGGCCTGAAGCCAGTCTGACTCTCACGGCGTTCGTGGAAAATCTGCGCAAGCTGCAGCCTCGCCTTTACTCCATCGCTTCGAGCATCAAGAAGCATGAGAATGAAGTCCATCTCTGCGTCGCAGCGGTCCGCTACAGCAGCGATGGGGTCTCTCACAAGGGGGTGGCTTCCACGTTCCTTGCGGATCGTCTGCCACTCGAGGAGACCACGGGCATCTACTTCCACGCAGCGAACCATTTTCGCCTGCCTGCGGATCTCACAAGGCCCGTCATCATGGTCGGCCCGGGCACCGGCATCGCTCCGTTCCGTGCCTTCCTCGAAGAGCGTGAAGCGACACAGGCTTCGGGGAAAAACTGGCTGTTCTTTGGCGATCAAAAGCGCGCCAGCGACTTCCTCTACCACGACCAGATCATTGAGTGGGTGCAAAAAGGACACCTCACACGGCTGGACACCGCCTTCAGCCGCGATCAGGAAGAAAAGATCTACGTGCAAACACGCATGCTGCAGGCCGCCACAGAACTCTGGCAGTGGCTGGAGGAGGGGGCGCACTTCTATGTGTGTGGTGATGCCAAACGCATGGCCAAAGATGTCGATGATGCGCTGCACAGCATCATTCAAACCGCCGGTGGCAAGACGACCGAGGAGGCCGCTGCCTACGTCAACCAAATGAAAAAGGAGAAACGCTATGCCCGCGATGTCTATTGAACCACTTCCCGCTGTGCTCCCGATGAACACCGATTTTTCCGGTGAGCAGAAGCGCTATCTCGAAGGATTTTTTGCCGGCATTGCTGCAGGCGGAGTCTCCTTTGGTGATCTGGCACCAGCACCGGCTGCTGCACCTGCCGGACCCGCGTTGGATGATCTGACCAAGGAGGAGCGCATCAAACGTGAGCTGCATCCCTTTGATGCCATCGAGCAGCTCGTCATGGATGCACGGTGGAATTCCAAACCCGAGCCTGAGTCGGTGTTTCGCTACAAGTGGAACGGACTCTTCTGGCTGAATCCCGTCAAAGACGGCTACATGTGCCGGCTGCGGATTCCCGGCGGCATCGTGAAGAGCTATCAGTTGCGGGAGCTTGCTGCCATCGCTCGTGAGCTCACCACGGGTTACATTCAGATCACCACGCGGAACAATTTTCAGATCCGCCTCATCGAGCCGAAGAACTGCCCCGAAGTGCTGCGCCGCATCCAGGGCTGCGGCCTGCACTCCAAAGGTGCTGGAGCGGACAATATTCGCAACATCACGATGAACCCATGTGCGGGTTATGATCCGCATGAACTCATCGATGTGCGCCCGCTGGTGAACGAACTCGCCACGCTCATCATTGCTTCCAAAGAATTCTACGATCTGCCACGCAAATTTAACATCGCCTATGATGGCGGTGGCCTTATCTCGGCGGTGGAGGACACCAATGACATCGGTGCCAGTGCCGTGAAGATCGGCGAGAACAGTGAAGGCATCGAGCCCGGAGTTTACTTCCGCATCGCTTTGGGTGGCGTCACAGGACATCAGACCTTTGCCAGTGACTGGGGTGTCATTGTGAAGCCGGAACAGCTCAATGATGTCATGGTCGCGCTGCTGCGAGTCTTCATTCAGTTCGGCGACCGTACGAACCGCAAGAAGGCGCGTTTCAAATATGTCATTGAAGACAAGGGCCTGGATGGTGTGCTGGCCGAAGCTGAGAAGCTGCTGAAGTTCAAACTCACCCGCCTTGCGCCGACGGCACCGTGCCAGGCTAAACGCGAGTTCTCCCAGCAGGGGCATTCACACGTTGGCATGTTTCCGCAGAAACAGGAGGGCTTGGTTTACATCGGTGCCAGCGTTCCCGTGGGGCAGATGACCGCCAAGCAGCTCGACCGCATTGCAGATCTGGCTGACAGTTATGGCTCTGGTGAGATCCGGCTCACGGTCTGGCAGAACTTCATCATTCCGAACATCAAGGCGGCCTACGCTGCCACGGTGGCAAAGTCGCTGAAGAAGCTTGGCTTTCCCAGCGAGCAGTCGAATCTCAAAAGCGGCTTTGTAGCCTGCACCGGCAACAAGTACTGCAAGTTTGCTGCCACCGATACCAAGGGGCACGCCATCTCCATGATGGAGTATCTCGACAAGCGGGTGAAGCTGGACAAGCCCGTGAACATTCACTTCACCGGCTGCGCACACTCCTGCGCCCAGCATTTCATGGGTGACATCGGGCTGCTCGGCACCAAGGTGAAATCCGAAAGCGGTGAGGGCTATCACATCACGGTGGGTGGCGGCTTCGGCGAGAACCGCAAGATAGGCCGCCAGATCTTCAGTGGCGTGGCCTTCGAATCTCTCGGTTCCACTTTGGAGGCGATGCTCAAAGGCTATCTGGACAAGCGCAGCGCAGAGGAAACTTTTCATGCTTTCTGCAATCGGCACACGGTCGGTCAACTGCAGGAGGTGTTCAGCTCTGAGTCATGATATGCGATCTGGAGCGCTCGATCTCAGCTGGCGGCTCTGCCGTCAGCATCATCGACGCGGCACTGCGTGAGCAGCAGACATTGCGCACTCCTGTCGCTCTTTTCTCCGACGAATACGATTCTAAATCAGTGCGTGATCGCTTCACGCATCTCATCCCCCTGAGCAGGCCGGATCCCGGTGAACAGTATGCATTTGAGGTCAATCTGGACGCCTGCACCGGCTGCAAAGCCTGCGTGGCAGCCTGCCATTCTCTGAATGGCCTCGATGACGGGGAGAGCTGGCGCGACATGGGTTTGCTCGTCGGCACCCGGAAGCAGCCGTATCTGCAAACTGTCACCACGGCCTGTCATCACTGTGTCGATCCCGCCTGTGCGGAAGGCTGCCCGGTGCTGGCTTATGACAAGGATGCTGTTACCGGCATTGTGCGGCATCTGGATGATCAGTGCATCGGCTGCAGCTACTGCATTTTGAAGTGCCCGTATGAGGTGCCGAAGTTCAATCTGAAGCGTGGCATCGTGCGCAAGTGTGACATGTGCCAGGGGCGTCTTGCTGAAGGGGAGGCGCCTGCCTGTGTCCAATCCTGCCCCAACGAAGCGATCAAAATCAAGGTCGTAAAAATTGAGGCGGTGGCGGATCGTGGCATCATCATCACGGGGGCCTTTGATTCGAGCTACACACGGCCTACGACGACCTATGTTTCCACACAGCCTGCGCCCACAACCGCCAGACCTGCGGATGCGGGCCGTCTGGATCTGGATCATGGGCATGGTCCGCTCGCATGGATGCTGGTTCTCACGCAGATGAGCGCCGGAGGCTTCATCGGTTGCGCCATTGCCATGTGGATGAACTGGATCACCTTGCAGCAGGCTGCCATCACCAGTGCAGCAGCCCTTGTTGTGGGCTTGGCGGGAGTGGCTTTGAGCACGCTGCATCTGGGGCAGCCATTGAAGGCCTGGCGGGCATTTCTTGGCTGGCGCAAATCATGGCTGTCACGTGAGATCATGGCCTTTGGTGCTTTGCCGGCAGGCGGGCAGGCTATCTTTGTGACCTGGTGGCTGGGAAATTTTGAATGGATGCGGCTGGCTGTCACGGGGACTGCAGTAGCAGCCATGTTCGCCGTGTGGTGTTCGGTGATGGTGTATGTGGACACTCGCAGGCCGTTTTGGTCGATGCAGAATGTCGCCACCAAATTCCTCGGCACGATGTTGCTGCTGGGAGGCGTCTTGTGTGCCGTCGTTTGGAGCTGGACCGGCATGGTCATCGCTTCGTGGGCCATGACATTCTCGCTGGTGTGTCGTTGGAGTTTGTCGCTTTGGGAGATTTCCGGTTATCGGCGGGCCTTGGTCGATGAGAACTGTGCCTGGCACAAATCAGCGCGCGTATTGCAGAAACACCTGTCGAAGCAAATCGAAGCGCGAGGGCTGCTGCTCATTGCAACTGGCTTGTTGATCCCTGTCATGATCGCCGCAGGGGCCTCGGTGGGGTGGATGTTGAGCATGTCGCTGGTGCTCACGTTCGGCAGCCAGTTGATGGAGAGGCTGTATTTCTTCACTGCCGCCGCAGGGTCAAAAATGCCGGGGAACTGAACATGATGAAACTTCCTGCCATCAAGCTGCCTGCCATGACCTTGCGAGAATGGGCCGGCCCGCTCACGGCTGACCTCGTGCGTGAACCCGCGAAGTTTGGCCTTGGGCAGGTGCCATCCCACCTGATGCCGGATGCGACGACGACAGCGGTCTGTGGCTTTTGCTCCACCGGCTGCGGACTTAAAGTCCACCTCAAGGATGGAGCAGCGGTCAATCTCACACCAGATCCCGACTATCCGGTCAACCTCGGTGCCGCGTGCCCTAAGGGCTGGGAGGCTCTAAGTGTGCTCGACGCGCCGGATCGCGCCAGGATGCCGCTGCTGCATGGGAAGGAGGTCGATTGGGACACTGCATTGCGCTACTTCTGCGACAAGATGCGCGGGGTTCTCGATGAGCATGGGCCCGAAGCTGCCGCCTATCTCAGCACCGGGCAGATCATGTTTGAGGAGATGGCCTACCTCGGCGCTCTGGCAAAGTTTGGAATGGGCATGATCCATGGAGATGGCAATACGCGCCAGTGCATGGCCACTGCTGTTACCGCCTACAAGGAGAGCTTTGGTTTTGATGCGCCTCCGTTCACGTATGCTGATTTTGAAGAAAGCGATGTGCTTGTCTTCATCGGTGCAAATCCATGCATCGCTCATCCCATCATGTGGCAGCGTGTGCTGCGGAACAAACGCCAGCCTGAGATTATCGTCGTTGATCCACGGACCACGGAGACGGCCATGGCCGCCACTCAACATTATGCCATCAAGCCCAAAAGCGATCTCACGCTCCTCTACGGTCTCGCCCATCTCATCATCCGTGACGGCGGCGTGGACACCTCCTTCGTGGAGCAGCACACCAGTGGCTTTGATGACTTTCAGCGCTTCCTCGCGGACTTCCATCCGGCGCGCGTCTCGCAGGAGACAGGCATTAGTGTGCATCGCCTCGTTCATTTTGCGCAGACCATCATCTCCGGAACACCGCGTGTCTCGTTCTGGTGGACGATGGGAGTGAATCAAGGGCATCAAGCCACCCGCACCGCACAAGCCATCATCAATCTGGCACTGATGACAGGGAACATTGGCAAACCCGGCACCGGCGCCAATTCGATCACAGGACAGTGCAATGCCATGGGCTCACGTCTCTTCTCCAACACCACGAATCTGCTTGGCGGGCATGATTTCCGCAATCCACGGCATCGCGAGAAAGTCGCCGCCGCCACCGGCATTCCGGTGGACCGTATTCCTGACAGGCCCAGCATGGCATATGATCAGATCCTCAAAGCGGCTGACGAAGGCAAGGTGAAGGCGCTGTGGTTTGTGGCCACCAATCCGAGCCATTCGTGGATTGATCAAAACGAGATCAACCGCATTCTCGACAAGCTCGACTTCGTGGTGGTGCAGGACATGTACTGCACGACTGAAACGGCGAAGCGTGCGCATCTGGTGCTGCCAGCGGCGGGCTGGGGTGAAAAGGAGGGCTGCTTTATCAACAGCGAGCGCCGCATCGGGTACAGTCCCAAAGTTCATCGTGCGCCGGGTCAGGCGCTGGCGGATTTTCACATCTTCCGTCTCATCGCCCATTACTGGGGTTGTGATGACTTGTTTCGTGCATGGAGCAGTCCGGAGGCGGTCTTTCGCGTGCTGCAGCGCTGCACGGAAGACCAGCCCTGTGACATCACGGGCATCAATGGGCATGAGATGCTGCGCAAATCCGGCGGGGTGCAGTGGCCGCTCACCCGAGCACAGAGTTCAAAGTTTGAAGTTTCAAGCTGGAAGGAGCGCCGCTTGTTTGAGGACGGACAGTTTTTCACTCCGGACAAGCGCGCGAAGTTTGTCTTTGATGCGCCGGAAGCCGCGCCGGAACAGTGCAGCAATGAGTATCCGTTGATTTTGATCACCGGGCGCGGCACCAGCGCGCAATGGCATACGGAGACGCGCACCGGCAAATCCGCAGTGCTGGCGAAAATGATTCCTGAAGAGTTGATGCTGGATCTCAATGCGCAGGATGCTGCCCGTCTCGGCGTGCGTGATGGCATGATGGTGCGCGTCGTTTCGAAGCGAGCTGAACTCACGGTCAAAGCACGGCTTACCACCACAGTCTCACCCGGCGAGGTGTTTCTGCCGATGCATGACAGCCGCGTGAACCAACTGACGCATGCCTCCTATGATCCTCATAGTCGGCAGCCGAGCTACAAGCACTCGGCGGTGAGGGTGGAAAAGTAGCCTTGTTGCCGGGCCACAAGGATTCCTGTTCCACAGGAACAGGGCAATTTTTAGCTACTCGATTTTCCGCACGGTTGTCAGCGTCAGCGAAGGCTTTCCATTCTCGCGTGCCTGCGCCAGATCGACGGTGAACTCCACCTGCCAGTCGTTCAGTTCTTCGGGATCGATCAGCACCTGGCAGATGCGCCAGGAGGTGTTGTCCTCGCTCGGTTCCACATAGGTATGGCGGCCGTTGCGGGCTTCGTTGTCGAGGCGGATGCGTTCATGCTCCGCGTAATAAGGCTCCATGAGAGCCGCCAGGGATTCGGCATTGAGTGGGCTGCTGACGGTGCTGACTGCAGCGGCATAGTTTTCCACGGAGAAGGGGCGCAGGAAGCGGAAGATCTCGGTGCGGATGAGGGCGGTGAATTCGCGTTTGTTGCGCGTGATGTCCGGGGGTTCCGCGGGTTTTTCCTCCTGCTCATCAGGCTTGAAGTTGGGATCGCGCATGCGTTCCCATTCATCCAGCAGGCTGGAGTCGGTGCCGCGCAGCACCCCGGCGATCCAGGCCTCCATTTCCTGCACGGATTCAGTCTTGAAGTTCTCGGGCACGGTCTGCGCCAGCACCTTGTGCACGCCGGAGAGATGCCGCAGCAGCACGCCTTCGGCACGGTGAAGTTCGTAGTCGTTGATGTAGTCGCTGAAGGTGCGGAAGTTCTCGAACATCTCACGGGCGATACTCTTGGGGCGGATGTTCTCCTGGCCAATCCATGGATGCGCCTCACTGAAGGCGTTGAAGGTGTTGTAGATGAAGTCGCGGCAGGGTTTCGGGTATTCCAGCTCCTCCAGCTTGGCGATGCGTTCTTCAAATGGCACGCCTTCGTTCTTCATCGCCACCATGGCCTCATCCTTCACCTGATCAAGCTGACGGCGCAGAATAATGTCCGGGTTTTCGAGAATGGATTCGCACAGCGTCATCACGTCCGCCGCGTACGTTGGGGAAGCGGGATCAATGAGCGCGAGGGTGTCGATGAGATAAAGCGAGAGCGTGTAGTTCAGCGAGAAATCTTCCTGCAGCTCCACATTGAGCCTCAGCTTGGTTCCGTCTGCTGGGCGTTGCGCGGTGGGGATGATCTCGATGATTTTGCGCTGCACCAGTGCGCGAAACAGCTCCCAGGCACGCTTCTCGTGCTGTTTCTTCGCGTTGGTTGTTTCGTGCGAGTCTGCAATGAGCTGACGCATCGCGGCACAGGCATCGCCTTTGCGGCTGAGCACCTGAAGCAGCATGCCATGCGAGACTTGAAAGCGCGACATCAGCGGCTCCGGTGCGGCGCTTTGCAGCTTTTTGAAGGTGTCTTCATTCCAGCCCACGAAGCCCTCCGGTGCTTTCTTCTTCACCATCTTGCGCATCTTCTTCACATCGCCGGCAGCCTTCGCCTCCATCTTCGCATTCTCCACCACATGCTCCGGCGCCTGGCAGACGACGTAGCCCACGTCGTCATACCCACGCCGTCCGGCACGTCCGGTGATCTGGTGGAAATCACGTGCGCTCAGTGTGGCTACCTTCTCGCCGCCATACTTGCTCAAGCGGGTGAGCAGCACGGTTCGGATCGGCACATTCACGCCGACGCCCAGGGTGTCCGTGCCGCAGATCACTTTCAGCAGGCCACGCTGTGCCAGTTTCTCCACCAGCACTCGATACTTTGGCAGCAGCCCGGCATGATGAATGCCCACGCCGTGGCTGAGATACTTCTTCACTTCCTTGCCATAGGGGCTGGTGAACTTCGCGCCCTGCATCGCTTCTTTAATCAATGCCTTTTCCGCGGCGGTGCAGAAGTTCAGGCTCATCAAATCCTGCGCTGCCTGCGCGGCTTCGTTCTGTGTGAAGTGCACCAAATACACCGGCGCTTTGTTGGCCGTCACAAGCTCCTGCAGCGTTACATCCACGGACGTCTGCGCATAGCTGAACTCCAGCGGCACCGGCCGCTCATACGCAGCCACCACGGTGGTCTCGGCCTTGGTCAGGTTGGTGATCTTCTCTTTGAAGAAATCGGAGCCACCCATCGTGGCGGACATCAGCAGAAAGCGGGAGTTGCTCATCGTCAGCAGCGGCACCTGCCAGGCCACGCCGCGCTCGCGGTCGGAGTAGTAGTGAAACTCATCCATGATGACTTCGCGAAAGGGGGCCTCAGCTCCATCCCGGAGAGCGTAGTTTGAGAGAATCTCCGCCGTGCAGCAGAGGATGGGCGCGTTACGGTTCACCGTGGCATCTCCCGTCGCCATGCCCACGTTGTCAGGGCCAAAGTCGCGGCACAGGGAAAGAAACTTCTCATTCACCAGGGCCTTGATCGGGCAGGTGTACACGGAGCGGCGGCCCTTCGCGAGGGAGCGAAAATGCAGAGCCAGCGCCACCAGCGATTTGCCCGAGCCCGTGGGGGTGTTGAGGATCACGTTGCGATCATCAAACAGCTCCAAGATGGCTTCTTCCTGCGCAGGGTAGAGCTCCAGGTTTTTCTCTGCGACGTAGTCAAGAAACCCCGCCAGCAGCTCGTCATTGGAGCAGTCGGTGGATTTCGGCAGTCGGCGTAGCAGCGGGTGGTCAGTCATCTCCTGCCCATCGCCTGCGACCATCACGCATGCAACCGCCTGACGAGATCAAAACGGGGGCGGGAAGAAACCTGGAGGCGGGCGCATGCCGGGGCCGCCGGGGGGACCTCCCGGGCCACCACGCCGACCG
>NZ_JBAQCR010000125.1:0-7632 GCF_049294395.1 Prosthecobacter sp.
TTTTAAGAGCCGCTGCTTGAGCGGCCCCCACCAAGAGAATCGTTGATTGAACATGAGACTTGCCAGTGGCTCAAACTCACCGGGCGCACAATTTTTTTCCTTCAAACTGGTTTTAAAACACTGCCTAAGACATATGAAAACATCCGCCCTGCTTCTCAGGCTCATCTGCTGCTGGATCTTTGTCAGCACATTCTGTTTTGCCGGAGTCTTGGGGCTGAGTGAGGCCGAAGAGAAGGTGGGCGCGCGCATTGTGACACGCCTGCATGAGATCGAGCGGGAAGCCGAGGCCCAAGAAGCCGAACTGAAGAAGAGCACCGAGGTGATCGTCTACGCGCTCTACCAAGGCGAGTTCAGATTTCTGGACGCCGCCGCCGCGAAGAAGGACATGGACGTGCTGTGGTATGTGCTCAAGGAAGCGAAAGCCAAGAACATCGGTAGCAGTGAAATTCGTCGTGATCATCCTGACGACATGGTGTCCGCTCCGCTGATCACGGCGCTCAATGAAAAGATCGCATCCCATGTCCGCCTGAAGATCGCCGCCATCCCGGGGCACGCACGGGTGCTGGGGAACCGCTTTGAGCGAATGTCGCAGGACGTTGGATATTTTTTTGAACGGCGGAAGATCATGCGGTGCCTGCAAATGGTGGGCAGCATGGAGGCCATTCAACAGATCGGGCGGTTTCTGGAGGACAAGCGGGCGCCTGATGCTTTGGGTGTCAAAGTCGCCTTGGAGCGGATGGATGATTACCTTGATCCGCCGATGGATTGCATGCAGAGCAACGCCAGCCTTGCTGCCCATGCGATCGCCGGAGTGATGGGCGAAGATTTTCCAGTACGCCTGTCTCAGAGAGAAATCGTGGGGGAGCCTGAGATCAGTGCCGTGCAGACCTGGTGGAAATCAGACGCCGCCAAGATCTATCGTGAGTGGACTCAGGAGGCAGGGCCGGTCATGCCGCCGCCGCGTTGATCCAATTATCCCTCCTTTGCGGAATTAGTTGCTTTGATGAACGATCCATCAAGGCAATGAGAGCCCCAGTTGCGGCGCAACTGGGCTACTTTTCCAGAGGCAGCGCATAATACGCGCACTCGGCGAAGAAGAGTTCGGCCATGTTGAGTTTGGAGTAGTCGTAGTGGCGGATGACTTGCTCGATGAGTTCGCGGTTTGAGCCATCGCCGAGGAGGGAGATGATGGCGGCGGCGGCGAGAGGGTTTTTCATGTGGCGGGCTTCGTAGTCTTTGCGTTCGCCGCGCTTGGATTTGTCGGAGATTTTGGCGAGCCTGGCGGCGTCTTCCTGGGTGGGCTGGGGGAACCAGGTGGAGTACACGGCGCGCCAGTTGGCGTTGCCGAAGATTTTCTTATCGTTGTTGTCGAAGGTGGCGTGGCCTTTGAGGGCGGGGAGGGCGTTGGTGGCGTTGACGGTGAGGCCGGTGCGGTAGAGGGCATTGAGTGCTGCATCCTTTTCCATGGCGATGAGCTGGGAGAGGGAGGCCTGGCTGCCGACGTAGATCCAGAGCTGGGATTCATCGATGTGGGCGATGGCTTCGCGGTCGTAGGGGTAGCCAGCGGCGCAGATTTCGGCGCGTGTTTTGGTGCCGGGTGCGGGGCGCTCGGCGCGGGCTTTGTGGTAGCGCTCCAGCCAGATGGCGTCGCCGGTGATTTCGTGGGTGGCGCGGAGGAGGTAGAGGTAGCGGACGGCATCGCGGAAGAGGTGGCCGGTGAAGCCGCCGCGGAAAGTGCCTTTGAAATCGCCTTCGCAGGGGATGCGCCACTTTGTGGCCTCCAGGGCAGTGGCGACTTCTTTGACCTTGGTCACTATTTGCTGGCGCTCTTCGGCGGTGGGGAGGCCGCTTTTCAAATAGGCGTGCAGGCCGAGGAACCAGGGGTGGGTTTGATCGTCTGAGCTGAGCGGATAATGGCAGGTGCCATCGGTGCCGATGCCGCGTGCGATGAAGCCGGGCACATCGGAAACGGAGGCGCATTTGATGAGGCCTTGGGCGAGGCGGCGTGCCTGCTCCGCATCGGCGGCAGCACCGCTGCGGCGGGCGCGCTCGCAGATGGCGGGGAGATACATGCCGTTGAACATGGGGCCGTTCTCAATGGGGCTCCACCAGCCGATGGCATTGGGCCTGCCGAGCTTGCAGTCTTCGGGAGTGGGGAGATCGCCCTCGAAATCGCGGATGATGCCGTGGGGATCGACGAAGCGGCGCCAGAGTTCGGTGTGGGCCTGATCTACGGCTTGTGGCAGAGTGGCATCGGCAGCGGGCAGGAGTGCGTGGGATGCGAGAAGAAGAGAAGCGAGGGTGAGGAAGGAAAGTTTCATGTCAAAGGAAGCGCTGAATCACTAAGTCGCCCGTTCCAGCGCCGTCAAAAGCTTCCACCGCGAATGCTGCGAATGGCAGCGGCGTGAGAAGCGCGACTTTTTCATGCTCATCCATGAGCCAATCGCTTCTTGTCATGCCACATCAGCTTCGGTAGAATGATGAATTATCCATTCTTTTAAGCACGTCTTCCCATGAGGCTTCGACTTCTGCTGATCCTTCCCGCCCTGCTGCTGCTCACGAACACACAGGCTGCGGCCACGGAGCAGGAGGATGACTTCATCCTCTACCGTGGCGAGCGCTGCGTGCTGGAGACTCACTGGCTTTTTCCCGCACCCTTCCAGGCTTACTTCGCAGACGGCAAGCATGGGAAGTACCCGCTGGAAATGACGAGCACGGCGAACTATCGCGGTCATGTGGCCACGTATGAGATCGCGGACGGGCGGCTGTATCTGGCGAAGTTCCAACCGAGTCACATGAGCGACCTTCTGGAGCAGGAGAAATCCCAACCGAAGGGGGCTGAGGCTGTGGTGAAGAAGAAGCAGGCACGGCTGGATGAGGTGCTGCGACAGGTTTTCCCCGGGCGTGCGGCGGCGGATGGCCGGATCTTTGCAGACTGGTACACAGGGCAGTTGCGCATCTTCTGCACGCTGAAGAAAAAGAAGTATCAGCACCCGGATGAAAAAACACCGCGCGAGGAGGTGCGGCCCACGGAAGTGGCGCTGCTGAAGATCAAGGAGGGCGCCGTGGTGAAGGAGACGCGCTTTCCCATCGCCGAATACTGGGCCAAATTTGAGATCATGAAGCGGCGGCGGGAGATTCCTGCGGAGGAGGCCGCAGCCATCACGGACCATCTGGATTTTCTGGACAGCTACAGCCGTGACTGGGGCAAGATCCCCGGCGTGGACGATGCCAGGGGGCCGCTGCGCACGGAGGCGGATTTCTCCGTGTTTCTCACGCGGCAGGTCGATGCACGAGTGCGCATCCCGCTGACGAAGTTTGTGCTGGTGAAGGACACCGCCCTTGCGCCGGATGACCGGGGCTGGACGCTTGATTCAAACCTGCGCATCAAGTCTGGAGCCCACCTGCTGATGCTGGAGATGGGGGCCACCAATGTGCCCAGCGGCCCGTGGAGCCCGTATGCGGGGGGCGCGGTACAGGTGCTGGTGCAGGTGGGGGCGCTGAAGACGGGGAGGATCACCTTTACCAAGGCGGACCGCGAGAAGGTGCGCATGATCAACAACTATGACCACCACGATGACTCCCTGCAAAAGCTGGAGGGAGATCTGCAAATGGACGTGAGCGCCGATGGCAAGGTGCTGCTGACCGGGACCATACGCCTGACCTCCAAAGAGCCCACGACCTACCAGGAGATAGCACTGGATAAAAACGAGGTTCCCGCAATGACGCTGAAGGACTACCTGAAAAAGCAGGAGATCAACGGCAGTCTCTTCAACGAGAAGGCTGAGCAGGTATATCAGGAGGTGCTGGAGAAGTCGAAGGCCGTGCCGCAGGAACAGGCCCCGGAGAAGGCCGAAAAGTAGGCGAGGTGCTGTGCTGACAGGTGAGTGAGCCGTCCGGGCAGGGGGGGAGGATCGTGGATTTCCAAGAGAAGAAGCGGAGGCGTCTTGGAGTCTTGGGGATGCGCGGGGCTCAATGCGCAGGCAGTGGATCCGGAATCCTCACTTGAGCTTGCCATGGTATGGCGTTTTCCAGAACTGATTTCCGGAAAGCGCCTGGGGAAACACGCTCCGCTGAATCTTTTGAAAGCTGGAGGAGGCCTCGACTCTGCCGCAGAGGGGCGGAGAGGCAGAGGGAGCAGAGAAGAGATTGAATCTCTGCCACCTTTGCACCTTGGCCCCTCTGCGGCAAACCGAACATCCTCAGCCACTTCATTTCGGAAATGAGTTTTGCGAATCGCTATATAACTGTTCCTCCTTGCATCACTCGGATGAATGTAGCTGAATGGAAAGCCTTATGTACCCCACACAGCCGCTGACCTTCGAGACGCTTTGGAAGCGTGGCGTGTGGGTGCCGATACGTGACTGTCCCGGCAGATTCGTTCTTCACGGGCGGCTGCCGTCGTTGAGTCTTGCGGAGTTGTTCGGCTTCGAACCGGAGATCCTGCGGTTCCCAACGTCTGCGGCGCGGGACTGCGTGCTGGTCGTTCGCCTTGAGGATGGTGGCGTGATCTCGTATGAACGTGCCGATGGCAGCTTCCTTCATACGCTGGCCACGGCGGAAGGATTGGGCCGCAAACTGACGCAACTCGGCATTCACCTATGAACAGCTCTTCGCCCGCATGAAGCATCTCGGCACACTCCTTTGCTGGCTCCGGTGGCTGGCCATCCTGCTTTCCATGGCCGGGTTCTTTGCGTGGCTGATCTCCTCTCATCTCGCACCACGGCCCTTCGCCAGTGTCTGGTGGCCGTGCCTCATTGGAAGTGTGATTGCGAGCGTGATCTTCGTGACCTTTAACCTCATCGAAGGAGGCTGCATTGGTGTCATTTTTCTCCTGCTCGGCTTCATTGCCATCGGTGCCTTCTCGAAGTTCCATCCTGCCGCTGCAGCAGGCTACTACTACGTCATACCAGCCGCCTTGCTGACCGGCTTTGTGGCGACGCGTGATATTTTTTATTCGAGGTTTTTTTCGTGATGGGCTTGGGCCTTCCAAAGCCGCAGCCGCAGCCGCAGACGAACATGAGATGAACCGCAGAGATTGGACGGGCGCAGAGAGCAGAAGCCTGAATTCAAAATGCAGTCCTCTGCGACCGTTCATCCTCTGCGGTTTACTTGCGCATCAATCCGCCCGGTTATGGGGCTTTGGCGGCTTCGATATCGCGGCGTTTGCGCACTTCGAGGGCGGCATCGAGGTTTTTCGCGCGGGTGAGCTCGGCCTGGTAGGCATCCAGCGCCTGGAGGAATTTTTCGCGCAGGGTTTGCAGGCGCTGTTCGCGCTGGGTGGTGAGCTGGCTCAGGGCGCTGCGGTAGGTGGCGCGGAGGGGCTTGAGGGTCTCGTTCGTGGCTTTGTCATCGTCGGGCAGCGGGGCTTCGTCCTGCAGTCGCTTTTTCTCGGTGCGCAGGGCCAGCGCGGCATCGAGGTTGCCTGCCTGGGTGGCGGCATCCAGCGCACGATCCAGCGCTGCGACATACTTGTCATCGAGGGCTTTGACGGCTTCGATATGGGGGATGAGAGGGGCGTCGCGCTCGATGGCGGCGGCATAGGCGTCCTCCAGCTGGGCGATCCGTGGGTCGCTTGACCTGGGAACAAAGCTGCGCACCTGGATTTTGGAGAACCAGGCCTGATCTGCGGCGACGCCCCAGAGCCCGCCGGTAGAAATGGACTTGTCATCGATTTCAAAGGCCACTTTGCCATTGATCAGGACTTTCAGATGCTCGCCGACGGCGGAGAGCTCAAGATCGATGTATTCTCCCAAAACAAAGGGCTTTGGCAGGGGCACGACAGCCAGCCGCTTGATCTTGCCCTTCGAGGTGAAGTTGAGGAAGAGATTGTTGATGGAGGTCTCTCCCATCTTGATGTTGAGTATGATCTCGTAGTACTCGCTGTCCTGGGGTCTGACATCGGCAGTACGCCGGATGCGAAGCTGGGGCCAGCTGGTCTTCTCGCGGAAATGAAAGAGTGCGCGGATGGCACCGTCCGGATGTGGCTGCGGGACCAGGATGCCATGGCCTGCGCGCACATGGAGCAGTCCGTCCACCAGATGGACCTGCTCGGGTGGAAAGCCCTTGAGCTCCTCCTCAGTGGCCAGGATCGTTTTCCACTCAGTGGCCTGCTGAGCGTGTGCGGAGAGGGTGATGAGCGCGAGCGCTAATGGAAGCAGGTGTTTCATAGGGTGGAGGGGCATCTGGATGAACGCTCTTGCGACAGGTGCCATTTCATGGTGCGGTGTGGCAGCGATGCTCAGCGCATGCAGCTCTCCCAGGTGGAAGGCCGGGTATTTTTAACAGACCGCCATGGGGTGTCCAGATGAAAACTCAAATCCTCTCGAAGCCGCAGCCGCTGACGAACATCAAAGTGTGCCCCGTGGAGTGGCGACGTGGCGCAAAGCCTCTCTCTGCCGCTCTTCTGCCGCCGCGCGAAAGTGATCCTCTGCATGCGGTCCCGCTGCTTCAACGCGGGGCCTTCGGGTTTGCCGACGGATTGGAAGAAAGAAAGCAGGGTATGTCATGGTAGAGAATACCATGTTCCTTTGCCTGTGCCGTGCTTGACCACATGGCCCTGCTCCAGCAGGTGGCGGAAGTGCTCCTTGAGCGTGTTCCGGCTGGCTCCTGTGATCTTGATGATGCCGCCCATGGTCACGCGGCCATGCTGCCTGGCGTGGTCGATGATTTGCACGGCGAGCTCTGGCAGAGCTGCGAGCACGATTTTTTCGCGCTCCACCTTGGCGGCCAGGCGGCGTTTCTGCTGCTGCAAGGCGCGCAGAAAGAAGAGCAGCCAGGGCTGCCAGTTGGGCGACTGGGTGCGGATGGTGCCCTGGGTTTGCCGCAGGGCCAGATAGTAGCCCTCCTTGCTGCCCTCGATGACGCTCTCCAGCGAGCTGTAAGGGACATAGGCGTAGCCCGCCTGCAGCATGAGCAGGGTGGTGAGCACGCGGCTCAAGCGGCCATTGCCGTCTTGAAAGGGGTGGATTTCCAGGAACACCACGACAAACACGGCGACCACAAAAAGCGGATGTGTTCGCTTCAGTTCGCGCGCCTCGTTCAGCCACGCGACGAGTTCGGCCATGAGGCGCGGTGTATCGAAGGGGGAGGCCGTTTCGAACACGATGGCAACCTGCCTGCCGCTCTCATCGAAGGCGGCCACCTGGTTGGGCAGCGTCTTGTATTCGCCGCAGTGCCGCTCGTCCTTTTCGCTGTGGCGCAGCAGGTCGCGGTGAAGCTGCTTGATGTGGTTTTCGGTGATGGGGATGTCCTGCCAGGCATGGAAGAGGGTTTCCATGACCTCGGCATAGCCGGCGACTTCCTGCTCGTCCCGAGTGTCGAACTTTTTGATTTCCAGACTGGCCAGCAGCCGCTCAATCTCGCGGTCCGTGAGCTTGCTTCCCTCGATGCGAGTGGAGGAGCCGATGCTCTCAATGGTGGCGACGTGGCGCAAAGCCTTCAAGCGTTCAGGGGGAAGGGTGCCCAAGGCACGCCAGGCACCTTTGAACTCGTCAATTTCAGCAATCAACGCCAGCAAATCCGGCGTGATGTGGATGGAATCTGTTTTCAGCATCAGGGTCTCCCAAACCATAATGACACCCATAAACACCCAAAAGTCCAACTGTAATGACACCTATAAACACCCATATT
>NZ_JBAQCR010000126.1:0-10482 GCF_049294395.1 Prosthecobacter sp.
GTTTGGAGACGACCTCCTGACAGGCCATCTCAGGGTTGAGCACCTGGTGAAGGAAGGCCCAGAACACCGTCACCGGAGGCAGCAGCCGCACGCGCCGGGCCTTCGCCTCAGGAGCCTTGGCGAAGAAAGCCGCCGGCAGACATGAGGACAGCAGCGCGGCAAGATCGGGCAGCGCGTGCTGGCGCAGTTCGTCCAGACCGCGAGCAAGGCGGGAGGCCTCGGTGCGTTTGGCGCGGCCTTGAAGAGTGCGGGGAAAGTGGGGCAGGAAGCAAGTTTGAAGAGCCATGCTCCAGCAACCCACAAATCACCGCTTCGTTGTACCCTTTGTCACAAGTTTGCTGACGGCTCAAAAACCACGATACCCCGCCTTAACTGAGTGCCATTCATGCCAGGCATTTAGTTATATCCCTGTGAATTATGACGGTGGCACCCCCTCGCTTTCCCCTCGCCCATATGAAGCTCTTGAAGGGAAGTGGGGATACCAGTGGATGAACAAGCAACCAAATGAATGGACCGCTAGGCAGCTCGGCTCATTTTCACATGCATTTGTCCAATTTCAGGCTCAGCAATTGGCAGCCTCTGTTTGCGACCTCATATATGAGGTGCGGCTTTCGAATGACGAGGCTCTTAAAGTCTTTAGCGAAAAAATACCACTTGTGTATGGCCAATACCGAAATGTCGCAAGATAAGGAGGAGTAAAATGAACAAAGCCAAACAGAAATATGATGAGACCATGGATTTAATGAGATCCATGGGATTTTTACCTCCAAAGCTTCAGCCCATCTCCCCAGACGAGAAATATTTGAATGTTGAAGGAATCGAGGTTCCACCCATCATCGCCGAATTTCTTAGCCGTTTCGATTCACACGTCCTGAGTGTCTTAGAGCCGGGTGTACTGCTATGGCAATGCGATATGGATGGCCTGAAGCTTTTAAAAAAAGGCATTCGTTTTATGGATCTTGAGGAGATGTATTTTGATGCAATCCGTCAGGCAGGTGGTGCTTTCATCAATTTTAGGGGACAATATGATCTGATGTTTCCCCGGCGTACTCATCTCATGAGAACGTACTTTGATAAAGTCGGCTTTGGAATAGATGATTTTTTGGATCCGCAGACAGGCAAGCCTTTGATCGAAAACATTAATTCTCCGGAACGAGTCAAGCAGCGTCTGGATGACGCACTTGCCATCTTTGACGCCATGATGAATGAATGCCCTATGACTTTGCGTGGGATCACCGCGACTCAGGCATATCTGAAAACAACAACCCCGCCTGCGGATAAGAAGTGGGCAAATGAGTGGGCTCAAAAAATCTGGGATTACTATGTGAAGCACAAATCTTCTGCGATGTACAAGCCAAGACAGGAACCCATGGACTGGTATTCACGCAAGCAGTGTTTCAAAGAAGCTGAATTAGGTTTATTTGACCTTGGAGGTTTCCCGTAAGGTGCCCGGTCTCTTTGCGTTTGTTGCACTGTGCTTGATTTTTTCTGGAAAATGGGGCAGAGTGGACGGTACTTCTGCTGTAGAGAGCGTGCTTTGAGGCCCTGCGCCCCCCCTCACTCAATCTCCTTCGCAAACTCCGCCAGCGCCTCCCTCAGCCGCGCGATTTCATCCGTCACCTCCGCGAGCAGTTTCCCCGCCTGCAGCAGATTTCCATTCCGCGTGCATTGAGTCAGCGCGGATACCGCATTGAAGGCCGGTGCGGCGGCGTAATTGCCCACCAGTCCCTGCAAAGAATGAGCGGCTTGATGCAGCGCTTCGGCATCCAGTTCATGCAGCGCCAGGCAGGCGTGGCCTAGCATGGGTTGCGACTCCTCAAAGAACAGCCGGATCAGCTCCAGCATCAGCGGACCATCGCCAATGTTGTCGCAGAAAGTGTCGGCGTCGAACACAGGCTCATGGCATGCAGCACCAAAGGGCAGGGGATCCGCCTGGGGGTTCTCGCTGAGGCTGGCAAACTTTTCCAGCAGCGGATAAAGCTCCGTCGAGTGAATGGGCTTGGCGATGTAGTCATCCATCCCCGCATCCAGGCACTGCTCGCGATCACCCTTCATCGCATTCGCCGTCATGGCGATGATGGGCACATGCCTGTCGGTGCCGGCCTCGCTTTGGCGGATGGCCAGCGTCGCTTCAAATCCGTTCATCTCAGGCATCTGGATGTCCATGAGGATCGCGTCAAAAGTCTGGCTGGCGAGCAGCTCCAAAGCCTCGCGCCCATTGCAGGCCAGCGTGACCTCATGCCCCCGATCCTCCAGCATCTTGATGGCCACGAGTTGATTCACCCGGCCATCCTCCGCCAGCAGCAGCTTCATCGGCGCCATGCTCTGCAGCCCCGGCATGTCATAGGCGCTGCTCGTTCTGTCATCGGCCATCAGCCCGCCCATCACGCGGCTGATCGTGTCAAAAAGATCCGAGTGCTTCACCGGCTTGGTCAGGCAGCGCTCATAGCCCAGATCTTCATCGCCGATCTCGGCGGTCAGATTGCCACCGGATGACAGGATCAAAATTTTCGGTGCGCTGTCGCCGAAACGTTCCCGGATCTGGCGGCAAACTTCCGCGCCATCCATCTCCGGCATCATGTAGTCCAGCAGCACCAGCGGGATCGGCGCACCTTCCGCCTGGGCCTGCTCCAAAATATCCAAGGCCTCGGCACCGCTGGCGGCAAGGACCGGCCGCAGCTCCCAGGTCTTGAGCATCTCTTCGAGGATCATGCGGTTCGTCGCATTGTCATCCACCACCAGCACTTGGAAGTCGCGCAGTTGATCTGGCAGCATGCGCGCGGCATTCGGCTTCTGGGTGCCAAGTTCAAATTGCGCGGTGAAGTGGAAGATGCTGCCCTTGCCCGGCTCGCTCTCCAGCCACATGCGCCCCTGCATCAGCTCCACCAGCTGCCTGGAAATGGTCAGGCCCAGCCCGGTGCCGCCGAAGCGCCGAGTCGTGGAGCTCTCCGCCTGCGTGAAGGATTCAAACACATTCGCCTGCTTGTCCTTGGCAATGCCGATGCCCGTGTCAGACACCTGCACATGCAGGATCACCCGGTCTTCGGTCCGGCTCTCCACGCGGAGTTCCACCACGATCTCACCACGCGGTGTGAACTTGATGGCATTTCCTACCAGATTCAAAATGATCTGCCTCAGGCGGCAGATGTCGCCGATCAGGCAGTCCGGCACGTCAGGCTTCACCAGGTAGGCCAGCTCAATGTCCTTCTCCGCCGAGCGTGCCGCCAGCGTTTGCAGGGTGTCCCCGATGGAGTCGCGCAGATCAAACTCATGGCTGTCCAGGTCCATCTTGCCCGCCTCGATCTTGGAGAAATCCAGGATGTCATTGAGCACCGTCATCAGCGAATCCGCCGACTGCCGCACCAGGTTCAAGTAACCGCGCTGATCGCCCGTCATGCGCGTGTTCAGCAGCAGCTCCGTCATGCCCAGCACCCCGTTCATCGGCGTGCGAATCTCGTGGCTCATGTTCGCGAGGAATGTGCTCTTGGCCTGGTTCGCCGCCTCGGCCGCCGCACGCGCCATGCGCAGCTCGTCCTCCGTCTGAATACGCTGCGTGATGTTTCGCGCCGCCGCATAGATCGCCGTCTGGCCCGCATTCGGCGCTGCGGTCCACTCGATCCACAAGTAGCCGCCGTCCTTGTGCTGGTAGCGATTGATGAAATTGACCAGGTTCAGCCCCGCCTCCAGCCGCTCGACCGCCTCCACGGTTTTCGGCCGGTCTTCAGGATGCACAAATTCGAGGAAAGGCCGGCCCAGCATCTCCTTCTCCGTGTAGCCCAGCGTGGTGCAAAAGGCCGGATTGATGCGCTTGAAGTAGCCGTCCATGCCCGCGATGCACAGCATGTCCAGCGCCACCTGGAAGAAGGGCCCCAGCCCGCTGCTGGCCTCCTCGGCCTCGCGTTTGGCCCGGACGAGTTCATCCTCCACCCGCTCGCGCAGGGCCAGCTGCTGCACCAGTTCCAGCTTGGTCTGCTGCAGCTCCGCCATGGACTGCTCCAGCAGCGCCTTCTGCGAAGCCAGCGCCGCATTGGCCTTGTACAGGGCCTCCTCGGTCTCCTTGAGTGCTGTGATGTCTTTGGAAATCCCGCAGGTGCCGATGATGCCGCCATCCGCATCGCGCAGCGGGCTCTTTGTCACCAGTGCCCAGCCCGTGCGTCCGTCCAGCAGCCGCTTTTTCTCCTCCTTGCCGGTGATGGATTTGCCCAGCCGCATCAGCTCCTGCTCATCCTCCAGCGCCGCCTGCGCCAGTGCAGGCTCGAAGTAATCAAAGTCCGTTTTGCCGATCACCTCCGCCGGATCACACGCCCCCAGATACTCGGCCTCGGACCGGCTCACCAGCACAAACGCCCCCTGCTTGTCCTTGAAATAGATGCGGTCAGGAATGTAATCCAGCAGGCAGCTGAGCAGTTTGTAGTGCTCCTCAATGCTCGATAAATTCGGCGCACAGAAAGCCGGAGTGGCTCTGTCCGCCGGTGCATGGGCTGGCTTGGCGACGTCAGGCATTCGCCACCTAATACGCCCCCTCTTCGAAAATGGCAAGGATGGCATGCGGGCATCACAAGCCTCAATCACTCAACGCCATGAGCCGCTCAACTTTGCCGCAAGCCCAAGATCGCCACAGTTCCGTACTGGGAGCGCCGGTTTTTAACCGGCTCTGGAAAGCTCCGCCACACAAACAAGCACAGCATGTCCCATCTGCATCATTCGCGCTCTCCAAGGCCAGCCTCCGGAACCCCACTCGCCAGCCCATTGGCTGAAACTTGAGTCCGCACAGAATCAATCTCTGCCCCCTCCGCCCCTCTGCGGCAAATCCGTACGTCCCTTGCACCGTCAACCAGCACCCATCCCCCCCAATCAAAACAACTCCATCTGCCCACCCGCATCCTTCGGCCGCCGAAACGCCTCCGCACTCACCTCCGGCCTCCGGTGCAGCATGCCGGCACGTTTGATCGACACCTTAAACATCGCCGCGATCTGCTCCGACCACACACCCATGCCCTTGAGCCGCTTGCCAAATTCACCGTGAGACATCGTCTTCCCCTGCGTCTCCTCGATGCGGCTGAGAATCTTGTCCCGCATGCCAGGAAAGTGCTGGTCCAGCCACGCACGAAACACATCCTTCACCGCAAAGGGCAGTCGCACCACGGTGTATCCCGCGAACTGCGCCCCCGCAGCACGCGCGGCTTCAATCAGCGCGGGGATTTCCGAATCGTTCAATCCAGGAATGATCGGCGCGGTGGAGACGCCCACAGGAATGCCCGCCTCATGCAGCAGGCGGATCGCCTCCAGCCGCATCTTCGGCGATGACGCCCGCGGCTCCAGCTTGCGGGCCAGTTCGGAATCCAGCGTCGTGATGGAAACATACACCGCTGTCGCCGAATGCCGCGCCAGCTCCGCCAGCAAATCCACATCCCGCGTGATGAGGTGGTTCTTCGTGATCAGCACCACAGGGTGCCGACACTCGGCCAGCACTTCCAGGCACCCCCGCGTGATGCGCAGCTTTTTCTCAATCGGCTGATACGGGTCCGTCACGCCACTCAGCGAAAGAGTCTCCGGCTTGTAGGAGAGCTTGCTCAGCTCGGCGCGCAGCAGGGCAGGGGCGTTCTCCTTGACCATGATGCGGGACTCAAAGTCCACCCCGGCAGAGAAGCCTAGGTACTCATGCGTGGGCCGGGCGTAGCAGTAGGAGCACCCATGCTCACAGCCACGGTAGGGGTTCAGGCTGGCCTCAAAAGGCAGATCTGGGCTGCGGTTGCGCGAGATGATGCTGGACGAAAAATCGCGCAGAAATTTCGTGGCCACTTTCTCCGGCGCTTCACCGGGATCGTAGTCCACATGCAGCTCTGCGAACCGCTGGTCCGGATTCCCCGCAGCCCCGCGCCCGCGAATGCCCTTCACGTTCGGCACGCCGCGCGGAGATTCTTCATGGGGCGAATGCAAAGACATAGGTGATCTTACGCCGCCCACGCCGCAAAGGCCATGGCCCTCATTGCTGGGAGCGCCAGTTTTTAACTGGCCGAAGCGGTCACGCTGGCCACCGCTTCCTCGCCGCCTCCATGGCTTCCTCCTCGCACCTCGCCTTGGGACGTTCGCCCAGAGCCGGTTAAAAACCAGCGCTCCCAGCAAAATCCCACCGCTCCTTCATGGCTAAGCTGCCGCCACCGCAGGAGCTTGTGCCACCGCACGCCGGGCCAGAAATTCATCCGCCAGCGCCCGGTAAGCCTGCGCACCACGGCCGGAGGGCTCGTACTCGATGATGCTTTTGCCAAAGCTCGGCGCCTCACCCAGACGCACCGTGCGCGGGATCAGCGTCTGGTAGCAGGTCTCGGCAAAGTAATTGCGCACGTCATTGACCACCTGGTTCGCCAGATTGGCGCGGCTGTCATACATCGTCATGACAATGCCTTCCAGCAGCAGGTTCGGATTCGCCCCGCACTCGCGGATCTGCTGCACCACATTCACGATCTTGGAGAGACCTTCGAGGCCAAAGTACTCGCACTGGATGGGCACCAGCAGCTCGTCCGCCGCCGCCAGGGCGCCCGTCATCAGCACGCCGAGGGAGGGCGGGGTGTCCAGAATGGCGTAGTCGAAATGGCCGGAGTCGCGCAGCGGGGCCAGCACCTCTTTCAGGCGGGCCATGTGGTTGCCTGCCTGCGCCAGCTCGATTTCACAACCGGCCAGCTCTTGATGCGAGCGGATGATGGAAAGGTTCGGCAGCCGCGTGCTGCGGATGGCCAGACGCGGGTCCGTGCCGTCCACCAGTGCGGAGTACAGGCTCCCCCCGTCTTCCTGGGCCAGCCCGAGTCCGCTGGTGGCATTCGCCTGGGGGTCAAGGTCCACCAGCAATACCCGCACCCCGCGCTGGGTGAGGCACGCGGCGAGGTTCAAAGCGGTCGTCGTTTTACCGACGCCGCCTTTCTGGTTGGAAATGGCGACAATCCTCATAGGTACTTGGCACTGGACTTTGCAGATAAACCATGGGACACGCCAGCACGAAATGGAAATCACAGAGAAATGGCTCGGAGAAATCGGCGGTTGGGCGGTGATGAAGTCCGCTCGCTCCTTGGTGGATGCAGGTTTGGCCGTTGTCACCAGCAGCAGTGACGGCATGATTCGCGGCACAGCCGGCTCTGGAAAACTCAAATTCACCACCGGCCTGCGCATCCGCACCTCCTCCGATGTGGAAAACCTCTGCACCTGCCCCCACGCCCGCCGCAGCGGCATGATGTGCGAGCACGCCCTCGCCGTGGCCCTCGCCCACGTCCGCGAGCAAAGCGGTGCCAAACCTAGTTCTGGATCTTCAGTACGTTCTGTAGTCCCGCCTTTAGGCGGTTCCGGCGGTCTACGCCCTACTTCAGCCGGTTCCGGCGGGCTCGGCGCGTCGCATGCCGGCGGAGCTTCCGGACCGGCTAAAGCCGGTACTACAATACCCAAACCACAGGCCGCCCTCACTCCGCTCAAAATCCTCGGCCAGTACTCCCTCTACCTCCCCGAACCTCTCCTCCAAGGCCAGATCCGCGAACCCTTCGGCGTCTTCGTGAAATACCTCCCCGGCGGCGAAGGCGAAACCTCCCTCTTCGCCGCTTGGCTGGCCAGCCAGGGGATCAAGCAACCCCAGAGCCTCCCCATCTCCCTCAGAGGCGCAGGTCTGAACACTTTCTTGGAGACGCTTGCCGAGCACCCCCGCGTCTTCCTCGGCAAGCCGAACGGCCAGGAGCGCCTCTTCCACGTCGCCCCCGAGCGCGTCCGTCTGCCGCTGGTCGTCGAGTCCGTCGATCCCCAAACCGTCCGCCTCAAACTGGAAGGCGCTCACCAGAAACACGTCATGGGCGCTTGGTGGATCTGTCAGGAGACCGACTCCCTCTTCCGCCATTTGGCCGATACCCCCGCGCTAGCCACCCTGGCTGGCGAGCTGAGCAAGGCCCCGGTCACCAAGCCGCTCCGCTGGCTGGCAGAGCAGGGGGAGTCTCTGGGCGAATGCTTCCAGATGGAACTGCGCGGCGCAGGCCTGGAGAAATTCCATGTCGCCCCGGTGCCCTGCCAGTTCGAAATCCAGCTCGACGGCTCACTCCAAGTCGTGGATGTGAAACTCTCCGCTCGTTACAATTCGCACGCCTGGCCCGTGCGCCATTCAGATGGAATTCATTCAATCTTCCCAATTCAGGATGAATTAAATGTCTTTGTATTCTACATCCAAAACATAGAGGCAGAATTCCGCCTTTTGCGCCGCTTGGAGGGTCTCGGATTCAAGCCCGAAGGCCAGGTCTTGCGGTTGCAGGGCAGCGAGAACGTCCTCCGCTTCTACGCCTCCGAACTCCCGCAGTTGCGTAACCTCGCCACCGTTACCGAGGGCGAGCGCTGGCGCTCTGCGACTCGCGGCATCCAGCGCATCGCGCCCAAGACCAAGTTCGTCGCACCCGCCGGCCAGATGGGCGGCGGCGGCGGCGACTGGCTCAGCATGGAGTTCGCCTACGAGTCCACCGATGGCTTCCGCCTCCCCCGCGCCGAAGTCCTGCGGCTGGTCCGCTCCGGCCAAAGATCGGTCAAAGGCGCCAATGGCAAGCAGTACATCCTCGACATCGCCGCCGTGGATGATTTGGAGGAATCCCTGCGGGATGTCCCCATGGAGCTCACCCCTGAAGGTGCCCGCGTCCATGGAGCCCATGCCGCCTACTTTGGCGATGAAGCCACAGGTGCCGCTAACGAGATCAGCGTTACAAGTAGTGAGGTTCAGGCTGAGATCGGCGATCTCGCTGGCATGCTCCGCCCTTACCAGATGGAGGGCGTCTGCTGGATGACCTCCCGCATCCTGCGCGGTCGCGGCGGCATCCTGGCCGATGAGATGGGCTTGGGCAAAACCGTCCAGAGCATCGCCGTGGCCCTCTTCCTCAAGCAGCGCAAAGGTGATCAATGCGGCCCGATGATCGTCGTCTGCCCCAAGTCCCTGCTGGGCAACTGGCAGGCCGAGTTCGAGCGCTTCGCCCCCACTCTGAAAGTCCTCCAAATCCAGGGCGCAGGCCGCGAAAAAGCGCTCAGTACCATCTCCTCTTTTGACGTGATATTGACCTCTTATCAATTGATCATCAGAGATATTAAACATTACCAAACTATTCGATTTGGTTTGATTCTTTTGGATGAAGCCAGCTTCATCCGCAACCCCGATACCGACGCTGCCAAGACCCTCCGCAGCCTCCATTGCAGCGGTCGAATAGCCCTCACCGGCACCCCTTTGGAAAACGGCGTGCGCGATTTGTGGTCCATCTTCCACTTCGCCCTGCCGGGTTATTTGGGAAACCAGAGTTCCTTCAAAGAGCGCTTCGAAAGCCCCATCCAGTCCGGCCTGGACCTCCCCGCAGGCCGCGCCGCCGCCCAGCGCCTGCAAAAACTCACGCTGCCCTACTTCCTCCGCCGCACCAAACGCCAGGTGCTCAAAGACCTGCCCGAGAAGATCGAGCAGGTGCTGTGGTGCACCCCCAGCGCCGCACAGAGCGAATTCTACCGCAAGATCCTGGAGGAGGGCCGCGAGGAGATCAAAGCCGCCCGCCGCCGCTCCGGCCAGAACGGCGCCAAGATGACCATGTTCACCGTGCTCCTGCGCCTCCGCCAGGTCTGCTGCGATCTCCGCCTCACCGGCGTCCAGCCCGACGCCCTCAAAGGCCTCGGCCAGGACGACCTCTCCGGCAAATGGCCCGCCCTCCTCGGCCAGATCGAGTCCGTCATGGAGTCCGGCGGCAAGCTCCTCGTCTTCAGCCAGTTCGTCCGCTTTTTGCACCTCATGCGCGACCACCTGAAAGCCGAAAAACTCGACCACGCCTACCTCGACGGCAGCAGCCAGGACCGCTCCGAGCAGGTAGCCCGCTTCCAGAAAGACCCGAACTGCCGCATCTTCCTCATCAGTCTTAAAGCCGGCGGCTACGGCCTCAACCTCACCGCCGCCGACAACGTCATCCTCGCCGACCCCTGGTGGAACCCCGCCGTCGAATCCCAAGCCATCGACCGCGCCCACCGCATCGGCCAGCAAAAAGTCGTCAACGCCTACCGCCTCGCCATTCGCGGCACGGTCGAAGAACGCATCCTCAAACTCCAGGCCCAAAAACGCGGCCTCGTCGAAGCCGCCCTCAACGACCAAGCCCCCATGATGGAAGGCCTCACCGAAAGCGATCTCGAAGCACTGATCCAGTAGCCCTCCCGCGCATTCAGCCACCGCCGCCTCTCAAAAGCAACCTCACGCCCAGGCTGGCCGCACGCACTACAGGGCTTACGCATGAAGCGAGGCGAGGATTTTGAGTCGGAAGGCAGGGGCGAGAGCAGCCCGGCGGCGTTTTCTGCGCAGGCTGAGCTTGGAGGGCTCGTCGCGAAGGGCCTTCATGGCCATTTCGCGCAGGATGGAGAGGTTGTGCGCACCATTGTTGTCGCGCACCTGGCAGTGGTCTTCACGGAACGTCACATCCAGCACCCAGTGGCAGCGGTTCTCCACTCCCC
>NZ_JBAQCR010000127.1:0-7324 GCF_049294395.1 Prosthecobacter sp.
GTCCGGCAGCCTGCCGGACAGGGCTCTTTTTAGGCTGTCATGTCGCTGCTCACCTTCCAGTCAGCTTTCTGACCGATCAGGAATACTGCAGGTTTACCATCTCATTCCTACCGCGAAAGGATGACCGCAGTTTCTTCAAGCCGAGTTCCATCCGTGTTTTCACCGTCCCCAGAGGCGTGTGCGTGACTTGCGCTACTTCACGCTGGCTCATCCCCTTGAGGAAAGCGAGGTCGATGACCTGCTGCTGGTGCGCGGGCAGTCGGTTCAGATGCTGATGCAGCACCCGTGAAATGTCGGCATGCTCGCAGTCGTCCGCCGCATTCAGGGTGAACGGGCTCAGCCGGACCTCATTTTCCATCCGGTCCTTGGCGTTGTTATAGGCCTGAGACCGGCGCAGATAGTCAATTGACCGGCGTTTGGCCAGAGTCACGATCCACCCCAGCGCCCTGCCTTTCTCAGCGGAAAAATGATCGGCATGGTTCCAGATCTCCAGAATGCACTCCTGCAGGACGTCGTCCGCAGCGGCGGAATCAGGCACAATTCGCATGATGACACTTCGGAGCAGTGTCCGGTAGCGCTGAAACAAGGTCTCCATGGCCAGTGGATCTTGCATCTGAATGGCACGCATCAGCTCCTCATCAAGCGGTTGCCCTTCATGGCTGGGGACATCTCTGGATGACGAGACAGTGAAGGATTGGAATGTTTTCATGGCAAAGCACTACGCCCCCGCGTGCACCTCACAACCCGACCCCGACCTGCTCCGCTCCTCAGGTGATACCTGATGTTTTCACCCAAACATCAGGGTGCCCCCTGCCCCCTCCATCAGGGCTTTCGTTCCCATCATTCGGCAGGCACCGCTTCAATCGGTTCCGGTGAACCACACTCTACCTTTTTGAATGGCGTTCACAGCCTCCACCAGACTTCCAAGCGAAGCCTCCTTCCCAATGAAGCCCTTGGCACCGCAGGCTTTGGCCCGGTTGGGGTAGTTCTTGTCCATCTGCGCAGACACCATCAGCACCGGCAGACGTGGAAACTGCTTCAAAACCTCGAGAATGAATTCAAAGCCATTGCCGTCCGGCAGTTCCACATCCATCACCAGAAAATCGGGCACGTCCCTTTCGAGTTTGGCCCGTGCTTCAGTCAGGGAGGCGGCCATCCAGGCCATGGTGAGATCAGAATCGTCCTCCACCAAGGTCAAAAAAACGCCACGGATGATGGCGTGGTCGTCCACCACCGCAAGACGTTGGGGTTCATTCGGGAGCTTGGTAGAAGTAGTATCTTGCATGTTCAGAAAGCGTTTCGACACTCTTGGGGGAGCAGTCAGTTGCCGGACAAGACGCATTTGAAAGAGCCCACTGGGACCTGCCCCCTCTCCTCAATGAATTCCGCAGACAGCAGAAACGGGCGGTCAGCCGTCTCCTGCTCTCGAAAAAAAGGCTGTTTTTCAAGCGTGGCGGTCATGATCCTGACATCGCGCATGCCAGGCTTTTTGGTTGTATCAAACCGGCCGCCATCCACTCATTTCAATGACTGCCAGTCAGGTTTTGTTAGACCGGTTCTCGAAAAAATTGTCATTTTGATCCGGCGAGCGCAGCGGCCCCAGTGGCAAGGAGAGTGCGCCGCCTGCTATTTGAAAATAACAGGCAAGCGCACGACGCAGCCAATGGGGCCGCTCCGCCGTCCGGGCAATGTGACAAAATTTTTGAGAGTCGGTCTACATGTCAAATGCAGGACTCTTCGAGGTGGTGCTACTTGCGGCCTTAAAGACTGACGAGAGTTTGGAAAACGCTCCTTCCATCAGCTTCTACGGCTTGCTGGCACCGCCCTTGGGCGGCAGCGATGCATTGTCCATCGGCCAGTCATCCGTTCGAAAAGGGGCCGCCGGCAGGCTGGCCGCATTGATCAGATTGACCTCGGGATTGTTCGCCCAGGCATAACGCACCGCCACGGGCTTCTGAATGCCGCTGTGAGATACGATGACCTCCTTGCCCTGGATGCGGGCATCCGCCCACTGCCAGTGCTGGCTTTCATCGGCAATGGCAAAACCTTTCACCACCGCACCGCCGTCGGCTGTTTTGAGCCCTTCAGCATGCTGAAATCGAATCGCGACTTCACTGCCCCGAACGGCATGGCTTTCATACTGCGGCCCGCTCCACAGGATTTTTTCGCCATAGACTTTCGCCCGCGCCCACAGCGCGAGTCGATGCCCCACCTGCAGCTTGTTCGTGGGATGAAGGTTCACCGCATCGCCAACATCAAGATTGACGGTCATCCCCGTATTGGGAACCGCGAGCGCCTTGGACTGCGCCTCACGCAGCCGCGCCCAGGTGGCGGGGGCATTCGGCTCAGCTTCGCGTTTTAGGAAATTGGGCAGCTGCACCCAGGCAAACGGGACCTCCTTGCCCCAGCGTGCGCGCCAGTCGCGGATCATGAGAGGAAGCTGAACGGCATAAAGCGGACCATTGCCCGCGTTCGACTCGCCCTGATACCACACCGCACCACGTAGCGCGAAGGGGATCAGCGGCGCAATTTTTCCATTGAACAAGTTCCCCGGGCGGTTGGGATGGAGAGGATCGCTGCCCACATTTGCCGGCTGTGGAGGTGGGGGCTGCTTGGCCGCCTGTGCCGCTTTCACCGCATCCTGCCATAGCTTTTTGGCGGCCTCATTCTTCGCCCGGTTGTCGGGCTGCTCAAACAAATCCACGTCCTTCTGCCACCGCTTCAGCAGCGGCTGCAGCGCTGCTTCCTTTTGCATCGCCTCCATGCTGGTCCAGGATTCAATCGCCGTGCCACCGACGGACGAGTTGATCAAACCCACGGGAACTTTCAAAGTCTGATGCAGCTCCCGCCCAAAAAAATACGCGACCGCCGAGAAATTGGGAACCGTCCGTGGGGAGCAGCCCTGCCACACACCCTTGCCCTGCTCCTGCGGCGTCGTGGCGGTGAAGGACTGCACAAAGAACATGCGGATCAGGGGAAAATCTGCCGCCGCCATTTCCTTTTCGGCATCCGCCACCCCTTTGACCGTCATCGCCATGTTTGACTGCCCGGAGCACAGCCACACCTCCCCTACCAGCACATCTTTGACCACCTCGGTGCTTTGACCGGACACTCGCAGGATGCCAGGATCTTTGCTCGCTGGCAGCGGGTCCAGAACCACCTTCCAATGGCCGTCTTTATCAGCCTTCGTGATCTTGGTCTGTCCCGCAAAGCTCACATTCACCTCCTGCCCCGCCTCCGCCCAGCCCCAGACAGGGATCGGCTGGTCACGCTGCAGCACCATGTGATCTTTAAAAATCGCAGGCAGGGTGATGGCGGCACGGGTGCTGAGCGTCAGCCCGGCGGCAAGCAGCAGCATCAAACAAGCACGCATGGCATAAGAAGGGGGCTGTTTCATGGCATTACGTCTGCGGTCAGAATTGGGTTTCATGTTAAATCAATGGTGTTGCACCCTCCACCCATCACTAGGCTTCGATCACGGGGTTGTCGATGCCCAGCGCCTCGGCCAGATCCATGAAATGATCCTGCTCCTGGGCAATGATTTTGCGCAGCACCTCACTCAGCGCATACTCTCCCATGGACTCCGCCTGGCGTATTCTCTGCCGATAGTTGCGAATCGTCTCCATCTCACTATCGAGGTCAAATCTCAGCATCTCCTTCGGCTTGTCGGAGATCTTCACCTCTTTGGGTGTCGTTGTCGGAGTGCCGTTGAAGTAGTCGATCTGTTTCGCGATCTGAATGGCATGGCTGAGCTCCTCCTCGGCATGTAAAGCCAGTTCATTCGCGATGCTCTTGTATTCCGCTCCCTTCAACGTCTGGCTGTAAACCACGTAGGCAATGATCGCCTGGTACTCGCGCGCAAGATCTTCATTCAGAAGATCGATCATTTCTTGGCGGCTGGTGGTGGAGGCGGGAGCATTCATGGCAATGGGTGGTTACTCAACCATCGCGTTCCATCCCGCTTATGGATGTGCTCAATTCCAGCCGGACCTGGAGTTACGGCGGGGAGAAGTCTCTCTTTTTTGCACAAAGTATTGGGCCACCCCCAGATCCAGCCGGGTGAAAATGAAGCGCGCCAGCTTCTGCTTCAGTCGCTGCCACCAGTTGGACGGCCTCCGCCATGACAGGGGCTTCACCAGCACACTGTGGTCAAGATCCCGCTCAAAGGTGCGGCGCGCCTCCTTGGCGAGCACCGCGCTGCGAATCCGCAGCATGACTTCAAAATTGATGACCAGGCTGCGTGGATCGATGTTCGAAGATCCGATGTAAACAATGTCATCGACAATGAGCACCTTGGCATGCAGCACCTGCGGCTGGTATTCATGGATCTGCGCGCCACGGCGCAGAAAGCCCGAGTAAAGCGCGCGCGCCGCGACCTGCAGCAGAGGCACATCACTCTTTCCGGGAAGCAGCAGGCGAAAACTATGCGCATGTCTGGCGGCGCGCAGCAGCATTTTTTTGGCGCTCCCCACCGGCAGGAAGTATGCCGTGGTGATGGCAATGTCACGCGCATGCCGAAGATCATTGTGCAGGGCGCGCTGAAACACCCCCTGCTGCAGCCCCGGCCGTACGAGCAGCAGTGACACGTCTGCTCCAGCCTTCACCCAGCCGCTGCGGCTGTTTTTGCGCGCACGCCATATTTGATTCCCGGCGATCTCCACCTGCGATTCAATCGAGGCGGCAAGGTGCCGCACCACCGGTCCTTCGATGGAGATGCCACCATCCCGCCAGCCATCATCAACGCCGTCTCCTGCGTATTCAGGAGCGATGTTGCACCCGCCGACGAAGGCATGGGTGTCATCCACCACAAGCAGCTTGCGATGATCACGGAACGACCAAAAACGCCAGCGCACGGGATTGAACCAAACAACCTTTCCTCCCAGGCGGGTGAGTTCGCTGAAGTAGTTCCGATGCAGCCCCCAGCACCCCACGTCATCCAGCAGCAGCGTCACCTGCACACCCCGGCCCGCAGCTTCTGTCAGGGCATCCCGGAATCGTTCGCCAACCTTCGATGCGCGAAAGAGATAGCACTCAAAGAGGATGCTCGTCTGGGCCGTGGCGATGGCTTCGATCTCAGCGTTGAGATACCTCTTCCCCGAGTCATACCAGCAAATAGCATGACCGTCCGGCGTAGTGAGGAGCGGTTGAAGCTGCACATCCATAGATGAGGCAGTTTGGGCGCGGTGTCATCAGCTCATTGCTCCAGCTTTTCCAGCACCTCCCGCGCTTCTTTGAATGAAGAAACCACCCAGGTCGCGCCCGCTTCACGAAGTGGCTTGGGGTCGTACTCCTGTCCAGGAAGCCTCCAGCGGCAGACGAGGATCTTCAGGTCAGGCAGCTTGCCTCGCACTCGGAGGCAGAGATTTTTGGCATCGTGCCGCGCACGCAGGGGCATCGCGCTGATGCAAAATACGGCCGGCTTCTCCACTTCCAGTTCATGCACCAGCTCGCCAATGAGCCTCGGCCCATCATCCACCTTCAGCCCGATCGAACCGGGCAGAATCGCTGCAAGCATCTCCAGCGCCTGCGCATCGGCCTCGCCATGCAGGGCCCGCCCATAAACCTTCAGCGCCTGCGGTGCTCCATCCGCCTGCGGTGCACCAGCAGCACCACTGTCAGTGCTTTCCTTCAAAGACAGGAAACCTGAGCGCATGCTTCGATAAATCTCCGCCGCTTCCTCACGATCAAGCTTGCCCAGCACTTCCTCTCGCCGTGTCAGGGCCAGCGCAGGAAGGGCAATGTCTTCCAGCGTTTTTTCATAGCCTTCTTTTTTCAGCGATAACTCCACCAGGTCCTGCGCGGCGTCCTCATTGCCCGCCAGATGGTACTGATAATAGCTCAGGTGCGGCTGCGGCAGTGGATTTTCTCCCATCAGGATGTCCACCCACTCAAGTGAAGGCGCATGCTTGCAAAACACCACGATGCAGACCGTGAGCGGCGTGGCCAGCACCAGCCCCACCCCGCCCCAGAGCGATGTCCAGAAAGCGATGGCCAGCAGCAGCGCAAAGTCTGACAAGCCCACGCTGTGTCCGTAAAGCTTCGGCTCCAGCAGCATGTTTGTCAGCAGCTCAAGAACGACAATGAAGGCTACGACCACCAGCGGCTTCGTCCAGCCATCAAAGATGGTCAGACTCAAACCAAAGAGCAAAATGGCCACGATCCAAGAGCCTGCATACGGAATGAAACGGGAGACGGCGGCCAGCACCCCCCACAGCAGCACATAGGGAAGCCCGATCACGCTGAGCCCTATTCCCAGCACCAGCCCATAAATGGCGTTCACCGTGCTCTGCATGAGGAGATAGCGGCTGATGCGGTCGCCTGATTCATCGATCGCCTTCGTCGTCAGCGTGAGCCGCCCATAGCCCACCAGTCGCGCAACTCGCTGACTGATGTCGTTCAGACGCAGCAGCATGAACACCACAAACAAAATCACCACCGCCGCCATCCCCAGTGCATCCGCCAGCGTGGACACCACCATGTTGAAGGCCTTCATCAGCATGCCCTCCCCGCTAAACTGGGATGAAAGCGCGGCAGCAGGCGGAACTGACGGCGCAGGTGCCAACGGTGCAGTCGGTGCAGTCGGTGCAGTCGGTGCAGTCGGTGCAGCAGGCGCCGCCACAGCAGGTTTGGGCTGGCTCACATCTCCCACCAGCTGCCGCAGTCGCACGATGATCTGGGTCTCCCCAATTTTATGCAGCGACTCCACGCGGCGCTGAATGTTCTGCTGATGATTCGGCAGATCATTCGCGAGGTTCGCCAGTTCTCCGCCCAGCAGCCAGGCCACCAGCGCCAGGCTGGAAAAGCACACCATCGTCACCATGCCAAGACTCAGCACACGCGGCACACCCCAGCGGCACAGTCTTTTGACAAGCGGATTGAGCAGAAACGTGAACAAACTGGCAAGAGCCAGAGGGATCAGCACATCCCTGCCTACATAGAGGGTGCCGATGACCAGCAGCGCGCTGACGAATTTCAAAAAGTGCGACAGCGTGCGATTAAATGTGTCCATGACGGTGGTTGGGCGGAAGCCATGATCAGCATGCCTTCCTTGCGCTTGTTAATCTTGATCCGCACCGGTTCTGGATGTGTCCAAACTGCGAATAGGCAAGATCGTCCCTGCTTCGCTACCAAATGGCTTCCCAGGATCTCACCACGCCCGCCTGTTAGCCGGTGGCTCATTCTACTTGAGTAAGTCATCGGGGGCTCAGAATCCATGGGCCGGTTGTCGCCGTCTTTCGTCATCCCACTCCGCTTGACACCAGTCCCATCGGGACTGCGCATCATAGCGAAGGGTTGCCGAGCCTCAGCGAGGCTACCCTGGTAC
>NZ_JBAQCR010000128.1:0-9121 GCF_049294395.1 Prosthecobacter sp.
GCTGTCGAGGTAGCCGGGAAGGGAGGGGCGGCCGACGGCGATGGCGGGGCGCGCGGCGGTGAGGGTGCGGTCTGGCACGAGGGGCTCCAGCAGGTGCTGGGTGGCGGTGTCTTTGACGGGCTGAAGCACGCTGCAGGCGGCGAGTGTCAGCAGCAGGAGGCCGCAGGTGAGGAGGCGCGTGTTCATGGATGGAGGTCTTTGCCGCGCAGGAGCGTGCTGGGGTTTCGTTTGAGCTCGTTGGCGAGTTCCTTGATGGCGCGTGAGGCGCGCTCTGCCTCCTCCAGCACGTTTTGCAGACGCATGAGGACGGGGGCGCGGGGGTTGGTGACGTTGGAGATGTCGGCGGAGGCTTCCTTGATTTTTTCCAGTCCGGCGGTGGCCTGCTGCATGACTTTTTCCAAATCCTTGAGCAGGGGGTCGATGCCCAGATTGGCCTTCTTGGCGAGTTCATCGAAGCTCTTGAGCGCCGTCGCGAGGGTGTCGATGGCGAGGCCGAGTTTTTTGTTGCCGGTGAGGGCGCGGACGTCCGTGGTGATGCCGAGGATGTTGTCGTTGATGGCCTTGAGATTGAGTGCGGCGATCTGCTCCTTGGTGTTGGAGAGGACATCGCGCAGATCCTTCATGATTGAGGCGAGATCGAGGTCGTTGAATTTTTTCAGGCCGTCCGAGATGCCGGAGATGATGGCATCGAGCTCGGTGCCCATGGTGGGCACGGCGGGGAAGCTCGGCGGGTTCTCGGGTTTGAAGAGGAAGCCGGGCTTGTCCGGGGCGATGTCGAACTCGATGTAGAGCTGGCCGGTGAGGAGGCTCTGCTGCTTCATGCGGGCGCGCAGGCCATTGGCCACGGCGAATTTCACGCCGGCATCGGTGGTGAAGTCAATTTTGTCTCCGGTGGTGGAGCCGACGAAGCGGAGGTCCTTCTCGGAGAGCTCGACGACGACGGGGATGATCTTGCGGTTCTCTTTGGAATCGAGCAGGACACGGATGGATGCGACGCGGCCGATGCGGACACCGCCGAAGCGGGCCTCCGAGCCGACGAGGAGGCCATTGGCGCTCTGATCAAAGTAGAGCATGATGCGGCTGGTCTTTTCAAAGAAGCGGCTGGCGCCAAAGAGGATGAGGGACCCGGCGGCAAGCACGAGGCCGACGAGGGTGAAGATGCCGATGAGTGTGGGGCTGGCGGTTTTGCTCATGGTGTGGGTGGAGGTGTGTCGCCGCGATTTAAAAAGAGGCGCACGGCAGGATTGTCCGAGTGATCGCGGAGATCGGAGGGATTCCCCAGGGCGCCCTGGGTGTGGGTGGCGGTGTCGAGAAACACGGAGTTGTTGGCGATGCTGAAGATGCTGGCGAGCTCATGCGTGACGATGACGATGGTGGAGCCCTGGCCATCGCGCAGGCCGAGGATGAGATCGTCGAGGCGGCGCGAGCTGAGGGGATCAAGGCCGGAGCTGGGTTCGTCGAGAAAGAGGATGTCGGGGTCCAAGGCCATGGCGCGTGCGATGCCTGCGCGCTTCTTCATTCCGCCGCTGATCTGGGAAGGGTAGAAGTCTTCATAACCGGAGAGGCCGACGAGGGAGAGCTTGTAGCAGGCGAGATCGCGCAGGGTCTTGGGAGGGAGCTTGCAGGATTCCTCCAGCGGCATGGAGATGTTTTCCGCGAGGGTGAGGGATGACCACAGAGCGGCGGACTGATACATGACGCCAAAGCGCTGGAAGAAGGGGCCGCGCTCTTCGAGAGGCGTGGCGGTGAAGTCTTTGCCATCGTAGAGGATGGAGCCTTTGGCGGGCTCGCGCAGGCCGATGAGGTGGCGCAGGAGGGTGCTCTTGCCGCAGCCGCTGCCGCCCATGATGACGAAGATGTCCTTGTCCTGAATTTCGAAATTGAGGTCATGCATCACCACGAGGTCGCCGTAGGCCATGGTGAGATCTTGGACGGTGATTTTGGCGGCCATGGTCAGATGTCCAGCAGGGTGAAGATGGCGGCGAAGGCGGAGTCCAGCACGATGACGGAGGTGATGGCAGTGACCACGGCGCGAGTGGTGGCCTCTCCCACAGCGGCGGAGGAATTCCCCGCGCGCATGCCCTGCATGCAGCCGCTGATGGCGATGGCCGCACCGAAGAAGGGGCTTTTTATAACACCGAGGGAGGCGTTGGTGATGTTTAAGGATGCGACCGTCTCCGTCCAGTACAGCACGGGCGGGATGCCCGAGGCGGCACCGACCAGCATGCCGCCGAGGATGCCCACGAGGTCTGCATACACGGTGAGCAGGGGCATCATCAGCACCAGGGCCAGGATGCGCGGCAGGACGAGGAAGTCGAAGGGATCAAAGCCGAAGGTGCGCAGGGCATCGATCTCTTCATTGGCCTTCATGCTGCCGATGTGCGCGGCGAAGGCGGCGCCGGTGCGGCCGCTCATGATGATGGCGGTCATGACCACGCCCATCTCACGGACCATGGAGATGCCCACGAGATCTGCGACGTAGAGATCCGCACCGAAGTGCGCGAGCTGCACGCTGCCGACAAAGGCGAGGATGAGGCCGATGAGGAAGCTGATGAGCGAGACGATGGGCAGGGCCTCCACGCCGCACTGCTGCAGCGTCATCCAGAAATCTGAGCTGCGGAAGCGCGCACGACCACGTGCCAAGCGGCCGAGTGAAAGCACCGCCTGCCCGATGAAATCCAGCAGCGCGATGCCGCTCTGCCAGGCGCTGAGGGTGATATTGCCGATGGTTTCCAGCCGAGACTGCGGGCGTGTGTCCGGATGGGCGCCGCCATCCTCCGGCACGGCGAGTGCGAGCTGGAGCAGGCAGCGCAGATTGTCGGGGAGTCCGTCCAGCGGTGCGGGCTGCGGATCGCCCTCGGCGGGGGCCTTCAGCGTGCGCAGATGCGCGAGGATGAATGCGGGCAGTGTGGAGTCATGGGTGCCCAGCGCGTCTGTTTGATAACGGGTGGGCGCGCGATCCGGGGCTGTGCCTGTGATGCTGACGGCGGGGCCTTCACGCAGCCAGTCTCCGGCGAGGGTCAGGCTCATGCCTTCGCCGTCTTGCTGCCAGACGGCGGTGGGGGGCGGATGAGGGGAGGGAGTCAATGAAGGGCACGAAGGCAGAGATCACCAAAAAACATGAAGGAAGGGGAGAACGAGCATGGCGTGCAGAGGGGGATTCCGCCATGGGGTGAACACCCACCGGGCCGTGGCATGTGCGGTAGGGTTTCACCCCATGGAGATGCACGGGGGAACCGTGGTAAATCGGAGACATAAACAAGATTCAGTTTCCCAAAGCCGGTGGGGTGGCGCTGCCCCTGCGCTGGTGATGGATCAACCAAGACACGACCATGCAAGAACAAGTCTGGAAACTCCTGGAACCCGCCGGCACCCCGGCCACGTCCATGGTGGATGTGATGGACAAAGCCATCAAACGATCCAACAAGACGCTGGAGGCCACGGCTTCCTTCCGAACGGCGAAGCGCGCCGCCTTCATGGCCACGGCAAGATTCACCCCTGACCGGTGAGCTGCAACGCTCCCGATGACTGACGATGAACCCAAGCGAAGGATGGATGGCAGACGGCACGTGGACGTGGGCGATCACCGGCATGGTGCTGGTGGTGGTGCTGCTGCTGGCGATCCGGGAACTGTCGAAAAAGTAAATCCGCTTTCCGCGACCATGCGATCCACTCCTTAACCAACCAACCAAACCTATGCTCATCCAGCTCAACACGGACAAGTCAGTGAAAGAAACGGCGGCGGCGCTGCAGATTGCGGTGCCAGCCCACAAGTTCGGTGTCATGCAGGTGCATGATCTCAAGGAAACCATGTGGAAGAAGGGCGTGGTGTTTGACCATGAGTGCCTGATCTTTGAAGTGTGCCAGCCGGAGCAGGCGAAGAAGGTGCTGGATGAAAACCTGAGCATCTCCACGGCGCTGCCCTGCCGGATCTCCGTGTATGAGGAAGGCGGCAAGACCGTGCTGGCCACCCTGAAGCCGACGACTCTGCTGGGGATGTTTAACACACCGCAGCTCAACGATGCGGCGCAGGAGGTGGAGGACACGCTGGTGAAGATCATGACGGAGGCGGCGGCCGCGTGAGTGTGCGGGAGGCCGTTTCATCCAACGCCGGAGCAGGACTGAGGACGGAGCTAGTCGCGGGTTGTAAAACTGCTTTCCGATATGGCGAGGTCTTGGACGTTCGGTTTGCCGCAGAGGGGCAAAGGAGCAGAGGTGGCAGAGATTGATTTCATTCTTTGCTCCCTCTGCCTCTCCGCTCCTCTGCGGCAAAGCGAACGTTTCTTTAACTTGCAAGCGCCATGGCTGAGGAGGTCTCCACGGGCGATTTAGGAAAAAAGTTTCGAAAAATACGAGGACAAAATCTAACTACCATGAACGAGCACAATACAATTGAAGTCCCTGCCACGGCGCCGCTGGAAACGGTCGGCGCGGAGGAGATCCGCACGCAGCCGGTGCCGGCGGCTGCGAATCCGGCGCTGCGCCGGGGGCAGACGACCATCCGCATCTACAGTCACTCGCCGCTGCTGTTCTGGTGGCCGGTGTGGATGGTGGGATATGTGATGGCGGGGCTGACTTATCTGCATGGGCAGGAGCAGCATCCGGAAAGCACGGGGCAGATGCTGGAGTGGGTGCATCCTGGCAACAACCTGGGGGTGATCTACTTCCTGACGCTGTTCCTGATCATCATGATCACGAATTTTTCGGTGCGCGGTCTGGCCTCGGGCATGGTGATCATGGGCGCTGCGCTGCTGACGGTGGTGCTGGCCTATGTGGGCTGGTGGGACGAGGTGTTCCGGTGGTTTGAGCACCTGACGATTCACCTTTCGATGGGCGCGTATTTTTGGTTTTCGTCGCTGATGTTCCTGACGTGGTTTCTGACGGTGTTTGTCTTTGACCGGCTGAGCTACTGGGAGGTGACGCCGGGGCAGCTGACGCACAAGATGCTTTTTGGCAGCGGCTCCAACAGCTACAACGCGCAAGGCATGGGACTGGAGAAACATCGGGACGATATTTTCCGCCACTGGCTGCTGGGCTTTGGGTCCGGGGACATGAAGATCCGGACGTCGGGGGCCACGCGGGAGCAGATTGATTTGATGAATGTGCTCTTCATCGGGGCCAAGGTGGCGGCGATGCAGCGGCTCATCGCCGAGGTGCCGGAAGGTGTGGATGATGTGAGGGGGTGAGGGGGTGAGGGTTGTGGGAGGTAACACGAAGAGCGGAGGGCTTTTGGAGTGCGGCTGCGCAACCCTGAAAGGGTGAAGCTGCCGCTTTCGAACGTCTCGTGGCGTGCGAGGGGTGAGGGGCTGGCGGACGTGCACCGGCTCCCGCCTTCGAATAACCAGTGGTCTGGGTGGGCCGATCAGCACGGCGAAAGCGGTAGCTGCGTTCGTGCCTCACTGCGCAACCGCAGTCCAAATAGGAGGCACGCGCAGCGCTCTGGGGGTGAGGCCGTGTCATCTTGAAAGGGAGATGCATTGGGGGCAAGGCAGGGCTCATCGATCTCGTAGGACACGCGGCACCCCTGGGCTGAAAGACGGAAGGCCGGTGGCCTTCAAGACAAGGACGTCAATCTGTGCTGCAAATCCCCATAGTGGGGTTTCACCCCATGGCGCGGTTGTTGGCGCGGCCGGAGATTGGCACAACCAAACAGCCCCTCCGGCGGCGTATTGATAGTGAAAAGGAAGCCACGATTCATCCAGCAGGGATGGGTTTGGCGCAGGCGTCCTGAAGGGCTGGCAACACACAACTCCAACGTTATGTTACTCAAAGCAAACGCACTCAAAGGATTCAAGCTGGACTGCCTCGATGGCGAGATCGGGAGTGTCCGCGAATTTTACTTCGACGACCAGCACTGGACGATCCGCTACCTGGTGGCGGACACGGGCGGCTGGCTCAATGGCCGGATGGTTTTGATCTCGCCGTATGCGCTGGTGGGCGCGGTGAAGGAGGCTGAAGCCATCGCGGTGAATCTGACGCGGCAGCAGATTCAGGACAGCCCGTCCTGGGACAGCGACAAGCCGGTGTCGCGCCAGTTTGAGGTGGACTACCACGGCTACTATGGCTGGCCGATGTACTGGGGCGGCCCGCTGATGTGGGGTGCGTACCCCTACCTGGTGCGCGACCCGGAGAACTGGAGCGCACCGGAGGAGACGGAGCATTCCTGGGATCCGCACCTGCGCAGCACGGATGCGGTGACGGGGCATGACATTCAGGCGACGGATGGCGAGATCGGCCATGTGGTGGACTTCATCATCGATGATGAGAACTGGGCGATCCGCTACCTGGTGGTGGACACGGGCCACTGGTGGCCGGGCAAGAAGGTGCTGGTGTCACCCGTATGGATCGAGCGCGTGAGCTGGAGTGAAATGAAGGTCTTCGTGAAGATGAGCCGCGAGGCGGTGAAGGCATCGCCGGAGTACACGGACGAGGCGCTGGTGACCCGTGAGTATGAGAGCGGGCTTTTCAGGCATTACGGGAGCGACGGGTACTGGTCGCATGAAAACGAACGTGTTTGAACCGCCGTTGGCTGGTGGTCTGTCCGGGAAAGCATGACAAAACAATCAGCCAGGGACGGGGCTGGAATCGAATTAGACAAGCCTCCGAGGTGGGGCTGACCCGATAGATTTTCAAAGGAGTCTCATATGCCGATACAACTCAAAGAAGAAAATGATGGGAACACGGTGGCGGTGTTCGTGACTGGCAAGCTGGTCAAGGAAGACTATGAGCACTTTGTGCCGGAGTTTGACCGCCTGGCGGATCTGCACGGCAAGCTGCGGGTGCTGTTTGACATGACGGATTTCCATGGCTGGACAGCAGGCGCCCTGTGGGAAGACACGAAGTTTGCGCTGCATCACTTCAACAGCATCGAGCGGCTGGCGATGGTGGGAAACTCGAAGTGGGAGCAGGGCATGGCGACTTTCTGCAAGCCGTTCACAAAGGCGGAGGTCAAATACTTCGACCAGAGCGCCGCTCTGGAGGCACGGAAATGGCTGGAATGAAATGAGCGGAGTCTTGGATGGGGTAGGGCAATGACCTATCCATTCCGGCTCGACGGAAAAATTAGAAACTGATATACATCTCTCACATGAACATGACCCCACCCATGGATCATCGTCTGCGACAGGTGAGCTTGCGTGATGGATGCAAGCGGCGCATGAGATGTGGAATGAATCCGAAAAACTGCGCACGCCTGATGAGCCTGGCGGCGCTGTGGCTGCTGCTGACGCTGGCTGGATTTGGCACGTCCAGTGCGCAGGGGGCTGATGCGGCGAAGGAGCGGGAAACGAAGGACCGTGTGGTGGCGAAGGTGAACGGGATGCCGATTTATGCCTCCGACCTGGATGCGATGGTCAAAGCGCAGGAGCGGATGCTGACGGTCCAGCTGGTGAATGATCCGGTGCGATTGAAGAAGGAGCTGGCGGACGTGCGACGCAATGCGCTGAACGTGCTGATCGACTTCCAGCTGCTGGAGGATGAGTTTTTCAGGCTGGGCGGTGTCATCAACAAGGAGGACATCGAAAATGATGAGAAGCAGGTGACGCAGCTTTCCTTCAACGGGGATCACGCGGCCTTGATGGCGGAGATCGACGCCGTGGGCATGTCCTTGGAGAAGTACCGTGAACTGCGGGAGCGGATGATCATCGTGAGCGCGGTGCGGGCGAGGATCGCGAACAAAGTGGAGGTGACGGACGCGGTGGTGCGGGAGCATTATGAGAAGAACCTGCAGCGCTGGCGCGACCCGGAGTCGGTGAAGATTCACACGCTGACGATCCTGAGCACGACGCCCAATGCGCGCAGTCAGGCGGAGATCCTGCGCACGCGGATGGTGAACGGGGGAGACTTTGCGGAGATGGCGCGTGAGAACAGCGCCGACAGCCGTGCGGATGAGGGCGGTGCGTGGCCATGGACGCGACTTTCAGACATCAATGACCAGGTGGCAGGTGTGATCGCGAAGATGCAAAAGGGAGAGCTCAGCCAGGTGCTGGAGGAGCCTGGGACTTTCATGATCCTGCGTGTGGATGACATCCGGCACACGGATCCGAAGCCGTTTGAAAGCGTGAAGGAGGACGTGAAAATGTCGCTGATGGAGGAGCTGGCGAAGGAAAGGATCGAGCAACGGCTGAGCCAGCTGCGCGAGGCGGCGGACATTCAGAAGATGGGGCCGGTGTAAGCGGTGGGGCGGGATGCGCCGGGGTGAAGCGGGGCTTTGCGATGCGAGGAGGCGGGAGGGCTAGAAGCCTTCGAGGAGCTTCTTTTCCGCCGCGCGGATCTCGTCTGCTTTTCGCTTCTTCTCCGCCAGCGCCTCGAACTGCAGCAGCCCGGTGTTGCGGTCCCACTGGCACTCGCAGGTTTCATTGGACCAGTGGATGGTGGGATTGTGCCTGTCGTCCGGGCGCAGCTGCCACTTGCTGCCATTGGCCATGCGGAGGATCTCCACTTCGCGTTCATTGAGGCGGGCGGCGGGTTCGAGTTTTTTGTAGCTGATCTGCACGCAGTGGCCATCGACAAAAAAGCAGGTGATGGCGATGCCTGACTTGTGAAAGAGCAGGGTCTTGGGCTGGGGGCACTGGGCGGGCTCGCCGTAGCGTTTGATGCAGTCGTCCAAGCTTTCACCAATGCGCGCCTGGGTGCTGAGGGCGAGGCAGAGGAAGGTCAGGAGGGTGAGGGAGAGGGCTTTCATCGGTGGCTGAGGAGGAGATGACAGCGTGAGGAGGGTGAAGCTGCAAGATTAAAGTGCGGGGCCCTGTGGAGTGAGTGGGTGCCGATTCACGGCGGCGATTTTTCTACTGCAGCTCTTCGCGTGCTGCGGCCCATTTGAGGATGGCATCCAGCACGGGGCAGAGGGACTGGCCCCAGGGGGTGAGGGAGTATTCGACCTTGGGCGGGATGACGGGATAGACGGTGCGCTGGACGATGCCGTCTTTCTCCAGCTGGCGGAGCTGCTGGGCGAGCATCTTCTGCGTGACGGCAGGGATGGCGCGCTCGAGATCTGAGAAGCGCATGACGTTGCCGCCGAAGAGCTGGAAGAGGATGAGAAACTTCCAGCGTCCTTCGAGCATGCGGAGGGCTTCCTCCACGCCCTGAGCTGCGGTGAGCCGGGTGTAGGGAATGGGTGGCT
>NZ_JBAQCR010000129.1:0-5112 GCF_049294395.1 Prosthecobacter sp.
CACTACTTCTTCGGCTTCGGCGCTTCCTGCTTGGGATAACCTTCCAGCTTCACCACGCTCACTGCGGTTTCAGTGGGGAAATCCGCAGGCACGGCTGCTGTGCGCTCCACCTTGCCGGTGGCCGCCCATTCGGTGCCGCGTTGAAGGATGGTGTAAAAGCCGCGGTCCAGCATCGAGTAGTCCGCATGGCCCAGCGTGGTGTGAAACACCCGGCCTTTTTGATAACTGAGCACCAGGTTGTTCGGCTCGCTCACGGCGGTGAGGTCAGACACCGCCGTGGTCAGCACCTCCACATTTTCAGCAGGGCCGCGCAGCTTGCTGTAGAGCTCGTCCTTGGCGTGCAGCCAGCGCTTGGGGAGTCCTTTTGTGATGGGATGATCGGGGTTCTGAATTTCAACGATGAACTCATGCTGTGCGCCGTGAGCGCCCCCGTTCCCTGCCACGGTGTCGCGGAAGAGCTTGCCGTCCTTCACATACAGCCAGGGGCCGGACTTTTCATTACGACCGCCCCAGCCACCGACACCGATCATCTCATTGTATTCCTTCCACTCGGGAAAGGAATTGTTTGCCGCATGAATCGAAACAAAGCCGCCGCCGTCAGCCACGTACTTCGTGAAGGCATCACGCACATTCTGCGGCCAGGGCTCGCCGTTGTAGTTGCTCACCACCGCAGCGTAATCGGTGAACATCGGTTTCCAGGCATGCCAGGCTTCCTTGGGAGATCCTTTGGGCGGCGTGGTGGTGACTTCGACGGTGAAGGCGCCGCTGCTCTCCAGCGCATTGCGCAGCACGGGCGTGGTGATGTCCCACTTGTGGTTGTTCTGCCCGTCCACAATGAGGACTTTCAGTTTGTCTGCGGCCTGCAGGCTGGCGGCGGCACACAGGAGGAAGGTGAGGAGGATGGAGCGCATGGTTGAAACGTTGCTATCAGTACGTCACAATTTTGGCAAGAACGAACATTTGGAACACTTCGTAATTCACCTTGACCCTCGGTGCTGCCACCACCCACACTAAGAGGTCTCTCAATGCCCCTGTTTGTTGCCTTCCTTCTCTACTTCGCGCTGCTCCTGCTGCTCGCGGTTATTTCTGCTGCGGAAACGGCCATCCACAGCGCGCGCGATGTCGAAGCGCAGCTGCTTGCAGCTGGCGAAGGCGCCGTGGCGCAAAGACTGCGAGCCATCACCGCCAATCCCTTTGCGCAGCTGCACCACACTTTGCTGCTTTCCGCAGCGCTGAATCTCTCCCTCGCCGCACTTGGGCTGTGGATTGTCACCGGTCCGCTGCTGGCATCTGGGTGGAATGTGTGGCTCACAGCATCCGTCATATTCTTGGCAACGGTCCTGCTAGGAGACATGGCTCCCAAATTTTTTGCCGCTCGCAATCCCTCCGTGGTTCTGCTCGGCAGCCTGCGTTTGCTGCACCCGCTGAGAAATGTGATCGACCCTCTAGCGCTGCTTGTTGATCGCACCACGGACGCGCTGCTGCAAAAATTCGTCACCCGGCACATCAAGATGCGCATGCCCGTGACGCGTGATGAATTCGAAACCCTGGTGGAAATGCGCCAGGAGCAGGGCCTGCTGGACAGCGATGACAGCGCCATGATCCATGAGGTGCTCGACATCGAATCACTCACCGTGCGCGACTGCATGATCCCGCGCGTGGATCTCGCGCTCATGAGCAGCGAGGACTCACCGCAAAAAACAACCGCCATCCTGGAAAAATCCGCCGGACGTTTTGTCATTGTGTATGGCGAGACGCCCGACTCAGTCGAAGGCGTGCTCGACACCAATGCCTGGAAACTCGCGAACCGTCCGGACTGGCGCACGCTCCTGCGCACGCCGGCCTTTGTGCCCGAGACCATGCCCGTGCTCGAAGCCTTGCAGCACCACCTGCAGCGGGATGAACAACCGGCGCTCATCGCCGATGAATACGGCGGCCTTGAAGGCATGATCACCCGCCGTGAGATCGCCGACTGGCTGCTTTATGAAGCCGCCCCCTGGCATGGTGAAACCTCGGAGATTCGCGATCTGGGCGGCGGTCGTTTCCTGCTGGATGGCGGCACGCGGCTGGATCACATCAAAGAAGAACTCAATCTCGATTTCAACGTCGACCTGGATGTCGGCGGCATCGACACCATTGGCGGCCTTGTTTTCAATCAGCTCGGTCATGTGCCCAAGCCCGGTGAACGCATCAACCTCGACGACGCAGACATCAAGGTGCGCCGCATCGTGCGTGCCCGCATTCAGGAGGTGGAGCTTCGCCTCAAACTCAAACCTTCTGACGAATCCAGCGTCGGCTAATTTCATCCCACATGACCTGGCTCCTGCTCATTCTCTGCCTCGCTCTTTCCTTCATGCTCTCCGGACTGGAGAGCGCGGTGATGGCCGTCAGCCGTGTGCGTGTGCGCCATGCAGCCAGTGCCGGCGACCGCCGCGCACGCGGCCTGCTGCCGCTGCTGGAGGACCGTGACGCCTTGATCGGCTGCATCACCGTGGCCAATCACCTCACCAATCTCGCCGCCTTCCTGCTCGTCGCTTTTCCCATCATCCACCATGCGACTCTGTGGGGCTACGTGCTGGCCTTCACGCTCGCGCTGCCTGTTTTCCTCATCGGTCTGGAAGTGATGCCCAAGAAGCTCTTTCGCAGCTATCCCTTCCGCTCCATGCGCAGTGTCTCGCCGCTCGTCCATCTCGTCGGCCTGGCGCGTCCTTTGTTTCGCGTGGTGACCGGCAAAAAAAGCACCACCACCAGTGAAGTCCCCAGCGAGGCACGGCAGACACGCGGGCGTGACGATCTGAAGTCGCTGGCGCAGGAGCTCGCCGCCCAGCATCAGCTTTCTGCCAACGCCATGCATCTCATCGAGCGCGTGCTCGACTACAAAAAGCTGAACACCGGCGACATCATGCAGCCGCTGGCACGCAGCATGGCCCTTGCCGCAGAGATCCCGCTCAGCACGGCCTTGATCGTGGCCCGTGAGCAGAACTGCACGCTGCTTCCTGTGCTGGGAGACAATGGCAGCTTCATCGGTCTGCTCGACACCACCGACCTTCCCGCCGTCATTCCCCCGGACCGCCTCGTGCGACACCACATGCGTACGCTGGATACCGTGCCCGCCAGCCTGCCCGCCCTGCACACGCTGCAGCGCATGCGCAAATCCGGCCGCCGCCTCGCCATCGTGGTGGATGAACGCCAGCAGCCCATCGGCCTGATCACGGAGGAGCGGCTGCTGGAGCCGCTGATGCATTAGCGGGGATTTACGATTTATGATTTCACAGACGGCCAAGCCGCCTCTCGAAATCGGGCTTCCAAATCATAAATCGTAAATCATAAATGGAGCCGGTTGAAAACGTCCACCGCCACCGCCATCCATAGGCCATGCCTCAGCTCGTCTTCGCCACCTCCAATGCCCACAAGACTGAAGAAGTCGCCGCCATTCTCGGAGAGGATTGGCAGGTCGTAGATCTTCGCGCTCACCCTGGTGTCACGCTGGATGAAGAGACCGGCGACACCTTCGAGGCCAACGCCATCATCAAAGCCGTGAGCGGCAGCCGGGGGGTGCCCGGCCTGCTGGTGCTGGCGGATGATTCGGGTCTTGAGGTGGATGCGCTGGACGGTGCGCCCGGTGTGCGCAGCGCACGCTATGCAGGAGAGACCGCCAATGCCGCAGACAACCGCGCGAAATTGAAAAGCGAACTCGCCAAACTGCCGCAGGACCTCCGCTTCACCGGACGCTTCCAATGCTGCATGGTTCTCGCGCGTGATGGTGAAGTGCTGCACGTCACGAGCGGCAGCGTGGAAGGTCGTCTGCTCACGGAGGAAGTGGGTGCGGGTGGCTTTGGCTACGATGCGCTTTTTATTCCTGATGGCTTTACGGACACGTTCGGTGTTCTCCCTGCGGAAACGAAGAACCAGCTCAGCCATCGTGCGCGCGCCCTCGCGGCGATGAAGGAACAACTCGCCTCACTGGCCTGAGCTTATGCGCCCGCTGATCTTCATCCTCACCCTAGCGCTGGCAGGCTGCAGCACGCCACCAACGCCCGCACCGCTCAAAGCTGAGTCAGGGCCGCCCTCCCTCGTCCCGCCCTACCCTTCGGCTGAAGAAGTGGCCGTGCAGACTCCTCCGGCCAAGCCAGCTCCGACAACAAGCTGGACAGCCATCTCCGATTTCAAGGGGCAGCCGCTCGTCGGCGGTGCCTCGGTGATCGAATACAAAATCGGCCGCGAGCGCCACTCCTTCCAAGTTCAGGTCGTGGTCTTCGACGACCGCCAGTTTGATCTCAAGGTCATCGACCAGCCGGAAGACTGGTCCGGCGGCAACCGCCTCACAGACAGCATGCGCGCTGCTGCAGCCGTGGCCGGCGTGAACGGCGGTTTCTTCACGCCTGAATTCAAGCCCATGGGCCTGATGATCGCCAGTGGCAAGCGTACCGGCACCTGGCAGACGGGCCCGCTGCTCACCGGCGCGGTCGTTGTCACTTCCCATCCCCAGCTGCTGTGGAATGCGGATGTGAATCCCGAAGGCGCCAGTGAACTCCTGCAGGCCGGCCCGCGTCTGGTTGATGGCGGTCAGGCCGTGGCAGGACTCGATGCCAAGAAGCGCAGCACCCGCACCTTCATCGCCAACGACGGCGGCAACCAGTGGTGCCTGGGCCTCGCGCAAGACATCACCCTTAGTGAACTCGCCGAGTTGCTCACCACCCCCGGCGTCATGCCCGCATTCACCGTGAACCGTGCGCTCAATCTCGATGGCGGCCATTCCTCCGCCCTCTACTTCCGCACCAACGACGGCCGCGAACACACCCATCCCGGCTGGAGCACGGTGAGGAATTATCTGGGCATCGTGCCGAAGTGATGTTGGCAAGCCATCATCACCTTCCGCTACAGCATTTAAATAATTTGGTATCCGATAAAACCAGAGCAGCCAAAGCGGTTCTCCCTCTCCCCGCCCCTGACTCACAACGATTGCGAATATTTTTCTTCGGGGGAGAGGGCCGGGGTGAGGGGACGGCAGACACCCTTCGCCAGCAAGGGGTACCCCTCACCCTTACCTCTCCCCAAAGGAGGCCCTGTGAGGTGCAACTCAATCTTGGACCAGAGTCGCTTAATTAGTTG
>NZ_JBAQCR010000130.1:0-11652 GCF_049294395.1 Prosthecobacter sp.
CCCCATAGTTGACGAAGTCGGCGGTAATGTAGTTCGAAGCCAGGTTGATGGAGGATTCATGCCCAACGGTCAGCGTGTGGCTGAAGCGAGCATTGAGCTGGTTGGTAATGCTGAGGTTGTAGTAATAGCCGTTCAGGTCGGAACTGTCTCCTGGACCATTCGGGGCGATAACCGTTGGCGAGTCGAAATTGAAGGCCTGCAGACCGCCAGCCAGTTTGATAATGGTTGATTTGCCCAGAGGCACACTGACAAACGCGCCCCAGTTGAAGAGAACGCCGTCGTTCAAAGTAGGATTCACGTAGTTCAGGAACGAAACCCCGCCTTCCGTGCCCAAAATCCAAGTCGCCGTCGGGCTGTATGTGAGGGAGGCATGCAGGGTGTTCATCGTACGACTGAACTGCTTGTTGTTGCTGCCCAATGCCTCGGAGATGGTGTTTGTGTAGTTGACAGCCAGAGCCCAGGCCGAATTGATCTGCCAGTTGGCGGCGACACCAAAATCGTTCTGGAAGACACCGAAGCTCGAATTATTCGCAGCACCGACAAAGGCATTGTTCAGCGCAGGACGCATGGACATGCGGTCATAAATGGTGAAATTCACAGGGCCGGCCTTGATATCAAAAGCAAGCGTCGTTCCTGGCAAGACGTTGATCAGGTAATTGCCGTTTCCATAAGCTGCCAGTTCTGGATGATTGAAATAATGATCCACGCCGAGACCGCCGGTGAAACTCAGGACATTGTTTTGTGAAACGCGATAGTTGGCGCTGACGTTGAGCAGCGTGCTGCTGATGACGTCTGACACCGGAACGGCGGTGCGGCGAATGTTGCTGTTGTATTCAAACCCCTGGTAAAGGCCAAAACCAATGTTCACAGGACCAACCTTCAGATTGCGCTTGCCCGTAAGGAAGGGATCTGAGGTGTAGGTGGGAGCAAAATAGCTCAGTGACTGTGAATACTGGCCGGAGTAGGTGGTGTAATCACCCACAGCACGAGCGGCGAATGCGGAACTGCCGCTGCGCACCGAAGGCTGTGAAATTTGACGGTCAGAACGCAGCAATTGCTGAAGACTTTGATACCCCTCCTGGTCTTCCTGGCTGACGTATGCCCCTTTTTCGTAGTCGTACACCACGTCTCCACTGCGTGCGGACGACTGGGTCGTCTTTTTCATCTGACCGGTGCGGGACCGAAGGTCATTGAAAAAGTTGCTGGTTTGTGAAGGTGAAACACCAAATTGAGCGTTGGAACGTTGCGGCAACAAACAGCCGGTCGTGAGGGTAATCACCATCAGGAGAGCACTGATGGGGATGGGGCGAGAGTTGTTGATCAGCATGACGGGAGAGAGTGGGTCGGGAATTAAAACAACGATACAAGCAATTCTACTTGGTTTTGTCTATACCAAATTTCTCTCGATTTCGCCACATACTCTCCCTTGATTCACAATAATTTGGCGTTCGCCGCTACACGCGGCCGGCCAATCCCCCCCCCTTCAGTTCTTGAAGGCGACCACTGAAACGGCATTCCGCGTTTCACGAACGCGTTTTCTGTGTTCAAAATCAAACTCGAGCTGGATTTCTCTCGAGGATGCCCTGTCCCACGATCTGTGAGGACTGTTGGAAGGGGGCGCCAGGGCGATCAAACTGCGTAATTTGCCGAACAATTTACCGATCGGAAGCCGCTTGGAATTGAAAGAGTTCATGGTTTGAGTTTGATAATTAGGACAACTTTCCGAAAGCTATATAGTGTTCATTGTAACATGTTCAAATGAATTTTAAGGCGGCTGAAAAATGCATGCCTTCACCGCTCCTGTTTGACTCAGCAGGTTTAAAAGTTCATGTGCGGCCATGTCCATTGAAGCCCATCCTGCCCCGGCAGCGCGGTTGACCATCCCAGAATACGCCATGGCGCTTGCCCACGTGGCCAGCCTGCGTTCAGAGGATCCCTTTCGGAAGGTTGGGGCGGTGGCCATTGACTTTGACAACCGGGTGATCGGAACCGCCTACAATGGCCTTGCGCCCGGCTACGATGCAGGTCCTGATTTTTGGGCAGATCGGGATGCACGACGTAAATACATGCTGCATGCCGAGGTGAACCTTTGCAGCCTGTTCACCCGTGGCAATGTGAAGCTCGTCGCCTGCACCACGAAACCCTGCACCAGCTGCATGCAGATGCTCTGCGCCTATGGCGTCAAAGAAGTCTATTTCCGCGACGATTACCCTGAGTCGGAGGCAGATGCCATCGCCGGGCGTTATGGCATCCCGCTGATCCAGCTTGCCGATTACCCGCAGATCGTTTCTACCGCAGCCAAGTAGAACACTACGTAGAGGCTTGCTGACGCGGCACCAAAGCACGTGAAGAGCATGCAGCTTGTGTGAAGCGAAGCCCGTCTCGAATTCTCCCAGGTTGCATAGCAGACCGGTCCGCCCGCAATGTGACTTCGTGCGCACCAGCGCACGAAATCACCCATTTTATCCCGGCCGGGCTCCAGCCAATCAGGCAGCTTTGACGTTCTTCACCGCCAGTTCATGCTTCGCGAGCTGCAGATCAGCCTCCACCATGATCTTCACCAGTTCCTTAAATTTCACCTTCGGCTCCCAGCCCAGCTTCTTGCGGGCCTTGGCCGGATCCCCGATGAGGAGTTCCACCTCCGCCGGGCGTTCATAGCGGGCGTCATATTTGACGTGCTGCTCCCAGTCGAGATCCAGCGCGCCGAAGGCCTCCTGGACGAATTCCTTCACACTGTGCGTCTCGTTCGTGGCGATCACATAGTCATCCGGCTGATCCTGCTGGAGCATCATCCACATCATTTCCACATAGTCCTTCGCGTAGCCCCAGTCGCGCTTCGCATCCATGTTTCCTAGGAAAAGCTTGTCCTGCAACCCCATTTTGATGCGGGTGGCAGCGCGGGTGATCTTGCGGGTCACAAAGGTCTCCCCACGGCGTGGCGACTCATGATTGAAAAGAATGCCGCTGCTGGCATGCAGGCCGTAGCTTTCGCGGTAGTTCACCGTCAGCCAGTGGCCATAAACTTTCGCACAGGCGTAGGGCGAACGGGGCCAAAAAGGCGTGGTCTCCACCTGTGGAACCTCCTGCACCTTGCCAAACATTTCTGAGGAGGAGGCCTGATAGAAGCGGACTTTGCCCACCAGGCCAGTTTCGCGAATGGCTTCCAGAATGCGCTGTGTACCAAGGCCCACGATGTCTCCGGTGCTCTCCGGCACGTCAAACGACACACGTACATGGCTCTGTGCCCCGAGATTGTACACTTCGTCCGGTTTCAGATCATAGAGCAGCTTTACCAGTGCCACTGAGTCCATCAAATCCCCGTAATGCAGGTGCAGATTCTTTGACGGCAGGTGGGATTCCGGCTCAAACAGGTGCTGAAGACGCCCGGTGTTGAAACTGGAAGCCCGGCGGATGATCCCGTGCACTTCATAGCCTTTTTCGAGCAGCAATTCCGTGAGATACGAGCCGTCCTGTCCTGTGATTCCGGTAATGAGAGCTTTCTTCATGAGTCAAATCGAGCGCCGATGAGACAATACCGCCCCCCATTCCGCAAGGGGAAAAGCAGGAACATAACAGTTGCACCCCACGAGTCTCCCCTTATTCTCTGCCCCCCCAATCCCAGCCCCGATTTCAATTTATGAGAGCTGACCTCGTCGAACAAGCCGCGCTAATCGTCAAAGATCACCCCATCCTGATCAACATGGTCTCCAAGCGAGTCCGTCAGATCGCCGCGGGCCATGCGGTTCTCGTCGAGCGCCGCCCCGGCCTCCGTGAAGCCGACCTCGCCCTCCTTGAAATCATTCAGGGCAAGATCACCATCGCCACCATCGACAAGAGCTAGGCCACCCTGCCCTCCCCGGCAGAACCGCCAGTTCTTCGTTAACATCAGCGGTTCCCCGCGCGACCCATGTCCGAGATCGCCACGAATCGCAAAGCCCCGCGCGACTACCACATCCTCGAAAAATACGAGGCTGGCGTCGAACTCCGCGGCACCGAGGTGAAATCCATCCGCCTCGGGAAGCTGAACATCTCAGACGCCTTCGCCCGCGTGGATCGCGGCCAGGTCTGGCTCTATGGCTGTGACATCCAAACCTACGAGAAGGCCAGCCACACCACCCACGAGCCCCGCCGCACCCGCCGGCTCCTGCTGCACAAGAACGAGATCATGAAGCTGCTGGCCCAGACGCAGCAAAAGGGGCTCGCACTGCCCATCCTGCGGGCCTACTGGAAAGGCCACCACATCAAGATCGAGATCGGTGTCGGCAAAGGCAAGACCCATGGGGATCAGAGACAGGATCTGAAGGAGAAGGCCGAAAACCGCGAAGCAGCCCGGACGGTGGCGAATTTTAATCAGAAGAACAAGCGGTAGAAACGGAGCATGCGTCCGGTAGCTGGGGGCGATCCGCTATGCGGTGAGTGTAAGGAGTCCAACTAGCGTGTGACTGAACCCGCGTAAAAACTGTATAAACACTCTTGAAGAAATCCCAGGCAATAACCGCCCGCTTTTTTGGGCCCTGATACCTCATCGTCCTCAGAACTGGAAGCACGGCTCTGAGTCGAGGCACAGCTTGTGCATAACAGAAGCGAGCAATAGAAGCAGAGAATGCGCATGGTTTTCAGCGTGTAATTATCTGACAGGAAAGCGGAGAATGTTTGCTGTGCAGGTATGCCACGATTGTGCTGATCCTGTCGAGATGAGTTCGAGCAAGACGTGAGCAGCTGGGCTGGCCGCGCCAGCATTCAGTGCCGGGTGTTCAATTCGATCTGGCGCTGGCAGAGCGCCATTTGGGCTTGAACACGCAGCGAGAATGCACGCGACTGACCGATGAGGTAACCCGCGATGCTCCCGAGCACGACGCCAATGATGGCCCCGGTTGCAGACTGGTGCGAGGCAGACAAACCGAATAATCCACCGGCCACGAAACCGATGAGCGTTCCAAGCACGATGGAGGTGTTCGCCTGGCTATAAAGCTTGTCCGCCAGTTTTTGAATTAATTCGGGATTGTATTCGGTTGCCATGGGATGGAGGCGGGTGGTGTCTTGGATGTTTGGGTGCGTTGCTTGAGAAAGTTGGCAGACCTGCCCAACTCGCTGATGGAAAACAATTCCATCTTAAATGTCTGATCTACACGACAGACTCTTGTTTTGTCGAGCACCAAGAAAGCCTGGACATGTGATCTCTTCTTTTTCCGAGGAGGATCGAAGCATGCCCATGGCACTTTCATATTTGCCCATCACGCCTCCTGCTTTAGCATCCGCCCCATATGAATCGCAAACGCCTTGGCCGCACGGGTATCGTTGTCACTGACATCTGCATGGGAACCATGACCTTTGGTCTGCAGGCGGACGAGAAAACGTCGTTTGAAATCATGGACCGGGCCCTTGAGGCGGGGATCGACTTCTTTGACACGGCGGAGCTGTATCCGGTGCCGCCGAGCACTGAGCTGTTTGGGGTGACGGAGCAGATCGTGGGCAAGTGGCTCAAGGGGCAGAAGCGAGGTGAGATCATCATTGCTTCGAAGGTGACGGGGCCTGGGCATGGGTGGTTCCGCCCGCCGGTGCGTGGTGGCTTCACGGCACTGGACCGCCGCCAGATCTTCCAGGCCTGTGAGGACAGCCTGCGACGGCTGCAAACAGACTACATCGACCTTTATCAAACACATTGGCCGGATCATGGCATGCAGCAGGAGGAAACGCTGGGAGCGCTGACTGATCTCATCGATCAGGGCAAGATCCGCGCGTGGGGCAGCAGCAATGAAACCTGCTGGGGTGTGATGAAAAATCTGTGGGAGGCCGAGAAGCACGGTCTGGCCCGCATGGCCACGGTGCAGAACAATTTCTCCCTCATCAACCGCCGCTGCGAGAGCGAACTGGCGCAGGTCTGCCGCAAGGAAGGCGTGAGCCTGCTGCCCTACTCACCGCTGGGTGGAGGTGTGCTTTGCGGCAAGTACAATGGTGGCGCCCTGCCCAAGGGCGCACGCTTCACCGACTACATCCAGAACGGTGGCCCACGGCAAAAGCGAATGGCCGCGCGCTTCGTCAATGAGCGCAGCCTTGAGACGACCGCACGGCTGCAGGTCATTGCCGCCGACCTCGGAGTCAGCGTCACCGCGCTCGCGCTGGCCTGGAGCAAGCAGCACGACTTCGTGGCCTCCACCATCGTCGGTGCCACGACGGTGGCGCAGTTGAATGAGAGCCTGGCCGCTGCGGATCTGGTGCTGAGTGCTGAAACGCTGGCCCGCATCAATGAGATCGATGAAGCGATCCCGTGCGCGATGACGGAGGATGGGTTGCGGAGGTTGTAGGGGCTCTGCGGTGCAAACCTGAGATTCCCACTCAAGAGGATTATGAGGTATTTTTCGAACCCGGAAAAAGACGTTGCGCTGTGAGGCGGCTTTTGCTGGAATCGCGCACTCCCTGACCGATCCCCTCCCACGCCATGACTCAGACCACCTCCGGCAAAGCCGACATGAAACTCTTCTGGGCGTGCTTCATCGCCCTGGTTGCCACCTCGTTTGTATTTGGGGTGAGAGCCAACACGATTGGTGAGTTGCAGAACAGCTTCAATCTGTCTGAGTCACAGAAGGGAGCCATCAATGGCGCGGGTATGTGGCCGTTTGCGCTGAGCATCATCTTCTTCAGCCTGATCATTGACCGCATTGGCTACAAAACGGTCGCGCTGTTTGCCGCAGGTTGCCATGTCGTTTCGCTGGTGCTCACCCTGCGCGCCTCCGGGTATGAAGACTTTTACTGGAGCTCGCTGCTCGTTGCCGTGGCGAATGGGACGGTGGAGTCGTTCATCAATCCGGTCGTCGCCACGATCTTCAGCAAGAACAAATCAAAGTGGCTGAACATCCTGCATGCAGGCTGGCCCGCAGGACTGGCGCTGGGCGCGCTGTTTTGTGCGCTGCTGCCAGAAACGAAACTGTTCTTCAATGCCGTGTGGCAGTTCCGCTTTGCGCTGTGCTTCATCCCCGTGGTACTTTACACGCTGCTGATCCTCCCACGGACATTCCCAGTGAATGAGCGCGTGGCCGCCGGTGTGAGCTACCGCGACATGCTCAAGGAAGTGGGTGCGGTGGGCTCCTTCATCATCGGTTCCCTGGTTTACTGCGCGGTCATGCAGATGATCGGCTACGAGGCCTCCCTGAGGGACTCGCTCATCGCCGGACTGGTGCTGGGTGCGGCCACTGGCTTTTATACCCATTCACTGGGCAACTGGCTCTTCATCGTTGTTCTCATCACCATTGGACCTCTCGCCACGACCGAACTCGGCACCGACGGGTGGATGCCGGAACTGCTCAAGCTCAGCGGCCCGGATTTCCCGAACTTCGCCACGTGGATCTTTGTGTATGTCTCCGTCATCATGACGGTGCTGCGCTTTTACGCCGGCCCCATCGTGCACAGATTCTCCCCCATCGGCCTGCTGGTCATCAGCGGGGCCATTGCCATCACCGGGCTGATCTTCCTCTCCCATGCCACTGGCTGGGTTATCCTCGCGGCAGCGACGGTGTATGCTCTGGGCAAGACCTTCCTGTGGAGCACCACGCTGGGGCTCACCGCCGAGCAGTTCCCCAAAGGCGGGGCCCTCACCCTCAATGGCGTCTCCGCTGTGGGCGTACTCTTCCTGGGCGTGCTGGGCAGCCCCTACATCGGTCACAAGCAGGATCTCGACATGGCCGATCGTCTCTCCGCGACTGAGCACAGCGCTCTGTACTCCCAGATCAAAGGCGACCCCAAGGCTGGCATCTTCGGCAATGCGCCAACGCTGAACCAGGAAAAAATCAAGGCCCTCCCTGCCCCTCAGCATCAGGAACTCGAGAGCGTGCAGGCCGCGAGCAAGCGCAGCGTCTTCACCACCATCGCCATTCTCCCCAGCTTCATGCTGGCCTGCTATCTTGGCATGTTCTTCTGGTTCAAGGCCCGTGGTGGGTACAAACCGGTCGTCATTTCCGAAGGAGATGCCAGCCCGGCCCACTGACCCGCAACGCAGAATCGAGAGCCCCCTGCATTCACTGCAAGATCGACAGGCTTCGCAGCGATAACAGGTCCGCCCGCCCGAAAGCGCTCACCGCAAAGGTCTTTTTCTGGACGCGACTTGCGGACCTTCCCGCTGCGTGTTCTGGCAACTTCTCAGTCTTGAGAACACTTTTTCCTTGTCGCTCAGAGGCGTGGCACCTAAAACACGCCCGTTCCCGCAACCATCACTCCAACCAACACACACTCCACTCCCTCCTCTATGAGCGAAAACAATCGAATGAGACTTCTCTGGGCCGGCTTCATGGCCATTCTCGCGGCCGGCGTCGGCTTCGCCATCCGCGGCGGCATCTTTGACAACTGGGCGAAGGAGTTCGGCTTCACGGGCGCGCAGCTCGGAGCCATCGGCGGCATGGGCTTCAACGGCTTCTGCTTTGGCATCATCCTTGGCGGTGTCGTGGTGGACAAGATCGGCTACGGCAAGCTCGTCGTGGTGGCCTTCCTGCTGCACATCGTCTCCGCGCTCGTCACCTTCACCGCCAGCGGCAGCAGCGCCTTCATGGTGCTCTCCCTCGGCATGTTCATCTTCGCGTTCGCGAATGGCACCCTGGAAGCCGTGGCCAATCCGCTGGTCGCCACGCTGTTCCCGGAAAACCGCACGCATTACCTCAACATCCTGCACGCCTCCTGGCCTGCCGGCATGGTGATCGGTGTGATCATCGGCTGGTTCCTTGACGACAAGATGGAGATCAACTGGCGCATCCAGCTCGCGCTGTATCTCATCCCGACCGTCATCTACGGCCTCATGTTCATGGGCCAGAAGTTCCCCCAGTCCGCCGCTGCGGCCAAGGGCGTCAGCTTTGGCAACATGCTCAAGGACGTCGGCATTCTCGGCGGTGCCGTGGCCTGCTTCCTCCTTTCCTTCTTTGCGGAAGGCTTCTTCAAGGACGTGCTCAGCGTTGAGCCTGCTCTGGCCAAGAACCTCGGCTACGCCACGGGCGGCATTGTGCTGATCGCCGTGGGTGTGCTCACCAAGTTCTCGCTTGGATCGCTTGTGCTTTTCATCCTCTTCGTCACTCACGCCCTCGTCGGTGCGGTCGAGCTGGGCACGGACGGCTGGATCCAGAACATCACCGGTAACCTGTTCACCCCTGAGCAGGGCAAGGCCCTCTTCCTCTGGACCTCCGCCATCATGTTCGGCCTGCGTTTCTGCGCTCATTGGATCGAAAAGACGCTCAAGCTCTCCCCTGTCGGCCTGCTCTGCATTTGCGCAGCCCTTGCCTGCGGCGGTCTCACACTGGCCTCCGGCATGAACACCTTCGGCACTGCGCTCGTCGCTCTGGGCGTGTATGCCTTTGGCAAGACCTTCTTCTGGCCCACGATGCTGGCCGTTGCTTCTGACCGCTTTCCAAGCACGGGCGCTGTGGCCATCTCCATCATGGGTGGCATCGGGATGCTCTCCGCTGGTATCATCGGTGGTCCTGGCCTCGGCTATACGAAGGACCGCTTCGCTGGTGAGTCCCTGAAGGCCTCCAACCCCGCCCTCTACGAAACCTACAAGGCGGAAGCTCCGAGCAAGTTCCTCAATCTGGAAGCGACCGCTGCCATCGGTCTTGATGGCAAGAAGCTCTCCGAAGCCAAGGAAGCCAAGGAAAAGACTGCTGATCAGAAGGCCGTGGTGCTGGCCGATCAGCAGGGCGACCGCAAGACGCTGAAGTTTGACTCCTACATCCCCGGTACGATGGCCGTGATCTACCTTCTCCTGCTGGTCTACTTCAAGTCCATCGGCGGCTACAAGCCTCTGACCATTGAGGAGGAGATGGCTGCGAAAGCCTGATCTATCCATCCATTACTCCCACGCGGCGTCCCTTTACGGGGACGCCGTTTTTATTTCCTGCCTTGCGCAGCTTCATTCATTCGGCATTCGTATTTCGAACATTCGACATTTCTGATCATGCCCACCTACGTTTACGAAACCATCCCCCAGTTTGAAGGTGAACCCACCAAGCGCTTTGAAATCCGCCAGAGCATGAAGGATGCCGCCCTCACGCAGCACCCGGACAGCGGACAGCCGGTCCGTCGCGTGCCGATTGGTGGCACCGGATTGATGGGCGGCAGCAGCGGCGGCTCCCAGGCCTCAAGCGGGGGAGGCTCCTGCGGTACGGGCTGCGGGTGCCATTGAGGCAATGACGAATGTCTAATTCCCGAATGACGAATGAAATCCGAAGCTCGAAAGCCTAAACGGCTGGAGCAGCCGGGACAGCTTCGTCATTGGGCTTTTCTTCGGCATTCGCCACTTTGATTTCGTCATTTTGCGGAGCAGGTTTCCTCATCAGCCTCGCCGCATAGAATCCGTCAAATGCGCCGGTCTCTGGCGTGCGGTGGAGTTCCTCTTCGAGGGTCCATTCCTCACCGTGTTTGGCCAGGAAAGCCTGGACCTGGAGTTCGTTTTCGCTGGGCAGGATGCTGCAGGTGGCATAGACGAGTTTGCCGCCGGGGGCGACCATGCGGCTGTAGTTTTCGAGAATCTCGGCCTGGAGGGCGATGAGACGATCGATCTCGGTATCGCTGAGTTTCCACTTCGCATCCGGATTGCGGCGCAGCACGCCCATGCCGGAGCATGGCACGTCTAGGAGGACACGATCCGCTTTTTGCGCCAGACGCTTCACGGTCTTGGAGCCTTCGATCTCGCGTGCTTCGATGATGTCCACCCCGGCACGTGAGGCGCGCTTGCGCAGCTCCGCCAGCTTCCAGGCATGAATGTCCAGCGCCAGCAGGCGGCCCTTGTTGCGCATGATGGCCGCGAGGTGCAGCGCCTTGCCACCGCCACCAGCACAGGCATCGATGACCCGCATGCCGGGTTCAGGCTGCAAAAACGGTGCGATGAGCTGAGAGGCGGCATCCTGCACCTCAAACAAGCCGGCTTTGTAGGAATCGGTGCCAAACAAATTCGCCCGCTGCTTCAGACGCAGGGCGCTGGGCACCTGATCCACGGCTTCGGTTTCATAGCCTTCCTGGCCGAGACGCTCGCGCAGGGCACGGCGGTCGTTTTTGAGCGTGTTCACGCGCATAAACACATCCGCAGGCAGGTTCAGCGACTCGCGCAGCGCGGGCCACGCGGCCCCGAGTTCACGAGTGCCACGTGCTTCCAGCCAGTCCGGGATTGCGGCACGGATGGCAGGAGATGCGCCTGCTTTGGCACGTTTCATCACATCCTCCGGCTTTACCTCGGGCGCGGTTTCATCCTTGGGCAGATCACGGCCGTTGGAGATCCAGTAGGCGGCCCACACGCGCCAGAGACGCTCCGGGGTGATGTTCTCCGGCTGCGTGTGCTCTTCGTCAGGCAGCCCGGCCAGATACCAGAACCAGCGCCACCAGCGCACGCACTCATAAATGGACTCGGCAAAGATGCGCCGGTCCCGGCTGCCCCACTTGCGATGCCGCTTGAAGGTGAACTCGATCACCTTGTCCGCATACCGTTTGCCCACAAAAACCTCTCCAAGTGAGAGGATGATTTCGTCGAGCAGGTGGGGCGGGAGCTTCATCCTGCGTCGATAGTCCGCCCACCGTCACGATGCAAGCTGACAAGCCATGGTGGAATGAATCAACTTAGCGCCGCCGGCGCAGCCCCAAACCCAGCAGGCCGAGCAGCAGCAGGCAGGCACGCCCCGGCTC
>NZ_JBAQCR010000131.1:0-36229 GCF_049294395.1 Prosthecobacter sp.
GATGCGCCGCTCCCAAAACTGCGGCATGCTGAATGAGCCTTCCGCCATCTCCCGGACAATGAGTGAGGTGATCACATAGCCGGAAATAACAAAAAAAACGTCCACTCCCGCAAAACCGCCCGGGCAACCAAGCTTGGCATGATAGATAAGCACTTGCAGAACTGCCAGAGCTCGAAGGCCATCAATGTCCGGGCGGTATTTAAAGGCGGGCTGGCTGTGTGTGCTTGCAGAAAGGGTCATGTTTGAACGGATCCAAGGGCACTAAACCTAGGCCTTAACATCCGCAATTTTTTGCAAATTGTTTTTTTCAGAGGTGCCCATGCCCCATCGAATCACAGGGGCGCTAAAACACAGGACGGATAAATCCAAGGCTCATTTCATGCAATCAGTGATTAAACACAAACTCCGCCGAATTCAGCAAACTCCACAGCACATCTTCAATCGCTTGCTGCCGGTTCGCGACACCGACATCCAGAGCCTTGCCCGCAATCGCCACTTCTTCGGCAGTGGGCAGGCGTGAGTAGCAGGCGAGGTAGAGCTCCTCCATGATCTGTTCCGGCTTGAGATCGCTTTTTGCCAGCCTTGTCACGCGGCCCTTGCTGCTGGTGAGCATCTCCTGCAGCTTCGTCGAATTCATCAGATGCAGCGCCTGCACCACGCTGGGCTTGGCATCACGTTCGCAGGGGCATTCGGAGCTGGCATTGGGGCGGCCAAAGGCGTCCATGAACTGGCTTTCCAGCTTGTGATTCCACGTCTGCTTCGCCAGCGCATCAGCCGGCATGCCGGAGAAAGTTTCATGGACCTCGGTGACTTCACACACGGCATCCAGCAACGTTTCCGCAGGCAGACGGCGGCGGTAACTGCGGCTGTAGTTTTTCAAATCAGCAATGTTTGTCTCATTCGGCATGCTGCTGAGGCGATAAGTCTGCGACAGCATGATGTTGCGCATGAGGTGCTTCAAATCGTAACCGTTCTTCACGAAATCCTGCGCCAGCCAGTCCAGCAGCGGCCCGTTGGTTGGCGGGTTCGAAGCGCGAAAATCATCCACAGGATCGACGATGCCGCGCCCCATAAAGCTTGACCACACGCGGTTCACAAGGGCAGGCGCAAAGTAGGGGTTGTGCGGATCGGTCATCCAGTCCGCCAGCACCGCGCGCGGATCCTGCGTTTCGGCGATGGTGATCTCCTTGTCGGCTGGCGGGCGCGGCTTCAGCGTGGCCTTGGTGACCGGGTGTTCGATGCCCGCATTACCCGGCGCAAACCACATCTGCTCCGGCTCACCACTGATCGGCGCGGAGATCCCCTGCCCCTTGCGCTTCATCTGCGTGAAGAACGCCGCCATCTGGTAGTAATCGGTGAGATCCCACTTCTCCGTCGGATGATGGTGGCACTTCGCACATTCAAGACGCACACCGAGGAAAATCTGCCCGATGAACGTGGCGGCATCCACTGGCTCGCGTTTGTCACGCCAGATCGCCACAGGTCCGTCCTGATGTGTGTTGCCCTGCGCCGTGAGGAGTTCGCGCACAAAGCGGTCCCAGGGCTTGTTCTCGCGGAAGCTTTGGCGGATCCATTGATCCAGCAGATAGACCGGCTTCACACCGACGCGTGAAGGATTCGGGCGGATCAAGTCCCCCCATTTGATGGCCCAGTGATCGGCCCACTCGGGGCGCTGCAGCAGCGCATCCACCCATTGCTCGTACTTCTTGGGATCCTTGTTCGCCGCAAAGGCGCGGGCTTCGTCCACCGTTGGCAGCATGCCGATGGCATCGAGCGTCGTGCGGCGAAGGAACTCCGCATCCGTGCAGGTATCACTGGGCAGATGGCCGAGCTTTTGCAGGCGCGCATACACGAGTTTGTCGATCTCATTGCGCACGGTCAGCTTCGCGTAACGTTCGGGTGGCAGCAGCTTGTCCGCAGGCACTGCCACGCGTGAGATGGCCACCTGCCCCATGTAACGCGCCACGATGACCGTCTCGCCGCTTTCGTTTGTGGTCTTCATGTGACCTTCTTCATCCACCGCAGCGATGGATTTCTCGGAGGAAATATAGTCCGTCAGCCCCGTCACATCGCGCGTCGTTCCATTGCTATACTTCGCCGTGACCTTCAAGGCACCCGCTTCATTTTTGCGATACGTCTTTTCAGCAGGCACCACCTCGATGCCCGTGAGCGCAGGCTGTCCCGGCGTTTCATACGGCATGCCCTGCCGAATCCATTCCGCGATGGTCTTCGCCGACTCGGAGTCCGGCTCAAACCGCTGCCCGCCCTCATGCTGCACGCGCACCACAGACTTTTGCAGCAGCAGACTGTCTTCCGGCAATGCGGGGAACACACGACGCCCGCGCGAGTCCTTCACCAGTTCCATGTAGTCACCCTTCGGATCGAAGGCGAAAATGGAAAGTTTAAAGCCCGCCTGTCCGGACGACTTCGCATGACAGCTGCCCAGATTGCACCCTGCTTTGCTCAGCACCGGCAGGATGTCCTGTGTGAAGGAGAGCGCCTTGGGATTCGGCGCGGCAGGCGCAGCCGCTGGGCCGTTCAGCTTCGTGACCTTCTGCTTCTCATCGATCAGGAAGACATCGCCCGCATCGGTGGCAGCATAGACATTCTTGCCATCCGCCGTCATCACCGCCGCATTCGGCACGTCTTCGAGAGTGCCGATCTTCTTGTCCGTCCCCGAGGTGAAGGCAAGACGCACTCCATCATGCGCCTTCAATTCCGTGACGCCATGCACGCTGCCGTTGTCATTGAAATACGTCAGCTTGGTGGAGTCTGGCGACCACAGCAGCGCGTTCACAGGAGAAGTTTTGTCTCCCAGCAGCATGATCATCTCCTTGCTGGCGATGTCCCAGACTTTCAAATCCTTGTCCGCGCTGCCAGTGGCCAGCCACTTGCCATCCGTGCTGAATCCCAGCGCCACGATGTGCCCCACATGGCCCTCGATCTTGGCAGTCTCCTTCAGCGTCGTCGCATCCCACACCTTGGCCTGATTGTCTGCACCGCCAGTGGCGATCTGTTTGCCATCGCGGCTCATGGCCAGGCTCAACACATTGTCCGCATGCGCCTCAACTGTCTGCGCAGGTTTCGGCTCACCGAGCTTCCATCGGTGTAGCACACCCTTCAGGCTCGTAGCCCCATCGGCCAAAATCAGCGTGGCATTGTCCGGCAGAAACACTGCACCCGTGACACGCCCTTCCAGCGGCACTGTTAATGTATGAGCAATCACCCAAGGCTGTTCTGTAGTCCCGGCTTTAGCCGGTTCTGGAACTTTCCACACCAACACCGTCCGATACCCACCCGCCGCCAACAGCGAGCCATCCGCATTCCAAGCCAGCGACTGCACCACATCCTTATGGCCTTCCAGCGTCGCCACCACCGGCGCATCCTTCGCCGTTACATCACGAATCAGCACCCGATTGCCACGCCCCACAGCCAGGCGTTTGCCATCCGCGCTCAGCGCCATCGCCGCAGCGGGTGTGTGACTCGCAGGCAGCGCCGTGAGTTTGTCCGCAGGCGTCAGCTCGCCGAATTTCTTCAGCGCCGCATCATCCCAGGGCGCACCCGCATTCACCCAGGCCTTGAGCAAATTGATCTGCTTCTCCGGCATCTGCTTCTTCGGCGGCATGTGCGCATCGCCCGGATCATTCAGGGCTTTGATCAAGGCGCTGTGATCCGCATCTCCGGCGATGGCGGCACCATTTTCGCCCCCCTTCAGGGCCAGTTCACGCGTCTCCAGCGACAGTCCGCCCTTCTTCTTCTCCGCATTGTGGCAGCCGAGGCACTGCGTCTTCAGCAGCCCCATCGCTTGTGCAGGGTGCACCTTCGCCACCTCCGCAGCGAGCGAGGAGGTGAACAGGATGAAAGCAAGAACGTGGCGACTTTGGATCATGGTTAGGCTCAAACTACGCCCTAAACGGCAACGCTCTTGCCATTGATCCTCAACGTGCCCCCGCTATCGCCGAATCTTTCGCCGCTCGTTATACCACCCCAAACCCAGCGAAACGACAAACAGCCCTACAAAAATCCAAAACACCACCCACAGCGGCTGGGTCATACCGATGAGAAACTGCAAGGGCAGCCGCGGCAGCGGCACCGCATGAATCAGCAGCAAATGCACCACATACAGCAGCAGCGATTCACGGCCCGCCAGTCGCAGCCAGCCGGTAGCAGCGCTGAGGCGGTCCGCCACGCAGGCCACCAGCACAGCGGCCATCATCACCCAGCCGAGACGTTCCAGAAAGAACTCCGGCTGCCCTCCCGGCCATGGCGAGTACGGCTGCGCAAAGGCCAGAAGCGCGCCCAAAATGAAGACCACCGCAGCTTGGCGGCCCACCTTGCCGTCCCAAAGCCAACGCGTCAGAAATCCAGCGAGCCCGAAACCCACCCACGGAAACAGCGCAAAGAGCGAGCCTTGGTTGCGGTTGAAATACTGATCAATTAACAGCACCCCCGTGTGCCAGCTCTCCGCCGACTTTTGCAGTCCCACAAAGAAGACCAGCATCATGGCCACCACCACCTGCCTCCACCGGCCAAAGCGCTCCGCCAGCAGCATCAGCATCCCACTGATGGCCAGACAATGCAGCACATTCACCGTGCACGCCGCACGCCACCCTTGCGCATGGAACAGATCCAGCCACGGAACATACATCAGGTAGCCGATGAGCAGCACCATCAGCAGTCTTTTCAAGGCAGGCAGCGCAGGCTTCGGCGCCGCCGATGTCACATGCGCCCGCACAAATCCGGCGATCCAGAAAAACGCCGGGGCGATCAGTCCGTGGTAATACGTAAGCTCGTGATACCACGCTGTATGCTGCAGCCGGGCGTCGAGAAACGTGTTCGCCGAATGCGTCCAGACCATACCCAGCACGGCCAGACCACGGAAGAGATCGAGCCACAGGAGGCGTTTGCTAGGAAAAGACACGCGCTAAACTAACTAAATTGTTTCCGTTCACAAGATGTCACTCCGAAGTCCGTTGGTTACAGCTTTCGCTCCCAACCATGAAGTCAGCCATCCTGCTCTCCCTCCTCATCGCAAGCTCCGTGCCTGCCGCCGAAGTTTTTGAAGCCGCGCTCGGTCGTGAAACGGAACTGCCCCAGGGCAAGGAGGCGGACGGCATCCTGGGCGATTTCATCCTCCGCAGCGACAAAGTGGAGGCCGTGATCTCGCAGAACTCAACCGGTCGCAAAGCCAACATGAGCACCTTCTATGGCGAAGATGGCGTTACCCCAGGCTGCCTCTATGATCTCACCCTGCGCGGTGCCAACAACGACCAGCTCGTCGTCTATGGTCCCTGTGGCCACGGCCCCGTGAGCTATGTGAAAATCCTCGACTCAAAGGAAAAGAGCGAGGCCGCCGTGGAATCCGTCACCACCGCCGCAAAGAACGGCGGTGTATATAAGAGGCATGAATACCGCGTCCAAGACGGCACGCAGGGCATCTTCATCACCACCACACTGCGCAACGAAACCGAAAAGCCGCAAAAGGTCTTCACCAAATCGGACCTCACCCGCTTTGATGTCACCGGCATGACGACGGACGGCATTTTCTGGACCGATGCCATCAATCCCGCCCACAAGTGCGGCTACGCCGTCGGCACACTCAACGTCACCGGCACGGAAAAAGTCGAAGACACCCTGGAACTAGCACCCAAACAGGAAGTCGTCATCTCACGCTTCTTTGCCGTCGGCACCTCCCCTGCGCAGGCCGTGGGTGAATTCCGTTCTGTCAAAGGCGTCAAGTTGGGCAGCGTGGACGGACTGATTCTGGATGCCAAAAACAAGGGCATCACCACAGCCAGGATCGTGGTTCCCGAGGGTGCAAAAGGCATTCCAGCCTACCCCGATGCCGAAGGCAAATTCAGCCTCAAGCTGCCGCAGGGGCCAGTGGAATTGCAGATTGAAGACCTGGGACGCCCTCAGGCCAAGATTGCTATCACGGTCGGCGAAGGCGCAGCACTCACCCCCAAGGTGATCCTGACGGACGCCGCCTGCATCCGCTTCGCCATCTCCGACGAATCCGGCAAACCCATCCCCTGCAAAGCGCACTTCGCCCCCCTCGACCAAGACGCACCCAAACTGGATTTCGGCCCCAAATGGCGTGCGCATGGCTGCGTGGATCAGTACATGAGCGAAGACGGTCAGTTCACCCAGCAGCTGCCACCCGGCAAATATCGCGTCGTCGTGGTGCGTGGCCCTGAGTACTCGCATCTGGAGCAGGAAGTCACCGTCGAAGCTGGCAAAGAGTCCGTCTTCAAAGGCACACTCAAGCGCGTGGTCGATACGAAAGGCTGGATTAGCGCCGACTTCCACAATCACAGCACCCCCAGCGGTGACAACGTCTGCGACACGGACGGCCGCATTATCAACATCGCCGCAGAAAACTTGGAATTCACTCCCACCACAGAGCACAACCGCTTTTACGACTGGGAGCCCACCATCAAGGCACTCGGCCTCGAAGCCCACATCAAGACCGTCAAAGGCGTCGAGCTCACTGGCAGCCGCCAGCATCTCAATGCCTTCCCCTTTGAGCCCGATCCCCTCAAGCAAAATGGCGGTGCGCCTGATTGGAATGACGATCCACGCATCACCGTCCTCACCCTGCGCCGCTGGCAGACCGAGCGCGCCGACCGCTGGATTCAGTTCAACCACCCCGACCTCTCCAACATGTTCGTTGACCGCGACAGCGACGGCATTGCAGACGGCGGCTTCGTCGGTGTTGGCAGCATGATCGATGGCACCGAATCCCAAAACGGCGCAGGCACAGACATCCTCGCAGACGCACCCTTCCGCCTCAGCCGCCCGGCGGGCTCTCTGGCCATGAAGGTCAGCGCCGTTCGCGAGTTCGTCTGGCGTCAGCTCTTGAATCAAGGCCTCCGCGTCACCGCCGTCGGTGTGGCAGATGCTCACTCCGTCTATGGCAATGGTGTCGGCTGCTGGCGCTGCTACCTTCCCAGCAGCACCGATGAACCCGCCAAGATCGACTGGGCTGAACTCTCCCCACATGCCAAGGCCGGCCACCTCGTGCTGAGCACCGGCCCCTTCCTCGAAGTCACCACGCAGAACGGCAAGATCGCCGGAGATGATGACCGCTCCACCGGCGGCATCGATCTCAAAGTGCGCGTGCAATGCACCGACTGGATGGACATCGACCGCGTGCAGGTTCTCGTCAACAGCCGCCCCGATCCCAAACTCAATTTCACCCGCGCATCCCACCCGCAGATGTTCAAGGACGGCGTGATCAAGTTTGATGAAAAAATCCACGTGCCGCTGCAGCATGACGCCCATCTCATCGTCGTCGCCATCGACGAAGACGGCGACCAAAAAATCGGCTACGGCACCAGCGACTACGCCAAGATCCGCCCCTGCGCCTACAACAATCCCATCTACGTCGATGCCGACGGCAATGGCTTCACCCCCAACGGCGACAACCTCGGCTTCGAACTCCCCACAGGAGGACTCAAGGTGGATGCCGTAAAAGAGAAACTCATGAAAGCCGGCTTGATCAAAGACGGCCCGCAACCTGCTTCTCCGACTCCAGCAGCACCACCCGCAGCCGAACCGAAGAAGAAAAAAAAGAAGTAATGCCCCCTGCCTCCACCCTCCTGGCAAGCGCCACCGCCGCCGCCGCGAAAGCCTACGCCCCCTACTCGCGCTTTCAGGTCGGCTGTGCGCTGCTCACGGCGCAGGGCAATCTCTTCACCGGCTGCAATGTCGAGAACGCGAGCTACGGCCTGACCATTTGCGCGGAGCGCAACACCATCTTCCGCGCTGTCGCAGAAGAGGGCCCCGGCATGAAAATCGCCGAACTCGCGGTGATCGCCATCGGGCATGAGTTCCCTCCCTGTGGGGCCTGCCGTCAGGTGATCGCAGAATTTGCATGGCCGGACACGTCCATTTGGTTTCTGCGCGATGGAAAACCAGTGGCAATGACGATGGCGGAGTTGCTGCCGGCGAGCTTCAGGATATGAGTGCGCCCGCATGACTCTCCCTCCTTCCGTTTCACTCATTGAAGAACCCGCAGGTTATCCCATCCTCGTCATCGAGCATCCCGCTGCGTCGGGTCGCATCGCGCTAAACGGAGCTCACGTCACCGATTGGATTCCCGAAGGACATGATCCCGTGCTCTTCATGAGCGCCGATGCGCTGTTGGAAACTGGAAAGCCCATCCGCGGTGGCATCCCTGTCTGCTGGCCTTGGTTTGGCCCGAACCCCACGGACAGCAGCAAGCCAGCCCATGGCTTTGTCCGCCAGATGTCGTGGGAGGTCGATGTGGCGCGTGAGACCACGGCAGGGGTCGACATCGTTCTCAAGCTGTCCGATTCCGCTGCCACGAAAGCCCTCTGGCCGCACGCTTTTTCAGCCAGGCTGCACGTCCACATGGGGGCCTCGCTGCAAGTGACGCTGCAAGTGACCAATACCGACTCCGCCGCCTGGACCATGACCGGCGCGCTGCACACTTATTTCAATGTAGAAGACGTGCGCAAAGTCGCCATCCATGGCCTGCATGGCACGCAGTACGTCGAAGGCCGCCTGTCACCCGACAAACGCCCGCAGCACGGCACCATCGTCATCGATCAGGAGGTGGACCGAATGTACATCTCCGACGCCACCGTCATCGTGCATGATCCGCTCTGGAAGCGCGAACTCGTCATCGAAAAAGCCGGCAGCCTCGCAACGGTGGTGTGGAATCCGTGGATCGAAAAATCCAAGCGCCTCGCCGATCTTCCCGATGAAGCCTACCCCGAGTTTCTCTGCATCGAAGCCGCCAACGCTGGCGAGGATGTCGTCACCGTGCAGCCTGGCCATGAGCATCTGCTGATGCAGCGCATCGACGTGAGGAAATTGTAGCTCCCTGTGGCGCTGAAAGCCACACAACGCGCCAATGACGAATGAATGTCGATGATCCTATGAGCGAAGGCATTTAAGACATTCGGATTTTCTTCATCATTCGTCATTCGGGTTTCGTCATTTGCTCAATCCACCCCGTTGCTTGACCCCGCTCCATGCCTCGCCATGTCTTGACGCGTGTCTGAGGGTCCTCCATTGATCGACCGGGTTCGTTTGCGCTCCAACCAGTGGCGCAAGCTGCGCTCCATCGTGCTCAATCTCGCCACCACGGACAGCTTCTACGGCAAGAAGATCCGCGAATGGCAGCTCAAAGTAAGCCGCCTCAATCGCGTGGAGGATTTCATCGCGCAGGTGCCCTTCACCACCAAGGCGGACATTCAGGCAGACCGCCTCGCAAATCCCCCTTTCGGCACCAATCTGACCCGGGCCATCAGCCAGTACACCCGCTTTTGCCAGACCAGCGGCACCAGCACAGGCGTCCCCATGGCCTGGGTGGACACTCCCGAAAGCTGGGATGCCATGCTCAAGTGCTGGCAGCGCGTCTTTGATGCCGCTGGACTCGTCAAAGGGCGCGACCGCATCTTCTTCGCCTTCTCCTTCGGACCGTTCCTCGGTTTTTGGACGGCTTATGAAGCAGCCGCAAAAGACTACCTCATCATCCCCACCGGCGGCATGTCCAGTCAGGCACGCCTGGAGGCCATGGCCCGCTATGGTGCCACTGTTCTCTGCTGCACCCCAACATATGCGCTTCGTCTGGGCGAATTGATCGGCGCACCCTCCGGCGTGGAACGCATGGGCCTGCGCATCAACAAGATCATCGTGGCAGGTGAAACCGGTGGCAGCGTGCCCGAGGTGCGCAAGCGTCTGGAGGAACTCTGGGAAGCCCGCATCTTTGACCATCACGGCATGACCGAAGTCGGCCCCGTCAGCTACGAGACGGAAGACATGCCCCGGCAGCTCGTGGTCATGGAGGAGGCCTACCTCGCTGAGATCGTTGATCCGCAGACAGGCATCGAAGTCGCCGACGGCGAATGCGGTGAGCTGATCCTCTCCACGCTGGACCGCACCGCCTGCCCGCTGCTGCGCTACCGCACCGGTGACTGGGTGAAAAAGAAACTTCATCGCGGCAGGTTGATGCTGGACGGCGGCATCCTCAGCCGTGTGGACGACATGATCGTCGTGCGCGGCGTGAACATCTATCCCAGCGCCATCGAAGCCGTGGTGCGGCAGTTCCCCGAAGTCGTCGAATACATGGTCGAACAGCGCAAGGTGGACGCCATGGACGAGATCGAACTGGTCGTCGAAATGGACGGCAATGTGGCGAAGCCGCTGCTCAAGCGTCTCGAAGCCAAGCTCAAAGACACCTTTTCCCTCCGTATTTCAGTGCGCCTCGCCGAGCCCAACACCCTGCCCCGCCATGAGTTCAAAGCGAAGCGCTGGCGCATCGTTCAAGCAGCCTGAACCATCCGCAAGCGGGCCGAATAACGAAGCTACAGTGACAAACCAGGCATAATGGATGCCTCATTTTCCCGCTGTTCATCTGCCACAGCTTGTTTACGCTCATCCCATGCCACTCATCCAACTAACCAACGTTTCCAAATCCTACACCGACCCTGGCAGCGGCGCTCAGGTGCCCGTGCTGCGCGGCATCAATCTCAGCATTGAAGCTGGTGAGTCCGTGGCGATCGTCGGCCCCTCCGGCTGCGGCAAGAGCACCCTGCTGAACATTCTTGGCACGCTCGATTTGCCCGACTCCGGCGACATCACGTTTGATGATCAGGCCCTCACCAGCCTGACGCCCCAGCAGCTTGCCGCCGTGCGCAGCCAAAAAATCGGCTTCATCTTCCAGCTCCATCATCTCATGCCTCAATGCTCCGTGCTGGAGAATGTGCTGCTCCCCACGCTCGCCCTGAAATCACCTCCCGCAGATGCTTTGCAGCGCGCCGAGTCCCTTCTCGAACAGGTAGGGCTCAAGGACCGCATGGACTGGAAGCCCGCGCAGCTCTCCGGCGGCGAACGCCAGCGCGTGGCTTTTGTACGCGCACTGATCAATCAGCCACGACTCATCCTTGCCGATGAACCGACCGGCGCTCTCGATGAAACCAGCGCCGACACTTTGACCGACCTGCTGCTCCAGCTTCAGAAAAGCAGCGGCGTCACGCTGATCATGGTCACCCATCATCGCGCACAGGCAGACCGCATGGGCCGTGTGCTGACGATTCACGAAGGCGCTCTGCAATGAAACTTACGGATTACGTCCTCCAGTCCGCGCGCCATTACTGGCGTGGCCATCTGGGCCTCCTCTTCGGCACCTTCCTGGCTGCCACCATTCTGACCGGCTCCATGCTCGTGGGTGATTCCGTGCGCGCCAGCCTTGAGCGCGTGGCGGCCCTGCGCCTCGGCAAGGTGGAAGGCGGCATTCTCGGCGGAGACCGCTGGTTCACCGAAACCCTGGCGCGCAAGACCAATGCCGCGCCTGTCATCATCGCCACCGGCGCAGCGAGTGCAGCCAATGGCAAGGTTCGTGTCAACGGAGCCCAGGTGCTCGGCGTGGACGCCAGCTTCTGGAAGCTCAGCACCAGCTCCAAAAACATCGCCTTTGATAAATCCGCCGTGGCCATCAATGAACCGCTCGCGCGCAAACTCGGCGTGAAAGCTGGCGACACCATCCTCATCCGGCTGGAGCGCCCCAGCGCCATTTCGCGCGATGCCCCCCTCTCCGGCAGCACCAATCAAGACATCTCCCTCCGTCGCACCATCGCTGCAGTCGTCAGTGCGGAAGACTTCGGTGCCTTTCAGCTCACCGCCTCGCAGGTGCCGCCAGACTCGGTGTTTGTAAATCTTGCCGATCTGCAAACCCAGCTCGAAATGGACGGGCGTGTGAATGCACTTCTTCATCCGCAGTTCAACACACTGCGTGCTCATGTGGAGGAACATCGCACCCTGGAGGATTTCGCACTCAAGCTCAAACGCCTCGAAGGCGCAAAGAAGGAATGGGAGATCAGCACCAGCCGCGTGTTTCTGGATCGCGGCATCGCGGATAAACTCATGGAATTCAAAGGTGCCTTCGGCGTGCTGACCTATCTGGTCAACGGCATCACCTCCAAGCAGGGCGGCACCCCCTACTCCATGGTCACCGCCACCGGACACGGCAAGGATGATGAAATCACCATCACCCAATGGCTGGCCGATGATCACAAACTCGCCATCGGCGATGAACTGGAGGTCAAATATTTCGTGGTAGGTCTGGGTCGCGATCTCAAACAGCAGTCCGCAAAGTTCAAAGTCGCGAAGATCCTCCCCATGGATGATCCCACGGTCACCAAGGCATGGACTCCCGATTTCCCCGGCGTTTCCGACGTGGACAACTGCCGCGACTGGGAGCCCGGCATCCCCATGGACATGAAGGCCATCCGCGACAAAGACGAAGCCTACTGGGATGAATTCAAAGGCACCCCCAAAGGCTTTATCACTCTGGCGGCAGGCCAAAAACTCTGGGCCAATCGCTTTGGCAAGCTCACCGCCATTCGCCTGCCGAATGAAGGCCAGACCATGGAGGCAAAGGCAAACGCACTCGCCCTGCGCCTGCAGCTTGCAGACATCGGCCTGGTGCCGCGTGATTTCAAACAGGATGCCGGAAACGCCGCCAAAGGCAGCGTGGACTTCGGTGGCCTCTTCATCGGCCTCAGCATGTTTCTCATCGCGGCCGCTCTCGTCTTCGCCTCGCTTCTGTTCTTGTTCACCCTGGAGCGCCGCGCCGCGCAGATCGGCCTGCTCCTGGCCGTGGGCTGGACTCGCGGCATGGTGCGCCGCGCCTGGCTGCTGGAGGCAGGCGTCATCGCCACGGCAGGCGTTTTGCTCGGCGTGTTCGGCGGCATCTTCTACACCCAGTCCGCACTGCACGGACTCTCCGCCATCTGGACCGGCGCCACTCAGGGGCTGCCCCTCATCTTCAGCGCCAGCTTCGCTACCATCTTCAATGCCGCGCTGGCCACGCTGGTCGTGGTGCTGCTCACCCTCGGCTTGGCCAGCCGGAAGCTCTTCAAAATCCAGGCGCGTGACCTGCTCGCCGGTTCATGGAGCGATGACCTCGCTCCTGTGCAGAAAAAGCATGGCAGCAAACCGATGCTCATTCTCGCCGTCGTCGCACTTTCACTCCTCGCCGCCGGGTTTGTGCTGAAAAATCCCGAAGCCGTAGCAGGCATGTTCTTTGGTTCCGGCATGCTGATGATGATCGCCGGACTGCTCTTCCTCCGCGGCTGGATGCGGCGGGACAGCGGCTCGCTCGCTCGTTCCCTCCGGCAGATCGGCCTGCGCAACATCTCCCGCCGTCCCTCCCGCAGTCTCGCAGTCATCGGCATGATGGCCGGCGGCATCTTCCTCGTCGTCGCCGTAAATGCCTTCCGCATGAGCGCAGGAGACACCACCGCACGCGACTCCGGCACCGGCGGCTTCGCGCTCATCGGCGAATCCTCATTGCCCGTGTATGAAGACCTCAATGTAAAAGCAGGCTGGGATGCCTTCGGCCTCGATGAAAAGCTCATGCCTCAGGCCCGCGTGGTGCCCTTCCGCGTGCGCGATGGCGACGACGCAAGCTGCCTGAATCTCAATCGCGCCCAAAAGCCCGTCCTCGTGGCCGCAGACCCGGCCAAGCTCACCGGCACCTTTGCCTTTGCATCTGGCTCTTGGGGCAAGCTCAACGACGACTCCTGCATCCCCGCCATCGCCGATCAAGCCACCGCAATGTGGGGCCTCGGCAAAGGCGTGGGCGATACGCTGGACTACCAGGACAGTTCCGGAAACACCTTCCAGGTGAAAATCGTCGGTCTGCTGGCGGGCTCCATCCTGCAAGGCAAGATGATCATCACCGAAAAAGACTACCTCTCCAAGTATCCTGATGCCGCCGGCTACCGCTTCTTTTTGGTCGATGCCAAACCTGAACAGTCAGCCGAAATCGCCGCCCATCTCACCCGCCAGCTTGAGCAGCGCGGCCTCGCACTGGAACCCACGCGTCAGCGGCTTGAGCTGTTCCTCAGCGTGCAAAACACCTACATCGGCATTTTCACCGTCCTCGGGGGTCTCGGCGTGCTGCTGGGCACCGCCGGCATCGGCGTCCTCATCGCGCGCCATGTGCTGGAACGTCGCGGCGAGCTCGGCCTCATGCAGGCCCTCGGCTTCCGCGCCGGAGCCCTGCGCAGCATGATCATGGGAGAGCACAGCCTGCTGCTCGTCCTCGGCCTCATTCTCGGCGTCATCACCGCCTCCCTCGCCGTTCTGCCTCAGCTGATCGAACGCGGCGGCAGCCTGCCCCTCACCTTCCTCGTCGAGCTCATCGTCGCCGTCCTCGGCTTCGGCCTCATCATCTGCGCCATCGCCGTAGCCACCGCCGTGCGCGGCACCCTCACCGATTCCATCCGGCGCGAGTAAGAGTCACACAGCCCTCAAGGAGAGGCACTTGCCAAGTGCCTCTGGTTCAGATCCCCTCCCACTTAACCATTGCCAATCGGCAGTTCTCAGAACAAACATCGAGCGTCCCTCATCCTGACTCTCCATGCTTTTCTGGACGCACATCTTCGACCTTCTGGCCAAGCTCGCGGGCATGTCCCTCACCATGGCGATGTTCCTGCTCAGTGTGCCCAATCCACCGGCCAAGGGACATCCGCTTCTCTTCATCCTCTGCTTCCTCGCAGGGATCCTCATCTGGTGGTTTGCCCTGCGGCCCCTGTCCTCGTGGCTGCATGCACGGCTGCGACTGGGGGCTCCACTTTCGTGGGCGCAGGCACGACGGGCGTCCATGCTGTTTTCACCCGTGCGCGATATGCTGCACTGGCATCCCCTGTGGGAGGTGCGCCAGTTGCCGGCACAAACACGTGTGGCCGCGATTGAAGAGTTCATGGACCAGTTGCAGGCCGAACAGGAGGAAAAGGCCGCCCGCCTGCGGGCAGCCCCTGCCCTGAGTCACGCCTTCCGCTGGCTGCAATGGGTGGTGGTCGTTGTCGCGGTTGTGCTCACCTTTGCCCATCTTCCGCCAGCCTCCTGGGTCTCCGAGTTTCAAGCACACATCTTCGATGGAGCCTACCATCCGATTCTAACCTTCCTCATCGTGGCGCTGCCCGTGGCGGGCATCCTCCGCTGGCTGGAGCACGCCACCGCCCCGAGCAAAATCACAGTCGTCAGCACGACGCTCACAGCCAATGAGACTGCTACACCAATGACTACAATGTCTCCTACTCCATCAACCACGATCAATCCTCCCGTGGAGAAAGTGCAACTCGATCCCAACGATCACTCACGCTTCGCGCCGCCCGATTCGCGGAGGCCAAATGGGTAATAAGGACGCTGCATTCCGCTGCTTCACAGGCACTTCTCATCGCGGGTGCAGCATTTTGGTCACACCGAAAAACACCTCCCCAGAATCCGAAATCCTTTCCGTGTATTCTGTGTATTCCGTGGTTGATCAAATCCGGCCCTTCAGCGCGCCACTTCACACCGATGCCAAAATCTGCGCATCCCTGCACGAAGAGCCGTGCGCCACACCTTGCACTCTGCGCCGCGCACGCTCCTATATAAGCAGTGAATCCCGCGCTCAACGACCCCGACTCTCCCTTTGATCTCGCCCTCCGCCCGGCGGATTTCTCCGAGTTCCACGGCCAGACCAAGGTCAAAGAACAGCTCCTCGTCATGGTCGAGGCCGCCAAGATGCGCGGTGAGTCTCTGGATCACGTCCTCCTCTGCGGCCCTCCCGGACTGGGCAAGACCACCCTCGCCAATCTTATCGCCAACGCCATCGGCACCAAGCTGCACACCACCAGCGGCCCGCAGATTGATCGTGCAGGTGATCTCGCCGGCATCCTCACCAATCTGCAGGAACGCGACGTCCTCTTCATCGACGAAATCCACCGCCTCCATCCCAGCATTGAGGAATACCTGTATCCCGCCATCGAGGACTATCGCCTCGACATCATCATCGATCAGGGGCCCAAGGCGCGCACCATCCGCATCGATCTCCCCCCCTTCACACTCGTCGGTGCCACCACCCGAGCCGGCATGCTCACCGCACCGATGCGCTCACGCTTCGGCATTCCAAACCGTCTAGACTACTACACCGCCGAAGAGATCCAGCACATCCTCATCCGCTCCGCACGGTTGATGAACGTCGCCATCGAGCCCGAAGGCGCGCACGAGATCGCCCGCCGCTCTCGTGGCACGCCGCGTATCGCCAATCACCTCCTCCGCTGGGTGCGTGATTTTGCCCAGGTCAAAGCGCAAAACATCGTCACCGAAGACGTCGCACGTCAGGCGCTCACCATGCGCGACATCGACGAATCCGGCCTCGACGAAATGGACACCCGCATCCTCGAAACCATCATCGGCAAGTTCGACGGCGGCCCCGTCGGCATGGGCAGCGTCGCCGTTGCCGTCGGTGAAGACACCAGCACCCTCGAAGACGTGCACGAGCCCTACCTTGTCATGCAAGGCTACCTCAAACGCACCCCCCGCGGCCGCGTCGCCATGCCCGCCGCCTACCGCAAACTCGGCCTCATGCCGCCAGTCACCGGGCAGTCGGAGTTGTTTTGAGAGCCTTTAAGTCGCTTGCCCAGGCACCCAGGCCACTACTCATTCATCATTCATCATTCAGCATTTCCAACATGTGGCGCGAACTCACCACCCTCTGGCAGAGCATCTGCGACCCCGAGTACCTCCATCTGCTGCTGGAGCCCCTGCCCCTGTACGGACTGGGCATCGGCCTGACGTTTCTGATCGTCTCCTTCATGTTCGGCGAAGCCAAGTGCCGCATGCTGGCGCTGGCCATCATCTGCGTCTCTTGCGCCAGCGTCTGGCCTTACATCGATCTGCGCGACAAGGCCACCCCCCGCATCCTTGCCACCCGCTCTCCCGATTTCGCACCGCTGATTCAGGAGCAAACCCAACGGCGCAAGGATTGGGCATGGCCCTACTATGTGATGTCGCTTTGCAGCCTCGCCGCCCTCGCCGCATCGCGTTCCCCCAAAAGCCGCCTGCTGGTATTTTCCGTCGTCATCTTCGGTGCCCTCCTCTTCTGGTTCAGCATCTGGATGCACAAGAAGGAGTGCGAAGTCTACCACCGCAACATCGTGCGATTCGTGCCGGTGCGGTGACGGTTTAAAGCAGTGCTAATCCTTCTCCCCGCTCCCGGATGCGTTTGTTGGCTTTTCATCAACGGCGGTTGTCGGTCAATCGGGGGCGATATACGCGTCGTTGGTGGCTGCGGTCGGACAGGCATTTGAAACCGACCTGCCTTGCTGATCATGTGCGGGCTAAGCGCCTGAAGGAGAATCTGACGATGAAGGAGCTGGCTTGCCAACTGGGGATTTCAAAGGGCACGCTCAAGTATTGGGAGCTGCACAAGAACCCTCCATCTGAACAGAATCGAAAGCTATTGGTGGAGTATTTGGGATATGATCCCGAGGTCAGCAAGTAGTAGATCAACGTTACGCACATTTGGCATCCATGTGTTGGGATGTTTCATCTTGAGATTGAGACTTTTGGTGGGGAAAGTCTTCCCCTCGCGGCTACTTCGTGCGCTGCTACCCCTTCGAGCGGGAAGTGTCCCGCAACGCCCTCAACTTCAAACCCCGGCTCCGATCAGCCTGCGTGTTCATGCAGGCCCATCTGCGCCCGCCAGCTTTGAGGCACTTCAGATGTCCCAGATGCCGCCCTTGTAACAGCCTCGTCAGCTGCGCCATCCCAAGGTGCGCGGAGCCATCAAGCCTCCTCAATCGCCCCGCTTGGCATCGCTCCGCGAATGGCAAGCCAGGCTTTTCCCCGCTCGCCATAAAGAAGCGCCACCGCCGAATGAAATCGCAAACGCCTCCCCCCCTCCACGAGGCTCATGCTCACTCATCCGACCGGTCGCGCTCGATTTCACGGGTACGGCCAAGAAGTCAGCCTCTGACGTGGCTATCAACGCCATTTAACAAACGCCTCCATTCGAAACCTGGAGGCATGGCAACAAGGCGTGATACTGCTGCCATGCACTGTTCGTTGACAGTGCCGAAACCCAGACGCCTCCGTATTCCATAGACTCTATAGAACCGCCATCGATGTGATCAGGAAAGTCTCATGCGCACAACAGACTCCGCACTCGCCGTCCGCGTCATATCAAAAGCTCCCGCCCGATACGATCACCACTTGACCATTTCTGCCCTTCTGCGATTTTTTAGCATCGCTTCGTCAATGAAACGCTTCTGGCAAATTACCGCACTTATCCTGCTGGCCCTCATGGTGCCTGCTTCGATGTGTTGCTGGGTTTCAGAAAGCACCTGCAAGGCTTGTGAATGCCAGGGTGATCCAGCTCATCATGAAGATGGCGGGGAGTCACAGAACACCTGCCCCAGCGACACCATTGCCCACAGCCAGATGCCTGCGGCGATAATGATGCCGGAGATGCAAATGGTAGAGCTGCTTGATTTGCTGGCGGCAATGTTTCATCGGAATGAAAGCTCGACAGCTCTTTCTGGTTCCGTCAGCGAAATGACCACCGCACCAATTGAGCTACGAACGACGTGGATCTTTGTGAGCCGTGCGGCATTACCAGCGCGCGCTCCTTCGGAATTGGCCTGATTATTTTCCGTGAGCAACACCGCCGTATGGGGTGGTGAATGAATGCGCCGGATTGATGCACACCCGCAGATGGTGGCATCCACACAGCCTCACGCCGGGTCTTCTTCATGCCTGTCCTTTGCAACCCGATCCCGTTTCATCATTGCGTGCGATTTTCATTTCATCCCTGCTTTATGCAGTCCTTTCATCGCTTCCGGCAGCGGAACAGCCCGTGCCCAAAAGCATTGAGCATCTGGTCTCGCTTACACTCACGGCCAACACGGAAATCCGCTTTTACGAAGCGGAAATTATCAAGGCACGGGCCAACGGCAGCACGGCGGGCAGGCAGTCAAATCCCACGCTCGAACTCCAATACGGCAAGAACAAGCTCATCGCGCCGGAAGCCAACTCTGACGGGCTGGCCTTTTCAGCGAGCCTTGCGCAGCCTATCGAATGGCCAGGGCGGCTTGGTTTGCGCAAGGCCATCGCCAATCGTGACATCGCGCTCGCAGAGCTGGGCCTGGATCGTTTTCGTTTCCATCCCCATCCTGCTCCTCGTGCCTGTGAGCTACGACGGGGTCGAACGGAAACCACACCCCAAACAAACACACCATGAAAAGACTGCTGAACATTCTACTCGTCGCCGCCCTTGCCACCACGTCCGTCTTTGCTGATGCCAAAGTCAAAGCCGGGCCTCGCAAAGGTCTCCTGCTTGACCTCGGCGGCAAGCAGGCCGAATTTTATGTCGAAAAAGACCGTAGCATTAGCATTGCTGTCTATGACAGCGAGATGAAAGCTCAACCCGCTACGACCGAAGTTTTCACCGCCTCCGCTGAAGCACCAAGCGGCAAAACCAAAATTGCCTTCGAGGTAAAGGACGGCAGGCTCGTCTCGACCAGCAAGCTTCCCGAGGGGGAATGCTACCAAGTCGTCTTGCAAGCCAAAGCCACGCCAGAGGCAAAGCCGAAGAACTTCCGCATCAAGCTTCAGCTTCACACCTGTGAAAAATGCGGGAACCCCGAGTATGCCTGCATCTGTGATGAATAAATTAAATCCCTGAACATTCCTGCTCTCGACCATCTAGGATCTGGAGTTTCGAAAAAAAAATATTGAATAAAGTCAATTCTGCTCCCATCATACTCGATCTTATCCATGGCTCTTCATCATAAGCGTATCCTTACCTTGCTGGCCGTTCTGGTCGTGGGTTGCGCACAGGTATTTGGAATGCAGCGTGGGTTTGTGTGTGACCATCAAGGCCCGGCGGTGGCCACGGACGATGAGCACTGCCATCAAGTCGCAGGGTCTGTGAAGATTGATTTTGTTTCCTGTTCTAAGGATTCACACAAGGATGATAGTGATCACGAGGACACCGAACATCATGCACCGCTCGCCGTGGATTTGCAGACCGGCACAGCAGGTCTGTCAGCAGTTTCCATTCCGGTCTTTGTGGCCGTATTGGTTTCGGAGAGACCAGTTCATGAGTGGGTGCTGATTCAGACGCTCACAGTGAGTGAAATGATGACCACGCCTCTGGACACCGGGGCAGAGAGTCCGCCGCCTGCGGCTTTGCAGGTGGCACGTTGCATGGTGATTTTGGTTTGAGTGAAGTCTGCGCCGCCGTCCACGACTGACGGCTGAGGCGCTTCGACTTTCTTTCCTTTGCTCAGGACATGGCATGTCCACGCCTGCAAACCTCAAACCACCACCCTGTCTATGTTTCGCTCATCCCTTTTATTTACGTCCTTGATGTTGGCTGTCGCCTCGTCGGCCCCAGCCCTTACGCTTTCGCTTGCTGACATCGGCATGCAGGTCCGCGCCTCGCATCCCACTCTCAAAGCCGCCCGCCTCGCTGTGGCGGAGGCACGCGGTCGCCAGCTCGGTTCTGGCAGGCTCTCGAATCCAGAGTTTGGCTATGGCTTTCAGAATCAAAGCAACGTCAGTCCGCAAACTGGCATCTTCTCCATTGATCAGGCTTTTCCCATCACGCGCAGACTCAGCCTGGAAAAGAAGCTCACTTCGCAACTGGTGGGCGCGGCGGAACTGGAGGTGAGAGATGCCGAGCGCCGTTTCATTGCCGAGGCGCAGAGTCTTGCCGTGCAACTGCTGTCGCTCACTCAGCAGCGTGCGTTGCGTCAGCAGCAGACCGCTCTGGCATCGAAGCTCTCCGAGTTCGTCCGTGGGCGTGCCAAAGTTGGAGAGATTTCCGCGCTTGATGCCGCCCAGGCACAGGTGGATGCACAACGACTCCTGCTGGAGACACGGAAGCTGGAGACAACCACGGTCAGCCTGCTGGGGCAGCTCAAGCCCATGCTGGGTTTGCAGCCGACGGATGCGCTGAACCTCTCCGGCGATCTTCCAGCTCTTGCCGTCCCTGGCATGGGCGCAGGCTGGATGCAGCGCGCCGACTACCAGCTTGCACAGACCAAAATCGCGGCAGCACTGACGAACACGAACCTCGCCAAGGCGCGCCGCATGCAAGATGTGACAGTGGGCCTGTTTGCTTCGCGTGAAATGCAGGATGTGACGCCTACCCATCGCGAACGCACAGGATTTCTGGGTTTCCGCATTTCTATCCCGCTGCCGTTCTGGAACCGCAACCAAGGCGAGATCGCCGAAAAGACCGCGAGTGCCGAACGTGCCCGACTGGAAAGCGAGGCCCTGGGCAAACAGATCATCAGCGAAGCTGAAACTGCACGCCGCGAGATGCAGGCCAATGCCGATCTGGCCCATGAAACGCGGGACAAACTGCTGCCGCTCGTCATCGAGCAGACCGACAAGCTCGAAAAAGCCTACGAGCAGGGTCAGACCAACTTGCTGACCATCCTGCGTGCGCGTGAACAACGTCTGCAACTCGAAGCCGCCGCGCTGGATGCCGTGCGTGATTTCCATCTGGCCCGTATCCGCTACGAAGCAGCCACCGGCAAGCATGCGCCCGCTTTTCCGGCCACTTCAGCCACGCCAACGCAACGCTAATCACTCTGCAACATCCCCTCTGAATTACATTATGAAACGATCCCTTGCCCGACTGTTCCTTTGCCTAGCCCTGTCCGGCGTTGTCCTTGCCGAAGGCGACCCCAAACGCGCCGCTAATACTGTGGTGCTGGATGAAACCGGCGTGAAAAACCTTCGCATCGAAACCGTCGAGGTCGAGGAGACTGATTTCGAGGCCACCATCTTTTCACTGGGCCGCATCGAAGCTATTCCGAGCAAGGTGGCTGCCGTGAGCAGCCGTATTTCGGGACGCATTGTGGAGTTGAAGATCGCTCCCGGTGACATGGTGAAGAAAGATGACGAGGTGGCGAGAATTGAGAGCCGCCAGCCAGGTGATCCGCCGCCTGTCATTCCGCTCAAAGCTCCGCTGGGGGGCTTGGTGACACGAGTTGACGCACGGCTGGGTGACCCGCTGGACCCGGAGAAGGCGCTGCTGGAAATCACTGATCTCAGCGAAGTGTATGCCGTGGCCCGTGTTCCAGAACATCAGGCGGGACGTATGAAAGCGGGCACTGAGTCTCACATCAAAGTGGCCGCTCTGCCCAATGAAAAGTTCAAAGGTGAGCTGCTCCGCTTCGGCACCAGTGCGGACAAAGAGAGCGGCACGATTGACGCCATCTTCCGCCTGACCAATCCCGGCGGGTTGCTGCGGGCGGGCATGCGCGCTGAGTTCTCCATTGTGATGAGCAAGCGCAGCAATGTGGTGAGCGTGCCGCGTGCCGCCTTGCAGGGAGAGTCGAGCAACCGCTTTGTCTATGTGAAGGACTTCGATCTGCCGAATGCCTTTGTGAAAACCCAGGTGCAGGTGGGCGAGATCAATGACCGCTTTCTCGAGGTCACTCAGGGCCTGCTGCCAGCCGATGAAGTCGTGACGCGCGGTGCCTATTCCTTGTCCTTTGCGGGAGCCAGCAGTGTCTCCTTGAAAGAAGCACTGGATGCGGCGCACGGCCATGAACATGCCGCCGATGGTGGCGAACTGACGCCGGAGAAGAAGGCCGAGATGGAGGCTAAAAAGGGCGGCGCGGCAGACGGCCATGCCCATGCCGAAGAAGGTGCCAGTTCCATGTGGATGTATGCCAGCATCGTTCTCCTGATTTTATTGCTGCTGTCCCTGTTCGCCAAAAAAAGGGGGGGCTCCACTGACGAGGATGAAGCCGCATCAGCAAAAACCCTGAAGAAGGAGGTGCACTAGCCATGCTCAACAAATTGATCCACTGGTCGCTCGCAAATCGGGCGGTCATCATCGGTGTCTCTCTTATCCTAATGGTGATGGGCATGCGCACGGCCACGGAGCTCCCGGTGGAGGTGCTGCCGGACCTGACCAAGCCGACGGTCATCATCCTCACGGAATCTCCCGGCCTTGCACCGGAGGAGGTGGAGATGCGTGTCACACAACCCATTGAAACCGCGCTCATGGGCGTGGCGGGTCTCACGCGGCTGCGCTCAAACTCCGACGTCGCCCTCTCCTTGGTCTATGCCGAGTTTGGCTGGGACATGGACATTTACCGGGCGCGCATGTTCGTGCAGGAACGGCTTCAGGCCGCCCGAGGCCAGCTCCCCGAAGGCGTTCAGCCCTTTATGACGCCGGTCGCCTCGCTGATGGGCGAGATACTACTCGTTGGTGTGCGCTCCACCATCAAGGAAGGCGAGCCCGGCTACCTGCCGCCGCGTGAGGTGCGCTCACTGGCCGACTGGACGATCATGCGCCGTCTGAAGAGCGTACCTGGCATAGCAGAGATCCTCAACATGGGCGGCGGCGTGAAACGCATCGAGATCCAGCCCGACCCCTACAAGATGCAGGCCAATGGGATCAGCTACGAGGAGTTGGAACGTGCTACCTCTGAAGCGGCGAACACAACCACAGGCGGCTTCCTCAACACCGGACCCACCGAGATCATGGTGCGCAATCTGGCGATGACTGTGGAGCTGAATGACATCGCGCGTACGATCATCAAAAAAATTAACGACCGGCCCATTGCCATCGGGGATGTGGCCAACGTCGTCTGGGGCATCGAACCCATGCGCGGTGATGCCACCGTCAGCCAGGCCCCCGAAAAATCGCCGACCTACGGCGTCATCATGTCCATCACCAAAGCTCCAGGATTCGACACCCGAAAGCTGACGGAGCAGATCAAAGCCGCGCTTGAGGAACTCCAGGCCACCTTTCCCAAAGGCATCGAGACCACGTTGCTGTTTCAGCAGAAGGATTTCATCGATCATGCCATTGGCAATCTCGCCGATGCCATTCGTGACGGAGCCATCATGGTCACCATCGTGCTGTTCCTGTTTCTGCTGAACTTCCGCACCACCTTCATCACCCTGATGGCGATGCCGCTCTCCTTTGGCATTACCCTGCTTGTCTTCAAGTGGTTCGGCATCAGCGTGAACTCCATGACCCTCGGCGGCCTCGCTGTCGCCATCGGCATGGTCGTGGATGATGCGATTGTCGATGTGGAAAATGTGTTCCGGCGTCTGCGGGAAAACGCCACCCTGCCAGTTCCCCACCCTCGATTAAAGGTGATCGCCAAAGCCTCGGGTGACGTGCGAAACTCCATTCTTTACGCCACCATCCTGATCATCCTCGTCTTTCTACCGTTGCTCGGCTTGACTGGCGTGGAGGGCAAGCTGTTCGCTCCCATCGCCATCGCCACGATCATTTCGATGATCGCCTCGTTCATCGTTTCACTCACCGCCATTCCGGTGCTGTGCTCGATATTGCTGAACCCTGCGGCGGGCCATGCGCACAAGGACGGCTTTATCACCCGCAACATGAAGTGGCTGCTGGAGCATACTCTGCTGCGATTTGCTCTCAATCAGCCGCTCATTGTCCTAACCATCGCTGGGGTGCTTCTAGTTGCCTCGTTCTTGCTGTATCCGAAGATGAACAAGGACTTCCTGCCCAAGTTTCAGGAGGAGACCGCTCTCGTCGCCGCCACCACCGCACCGGGCACCTCGCTCGAAGAGATGAACAAAATCTCCGACGTCATCGAACAGCAAATCCTCACCGTTCCAGAAGTCCGCAAGGTGGGCCGCCGCCTAGGTCGTGCGGAACGTGGCGACCATGTCGTGCCCGTCTCTACCGCTGAGTTCGATGTGGATTTCCGCGAGATCGAAGGCGAAAACCAAAGCAGGGGTCGCAACCGCAAGGAAATCCTTGATGACATTAACAAGAAGCTCAAAACCGTGCCCGGCGTCTTTGCCGTCGTCAGCGGCCCGCTCGCGGACCGCATCGGCCACATGATGAGCGGGGTCTCCGCTCCCGTGGCCATCAAGATTTTCGGCCCCGACCTCGACAAGTTGCGCCAGCTGGGCATCGAGATTCAAACCATCGCCAAGAGCATTCCCGGCTTTCAGGACTGCAAGCTCGACCAGACTTCCTCCATCCCGCAGCTGCGCATTGAGGCGGATCGTGACCGTGCCAAAGCCTACGGAATCGCGCCTGGCAAACTGAATGACCAGCTCTCCAGCCTCATCGGTGGTAAATCAGTCGCTGAATTGCGCGAAGGTCAGCGGCGCGTCAATCTGGTCCTGCGTCTGCCAGTCGAGTGGCGTGATTCGCCGGACAAAATTGCCGAGCTGCCAGTTGAAACCGGCGGTGCCCAGCGCATCCCGCTGTCGCTCGTCGCGGATGTGCGCGAGGCCAAGGGACCGAACGTCATCTTCCGAGAGAATAGTCAGCGTCGCTTTGCACTCGCCATCAAGCCCACCGTGCGAGACGTCTCGAATCTAGTCGTTAGATTCCGCGAAGAGGTTACTGCGAAGGTGAAGCTGCCAGAAGGCTACTTCATCACCTTCGAGGGCGAATTCCAGGCACAGAAGGAAGCCACCCAGCGTATCGCAGTCTTCTCTTCTATCGTATTTGTCGCTGTCTTCCTCATGCTTTATGGCTACTTCCGCAGCGCATCGCTAGCGCTGCAGGTGCTGGTGAATATCCCGCTTGCTCTCATGGGCGGTCTGGTCTTCACTTATTTTAAGCTGAACAACATCAGTATTGCTACGCTCGTCGGTTTCATCGCTGTCGGTGGTGTGGCTGCGCGAAATGGCATCATGATGATCAGTCATTACTTGCACCTCATGACACATGAGGGAGAAGGCTTCACACGCCAGATGGTCATTCGCGGCACTCTGGAGCGTCTTGTGCCGGTGCTGATGACGGCACTCTCCGCTGGCATCGGCCTCATTCCACTTGTTCTCGCGGCCGATGAACCAGGCAAGGAAATTCTTCATCCCGTGGCCGTCGTCATCGTGGGGGGGCTGATCTCCTCCACCTTCCTCGATATGGCGATTACACCCGCGATGTTCTGGCTGATTGGTCGCAAAGCCGCCGCAAAGGCCATCGAGAATGAAGCACCTGCCTCACATTAACGAATTTCCAAGGCGGTTGAGGCTTAACAGCTTCTCTACTGCGGCTAAACTAAACCAACCTTTCGATCACATTATGAATCGCATGAAATACACACTGCTTATTTTGAGCATTCTGGCAGTACGCCTGTTTTGGGTGCAGGCGGACGACCCGAAGGCCGGTTATCACGGCATGGCCGGCCCCACCGGCGGACGGCTCCTCGTCGAAGTGGAGCCGCACATGGAGTTCCTGGTCAACCCCGTCACAAAAAAGGTGGAAGTCCGTTTTGTGGGTGACGCCAACATCGTCCTGCCTCCCAACGGCCAGGAAGTCGCCGTCACCATTGGTGTTGGCACCAGCGCCACCGTACTGACCTTCACCAAGGACGGCGACAAGCTCGTCTCCGACACGGCCATCCCCGAAGGCGATAACCTGCCCACCTTGGTGCAGTTCCGTGCAAAGCCCGGAGAGTCACAGGTGACGGCAGATAAGTTTACACTCAGCCTCACCCTCTGCCCTGCTGGCAGGCATCCTCAATACGCCTGCACCTGTGAGCCAGCCAAGCCAAAGGAACAAAAGTGACCTGTTCTCACCATCAATTTCCCCATGAAAATGGGGCAAACAAAAACAACCAAACCACAGACAACGTAAACTCATGAAAACCAAACTGCTCACCACCCTGCTCACCCTCGCACTGGCCTTCACCGCCAGTGCTGCCGACAAAGACAAACACGAACATGAAGCCAAAGCCGGCCCCACAGGCGGCAGGCTCATCACTGAAGTTGAACCCCATGTCGAGTTCTTCGTGAACAAAGACAAAAAGGTCGAAATCCGTTTCATCAACGACGATATGAAAGTCGTCGCCCCTGGCGCGCAGGTCATCAGCGTCACTGTTGGGGACCGCTCTGCTCCAACCAAGCTGAGCTTCACCAAAGACGGAGACAAGCTGGTGTCCGACAAAACCGTCCCTGAAGGCAATGACCTCCCCACCGTGGTGCAAATCCGTGCGAAGGAAGGTGACAAGGCCATCAATGAGAAATTCAACCTCAACCTCAACGACTGCCCGACCTGCAAGAACAAGGAATACGCCTGCACCTGCGCTCATGGAGAGGAGAAGGAGGAAAAAAAGAAGTAACACAGTTTTCCTAAATCACCCTCCGCCCGCCCGGCGCAGCTTCGCGCTGCCAGGGCGGGTGGAACCACTTGAGTCTTCAGACCCATCTCCATTTCAATAAACGCCATGAACTTTTCCTGCTCCCCTCGCATTATCCTGGCGGTTACTGCGTTAACTCTTTCTTCAGCATACTCCCAGGAATCAACTGGTGGCACGCTCACGTTGGCTCGGGCGCTGGCACTCACACTGGAGCGAAGTCCGGAACTCGCCACCTCCTTCTGGGACATTCGTGCGGCGGAAGCTCAGATCATTCAAGCGCGTCTCATCCCCAATCCAAATGTGAGCCTGTCAGCGGAGGACGTCACAGGTACCGGTGATTATGCAAGGGGCAACAACGCCGAGCACACTTTGCAATTGAGCCAGCTCGTGCAGCTTGGAGGCAAGCGGGCCGCCCGCACCACACAGGCGGAGCTGAGCCGCACCCTGGCGCATTTCGACTATCAGGTGAAGCGTGTGGCAGTCCTGCGCAACACGACGCAGGCCTTTGTCGATGTGCTTGTGGCCCAGCGTCGGCTCGCGCTGGCGGAAGAAACGGTTCGTCTTTGGGGAAATGCAGTGCCACTGACGCAAAAACGTTTCGAAAAAGGTGCAGCCCCGGAGGTGGAGCTGACTCGCGCCTCTGTCGCCGTGGAGGTTGCGCAAATAAGTCTGGATCAGAGCCGGCGGGATCTGCTGGCAGCCAAGGCCGTCCTCGCTGCTCAGTGGGGTGAGACGCGCACGATCACCTTCGAAAGCGTCACGGGTAATCTCGACCACACGGAGCCCTTGCCGTCTTTCACCAGCCTCGTTGAGCGACTGGGCAATCATCCACAGCTCGCACGCTGGACAACCGAACGCGAACATCGTGAAGCCGTCCTACGGGTGCAGCAGGCGCAGGTGGTTCCCGATCTTACCGTCGGTATCGGTCCGCGCATAGTGGGCGGAGGCGACAGTTATACGATGGGAGTCATCAGCTTTTCGCTTCCTTTACCGCTCTTTAACCGCAACCAAGGGAATATCGCCGAAGCGCGCGCGCTGCTTGCCAAGGCCCGGCCTGAAGAGCGTGAAATTCAAGCGCGTGCCTTCGGTGAGCTAAGCGTGGCCTATCAGACGATGCGACGCGCGGCTGATATGATCGTAACGCTCAAGGAGCGCATCCTGCCAGCTGCGGAGCAAACCGTGAAGCTGCTCAGCGAAGGCTATTCGGCAGGTCGTTTCAGCCAGCTCGAAATTCTTGAAGCCCGCCGGACGCTGACCGAGGTGAGGAACCGCCACCTGAATGCTCTAGCCGATTACCACAAGGCCGTTGCCAATGTGGAGGCGCTCACCGCACAGCCCGTTGAGCTTCACGGTCATCTTTCCAATTCCAAGTCGAAGGCCAAAGGTTCACGCTAACCTCCACAACGGTTTATGAAAAAAAAGCTCATTCATATCGTCCTCATCACCGCAGTGATCGCTTTCGCGGCCTTTGCGGGCTGGAAAATCCTCAAATCCAACTCACAGCCCGCAGGCAAGGAGCAGAGCGAGGTCAAGGAGGGAGCAGAGAAGAAAGACCGCGTCGACTTATCAGCCAAGCAGCGCGAGAACGCCAACCTTGGCATTGAGGAGGCAGGTCCCGCAAAAATAAAGACCAGCCTCTCAGTTTATGGCAAGGTCACCGCCAACGAGGAGTCGTTGGCGCATGTCATGCCGCGCTTTCCAGGCGTCGTGAAAGCAGTCAAAAAACGACTCGGTGACGTGGTGCAACAAGGCGAAGTGCTTGGAATTGTCGAGAGCAACGAAAGCCTCAACGTCTATGATATCACCTCCGATCTGAAAGGAACCATCATCCAGCGTGACATGACGTTGGGAGAATTTGTCAACAATGACAAAATGGTCTTCACCGTGGCGGACATGAGCACGGTCTGGGTCGACTTGAATATCTTCCGACAGGACTTCGGACTGCTGCGCAAAGGCCAGCAAGTCGAAGTCCATACGGGCGACCGTCACGACACGGAAGGCGGGCAACCGATCAAGACGCAAATAGACTACATCTCGCCGTTCGGTGCCGAGGGGACGCAGACCATGCTGGCGCGGGCTACTGTGCCGAATGCAAAGGGCGACCTGCGGCCAGGTCTATTCGTCACTGCGGAGATCATCACAGGTGAGAATGATGCGCCAGTCACGGTGAAGCTCAGTGCGCTGCAAACGCTCGGAAACAAGACCGTGGTCTTTGTCGAGGAAGGCAACGTGTTTGAAGCGCGCGAGGTGAAACTCGGTGTCCGCGACAGCGAGCGCGTGGATGTCGTCTTCGGTCTGAAGCCGGGCGAAAAATACGTCAGTGCCAACAGCTTCGTCGTCAAAGCCGAACTCGGCAAAGGCGAAGCGGAGCATTAACCCGCAAAAAGAAAGAAAGATGAAAAAAATCGAAGCCTACATCCAACATCGATATTTGCCACGCGTGGTTGACGCGCTGGAAGGAATGCGAAGTTTTCCCGGCCTCACCGTGCTGGAGGTGCTCGGTCACGGCAGCGGACCCGAGACTGCTGAAGACTATCAGCTAACCGAGCAAAATATTTCCTTTCATCGTCGCAACCTCGTTCAGATCGTTGCCGACGATTCGCAGGCTGAAGAAATCGTCAACCTCATACGCTCCGCCGCACATTCCGGCAGCGTTGGTGACGGAATGATCATCGTGACCCAGGTGGAGAGCGCCATCCGCATCCGTACGGGCGAAAACCTCCCACCGCCACAATTGTGATTCCCAAGCTCATCGCCTTCTCTATCAAGCACCGCTGGTTTGTGCTCATCGGCACGCTGGCGCTGGGTGCGTTGGGTGTTTACAATTACGAACGGCTGCCGATTGATGCGGTGCCGGATATCACCAATGTGCAGGTTCAGATCAATACTGGAGCTTCCGGCTACTCGCCGTTGGAGGCTGAGCAGCGCATCACCTTTCCTATCGAGACAGCGATGGCGGGCATCCCCAAGCTCGAATACTCACGCTCAATCTCGCGCTATGGCCTCTCCCAGGTCACCGTGGTATTTAAGGACGGCACCGACATCTATTGGGCGCGACAGCAGATTGCCGAACGCATCGGTCAGGTGAAGGAGCAGCTCCCACCCGGCGTCGAGGTCGGAATGGGGCCGATCTCCACGGGTCTTGGCGAGATTTTCATGTGGACGGTGGATGCGAAGCCCGGTGCCACCAAGTCAGATGGCTCGCCGATCACTCCCACGGATTTGCGCGAGGTGCAGGACTGGGTCATCAAGCCCCAGCTGCGCAATGTGCCGGGCGTGGTCGAGGTCAACACAATCGGCGGTTTTGAAAAGCAGTATCACATCACGCCTGATCCGCGAAGGCTGGTCGCTTACGGATTGAGCTTTCGCGACGTGATGACTGCCCTGGCACAGAACAATGCCAACATTGGAGCCGGCTACATTGAGCGCAACGGGGAGCAGTATCTCGTCCGCGCACCGGGCCAGGTCATGGACATCGCCGACATCGATCAAATTGTCATAGGTGCTCGCAAGGGGGTGCCAGTGCGCATACGCGACGTAGCCAGCGTGGCGATAGGCCAGCAACTGCGCACAGGTGCCGGCACTTATAACGGCCATGAAGCTGTCATTGGCACGACTTTCATGTTGGTGGATGAAAACTCGCGAGTCGTCTCCCAGCGTGTCGCGGAGCGGATGAAAGAAGTAAACAAAACGCTGCCGGAGGGGATCGTCGCAAACACTATCTACAACCGCACCAACCTCGTTGATGCCACGGTCGAAACGGTGAAGAAGAATCTTTTCGAGGGGGCGGTGCTCGTCATCGTCGTGCTTTTCGCACTGTTGGGAAACTTCCGAGCCGCTCTTATCGCCGCGGCGGTCATCCCGCTGTCAATGCTCTTTACCATCACCGGGATGGTGCAGCAAAAGGTCAGCGGCAACCTCATGAGCCTGGGTGCACTCGACTTTGGGATCATCGTTGATGGTGCGGTCATCATCGTCGAAAACTGCATCCGCCATCTCGCCGAAGATCAGCACGCCAAAGGCCGGTTGCTTCTTCCGCGCGAGCGCTTCCATGTGGTCTTCACCGCGACCAAGGAAGTCATCACGCCGAGCATCTTTGGCGGTTTCATTATCATGGTGGTCTATTTGCCCATCTTGACGCTCACCGGTGTTGAGGGGAAGATGTTCGTGCCGATGGCCTTCACCGTCCTTGTCGCACTCGCCGGCGCGATGATTTTCGCCCTCACCTTCGTGCCCGCCGCCGTCGCCATTTTCCTCAACGGAATAGTGAGCGAGAAAGAAAATTTTCTCATGCATTGGGCCAAGAAGGTCTATGTTCCCCTTCTTGGCCTGTCGCTGAAGAACCGTCCCACTGTGGCGACTATCGCCGCATGCCTTGTTGCTCTCAGCTTCCTGATTGCTTCGCGCATGGGCACGGAATTCATCCCGAGCCTCGACGAAGGCGACATCGCCCTTCAGGCGATGCGCATACCTGGCACCAGCCTCACCCAAACCCTCGCGATGCAAGCAACGCTCGAAAAGCGGCTTCTCGAATTCCCGGAAGTGAAAGAAGTCTTCGCCCGTGTCGGCACCGCAGAAGTCGCGAGTGACCCGATGCCACCAAGTATCGCAGATGGCTACATCATGTTGAAGGCGCAGAAGGAATGGCCCGATCCGGGCAAGAGCAAAGCCAAACTTATCGAAGAAATCGACGCCGCCATTGATCAGATCCCCGGCAACACCTATGAAATGTCGCAGCCGATTCAGCTTCGATTCAACGAACTGATTTCCGGCGTGCGCAGCGACGTGGGGGTCAAAATTTTCGGCGACAATATGGACGTGCTTGTCGCCACCGCCGAAAAAATCGCCGATGCACTCCGCACCGTCAGCGGTAACGAAGGGGTGAAGGTCGAGCCTGTCGGCGGCCTGCCCATGCTCACCATCCAGCTCAAGCGCGAGGTGATGTCGCGCTACGGCCTAAGCGTCGGCGAAGTACAGGAAGTCATCGAAGCCGCGATCGGTGGCACCGAGGCGGGCAACCTTTTCGAGGGCGACCGCCGTTTCAAGCTGGTCGTGCGGTTGCCCGAAGCACTTCGCAATGACCTTGACGCACTCCGCCGCATCCCCATCGCGCTGCCTGCTGATGAAGATGACGAAAATGAAGGTGCGCGTCGTAAAGTCGCAGCAAAAACAACTTCATTCATCCCGCTCAGCGAGGTCGCCGACTTCGACGAAAAACCCGGCCCAAACCAGATAAGCCGGGAGAATGGCAAGCGGCGCATTGTCGTCACTTGCAACATTCGTGGGCGGGACATTGGATCGTTCGTTGGCGAAGCACAAACAAAGGTAGGCGACATCGTTAAGGTTCCGGCCGGTTATTGGATCGAGTGGGGCGGGCAGTTTGAGCAACTTCAGAGTGCCACCAAGCGGTTGGAAATTGTGGTGCCGCTTGCGCTCGGACTTATCTTTGTGCTGCTCTTCATGGCGTTTGGGAGCGTGAAGGATTCGCTGCTCGTCTTCACCGGCGTCCCTCTCGCGCTCACCGGTGGCATCGTCGCGCTGTGGCTGCGTGACATCTCGCTTTCCATCTCCGCTGGCGTCGGCTTTATCGCACTGAGTGGTGTCGCCGTGCTCAACGGTGTCGTCATGGTCAGTTTCATTAATCAACTGCGCCTGCATGGAAAGAGCCTCGATGATGCGATCAGTGAAGGTGCGATCACGCGCTTACGGCCCGTGCTAATGACTGCGCTGGTCGCCGCGCTCGGCTTTGTGCCGATGGCTCTCGCCCACGGCCGCGGTGCTGAAGTGCAAAAGCCCCTCGCGAGCGTAGTCATCGGGGGAATCATCAGTTCGACCATCCTCACTCTGCTGGTCCTGCCCGCACTCTACCGGATGTTTCACCGCCACGGCGACATGAAGCCCGAAGATTTTGAGGCCGAAGTCGATCCCGCCGCCGACCCGGATTCATCTTCCGGGCCTCCCATCCCCGCTCATTGAGTCCACCATGAATTCCTCACTTATATGGGAACGAAGTCATTGATCGTGTTTGACGATTACTCACTAACCTTTTTTCCACGCCATGAGTAATCTCGCTAGGCTCGGGTTCTTGGCTCTTCTCGCCTCCTTCTGGCTGCCATCCTCCGCCGAAGCATTCGGATCGTCTTACTGGCGACCCTCCAATGCTGGAGTTTACCGCACTCGGGGAACCTCCATGACCGGCATGGTTCTCAGTGTCAACCACAGCACACGATGGATCACTTTCGCCCAGGATGGCGGCCCCGCGCGCCAGTTTGTTTACTCATCGCGGGCCATCTTCTGGTTCGGTGAGCATGAAGTCTCGTCCACCCAATTGAAACCCGGCATGCGAATCCAGGTCAACCTGCACATTCCATTTTTTGGTCCGGATTACGTCAACCAGATCGGTTTGCTTGATCCGCCACAGCAAAAGCGCGGAATGCCCCCAATGAAAGCCCCTCTCCATGACTGAGGAACCGCCACCATCGATCACACCTTCGGCAAAATGGGCACTTGCCTTGTCATTCTGTGGCTTGGTGATCTTCGTTGCAGGCCTGCTCACTGGCGGCAGCAGTTGGCACCGCCCTGGTGAGGAGAAGGGTGATATCATCGCCTTTGCCCTCTGCCGAATAATCAGCCCTGTCTTCGCGGTAGGCGGCTGGCTGACGGGCTTCGTCGCCGTACTGCGTCATTCAAGCGGGTCCAACTGGGGGGCCATCACCGTGATGGTGCTCATCCTGACTTTTCTTCTGCTGTTTTACTACAGCGCATGGCGAGGAACCGCCGCCTTTCACCCAAATCCACTGGCCTCATGAAAATTTACACTCTCTCCCAAAACATACGTAGTTTTCTGCCGCTGCTCGCGCTGGGCTTCTGCATCCCGCTCGTTGCGCAGGCCGTCACCCCTATACGCGTCACCGCTACCGTGAAGACGGAACATGCAGATCCCAAAGGCAGCATCGATGAAGTGGTAAAGAAGAATTTGGAAATAGAACTCCGTGGCAGCAACACGCTTCAGGGCGAGGTCAAAGTAACCTGCACCTTCTTTGCCGATGACCTCGGCACTGACAAACTCGTCGCGCTGAAATCACACTCGCTCACCGCTGTGCTGGAGGCGGGCAAAAGCACGCGCCTCACCTCGCCTGTAGTGACCTTCAATTTCACGCCGCAGCACTCCGTGAAATCCGGCAGCGGCCGGCGTGCCAAATTCAAGAATGTTGAAGCCGTCGGGAGCCGCTACCACGGCTGGGGCATTCAGGTCTATCGCGGCGATGAACTCGTCGGCGAGGCGTTCAGCCTCCCCAGTATCAAGAAACTCCTGAAGCAATGACCGCCTCCACTTTAATGTCCCCAAAAATAGCCCGCCGGAACTCTCTTTCTCCGGCATGCACGGTTGGCTCACCAACAGTTCAACACACTTACTCAATGACCGCTGGAGCGCCCACCAAAATTGAACTGAAAGCCCGATGGGCCAAAGTGTCCACCACTGTTGCCGCCATGGTTCGAACCATGCCCGAAGCGGTTGCCGCTGCCATGACCGTTGCTTGGGCGGCAGTTGTGGCTGGCGGTGCGGTAGCCATATACCGGGTTCCTGTGGCGGTCATAGCCCGTGATGGCGCGTTCGTGATACACTGGCGTGCCGCAAGAGCCACAGTTGTTCGCGAAGTTGCGGCTGGAGGCGTGGCCGTCAAACGCCTGCGATGTGGCGGGAGCGAGAACAGCAAGGCTCGCGGTGACAGCGAGGAGGGTGATGAATTTTTTCATGATGAGTGGAGGTTTGCTTTTGATTTGTTGCCACATTCTTGCGGCGTCTTGGTCAGACGCGGGGAGGCTGCGCCTATTCGAGATTCATCCATCTTTTTTCATCGCACACGCGCGTCCCGGCGAATGAACTGTCAGAAGACCCTCACTTTGCTCACATGGGTGCTCACGCTGCATCCCACCGAGAGAGCGGGCCGTGTGCATGCTTGATGCTTGGTTGAAAGCCCCCCTTCAAACCTCACTAACCCACTACCGCCATGAACCAAGCCGTCTTCACCACCATCGCTGTCACGGGCTTCACCGTGGCGTTTCTTCATGCCGCCATCCCCACGCACTGGCTGCCATTTGTCCTCACCGCTCGCGTGCAGAAATGGAATCGCTCCAAGACCTTGCTTGTCACGGCGCTCGCGGGCACCGGGCATGTGCTGTTTACGGCGATCCTTGGCTTTCTCGTCGCATGGGGTGGGATGACACTGAGCGAAAAAGTCGGCAGCACATTTCCGCTGATCGCGGGCGGCGCGCTGTTGATCTTCGGCCTCTACTACGTCATTCAGCAACTGCGCGGCAGAAGCCACGGCCATGCGCACCTCTTTGGCGGACACAGCCATGAGGCGCATGCGCATGGCCCCATCGGCGACGGACCGCGCGGTGGCATCATGGTGGGCAACGGCCACGGGTTCATCGAACTCACCGTTTTTGAAACCGCTGTTCCGCCGGAGTTCCGCCTGTTTTTCTACAACGAGCACAAGCAGCCCGTGCCACTGCCAGCGACCGACAGCGTGACCATCGAAACCGTGCGGCCTGAAGGGATGCGCCAGACTTTCGTTTTTCAGACGGGCGATGACTTCCTGCAATCCACCTCGGACATTCCTGAGCCGCATGAGTTTCAAGCTCTCGTGCGCTTCTCCCATGGCGGACTAATGAATGAACATGCGGTGGCCTTTGTGGAGCATGAGCACGGTCATGCGCATGAAGGCTGCGGCCATGGTGAAGCGCCCACACCACCCTCGCCCAAGTCCGACTGGGCGGCCATCGCCAGCCTGTTCACGCTGCTCACCTTCTCGCCGTGCGAGGGCTTCCTGCCGGTCTATGTCTCCGGCGTCAAATACGGCTGGAGTGGTTTTTTTGCCCTCACCCTCATTCTTTCGCTCGCAACTGTCGGCGGCATGATCGTCTTCACCTGGCTCACCCTCGCGGGGTTTGAGAAGCTTAAGCTGCAATGGCTTGAGAAGTATGAAAGCGGCGTGTTGGGTGGGATGCTTTGCCTCCTCGGCCTGCTCATCATGCTCTTTGAGCACTAACTTCTTTGTATGGACTTCATCCGCTCCTTCAACACCTTGGCGCTGTTTGCCCTGACCGCTGTCGCCGAGATCGGCGGTTGTTTCGCCGCCTACGCCGTGCTCCGACAGGGTAAGCACGTACTGTGGCTGCTGCCGGGAGCCGCCGCTCTGGCCTTGTTTGCCTGGCTGCTCACGCTGCACCCCACCGAAAGCGCGGGCCGTGTCTATGCGGCCTATGGTGGTGTGTACATCGCCGCCTCGCTGCTCTGGCTGTGGTGG
>NZ_JBAQCR010000132.1:0-65960 GCF_049294395.1 Prosthecobacter sp.
AGATGATGTAATGCTCGATTTTCACACCGAGCAGACGGTGCTGGTCGTTCAGCACTTTGTTCAGTTCGTCGAAAAGCTCCGGCACGCCTTTAAAAAAATTCAGCTTTGCGCCCAGCTTCCGCAGATCCTCGTTCGTTGGCCGGTCCATGTCGAGGTAGTCCAGCATGCATTTCAGGTAGGCCAGTTCACCGTCGTAGCCCTCCTGATTCACGAGTTCGCGGCTGCGCTTCCAGAACTGCTCGGGGTTGATTCCGAAGTGTGGAAAGAGTGTCTCATCCTGCATGTACGTCGGACTGAGCGTCTGATCGTAATCGTAAATGATGCCGATGGTGGTCTGCTGGGATGCCATGAGGGACGAGGAAGTTGACGGTGGTTTACAGTCGTTGACTGTGGTTTGGAAAACAACCGTCAACAACTGTAAACCGGCTTCCTTCAGACCAGCGAGGCCAAAGCGCCGGAGAGTGTCGGGTGGACAAAATCGAAGCCCATCTCGGTGGCAACGCGCGGAATCACTCGCTGCCCACCCAGGAGCATTTCGTCCGCCATGCCGCGCAGCAGCAGTTTGAGGGCGAAGGCAGGTGCATGAAAGAAGGCGGGGCGATGCAGGGCTGCTGCCAGCTTTTGGGTGAACTCCGCATTCGTGACTGGCTCTGGCGCGCATAGATTCAGCGGGCCGCTCACGGTTTCGGTGGTGATCGCCTGGAGGAGAATCTGAACCGCATCATCGATGTGTATCCAGGACATCCACTGCCGCCCTGAACCCAGCCTGCCGCCGAGGCCGCAGGCAAACACCCGCCGCAGCAGTGGAAACGCCCCGCCGTCGCGGCCCAGCACCATGCCCGTGCGCGAGGTGATGACGCGCATGCCGAGAGCTTCGGCCCGATGCGCCGCTGATTCCCAGCCTGCGCAGACATCTGCCAGAAAGCCTTCGCCACGCGGCGATGTTTCATCCACGGCATCGGCTCCGCTGTTGCCATAAAATCCGGCCCCGGAGGCGCAAACCAGCACCTTGGGCCGGTTCTCGGCTTTCCAGGTGGCGAGGTGCGCGACCAGGGACTCGGTGAAATCCACGCGGCTATTCCAGATGCGATCACGTTTGTCCTGCGTCCAGAGTCCCATCAGTGATTCGCCCGAGAGATGAACCAGTGCATCCAGCGGCGTCTCAGGAAGCGCATGCGGTGCTTCTTTAGGCTGCGTCAGGCCCGACCCCGGCCTGCGTGAATACGCGATCACCTCATGGCCTTGGTCGATTGCATATTCTTTGAGATGCCTGCCGATGAAGCCCGTCGCTCCTGTGATGCCGATGCGCATGAGAATTATTGAGGAGGGATGGGAACCAGAACTTCATTGCGGCGCAGAAAACCCGGTGTCCACGGCGGGTCGTAGTAGGCGCTGAAGGGTGCGCCAGCCTCCTGAAGCTTGTTCTGCTGCATCCAGGTTTTCAGTTTCGACAGAGCCTGCTGTTCCAGTTCCTTGGTTTGGGAGCCGCTGAAGCGATGCACGGCCACTCGTCGCGCTTTCATGGTATCCACTGTCACCTGGGCAGAGGCTGGGGCGGGAGTATCCTTCTTGTGCTTATCTGGTACTACGAAGGCCATTTTCCCATCCACCATGAAGACCGGTGTCGTCATGGAGATCTTCTCTTTGGCGGCATTTCCGCCGTCGATGTAGCGGAACAACCGCATGAAGCTGGAATTGTCTGCGTCACGAGATGTGGTGGCAATTTTGAGCTCGGGATACTCACGAATCTCAAAGGCGACGTCCGTGCGGATGACTTTGTACGGAGCCGTTTCATAACCCGCACGCGATGTGGCGCAGGCGGTGATGCCGATGGCGCTGACAACCAGACCGCTGATGAGGGCGAGCAACTTTTTCATGGCCGAAATACGCGTGCCATGAATCAACGGGCTGACTTTTCCAAGATGAGGCACCGAAACGAGCGACCCATCAAGGCTGGATGCGTGAGTGAATTGAACTGGCGCATCGTGGCGGCGTCAGGAGGGCTGCCTTCGAGGCTTTGGATCCAGCTCATCGCCATGCGGCCCAGCAGGCGGCCTTGCAGGTCGTATTCGCGCTGGGAGAGTCCATGGCGCACGGCTTCATCAATCAGGCGGGTGAAATTGATGTGCGTGGTCAGGTCGCATTCGCCGAGGTCTGCCAAAACCCTGCCGTCCGTCTGGTGCTGCCGGTAACGGCGGATGGTGCCATCGGCGCGGGAGTCGGCGTGGAATTCCTCCGCATCCAGACCGTAGTCGGCGATGAAGATGGTTCCGTGAAATGCCGCATGCGCCAAGGCGCGAATCCACGTGAGCATGGCAAGATTGATTTCGAGGGTGTGGCCGGTATCGAGATCGTGGGGCAGGTGTTTCACTTCTGCCTCGAGTTCCTCACAGGAGCAGCCGCCGGGAATGAAGCGGAAGGCCTCGGTGCCGTCGGTTTCGACGAATAATTCCTCCCAGCGTTCGCCGTTCCAGCGGACGAGATGCACTGGAAAGGCGTCTGGCAGCTCGTTGCAGAGGAAAAAACCGTGTTTGGGGCCGGTTTTGAGCGCAGAGAGGCTTTCCACCCACTGAACGCGATCACCGAGGCGCTGGAACTGAGCTTTACGATATTTCGGGTTGGGCTCCACGATGAGGTAGCGCAGGGGACTGCCGTCAAGGGCGCTCAACACATCTTCAGCGAGCTGGCCGTCGTGGGCACCCTGTTCGATGAGCGTGAAATCCTCTGGCTCGCCCAGCGCCTGCCATTCCTGCAAAGCGTACATAGCCAGCAGTTTCCCGAACAACGGCCCGACGCTCACACTGGTGAAAAAATCGCCCTGGCGGCCGATTTTGCGCGGACCGGCTCCATAATAACCATGATCAGGATGATAAAGCGCCAGATCCATGACCTGTGCAAAGGGCAGACGGCCGGATGGGGAGGCGGCGAGCTTTTCTCGCAGAATCTGGGGAAGGGAAGACATTCGATGCACGGGAAAGAACTGGCGCGGATTGTGAAGGACGGGTAGTTTTACCACCCTACTTTCTTACCAAGCCATGTTCCGTGATGATCCCGATCCCCAGCCTGTACGCAACTGGCGTGGCGAAGCCGGCCTAAAACTGCCGTTCTACCGCCGTGGCTGGTTCAGTGCGCTCGTGGCCTTTGCTCTGCTCTGCGTTGTGTCAGTGTTTGGCGTTTACAGCGTGATCGTGGCACCGCTGCGGCGGGATGCCGAGAAGTATGACCTTGAGGAGCTCAAGAAGCTGGAGTCTGCGAGCATCATTTTTGACCGTGACGGCGATGAAATGGCCCGCCTCTACGTGCTGAACCGCACCCCTGTGCCGATCACGGAAGTGCCGCAGCACTTGATTGATGCCCTGGTGGCGCAGGAAGACTCGCGATTCTTCAAACATGACGGGGTCGATTACATCGGTCTGCTGCGTGCGGTGAAGGAAAACATCGTGGCTCGCGAGGTCACGCAGGGGGCGAGCACGGTCACGCAGCAGCTTGCCCGGCAGACGTTCAAGCTGTTGGAACGCAGCTACAAGCGCAAGATTTTGGAGGCATTCATCGCCCAGCGCATCGAGAAGCATTTCTCGAAGGCGGAGATTCTGGAGCTCTACCTGAACCGCATCTTCTTCGGGGTGAATTTCTACGGCGTGCAGGCAGCGGCGCGCGGCTACTTTGGCAAGGATGTCAAAGAGCTGAGCATTGAGGAAGCGGCGACAATCGTCGGACTGATCAAGAGCCCGAACAACATCCAGCCGATCAAGCACCCCCAACGTGCGATGAAAGAGCGTAATTACGTGCTGGAGCGCATGTCCATTGAAGGTACGCTGACGAAGGACGAAGCCGCAAAGCTCAAGAAAAGGCCGCTGGTGACTGCACCGCAGAGCACGGACCCGCGTCTGAGCTATGTCTTTGATGCCGTGCGGCGTGAGGTCGTGGACCTTGTGGGTGAGGAGCGTGCCTCCATCGGCGGCTTCCGCATCTACACCAGTATCGACCAGGATCTGCAAAAGGCCACGGAGGAGGCGGTGAGCAAGCGCATGGCCGAGGTGGAGAAGCGTCCGGGCTATGAGCACCAGACCTTTGCGCAGTTCCGCGCGATTCTGGCTGACTACCGTGCCCGCATGAAGCGGGGTGAAATTGATCCAGCCACCCCCAAGCCACTGCCAGAGTATCTGCAGGCTGCGGCCTTGATGATCGACAACAAGGACGGCAGCATTTTGGCGATGGTGGGTGGTCGTGACTTTGGAGACAGCCAGTTTAACCGCGCGACGGACGGCGTGCGTCCGGCAGGCACTGCCTTCACGCCACTGGTGTATGCGGCAGCGTTCAGCAGTCCCGGGCTCTACCCAGGTACCAAGGTGGATGATGCGCCGCTGGACAACCGCCGCGTGATGATCGGCGGCCTGACCGGAATTCTGGGTGAATGGGGTGCGGAAGTGGACAACCCCAAATGGACGCAGGCTCCGATGAGTTCGCGTGAGGCTCTTGTTCAGGGACGCAACTCTGCGACCGTTCGCCTGGGCGAGCGCGTCGGGGTGCCGATGGTCAAACAGGTGGCGCAGAAGGCGGGTATCACTTCTGAAATGCGCGACTACCCCTCCACCTTCCTTGGGGCCAGCGAAGTGCGGCTGAGTGACATGTGCCTGGCCTATTCCAATTTCCCCACGCTGGGCAGCCGCCCGCAGAAGCTGAACCTGATCCAGCGCATCACGGACAACAATGACAAGGTGGTGTTTCAAATCTCCGAGGCGGCGCTGCGCAGCGTGCAGAGCATGGACCCCATCGCCGCGTATCAGACGCACACCTGCCTCGTGGACGCGCTGCACCGCGGCACGGGCAGTCCTGCGGTCAGTGATTACAAGCTCGGTGAGTTTGTGGCTGGCGGCAAAACCGGTACTCATTACGAATTCAAGGACCTCTGGTTCCTGGGATACACCTCCGGGGTGACCTGCGGCGTGTGGGCGGGCTTCGACAAACAGAAGACCATCTTTCCCGGGGCGTTCTCCAACCACATCGTGCTGCCTGTCTGGGTGGACATGGTCAATGCCAGCGCAACACGGTACATGCCGAAGGACATCGAGCCGCCACAGACGGCGGAGCGGGTGGAAATGTGCCAGCGCAGCGGCATGCGTGCCACGGACTACTGCTACGAGAAGATCAAAGGGCCGGATGGCCGTGAAAAATCCGTGCGATCCACCTACTTTGAGTATCTGCGCCCCGGCACGCCGCTGGAGGGCTTCTGCAATCTGCACACGGGCGAAGGTCTGCCGGTGGAGATCAAGCAGTTTGGCTATCAAAGCCCCGCCAGCGGTTTCGGCGCGGCCCCTCTCATTGCTTCGTCCAACCGCTGGGTCCACATCGAACCTGTGCGCATGAAGGCGCTCACCGTGATTGGTGAAGACCCCTACAATTCCGAGCAGGCCGTGCCGCGTGCCAGCCCCGTGAATGATGATGGTACGCCGATCCGCAAAGCCATTCCCGTGGATGCCGTTGATACCCCGGATGAAGATGGGCCCAAGCTCAAGCTGGCCCCACCGCCGCCGATGAAGATCGAGTTGTGAGGGTTAGCGCAGCAGCATCTTACCTTTTTCCGCATCGAACTCCTTCTCCCACTTTGCCACGACGAGTGTGGCCAGCGTGTTGCCGATGAGATTGGTGATGGCGCGGGCTTCGGACATGAAGCGGTCGATGCCGATGAGAACCGCCAGGCCTGAGACGGGAATGCCGGTGTCGATGGTGGATAGCGTGGCGACCAGAGTGATGAAACCCGCCCCGGTGACCCCAGCGGCCCCTTTGGAGGTCAGCAGCAATACCGCCAGCAGTCCGAGCTGCTGCCACAGCGTGAGATGCGTGTTGGTGGCCTGCGCGACAAACAACGCCGCCAGCGTCAGATAGATGCACGTGCCGTCGAGATTGAACGAGTAGCCGGACGGAATGACCACGCCGACCACCGACTTGTCACAGCCGGACTTTTCGAGTTTGAGCATGAGCTGGGGAAGAGCGGTCTCGGACGACGACGTGCCAAGCACCAGCAGCAGCTCGTCCTTAATGTGAACCAGCAGCTTCCACAGGCTAAACCCGTTCCACCGCGCGATGCCGCCGAGGACTACGAACACAAACAGGCCACAGGTGAGGTAGACACAGGCCAGCACCTTGGCCAGCTTGATGAGCATGCCGGGACCTTCCGAACCTACGGTGTAGGCCATGGCCGCGCAAGCAGCGACCGGTGCGACACGAGTGATGATGGCGACGAGCTTGAAAAACACCTCCGAAACGCTGTGCAGCAGATCCAGCACCAGTTTGCCTTTCTCGCCCATCTGGCACAGCGCCACGGCCACCAGCAGAGCCAGAAATAGGGCGGGCAGCACCGAATCATCCGTAAAGGCCCCCACAAAGGTCTTCGGGACGATGTTCATCAGGAAGGTCTTGGTGCTCGTGTCTCCCGCCTTGGCCTGGTACTCGACGAGCTTCGAGGTTTCCTTGGCTGAGGCGTGATGCTCCACTCCGGCGCCCGGCTCGATCACATTGGCCACCACAAGGCCGATGAGCAGCGCCACCGTGGTGACGAGCTCAAAATACAGCAGTGCCTTCCACCCGACGCGGCCTACCCGTTTCAAATCCCCCATGCTCGCGATGCCGCACACCACCGTGCAGAAGATGATCGGCGCGATCAGCATCTTGATCGCCTTGATGAAAATCTCCGCCAGCGGCTGGAGATCGGTCGCATTGTAGGACTGACCGAACAGGACGATCGCATTCGCCGGCGGAAACAACAAACCGAGCATGATGCCCAGAACGACGCCGATCAGCACCTGCACGTAGAGAACTTTGAACCATTTCATGGGCGCGGATGCTGGCAGGTCCGGTGGCAAAAGCCAAGAGGCATTCTTGCACCCTCCGCCGGGCGTGCTAGGCTTGCAGCCCTCCAAACCACCAATCAGCACGCATCATGGGCAAAACACTCTTCGAAAAAGTCTGGGATTCGCACGTCGTCGGCACCCTCGGCAACGGTCAGACACAGCTCCTCATCGACACGCATCTCGTCCATGAAGTCACCAGCCCGCAGGCTTTCGGCATGCTGCGTGATTTGAACCTGAAAGTGGCCTACCCGCACCGCACCTTTGCGACCGTCGATCACATTGTGCCGACGGACAGCCAGGTCTCGCCGTTTTCGGATCCTCTCGCCGAAGCGATGATTCAGGAGCTCAACAAGAACGCCAAGGACTTCGGCATCACTTATTTCAGCCTTTCCAGCGGCAAGCAGGGCATTGTGCACGTCGTCGGACCTGAGCAGGGGATCACCCAGCCGGGCACCACGATTGCTTGTGGCGACAGCCACACCGCGACTCACGGCGCTTTCGGAGCGATTGCCTTTGGCATTGGTACCACGCAGGTGCGCGACATCCTCGCCACGCAGACGATGGCTCTGGGCAAGATGAAGGTCCGCCGCATCAATGTGGACGGCCAGCTGCGCCCCGGCGTTTATTCCAAGGACGTGATTCTTCACATCATCCGCCTGCTCGGCGCGAATGGCGGCATTGGCTATGCCTATGAATACGGCGGCAGTTTGGTTGACGCGATGTCGATGGAAGAGCGCATGACCGTCTGCAACATGAGCATCGAAGGCGGTGCGCGCTGCGGCTACGTGAATCCTGACGAAAAGACCTTCGAATACCTCAAGGGCCGTCCCTACTCGCCGACGGGTGATGCCTGGGAGACCACCGTGGCCCAATGGCGTGCGGTCGCTTCGGATGCCGACTGCGTTTATGATGATGTCATCAACATCAAGGCCGAAGATGTGCCGCCGACGGTCACCTGGGGAACCAGCCCGGACCAGGCCATCGCCGTGACCGAAAACGTGCCGACCGCCGAAAGCGCGACCACCGAGCCCGGCCGCATCTCCATTCAGGACGCGCTTGATTACATGAAGCTGCCTGCCGGTGAGCCGATCAAGGGCACGAAGATTGATGTCGCCTTCATTGGTTCCTGCACCAACGGTCGTCTCAGCGACTTCCGCGAAGTGGCCAAGTTCATCAAAGGCCGTAAAGTGGCAGCAGGCGTCAAAGCAATCGCGGTTCCAGGGTCGCAGATCGTCGATGTGCTCGCCCGTAAGGAAGGTCTGCATGAAATCTTCAGCGAAGCCGGCTTCGAATGGCGCGGTGCAGGCTGCTCCATGTGTCTGGCGATGAATCCCGACAAGCTTGTCGGCGATCAGCTTTGCGCGTCCTCTTCGAACCGCAACTTCAAAGGACGCCAGGGAAGCACCACGGGACGCACTGTCCTGATGAGCCCCGTCATGGTCGCCGCCGCTGCTCTGACTGGCAGCATCGCGGATGCCCGTGAGGTGTTCTCGATTGCGGGTTGATCCTGAATCCATTGTTTCAAAAGGCGCGGGTCGTGAGATCCGCGCCTTTTTTATGAGGTGTTTGAATCCAGAATTGTGTCCGAAGCGGATTAGACCAGATTCGTGAAAACTGTGGTTCTCATTTCGGCACTCCTCATACTCGCTTTGCTCGCGGTGAACGCGTGGATCATGTCGCCGACGCGCTGGCAGTGGCTGCTTCAGCTGGCCACCACGGAGTTTGGTCACTGGCTCGCGCTCTTGTCGCTGCTTTTGATTTATCCCGCCGCGCAGTCCTCGCGCTGGTTGGCGGTGGTCTGCCTGCTGCTCGCCATCGTGTTTTTCATTCCTGCCGTGCAAGCGTCGCGCATTGCAGCGGCGCAGGGGCTGCGCTTCTCATGGCTGCGTTTGTGGCAGCCGGAGCATGCTGAGAAATTCAGCGTGCAGTGTGAGCGCCGTACCTTTTGGCGTGAGGGGGATGAAGCGCTGGATATGGTGATCTACCGGCCTGTCGGTGTTGAGAAGCCGCTGCCGTGTCTGCTTATCGCCCACACGGGTGGCTGGGATAGTGGTGATCCCGGAGAGTTTGTCGGAGCCAACACCGAGCTCGCCTCCCATGGCTATGTGCTGTGTTCCTATGCCTATCGTCTTGCTCCGAAACACCGCTGGCCGGCGCAGGCTGAGGATACGCGTCATGCCTTCGCCTGGGTTCGCAGTCACGCCGCTGAGCTCGGCATTGATGTGAATCGGGTCGTTCTTATGGGCCGGTCCGCTGGCGCGCAGATCGCCGCTGCTTGTGCTTATGGCATGCCGGAGCTTGGTGCCTGTGCCTGCATCGACGTCTATGGCACCCCCAACATGCATCTCGCCCGCGAATGGTCTGTGCCTGACGATTTGTTAAAGTCCCTGACCCTCGTGCGCCAATACATGGGCGGCGATCCGCACGAGGTGACTGAAGGCTACCGCACGGCTTCGGCGACTGAGTTTCTGAACACGCACCGCCTGCCCACGCTGATCCTGCACGGTACTTTGGATTCTCTCGTCGGCATCGGCCACAGCCGCCGCTTCAGCACGAGCCTCGCGCATCGCGACGATCACTTCTTCCTCGAGATTCCGTGGGGAACGCATGGCATGGACTACTTTCCCTCCACGCCGGGCGGGCAGCTTTCAATGTCTGCGATTGTGCGCTTCATGGAACGATTCGTTCATGATGCTCCGTAGTGGAGGGCATGTACCGGATACTCAGCCTCTTCTGCGCGCTCACCTGCTCCGCTTTCGCCGGAGATCTTCAGCTCACTCTGCCTCCCGTCGTGTATGCCACGCCGGATGTGCCGATGAGCATCTACCACGACAACATCGTGCTGACGGAGACTCCCGAGGCCTACCGCTTTGAGTTCACCTGCAAGCTGGGCAAAAACGAAGAACGCCGCTGGACGCTCACACCGAGTGATGCCGATGTGGGTGATCACCCGATTGCCATCACCGTTAAAGACGCTGGCGGCAAAGTGCTGGAGCAGGGGAAGACGACGCTGCACATCTCCCCACGCAAATCGATTTCCTCCAAGCCGCTGCGCCTGCTCATCGTGGGGGACAGCCTCACGAATGCGAGCTTTTACCCGAATGAAATCGCCCGCCTGCTGGCTCTGCCGGGCAATCCCAAGGCCACGCTGCTAGGCACTCACAAACCTGCAGGCGTAAAGCCAGGTGTCGCGCATGAAGGTTACGGTGGCTGGAAGTGGTCTGACTTCCTCACCAAATTCGCGCCGGAGACTCCGGGAGTGGCCGCAGGTCCAGTGGCTCGCAAGGCGACCAGCCCTTTTATCTTTCCGGCTGCGGACGGCAAAACGGGTGCCTTCGATTTGCAGCGCTACTTCAAGGAGCATTGCGACGGCCAGCAGCCCGATGTCGTCACCTTTCTGCTCGGCATCAACGACTGCTTCGGTGCCGATCCGAACAACCCGGATGCCAAGATCAACGAGGTGCTCGACAATGCGGACAAGCTTCTCGCGGCCTTCCACAAGGCTGTGCCCAATGCCAAACTCGCAGTGGGACTGACTACGCCGCCGAATGCGCGTCAGGAAGGCTTCACAGCGAACTACAAGGACAAGTATCCACGCTGGGGCTGGAAGCGCATCCAGCACCGCATCGTCCAGCTCATGCTCAAGCGTCTCTCCAATCGCGAGAAGGATGGCATCTTCATTGTTCCCACGGAGCTCAATCTCGATCCTGTTGATGGCTATCCGAACAACAATGGCGTCCACCCCAATCCCGTCGGCTACGCCCAGATCGGCGCGAGCTTCTACTCGTGGATGAAATCGAAGCTGTGAATCGGCTGTCGAACTCCACTACTTCGCCACACTCTTCCTCCAACCATTCATTCCTTCACGGAACAGATCGTCCTTTAACTTGGTCCCCAGGCCCGTTCCCGTGGGCAACTGCGCCTTCCCGTTCACGATGACGGGCAGCGTATCGACCAGCTTGTCGTAGAACGAGCGGATGTGCGCCCGAACCGTCTCCTGAAACACGACATTGGCCGATGAGGCCGCGAGATGCAGGCCGCTGAACAGCGTGAGCGGGCCGGTACAGTCGTGAATCGTCGCAGGGACGTTGAAGGTCTGCGCCATGTCGATGACGCGGCGTGTCTCGCTGATGCCGCCGTTCCAGGTGGGATCGACCATGCAGTAGTCGCAGGCCTGTGCTTGCAGCACGCTCAAATATTCTTTGCGACCGAGCAGCATCTCACTCGCCGCGATGGGCAGGCCGCTTCGGCGACGGAAATCGGCCAACGTGCCGGCGTTGTCGACTCGCAGCACGTCTTCCAGCCAGAGCGGTTTGATCTCGCGCAAAGCTTCGGCGATGCGTTCGGCCGCCGGGAGTTGGAAAAACGCGTGCCCTTCGATGGCGATGTCCATTTTCATGCCCACACGATCGCGAATCTCCCGCAGGGGTTTCATGCCTTCTTCGATATCGGCCCATGAGATGTGCAGACCGCCGTTACGATGTGCCGCACGATCAAATGGCCACAGCTTCATCGCGGTGATGCCTTCAGCGAGCAATTCCTCAGCGAGGTCACCAGCGGCAAAATGAGAGGCCCAGTTGTCTTGCAACGGTCCCTTGCTGCCGATGTCGCCATAGCCCGGCCAGCCCGGATGACGTGGAGCCTCCGTGGCACCCGCCAGCGCGCCGTAACTTGGACCGCCGCTCGTATTATAGACGGGAATCGCATCACGCACCGGCCCGCCGAGCAGGCGGTACACCGGTTGCTTGCAGGCCTGCCCAAGAATATCCCACAGCGCGAGATCAATGGCCGACAGCGCGCGCATCTCCGCGCCCGGATGCCCAAACGGCGTGCAGCGCTCATAGATGAAGCGCCAGTGCGCTTCAATCGCCAGCGCATCGGCTCCGAGCAGGCGCTCTGCCATCCAATCGTGAATCAACGCCGCGATGGCATGCGGTGTGTAATACGTCTCGCCGCAGCCGATGAACCCGTCCTCCGTGTGAATGCGGACGAGCAGCAGATTCGGCATGATGCCGGAGGGAATGGCGGTTTCGATGGCGGTGATGCGTGACATGACGTGGATCAGTGGGAGAAAATCTGGCGGAACATGGCGAATGAAATGAAGCCGTAAAACAAGGCGCAGAAGACGAGCGCGATCTTGCGCCACAGGGGCGGGCGCAACTCACGCGGCAGCAGCGTGGTGTTGAGGCGCAGGATTTGCAGCGCGGAGAAGGCAGTGATCGGTGCGGCGGTGGCGCCGAGAATCATGAGCAGCAATTTCGCATCGCCAAGGAATGCGCCGAAGCACGCGATCACCGTGAAGCCGAGCAGCAGCAGGCCATAGAGCCGCCCCACCGGCATCTTCTTCGGCACCGCACCGCCCGCCCATGCCATGTCCGCCACCACGCGGGCCAGCACATCCACATTCGTCAGCGTCGTCGAAAACAGAATCCAGAAGCCGTTCATGAGGCCGAGAATCCAGAAGCCCTCCCATAGCTTGCGCATCTCTGCCGCTTGAAACACACCCGCCGCGACGCCGGTGACCTGCATGCCGGGTTGAAACAACGACGAGGCCAGGTTCACCATCAGAAACATGCCCACGATGCATCCCAGCATCCATAGGCCGGATTGATCAATGATCGCGTAACGCCACCAGTCGCGCCAGCGCTTCAAATTTTCCGCGGTGATGGGAAACACGCTGCCTACGGGGGCCAATGTCTGCTCCGTGCTCCACACGCCACCCATGTTGCCCGCTTTGGAAGCCATGCCGAAGCCTTTGTCACGAAACCAGTTGGCGATGGCAAGATTGCCAATGCCGCCGCTGCCGGCGAGCGCTGCAAACACTGCCAGCATCACGAAATCGACCTTCTCAGGAACCACTCCGAACGAGAAGAAGCCTGTCAGCGTGCTGCTCCAGTCCTTGAGCGGCACAAAGGTGAAGTTCACCCACAGCAGGAAACCGAAGATGAAGATGATCATCATCCACGACAGTCGTTCCAGCAGTCGCTCGACCTTTTTGCCTGAGGCGAGCACCACGGCCGAGATCAATACGAGGGCCACCGTGATCCACGTCACAGTCGACGCATCGGCATCCGTCGGAGCACGCCCTTGCAGCATCGCAAACGCCACACCTGCGCATCCAGCCGCCGCCGCAGGCATGCCGAGCTGCGCAAAGCCTGCCAGCGCATAAAACACGCCCCACACCCGCGATCCCGGCCGCATCCGCATGAAGCCCGTGAGCACCGGCTCTCCCGTGTAAAGCGTGTAGCGTACCGCTTCGAGATTTAGCAGCGATTGCAGAACAAATGCCAGCGTCGCGATCCACAGCACACTGCGTCCGTGCTGCACCACAAACAACGGCCCCGCGATCCACTCGCCCATCCCAATGGCCCCCACGAGCAGGATGGCCCCCGGCCCGATGGTGCGCAGCGCATTGCGCCAACTGAATGGCAGAGGCGCGGGAAGATCGTCCGTCTTCCAAGGAGGAAGACCGCCGTGATTCGGGTTGGGTGGCTTCATGTCAAGAGGAGGAGTGGCCGGCTTGAACGCTTTGAATCAGCCCGCGCATGTAGCCATAGGCGAACAAACGGCCCATCATGGTGTAGCCGGGCTCGCCCTCTTCTTCGCCGTCGAGCTGCGGCACATGATCGGGACGCATGGGGCCGGTGAAGCCGATGTCGCGATAGGCGCGCATGGCGGCAACCATGTCGGTGGGGCCGTTGTCATGAAACGTCTCGGCAAAAAACTCTGCATTGCCGCGAATGTCGCGAAAATGAACGTAGCGGATGTGCTTGCCGAGTCGGCGGATGGCGGCGGGAATTTCGGCACCCATCTCCGCAAAGGTGCCCTGGCAGAAACAGATCGCATTGTGCCTGCTCGGTGAGAGGCGCATGAGCCGCTCGAAGTTTTCGACGCTGTTCATGATGCGCGCCTTGCCGGCGAATTCGGCCAGCGGCGGGTCATCAGGATGCATGACCATCGTCACGCCGTGTTTTTCTGCCGCGGGGAGCAGTTCGGCAAGCATGCGCTCCAAGTTCGTCCACAGGGCATCTGCCGTGATTGTTTCGCTGCCAGCCTGAATCGCCGCCGAGTTCAAAGACATGGCATGCTGCGCTTCTTTGAGATCAAAGGCCGTCACCAGCGCTCCGCCACGCTCCTTGGCACTCAATTGTGTTCGCACCCAGTCGGTGCCGGCCATGAAGTTGTAGCAGAGCAGCGGGATTTCCGCCTCGCTCATGTGCTCAAGCAGCCGTTTCATCGCCGTCATGTCACTGCCATCGTCCTTTCCGAGCTTGAGCTTCTCGATGGGCAGATAGCCTTCGATGATGCCCAGCTTCATGCCGTGGCGCTCGATTTGCGCCTTGGTTTGCAGCAGAGGTTCCAATTCCGAGCCTGGATATCGCACCGTAATCTCTTCGACGCCGCACTGGGCCGCGAGGGCCAGATGGTGATCGTTGAGAGGCGTGAGGACAGTGGCGAGGCGCATGAAAGATGGGTGCGGAGTGAACAAACAACGTGAGTGCGCCCGTAGTTTGTGCATGTCGCTCCGCGCTTTTTCGCTCGCCATGCTGTTTACCAGTGCCGTCCTTGCCGCGCCGCCTGGAGCCACGCCGCTTTCGCCTGCTGGTCCGCCGAAATCTGTGGCTCCTCATCTACCGGCGAATTGGAAAGCTGGAACTGCCACTGTTGCAGTGACGCCTCAGAAGCTGCTCTGGATGGCCGGATACGCAGGGCGCAAAAAGCCTGCGGAAGGCAAGGTGCAGGATCTGTTTGCCAAGGCGCTGGCTCTGGAAGACGAGCAGGGAAACAAGCTGGTGTTTGTGACGCTGGATCTCATCGGCGTGCCGCAGCTTCTGCGGCATGATGTGGCGCAGCGTGCGGAGAAGGAGTTTGGGCTGCCGCCTGCCAATCTCGTGATGAACGCCTCGCATACCCACAGTGGTCCTTCTCTTCGCACGACTCCGCTGACGGATGCAGACAAGGACAACCCCAAGGCCAAAGACTTATGGGAATACACGCAGAAGCTGCAAAACGACCTCGTCGGCCTGATTGGCAAAGCGCTCAAGGAAATGCAGCCGGCACGCCTCACTTGGAACAAGGCGCGCTGCGGTTTCGCCATGAATCGTCGTCGTGACTACACTCTGCCGCCCGACCATCCGAATGCCAATAAAGCGCCTAATCCGGAGGGGCCTGTGGATCATGAGGTGCCGGCAATGCGCATCGAAGCGCCCGATGGCACGCTGCGTGCCACGCTGTTTGGCTATGCATGTCACAACACCAGCCTCGGCTTTTATAACTGGTGCGGTGACTATGCGGGTTTTGCGCAGGAATACCTGCAGGAGCATCGCCCCGGCTTCACGGCCCTGTTCCTGATGGGCTGCGGCGCTGATCAAAACCCCTATCCACGTCGCAGCGATGTCGTTCCAGGGGTCACGGATCTGGAGCTTTCCATGCAGCATGGCCGTTCGCTTTCAAATGCCGTCGAAATGGCGCTCGTCGTCAATCCACGTCCTGTTCAGGGGCCGATCCGTGCCGCCTACGAGGAGATCAAACTCAGCTATGCCAAGGCGGGGCGCGCAGACCACGACTACCCGGTGCAGGTCATCAAGCTCGGCAACGATCTCACCTTCATCACGCTCGGCAGCGAAGTCGTGGTGGATTACTCCCTGCGCTTCAAGCGTGAGTTTGCCGGTGCCGCCGGTGTCTGGGTGGCCGGTTATTCTAATGATTACACCGGCTATGTCCCGAGCCTCCGCGTGCTCAAAGAAGGCGGCTATGAAGCTGCGGCGGGTTGGGCGGAAAGCGTGGAAGAACGCATCGCCGACAAGGTCCATGAACTGCACCAAAAACTTTCCCGATAATCCATGAAGACACTCGCACTCCTCCTCGCATTCACCGTCTCGGCTTTCGCTGTCGAAGCACCGCTTTCGTTTACACTGCAATCACGCGCTCCCGTCGGCAAAACGACGCTGGTGAAAGAGCCGTGGCTGCCCTCCCGCACCGCTATCATCGTCTGTGACATGTGGGACCTGCACCACTGCAAAAATGCTGTGACGCGTGAAGTCGAGATGGCGCCGCGCATGAATGAGGTGCTTGAAAAGGCACGCAAGGATGGAGTACTCATCATTCACGCGCCGAGCAGCTGCATGAAGCCCTACGAAGGCACGCCCGCACGTGAGCGCGCCAAAACTGCGCCCACCGCTGCGCGCCTGCCTGACAAGATCGCTGAGTGGTGCAAACAAATCCCGGCCGAGGAGATGGCTGTGTATCCGCTGGATCAAACCGACGGCGGTGAAGACGATGATATCGCTGAGCATGCTGCCTGGGCCAAAGAACTTGCGGCGAAGGGGCTCAATCCTAAAGCGCCTTGGACTAAACAGATCGATGTGCTGCGCATTGACCAGGACAAGGACGCTATTAGCGACAGCGGTGTGGAGATCTGGAACCTTCTCGAAGCGCGCAACATCGACAACGTGATCCTCATGGGTGTGCATCTCAACATGTGCGTCTCCGGCCGTCCCTTCGGCCTGCGCCAGATGGCGAAGAACGGCAAGCATGTCGTGCTCATGCGCGACCTGACGGACACGATGTACAATCCCGCACGCTGGCCTTTCGTTAGTCATGCCCGTGGCACGGAGCTGTTTGTTGCTCATGTGGAGAAGCGTATCTGCCCAACGATCACGTCGGATCAGATCATCGGTGGTACGCCTTTCGCGTTCAGCGATGCCACGGCGGGCAAGAAACGCCTGCAGATCATTCTCCTCGGAGACAGCACCACCGAGGCCAGCATTCCGAAGAAATTTGCGCCGGATGAACCGCAGATCGAGGACACGCTGCGCATCAAGCTGGCCGCCGAAGCCGACCTTCCTCCCTGCGATGTGTACAATGAAGGCGTCAGCGGTGAGTTCATCCGCCGGCTGCTCGACACCCGTTACGACAAGGCGGTGAAAACCAAGCCTCAGGCTGATTACATCTTCATTCGCTACGGCATCAATGACGTTGCCCGACGCGAGAATTTCAAAGAGAACTTCCCCAAGGACTTCCGTGAGCTGCTCACCCGCCTGCACAAGGATCACCCAAACGCCATGCTCATTCCCATGACGGTCATTCCTTACACGCTTGAGAGTTTGCATGCGGACATCAATGACGTCGTCAAGAAGATCGCCACGGAAGAAAAGCTCACCCTTTTTGACATCGCGCCACGGTATCTCGCGGAATTGAAGAAGGGTCCCGACATGCTGAACTACCGCCGCTATCCGCTCTCGAAGATCCCGGAGAATCTGCGAGGCTTTGCCACGCCTTATATCCAGCCTGGCGCGGATCCCACCGTGGTCGTGCTCGACAATCACCTCGACGGCATCTTTGGCCACCTGCCCGGCTGGGCGAGTGACCGTCATCCGAACCTCGCGGGTTATAACGTCATTGCCGATGAGACGGCCAAGTGGCTGGCGCCGGTGATTCGCGCCCGACAAGGTGGGAAGAAGTGATAAGGCCTGATACCTGCTGAAAACGTGCTTTGAGCGAGGCGGGATGTCTTACAGACGCTGCTTTCGCTGGCTGGATGGCGGGTTCAGGACGAAGCGCATTCTTCACCCTGCGAAAGCGGTAGCTCCGATGCAGGCTTGCGCCGTGCATCTGCGCGACCGCACTCCAAAAACGCTGCCGCGGTGCTATGGTTCAAAAACGCCTTGGTGTAGAGCTCTTCATTCCTGGGTATCACTTTTCGCGTGTTTGGAAAGTGCGGCTGTGTTTCTGTGAAGGTACCCCGACGGTGTAGCTTTTCCCATCGGCACTGACGGCGCAGTGAATGTGCTCGGCGGTGCAGCCTTCGGCCAGATCGCCATGGTTGGCGATCATCGTTTTGTCCGCCGTGTTTTCATGATCGTCGCGGACGTTTTCATGCACTTGATACATCGCCTGGATCGTCGGGGTCGATTTGAGCGCGTCCATGGCGGACTTGCTGGTGCCCTTGCGGGGGCCATTGTTCATGACCGAAACTGTGGGCTGGAGGCTGTGGATGAGAATGGGGTTGTTGCTCACATCCAGGCCGTGATGATTCACCTGATACAGATCCACTGTGCCGACGAGATTGAAGGGAGAGACGAGTTTTTCTTCGACGTTCCATGACAGATCGCCGCCATCAAAGAAACGGAAGTCGCCGAACTGCAGCAGCATCACCACGCTGTTGGCGTTGTCAGTTGGGTCGGCTGCTTTGGGTGGCACGGAACCCTTGAGTGGGTTTTCGGGCTGGTCGGGATAAGGTGGGATGAACTGCTGATTTGCGCCCAGGCAGCGGAGCGTGAGCTTGGGAGTGCCTTCTGCCTGCTTGAGCGGCACGACGGCACCTGCCGACAGCGTGACGCGCTTTTCGACCTTGGCATCGCGATACGGGCGGCTTGTCAGCGTCCAGCGCATGTCCTGGGCCTTGCCGTCAGGACTGCCATCAGGGATGCCTTTGTCGTAGAGAGTGCCAACTGGCATTAGTTCCGCCAGTTCAGCGAGGCCGCCGAAGTGATCGGCATGAAAGTGCGTGATGATGACGTGATCAATGCGCGTGAGCTTCGCCTGCTCAGTAGCGACTTTCTTGATGCGCTGCGGATCGCGTCCGCCGGGATTGCCGGTATCGATGAGCACCGACTCACCCGCTGGCGTCACGAGCAGGGTCGAGCCGCCGCCTTCGGAGTCGATCCAGTAGATGTCGAGCGTCTTGTCACGCGCGGAAAGAGTGAGGGTGCAGGCAAGCAGGGCGGCGAGGATGGATTTCATGGTGGGTGAAGCGCCTTCTTCACGCTCGAAGAAGGCGCGTTCTCTCATTGCAGATGAATCTACCTTCCAGGCGGGTTCACTTCCTTCACCGTTGCGCCGTGGGTGTCGCTGAGGATCAGGATGGCGATTTTTTCGACGTTGCTCAGCTCCGCAGGCTTGAGCATCTGGTAGTGGAGGCCGTTGGCGGGCGCGGCTTCATAGGGCGTCGGTTGTGGCGACGCATTTTCGGGGCCGTTGAGGCTGGCGTAGTCGAAGCGGCCGCGCAGGTCGGTGTAGCCGTCCTTGAAGAAGCGCACGGTGCCGTTGTTCAGGCGTGCGTACACTTTGACGTAGGCCTTTGGCAACGGCTTGTCGGTGGTGGTGTCGCGGGTTTCGAGACGGCCGTAGTTTTCGGAGAGTGTGAGCTTCAAGGTGTTGGCGTGATAGGCCTGGGTCTTGCGCAGTCCTGCTCCGAGGACTTCAACGAGTACGTTCGCTTTGGCGAATTCGGCGGGCAGCGCCAGTTCTAGATTGGTTTGATCCTTCGGCAACGTCTGCGTGGATGTTTTGTTTGGCTTGATGATGCTGAAGCGTCCGGCGTCCTGGCTCACGAAAGGATTGCTGCTGAAACTGAACTCGGGGTCCATGAGGTAGTAGTTCAGTGTGACCTCTTCGAGGTTTTTCCATGTGAGGGCGATTGTCTTGTTTTCGACTTTGAAATCAAAGCTAGGCTCGGTGGCGGCGAGTTCGGCCTGCTGTTTTTCGCGATCGGGCTTGTCGCCTTTTTCAGTCTTTGCGGTCTTGCCTTCGATTTCTTCGAGCTGCGTGGACACATCCGCGAACAGGAGCTTCCAGCGTGGCACGGGATGATCGGCATACTTCGCTGCGAGACCGCGTGCCGCGGCGAGATCGCCTTCATAGAAGGCGGCATAGCACTGGAAGTAGTCGTGCTGGATCTTGGTGGGCAGCTTGGCGGCGTCGACGGTCTTGAAGCGTGCCAGCGCTTCTTCCACTCGGTCTTGCAGGAAGAGGAAGTAGGCCACGCTCAGGTTGTCCATGGCATCCAGCTGCGGCTTGTGTGCGAGGATGCCGAGGAGCTGGGTGTACTGCTCCAACGCGGCGGGATTGGCGATGCGCCATTCGCCACCGACGCGGTGGGCGCGCTGGTTGACGAGCGGTGAGTATTCGAGCTGCTCATAGCTGCGGCGCTCGATGGGATCGAGCGTGAGGAGCGCGCTCGCCAGATAGGGGCCGTATAGGATCTCATTGTGGTATTTCAACCACTCACGCAGCGTGGCAGCATCGTTATGAAGCAGGGCGTAGCTGGAGATGACATCATCGCGCACATGGTGCCTGCGAATGAAGGCGATCAGCTTTTGGTAGAAGTCCGCGCTCTGCCGGCAGCGCCACGCGACGCGGGCCAGATTGAGAGATTCAAGGTTTGCCTGATCAAGAAAGGTGAAGACCTCGGCTTCGCTGCTGTACTGTGAAACATAATCCCATGAGGCTTTGTCCACCTCGGTGAGTTTCGGCACGACATTGAACTCAAACGGTTTTGCGCCTGCCGTGCTGGTGCTGGTGGCGACGTTGACGGGGAAGTGCGCAAACTTGAGGCCGGCCTTGGCGGGTACGAGCGGGAAGTAGAAGTGATATTCGAAGGTCTGTGTGGTGTAAGGCTCCAGCCGGATCTGGCGAGAGTCGGTGGCCTTGCTGCCGAGCACGGGCAATGCGCCCTGCGGGATCTGTAGCAGCACCACGGCCTTCACGGGGCTGCTGGTGGGATTGGTGACGACGATGTTTGCGCCATACGTCGCGCCGGTGAGAAATTCGGTGGTGACGTATTTTTCGAACTTCTCATTTCCCTCCATGCGGTAGCGGTCGCTCTGGCGGAAGAAGCTTTGGGAGACGAGAAGCTGGCCTTGTGCATTGTTTTCGACAACGGCAGGCTTGATCTCTTTGTGATACACGATGCAGGGGCCGCCTGCGGTGAAAGTGAAGGTTCCATTGTCGGCCTTCGTGCTGTGCTTTGAAGCCTCAAAGGGCAGGTCAAGCACGGCGAGCGCGAGCATCATCTCTGTGAAGTTGCTGCTGGCCTCGGCGACGTTGGACGAAACAAAGCCGCCCTTGGAGCCTGCGGCCACCCAGGCCGCATAATCGCGCCAGAAAGCGTTTACGGTGACGAGGTCGGCAGTCTGGTCCGTGATGCGCAGCTTGTAGTAGTTGTTCTCCGCCCATTCTTTGGTGGGACCGAGGGCACGAAAGAAGATGCGAACCTGCTGCTGCGAATCCCTGGCGGATCCAGCGTCGAAATAGAGGAGGCTTCCAGCATTGATGGTGGTTCCGCCTGTGTAGGTGCTGGCACCACTCACGGCCCAGCCACCTGCTCCCGATTTACGCAGCGCTTCTTCTCGTTCAAGGCCGAGGGCCGCCATTTCCTTGGGCATGTCAACAGCGCCGTTTTTCATCGCCGGTAGCCGCTGAAGTTCGACGGCGGTCAGGGATCTATTAACCCTTCCGTTTCCGGGTTTCGCTTCGCTGTTATTGCCGAGATAACCAGATCTCATTGCTGGTGCCGGCGCGGCAAAAGCATCTGCGGGAGCTGCTGCTGATTCTTCTGGCTTCGGCGACGTCGGTGGTGGTGGTGGTGGTGGCGCAGGGTTCATCGCAGCGCCGTAATTGACGTGAAAGCCATCCAAATCCCCCTTTTCCATCGCCCGACCGCGCAGTGCTGTTTCAAAGAGGTAATCCTGCTGTTCGGGGTTCGGCGGAATCATCTCCCATAGCTCGCGGACATGGCGTGCAGCATTCGGGGCTTCGTTTTTGATCCGCTGGGCGAGAAGGATGCGCTCGACGAGGTTGAGGCGGGCATACGCCCAGGGTTCCAGATATGGGGCGAGATCGAGGCCGAGGAGATATTCATCCATGAAGGTTTTGTCCTTCTTGTTGGCGAGGTAGGGTTTCACCACGGCATCGAAGAAAGGTTTGTCTTTGCGGAAGAGGAAGAAGTTCAGTTCATGGCAGGCGAACTCGCCGTATTTGGCGTGCTTCTCCTCCTCTTTGAGCTTGGGCCAGTTCAGCAGCCAGGCGAATTCGGCCAGATGGCCGTCATTGCTGAGCGTGGTGAACAGCGAGTGGATGCCGCCGAGTGTGTCGTAGGTTTCGAGTTCGCTGGTGAGGATGTCGGCGAGTGTGAGGGCCTTGCCGGTTTCGAGCACGGTGATTTCTTTTTTCTGCGTGAAGGGAGTCTTGGGGTCAAGATTTCTTGCGAGTCGTTGATCGGTGAACTTGGTGGGCGCTTCCGGCAGCGTGAGCGTGCGCCAGGAGGCGTTTTGCAGGTCTTCGGCGTAAATCTGCACGTGCTGGCGGTCGCCGAGGGCTTTGCGCTCGATGCGGACGACGCCGTCTTTGTCGGGCACAAGATTATAGATGACCGGAGCGGGTGCGGCGAGGAAGTCGAGATTGGTGCCGCCTTGCGGGCCGCTTTGAGCTTTCATTTTCTTCGCTGCCATTTTGTCGGCGTCGTTTGCAACGCCAGCGGCACCTCCGCGAGTCATGGCTGCGGACTGGCCTTCGAGCTGAGCGAGTTCGTCGAGGTCGGTGCTGCGGATCTCCCATGGGTTGAGCAGCAGGCCGGGACGGGTGAGCATGTTGCCGGGGAAGAGCTTGGCATAGCGGCGTTCGAGGATGTAGCGGTACTCATCGCCGATCTCACGGCCAGCGGAGTAGAGATTGGGGTTTCTCGCGGGAGTGCCGGAAGCTGCGCCGAAGCGGGTGAAACCGCCGAGTCCGCCGAAGATGCCGCTGCCGGGATCGAAGCGGGATGCAGCGAAGTGAACGCGTGCGAAGGGACTGCTGTTGGCGAGTTTGACTGTGATGAATTCCTGGTCGTTTTCGATGCTGAGGATGTGGAGCGGCGTGTTGCCTTTGAGTTCAAGCTGGCGGTGTCTGCCAAGCACCCAGCCGCCGAGGGTTTCGCCTTGCGTGACCTTGAGGGTGATCAGCGGCTGGTCGGGGATTTTTAGTGAGTAATCGCCCGGTGTGAGACCGCTGATGGTGAGGAAGCCGTTTTCGGATTTGAGGAGTGCTGCAAGGTCTGCGGTGAAAATGCCGGAAGACTGAGCAAGGAGTGACGCGGGAAGACTGCCGGTGTCATGAATGGGGATGCGAATGGTTTCGCCCTCCCTGGAGTGAATGGTGGTGGAGAGCGTGTCCTCGGCATCGAGCAGCGGCCAGAGCGTCTGACGGCCATTAGGGATTTTGGCGGCCACGGATTCGATGCCGGTGAGTTTGCCGAGGTTCACGCGTCCTTGGGCGTCCGTGCGCAGCGGAATGACCTGGGAGCGATTGAACTCGTGGTGCTTGAACGTGAAAAGAATCTGCTGATCGGCGATGGGCTCGCCGTTTTTTCCGAGGAGTTCGAAGACACGCTGACCGTCAAAAGTGCTGAGGTGGCCGTCGTTGACGGCTTCGGTTTTGTCGATGCCGTTGAGCGTCCAGGTGTGGCTGGCGGTGAGGTCTTTCTTGGTCCCTCCGGCACTGACAACATCGACTTTGGCGCTGAAGGCCACGGTGAGAGAGGCGAGACGCTCGGGGACAGTGAGAGTGTGCGTGAGGTCGCTGCCAGCGCTGAGTTTGAGGTCTTTGACTTCGCGAGTGGTGGAGATGCCATCCAGCGTGGTGCTGGTGATGGTGAGCCTCGGTTCGGTGAGGAATTCCGGGGCGAGGTGCACTTCTCCTATCATCAATGCGGTGCGCACGGCCAGGGTGGCTTCGCGGCGGGCGAGAAGCTGCTCGCGTTCGATGTGGAACTGGGCATCGAGGCGGTAGTCCTCGGCATGATGGGTGAAGGACGTGAGCGTGGCGAAGCTGCCGGCGGCATCTCCAATGACAAGATTCTTGGTGCCGGGTTGATTCGTGAACGGAATGACGATGCGTCCGATTTTTTCATCGCGTACCAGTTTGCGGCCTTCATACCACGCCACCGCATCGTTCACGGGCTGGTGCTTTTCATCGAGGACGAGGATGAGATCGCCGCTAGGGCTGGTCTGCTGCAGGATGTGGAACTGACCGGTGCGAATGAGGGCGCGGCTGCTGCGGCCGCCACCGATGAACTCGATGATCCATGCGCCGCGCTTGCCTTTGAGCTCGGGGAATTTGAAGGTCTGCCGCGTGCGTGCGAAAGGGCCGCCCTCGAAGGCGTGGGTCTGCTCGCTGTTGGCGACGAGGCCGTCGAGATTGAGATCGGTATTGAGCTGACGCTGCTGGGTCTGGAAGAAATTGAGCGTGTTCAGCTCAAAGATCTTCACGATGAGCTTCGGTGTGTTTTTGACGGTGACGTCGAACTGGATGTCGTCACCGGGTGAGAACTGCGGAGCGTTTGTTGCGGGAAATTCGATGTCCACGCGGTCCTTGAGCTGCTGGAATTCGGTGGGCGTAATCAGCGAGGCCCAATGCTCCGGGGAGCCGATGCGGTGGGTTATGAGCGCCTCTGCCAGCACGGGGGTGAGCCATTCTTCTGCGATGTACGTGGTCCATTGCGCGAGCACGTCGTTGGGATCGGAATCGGGCTTCACCTCGGAGGCAAAGAGGTGGAGGAAGTACTCGCGGACGAGCGGCTCATCAGTGCTAAGAGGCGGGGAAAGCAGCAGTGGCTCGCTGAGATCGGCGTTGAGGTCGGAGAGTTCGCCGGGGATAACGTCCTTGATGTAGGTGTAGTTGATGTAGTTGAGCTGGCGCGGGAGCTTGAGGTATTCGATGAAGCGGGCGCGGTCATACACGCCGTGCTTGCGGTCATGGTCCAGGCGCAGGTAGAGGATGCGGGCTTTGAGGGTGTTTTGGGAGGGCGGCAGGTTTTGTGCGAAGGCCCACACGCGGTCGAGCCAGGCCGCGCGCTCAGTGTCGTCGTATTCCAGATTCACATCCGCGCTGGGGGCCATTTTACGCAGGCGCGTGTAAACGAAGGACTGCTGGCTGAGCCACTGCGGGAAAGTCTGCAGCAGCGAATCCAGCTGCTCTGGCAGCAGGGCGCGATGAATGGGCAGAGAGCCGAAGGTGCGTGATTTGTCCGCCTGAAGGTCGGCAATGATGGCCTGTACGAGATTTGGCACATCCGGGCGCTGGAGCTTGCTGAGCACGCTGCGGCGTTGATCCGTCTTGAGCGGCACCTGATCACGAATGAGCGATGACAGGGCTTCCTGGGAGAGGGACTCAAGACTGCGGTCGTTGTTCAGCGCATCGCGGAGTAAGACTTCGCGGCTGATTTTGGTGGGATCAAGCTGCGTGGGGAGGTTGGGTTTTTGATCACGCACTTCCTGCTGGTGGTCGTGACGAATGCCGAGGCGCTCGATGAGGTATTTCAGCGTGGCCTGGGGATCGCGCTCATAGCCCAGGATGGCCTCGCGATTGAGGATGATGCGGCGGGCTTCGTTTTCGTCCGGGACGCGTTCTCGCCACTGATTGAGAATTTGATTGAGCCTGGCGTTGTCGCGGACGTTTTGGTAATGGAGGGCGTGGAAGAAATAGTATTCCTCCGAGCCAGGAACGAGCTCGCCGAGGGCTTTTTCGCGGTCAGCGGCGAGGGCGAAGCGCTCGATGAAGCCGATTTCATTTTCGGCAAGGACCGTGAGAGGAAGCAGGAGGGCGAGGACGAGCGATTTCATGGCAGGAAAGCGGGTTGGGGTGAATGATGCGGCGAGCATCACGGCTGAGGCGAGCTTTTATTGTAAAGACTCTGTCAAAGAGGGGGCGGCAGGGGGGAGGAGGTCAGGCAAAAAACCGTTTGAAACCCAGGGTGCGGCTACTACTATCCCAACCCCCTTACTTTTCCAGATTCCCATGGCCGACGCTGCAAACAAATACGCCCAGAACGCTCCCGGAGCTTACTATGTTGATGACCAGTGCATTGACTGCGACCTCTGCCGCGAAACGGCTCCTGCAAACTTCAAGCGCGACGACGACGGTGGTCATTCGTTCCTCTACAAGCAGCCTGAAACTGATGAAGAGCGCGCACTTTGCGAAGAAGCCCTCACTGGCTGCCCGGTGGAAGCGATCGGTCGCGACGGCGAATAAGCCTTCAGGGCAGTCATTTTAAAGCACACCGTCATGCCTGACGGTGTTGGCGTATCAGGGCAGGTTGAGCCAGCGCTGGGCCACTACTTTGTCAAGAATTACGCACTGGTTTGACCGGGCGTTTGGCGGAAAGGATATCAGCATGGTGTAGCCTTTGAAACCGGTGGGGCCGGTGCTGGCGAGGTCTCTCTCGATCCACTGAGCCAGAGGGGTGCCACGTTCACAATAAGCGTACACTGAATTGTCGCCACTCTCTGACAGCAGCTTGATGCAGAGGTATTTTTTAGAGTCGGAGAACTCGTAATTGTAATACTCAAACAAGCGCACATAGGACCGTACCAGCACGGGGCTGGTGGGACGTTTGGTGCGCAACTCCTGGAACGACATCTCGCCGTATCCGGTGAGGCTTTCCCAGTCGACCAGAAATTTCCCTTGTGGACCACGCAGCATGGCGATTTCCAGCGAGCCTGTGGGCCTGGTGCCTGCATAACTGAAGTAAAGAATTTCAGTGCCATTGATCTGATAACGCGCCTTGCTGACCAACGCCCCAGGTAATGGATCTTTGGCACTCTGCACTTCATAGAAATTTTTCATCAAGGGGGCAACCCGCTCAGAATGGGCCACCAGAGGAACGCGATCCTTCCAAGATTCCGTTTTCCAATACTGGTCCAGCAACTGCAACGCCTGAACCACTTCATCGCTGGACTCCAGTAGCGGCATCGCCTTGATGGTGGATTCTGCAGGATGCAGTGAAGCATTCTGACTGGGGGAGTATGCCAGGGTGGTGGAGGCGGAAGACGCGGTGGGCGTGATTGGGGGAGTGGCTTCACTGCTGGCCGGGAGTTTCGGCAGTACCGAAGGAGTGGGTGGGGTGGTATGGGCCGTCTCAAGGGAGATCCCCAGCTTTTCCAGATCCTGGGCTTTCTTCTCGGCGTATAGGGCCTTTTCGATCAGGGTATTGCGATTGGCGACGTTGAAGAAATAGAATTTCCATCCCACGTACAGGGTGAGCGACAGGATGACGCACAGGGTGATGCAAACACCCATGAAGGCGCGGTGAGAACCGATGGAGCCAGAGGTCATTGATTAAAGAACAATTCAGAAGGAGCTTTCCTAATCATGGCGGGGAAGTATCGCGGGCTCAAGCACTTGGTTGATGCATCTCAGTCCCCGCCTAACAGTTCAGACCCATGAATTACCCCGAAAAAGCCCGCCGCGTGATCCAGCTCGAAATCGACGAGCTGCAGCGGCTGCATGCGCGCATTGACGAATCTTTCGCCCGGGCCATCGAACTGCTGCTCACGGGGGTCCGCCAGCGGGGCAAGCTGATCGTCTGTGGCGTGGGTAAAAGCGGCAACATCGGCCGCAAGCTTGCCGCCACGCTGAACAGCACAGGAGCCACCACCGTGCTGCTCAACGTCGGAGATGCGCTGCATGGAGATCTGGGGGTCATTGATCCGGGTGATCTGGCGATCATGCTCAGCTACAGCGGGGAAACGTCTGAACTGCTGGATCTGTTGCCGCATTTGAAGCGCTTCGACATCCCGATCATCGCCATCACTGGCGGCATGCAGTCCACGCTGGCCAGGAATGCGGATGTGGTGCTCGACGTGCACGTCACGCAGGAGGCCTGTCCGTTGAATCTCGCCCCGACCTCCAGCACCACGACGATGCTGGTCTTGTGCGATGCGCTGGCCATGGCTTTGCTGGAAGCGCGCGGCTTTCAATCTGAGGACTTTGCAAGACTGCATCCGGGCGGCTCGCTGGGCCGCGCCTTGCTCACGCGCGTGAGCGATGTCATGCGCAGCGGGGAACAGCTCGCGGTCATCCAACCGGATACGACCGTGCGCGAGACTCTCCAGGCGATGACCCGTGCCCGCAGCGGTGCCGCCATCGTGACGAACCCGAACGGCACTCTCGCCGGCGTCTTCACGCATGGTGACTTTGTCCGCGCTTTTCAGAAGAACAACGCCATCGCGGACAAGCCGGTGAACGAGTTCATGACGCCGCGTCCGGTGAGCATTCAGGCCAGCAAACTTGCCGCCGAGGTGCTCGCTACGCTCGAGAAAAACAGGATCGACGACATCGTGGTGGTCGATGAATCGGGAAAACCCGTGGGCATGGTGGATACGCAGGATCTGACCCGGCTGCGGCTCTTGTGAGGCGTGATTAGAAGTCCGTCACTTCGCGGTAATGCCGCACTCGGTAGCCGCGCTTGCGCATCAGCTCGATCAAGCCGGTATCCGAGGTGAGGTGCCCGGTGCCTACCAGCACCATCACCTTTTCGCCACGTTTGAGCATCTGCTCCAGCCGGTCCATCCAGGAGAGATTGCGGGAGGAAAGAAACAAATTCATGAGGTCGGGGTACTTCTCCGCCTCGCGGAAGAGCATCTCCTTCAGTTCATCCAGCTGGCCGTATTTCCAGGCCTTGATCATTTTTTCAAACTCCTCTTTCACGGAGCTGATCTCTCCCAGAGTCTGCTCCAGAAGCTCGCGCTGCTGCTTTTCACTGAGGGAGGCAAAGAGCTGGAGTTGAAACTCCACCGTTTCCAGTCCTTCAGCGGGCTTGCCGTCCTTCTTCGCCCGCTCCTCAAAGAAGGAGTCCACGCCCTGATCCGACTTGGCGCCGAGGGCCGCGTATTCCGTGGAGGTGATCATGAGAGCCACGAACCACGGACGGAAGTGGTTCAAAGAGGAATCCTTCAGGCCGTGTTTGGTGGCCCATGTTTTCACGGCCTCCCAGGTTTCCTTGCTCACATTCGCCTCCAGCGACATGTCTGCTGGATACTGGCCGAGCTGGGACATCCGGCTCGTCAGTTCTGATCCTGAGGCCGCGCCTGGCGGCAGTTCCAGGACGAGCTTGTTTGAATACATGTACGCCGCCTCATAGGCCGGGGCCAGGGGGTAGTCTTTCTCGCGTAAAATGTGAATGGTGCCGCACAGGAACAGGCGTCCACCGTTTGGTCCGTCCACCACCCACACGCTGCCATCACCACCACCGTCGGCGACAAAGGCCGCTGCATCCGGCTTCACGGCAGGCTTCGCTTCTTCACGTTTGCATGCCACGACGCAGACGCAGAGTGCGAGGGCAAGGAGGAAGCGTGGGATCGGCATTGGAACGATTCAAACACTCGGCGGGAGCGGGATGCAACCGGGATGTGCGACATCACTCAAGCCAGCACCGGCTTTACCACGCTGCCATGCACATCCGTCAGGCGGAACTGGCGGCCTTGGAAGCGGAAGGTGAAGCGTTCGTGGTCGATGCCGAGCAGGTGCATCAGGGTGGCCTGGAAATCGTGCACATGGACCCCGTCTTTCGCGACGTTGAAGCCGAACTCATCGCTCTCGCCGTAGGTCATGCCGGGCTTCACACCGCCACCGGCCATCCAGACGGTGAACACGTAGGGGTGATGGTCGCGGCCCCACTGCTTGGTGTCCTCGATCTTGCCTTGCAGGAAAGGGGTGCGGCCAAATTCGCCGCCCCAGATGACGAGGGTGTCCTCCAGCAGGCCGCGCTGCTTAAGATCTTTCACCAGCGCGGCACTCGGAGCATCAGTGTCGGTGCATTGAATCTTGAGCTGGGTGTTTAGATTCCGGTGCTGGTCCCAGCCTGCGTGCATCAGCTGCACAAAGCGCACGCCGCGCTCGGCGAGACGACGCGCCATGAGGCAGTTGTAGGCGTAGCTGCCCTGCCGCATCACATCGGGGCCGTACATGTCGAGGATGTGCTTGGGTTCGTCGGAGAAGTCCGTCAGCTCCGGCACGCTCGTCTGCATCTTGTAGGCCATCTCGTACTGAGCGATGCGAGTGGCGATCTCGGGATCGCCGAAGTCCTGCAGCTTCATCTCATTGAATCCCGCGATGCCATCGAGGATGGTGCGCTTCACCTCACGGCTCATGCCGTCTGGATTGCTCAGGTAGAGAACGGGATCGCCACTGCCGCGAAATTTCACACCCTGATACTTGGACGGGAGAAATCCGCTGCCCCAGTAGAAGTCATAGAAGATCTGACCGCAGCTGGCCTCCTTGTCGCGCGAAGTCATCACCACAAAGGCGGGCATGTCCTCCGCATCGCTGCCGAGGCCGTAGCTCAGCCACGAGCCAATCGCCGGTCGGCCAGCCTGCTCGCTGCCGGTCATGAAAAACGTGATGGCCGGCGCATGGTTCACCTGCGTGGTGTGCAGGGATTTGATGAAGCACAGTTCGTCCGCCATTGCTGCGGTGTGCGGGAGGAAGTCGCTCACCGTTGCGCCGCTGCGGCCATGGCGTGAGAAATTCGAGATCTCTCCCAGCACCGGCCGCGCCGTCTGGCCGCCGGTCATGGTGCTGAAGCGCTTGCCTGCTGCGATGCTGTCCGGGATCTGCGTGCCGTGCATTTTCTTGAGCATCGGTTTGTAATCAAACAGGTCCACATGCGAGGGCGCGCCGTTTTGCAGCAGGTAGATCACCCGTTTCGCTTTTGGTGTGAAATGTGGGAGCGCCGGTGCCATGGCATCCGGCGCCTGTGCTGCATAGCCTTCTCGTGTCAGCAACCCGCCCAGCGCTGCGCCACCGATTCCCATGGCCGTTTTCCCGAAGAGGGAACGGCGGGTCAGGTGAAGGCGGTTGGCGTCGAGAGGATGCATGGCAGGGCAGGGAGGTATCGGCCTCAGTGCCGCTGCTCTTTCACTCAGTGCCGCTGCTCTTTCAGATAGGCGTCCAACGCGCGGGCCAGTTGACTGCCCACAGTCATGTAGTTCTCCGCCGTGCTGCTGGGTGTGTTCCAGGCTGTTTCCAGCGTGATGGAAATCGTGCCTTCACCGCCATGCGCGCGGGCCCAGCCGCTGCTCATGCGGCCGCGCTCCTCCTCCGTCTTCACGTACGTGGCATAGCGGTACTTCGGCTCCACCTTCAGCGGTCCGGTGAGGTGCGCTGCTGCCAGATCCATCCAGCGCTGGTAGCTCTCCTGTTGGATGCCGGTCATGCGCTCAAAGCCGAACGGGCCGAAGAAGTACGGCGCACGATCCGAGGGGCCGGGATTGTGCAGGTCCAGAAACACATCGATCCCGTGCGTGGCCTGGATCTCGGAGATGCGCTTCTGTGCTGCGGCCACTTCGGGGTGATACGGCGCATCCGACCAGTCGCGGTTGTGATCCTGCGGCAGCGACTCCTTGCCTCCCGCTCCGAGGGTCACATTGTCCACGTCCATGATGGGAATGAAATGCACGCAGCAGCGCGTGCGAAAATCTTGAGCCTCCGCGCTCGCGAGCCATTCCACGAAGCCGCGCCCCACCCACGTGCCGCCGGCCTCCCAGGCGTGCTGACGCGCATTCACCCACACCTGACGTGGCGCGCTGAGCTTGCCGATACGGATGCCGTTCACTGGCCGGCCATCGCGCGTTTTGGCGAGTTCAAAGCGCTCCGCTTCATCTCCCAGCTTCGCTTTCACCCCGGCCAGCGCGCTCTCTGCCGTTGCTGGCACAAACGGCGGACCCCAGGCCAGCCAGAGGCTTGGGCCTTCCGCCTGCACTTGGTACACCGCCACCTTGTCTGCTGTGCGCTCCGCTTTGGTGGTCTGCTGCCAGGTTTTGCCATCGTGGCTCAGCACCGCCTGGTCCGGCTGGCACCAGGAAGAGGCCAATACGGTGTCAGGACGAAAAGGCCGCGTCTGCCCCTGCACTTCGAGCGTGATCTTCTGTCCTGGAATAGTGCCGTCCAGCCGCAGGAACCACCAGCAGGGCCAGCCACGCCCCTCATGCAGCGCGGGCATGATGCGCAGCTTTCCCGCCGCTTGATCAAGGGTCACCACCTCCGCATTGCCGCCTTCAAAGTCTGTGACCACCCGCAGCTCTGCATGGGCGATGGCAGTGCCGAGGATCAGGAGAAAAAGAGCTTTCATCATGGAGGCAAACAACGGTGCCTGTGGCTTGACCTGCTCATAAAACTTTTGGCGACGCTTATTCTTCTCACCGCAAAGAGGTCCAGTCTGGCGGCCAGCCAATTGCTTTGAGACTTGCCATTGGGGGCAGGTCTCGGCTTAGATGCTTCCATGAAACAGCTTCTCCTCCTGCTCATTGCTCCCGCATGTTTGTGTGCAGCCGATCCCGTTGAACTCAAGCTCTGGCCCGACGGCGCACCCGGCCAGATGCTGCCGCACTCCAAGGCCACGGAGGATTTCATTCGCACCAAGGCCGGTAAAAGCACCATCACCGACATTCACGATCCCTCGATCACTGTTTATCGTCCGGAGAAACCCAATGGCACCAGCGTCATTGTTGCTCCAGGCGGCGGCTTTGTCTTCCTCTCTGCCATTCATGAGGGCAGCCAGGTTTGCGAATGGCTCAACACCCTCGGCGTCACCGGCGTCCTGCTCAAATACCGCACGCCCACGCGCGATGAAGTCGCTCCACATGAAAAGCCGGTGGCCGATGCCGCCCGGGCGATCGCGCTTGTTCGCGAACATGCCAAGGAATGGAATCTGGATCCGAAACGTGTCGGTCTGCTGGGTTTCAGTGCGGGAGGAAACCTGCTCGCCCACATCGCCTGTGACCGCGCCACGAAGACCGAGTTGCCAGATTTTGGCATCATGATCTACGGCGGTGGTTTCGTGGACTTTAAAGATCCCACCAAGCTCAAGGAGGGCTTCACCGTGCCGAAGGACGCTCCGCCCATGTTCCTCGCCTGTGCTCATGATGATGGCCAGAACCCCGCCGCCGCCACCGTGCTCTATCTTGAGTATAAAAAACTCGGCATCCCGTGCGAAGTGCATCTCTTCACCAAAGGCGGGCACGGCTTCGGCATGCGCGACAACAAGCAGCCTATCAACGCCTGGCCGCAGAGGTGTGCAGAGTGGATGGAGTCCATGCACTTTTCTTTGAGTGAGCAGCAGTTTGATCGTGAGATCGAGCAGGCGGAAAAGAAGCTTCAATCGAAGTTCAGCCAGATGGGCTTGCTCATGAGTGAGATGAAAGAAAAGGAGCTGAACGAGATCGCGGTGCAAATTCAGGACGCCCGCCACCTGGGACAGACGGCCGCGGTTGCACGACTGCAGCAAAGGCAGGCCGAACTTACAGGTGCCAGCAAGCAGCAGGACAAGGATGATTCCCCCATGCGCGCGCGCATCAACGAGGAGCTCATCCAATTGAAAAAAGAAAAGCTCGAGCTCGAAGCCCGGCGGCAGATGTTTCTCGACAGGCAATCCGCTCCGAAACAGCCTTGAGTCTTGCAAGACTCGGGGATTGTCGGCTTAGTGCTTGGCATGAAACCGTTTTTGCTCTCTTTGCTGGTCGGGTCATCACTCGCCGCTGCCGATGTTGCTTCGGTGGTCAAAAAGGAACTGCCATCACTCGTCACGCTCTACAAAGAGCTGCACAGGAACCCAGAGTTGTCGCTGCATGAGACCGAAACGGCTGCGCGCATCGCCAAAGAGTTGCGTGATGCGGGCTTGGAGGTCACGGAGAATGTTGGTGGTCATGGCGTCGTCGGTGTTTTGAAGAATGGTGACGGTCCGGTGATTCTGGTGCGTACGGATCTTGATGCGCTGCCGGTGAAGGAGCAGACGGAGGCACCCTATGCGAGCACGAAGGTGGTGAAGGACGATCTTGGGCGTGAGGTGAACGTGATGCACGCCTGCGGCCATGACGTGCACATGGCCAGCTTTGTGGGAACGGCGCGGGCCTTGGTGAAACTTCGGGATCAGTGGCAGGGAACGATTGTCATGATCGGTCAGCCGGCGGAGGAGCGGGTGCTTGGCGCACGGTTCATGCTGCGTGCGGGATTGTTCTCAAAATTTCCCAAGCCGGACAAAGCCATCGCGCTGCATTGCTCCTCTGACATGGCGCATGGCACGGTTGGTATTGTCGAAGGCTTTGCACTGGCGAATGTGGACTCGGTGGAGATCGTGGTGAAGGGCCTGGGCGGACATGGTTCGATGCCACACCTCTGCAAAGACCCCATTGTGCTCTCATCGCAGATCGTGCTGGCGTTGCAGACCATCGTCAGCCGTGAGGTAAGGCCTGGAGATCCTGCGGTGATCACGGTCGGCAGCATTCATGGGGGCACGAAGAGCAACATCATCTCCGACGAAGTGCGCCTGCAACTCACGTTGCGCAGCTACAAAAAGGAAACGCGGCAACACTTGATCGACTCCATCAAGCGCATCGTCAAAGCCCAGGCCGAGTCTGCCAGCATGCCCGCCGACAAGATGCCGGAAGTGCTCGTGTCTGATGACAGCGCCACGGCGCTCTACAATCAGCCGGAGCTGTGTCAGGAGGTGCGCGGATTCATCGGGGCTGCCATCGGTGCAGACAACGTCCTCACGCGCGAGCCTGTCATGGGCGCGGAAGATTTCTCTGAATACGGCATGACGAAGGACAAGGTGCCGCTGTGCATGTTTTGGCTCGGCACCCAGTCGCCTGCAATGGTGGCCGCAGCCAAAGCCAAGGGCACCTCGCTGCCGTCGCTGCATTCGCAGTATTTCAAACCTGTTCCTGAGCCCAGCATCGAGACTGGCGTGACGGCGATGACCTCGGCGGTCATGGGCTTGCTGAAGAAATAAGGCGGGCCGCTTTTACTTCCGGCTGAGCTTGTAGAACAGCCAGCCGCCCATGCCGAGGAAGATCACATTGGGCAGCCACATGATGAGATGCGGCATCGCCGCCGGTTTGTCATTGAGCGTGTCTGCCAGAATGATAAAGACGATGTAAACCGTGGCTGTGATAAGGCTAAGGGCAAAGCCCGAAGATGTCTCACGGCGTTGAGCAGTCACCCCCAGTGGAATGCCCACCAAGGCGAAGGTGAAGCAGGCCATTGAAAAGCTGTAGCGTTTGCTGAGTTCGGTGAGCGACAGGGAGCGCGTCACAGGGGTCAGCGCTTCGCCGGTGACCGTATCCTTCCAGGTGCGCACTTCCTCGGCCAGTGCGCTGGTGGTCTTCATGCTGGCATTCACCCGAACGGTGTCTTTCTGCATTTCTGAGAGCGGCAGTTTCAACCACTGCTTGTTCATGGCCAGTCCGCCGAGCTGGCCCTGACCATCGACTGGCACGGTCTCTTGCGTCATGCCTTCCAGTTCCATCTGCAGATCAATCGAGCCGGGAGTGGTATGCAGGGTCGCTTTGTTGGCGTGGATGTAGGTGCTGGCCTCGGCGCCCTTCAGCATGACGATATGCATGTCTGTGAGCGTCTTGTCATGACGCTTGCTGGTGTAAATGCGGTAGCCGGGCACGCGCTCCAGGACCTGGCCCTCTTGAAACAGAGTTTCAGGGTTCTTGACCGCCACCTGATAGAACAGCCGCTTCATGCGGTCCTTCGCCGCCGGTGCGAGGCTCACATTCACCCATAGGCAGATGCCGCTCAGTGCTATGGCCAGGACAAAGACCGGAGCGCAGATGCGCGGCATGGACATGCCGGTCATACGCAGGGAGACCAGTTCATTGTCGGCAGACAGCCGGCCGAACACGAGCAGGATCCCGGTCAGGAAGGCCCAGGGAATCGTGAAGATGAGCGAGAAGGGAATGACCAGCATCACGAACTCCGCGATCACCGAGGCCGGCAGCTCTGTGTTGCCAAGCAACTGGTCCAGCTTTTTGTAAACATTGCCCAGCACCATGACGCCACTGAGCAGCGCCACGCCGATCAGCGTGGCTGATGCGACCTGGCGGCCAAGATAGCGGTCAAAGATGCGCGGGAACATGAGGTGGATCAGGCTAGCGAGTCTTCATCGCCGGGCAATTTGAGATTGCCATAGGCTGCTTCAAACGACGGCCTTCTTCACCTTGCCGAAATCTGTGCCCAGAAAGCGCTTGGCAAGGTTTTCCGCCTGTTCGGAATGATCGGTGAGGTAGATGTCGAGCGTGGGTTTCGATTTGATCGTCCGCAGCAGGCCGCCTTGTTCGAGGCTGGCTTTCACATGCGCCGCGCAGGTGCTGGCGGAGTCCACCAGGCGAACTTTCTGCCCGAGAATGCGTTTCAGCACCGGAATCAGCAGAGGATAGTGGGTGCAGCCGAGCACCAGGGTGTCGATGCCTTTGTCGAGCATTGGCTTCAAATACTCACGCAGAACGGACTTGAGCGCCGGATGATCGGTCCAACCCTCCTCCACGAACGGCACCAAGAGCGGGGTGGCGCGCGCCTCGATCATGATGTCTGGCCGCCGCATGGCGATTTCGTGCTGATAGGCATGACTGCGGATCGTGCCAGCCGTGCCGATGATGCCCACGCGTTCGCATGTGGCGTCAGCGAGAGTTGCCTCCACCCCGGGACCGAGCACCCCAATCACCGGAACGCGAAACGTGGACTGGAGCAGCGGCAGGGCATGCGCGGTGGCTGTGTTGCAGGCCACCACCACGGCCTTCACGCCATGGGAGACGAGGAACTGGGTGTCCTCCATCGAGAAACGCCGGATTGTGTCCGGGGATTTGGATCCATACGGCACACGAGCCGTGTCACCGAGATAAACGATCGACTCATTTGGCAGCAGATCCCGCAGCGCCCGCACGACGGTCAGTCCGCCAACGCCGGAGTCAAAAACGCCGAGAGGGCTGCTGGCGGTGACGGGGGGGCTCATGGTTGGAATCAACTTTTCCGCGTGAGCTCCACAATGATGGCCTTCTGCGCATGCAGACGGTTTTCTGCCTGATCGAAGATCAAATCGGCGTGGGCTTCCATGACTTCCTCGGTGATTTCCTTGCCGCGGTAAGCGGGCAGGCAGTGCATGACGAGGGCGCCAGGGTTGGCGTGTTTCATGAGGGCGGAGTTGATCTGCCAGGGCTTGAGGGTCTCGATGCGGTCAGCGCTTTCGGCTTCCTTGCCCATGCTGACCCAGACATCGGTGTAAACGACATCGCAGGCACCCACGGCTTCGGCGGGATCATCGACGATGCTCACGGTGTTGCCGGGCACACGATGCATGAAGCTTTCCTGCGGTTGAAACGCCTTGGGGGCTCCGATGACGAGTTCAAAGCCGAGATGCACGGAGGCCCAGATCCAGGAGCGGGCCATGTTGCAGTCGCCATCGCCCAGGAAGCAGATGCGTTTGCCTTTCCAGCCGCCGAGGCGTTCCTGAATCGTCTGCAAATCCGCCAGCACCTGGCAGGGATGCTCGTCATCGGTCAGGGCGTTGATCGTGGGGATGCCGCTGTATTTGGCGAAGTCCACCACGTCCTGCTGGGCGAAAGTACGGATGACCGCGCCATGAATCATGCGGCCCATCACCCGTGCGGTGTCCTTGATCGGCTCGCCGCGGCCCAGCTGGATGTCGGCGCTGGAGAGGAACATCACTGCACCGCCCAGTTCGCGAATGCCGACTTCAAAGCTGACCCGCGTGCGTGTCGAAGACTTGCTGAAAATCAGCGCCCACTGCTGGCCGGTGAGCACCTGAGGTGATGCCTTGCGGTCCTTTTTCAGCACGCAGCCCAGATTAACGATTCTCTCGATTTGTTCCCGGGTCAGTTCTTCGATGGAAAGGAGGTGTTTCATATCTTGGCGGGGTTTACGCGAGCTGATCGAGCACGCTCTTGAAGATGGCGAGCCCTTCGTCGGCATGGGCTGCGGTGATGTTCAGCGGGGAGAGCCAGCGCACCACATTGGGGCCGGCGGGGGTGACCATCATGCCGGCATCGAGCAATTGCTGAGCAAGGAAGATGGAGGGCAGCTTGCCGCCGGATTTCGCGGCGATGGCTTCGGCATTGAGTTCAAAGCCGATGAACAGGCCGAGCTGGCGCACCTCTTTGATCAGCACGTGATTCCAAGTGCACGCTGCGGCTGCGATGGCGGCCCCGCGCGTTTTGGCATTGTCGCAGAGATGCTCGTCCAAAATCGTGTGCAGTGTGGCGATGCCCACGGCGCAGGCGAGGGGCGAGCCGCCATAGGTGGTGCCATGCGTGCCGGGGCCGAGAGTCTTGCTCAGGTCGCGGCGGTCATTGACCCAGAAGGAACCCAGCGGGAAGCCGCTGCCAATGGCCTTGGCCCAGCTGATGCCGTCGGGTTGGATTTCATCTCCTGGAATGATGCTGCGCCAGCCGGCCATCTCGCCCGCACGGCCAAAGCCGCACTGCACTTCGTCCAGCAGCAGGAGCAGATCTTTCTCGCGGCACAAGCGCTGAGCGGCGCGCAGGAACTCGGGCGTGACAGCGTTCACGCCGCTCTCGCCCTGAATGGGTTCCAGCAAAATGGCGACTGTCTTGTCGGTGATCGCAGCTTCGAGTGCCGCGATGTCATTGAATGGCGAATAGACGAAGCCCGGCGGCAGCGGACCAAATCCTCCATGGATCTTCTCCTGCGCCGTGGCGGTCATGGCACCGAAGGTGCGGCCATGAAAGGAACCGGTGAAGGTGATGATCTCGTAGCGACCACCTGTCTGCTGGCCGTATTTGCGCGCCAGCTTGAGCAGGCCTTCATTGGCCTCCGCACCGCTGTTGCAGAAGAAGCATTTGCCCGCAATACCGACGCATTCTTCGACGAGAATGCGTGCCAGTTCGGCCTGCTTGTCGATGCAGTACCAGTTTGAAACGTGGATCAGCGTGTTTGCCTGCTCCGTGAGCGCCTTCACCACTGTGGGTGGGCAGTGACCGAGCGGGCACACGGCCACGCCACCGGCGAAGTCGAGATACTTTTTTCCATCACGATCCCAGACGTACGGGCCTTCGCCACGCACCGGCCAAACGTTGTAACGACCGTAGTTGGGCAGGACAAACTCCTGCATCAGTTGATCACTCGTTCTCATCTCAGGATTACAAATGGATTTCGGTGCCGATCCCGCCGTCGGTGAAGATTTCGAGAATCAGCGCATGCGGCAGACGGCCGTCGATGAGATGCACCTTGCCCACGCCACCGCGAAGGGAATCGAGCGAAGAGTCCACCTTGGGGATCATGCCGCCGCTGATGATGCCGTCTGCTTTCAGCTTGGCGATGGATGCCTCGTCGAGGCTTGGGATCAGCGTGGTGTCGTCCTTTGGATCACGCATCACACCGCGTACGTCGCTGAGGAAGATCAGCTTTGTAGCCTTCAGCCTCTTGGCCAGACCACAGGCTGCGAGATCGGCGTTCACATTGAGCGTTTTGCCAGAGGCAAGCTCACGGGCAACGGGGGAAACCACGGGGACAAACTCACCCGCCACCGCAGCTTGGATCAGCCCGAGCTTGCAGTCGTTGACTTCGCCGACCCAGCCGAGATCGCCCTTCATCTTTTCGCCCAGAAACACTTCCGTGCCGGGGATGCCGACGGCCTTGCCGCCAAAGGCGTTGATTTTGGTCACGATCTCCGGATTGATCACACGGGCGAGAGTTTCCTCGACGATCTTTATCGTTTCGTCGTCAGTGACGCGCATGCCGTTGATGAACTTGGCCTGCAGACCGGACTCGGTCATGGCCTTCGAGATCGCCTTGCCTCCACCGTGAACGATGACGGGATTGATGCCCACGGCTTCGAGGAAAACCACGTCACGCAGAAAGGAGTCCACCTGCACGGGGTCTTCCATCGCACTGCCACCGACCTTGATCAAAAAGGTGCAGCCACGGAAGCTCTGCATGTAGGGCAGGGCTTCAAGAAGTACGGCGGATTTGGTGATTTGAGCGTCGAGTGGATTCATCGCGATGAAGGTGACTGCGTGAACCGATCAAGCGAAGCCTTTCTGGCGTTTCGCATGAACGGCGGCGGAGTATTCCGAGCTGTTGAAATCCACGTATTCTTCGGACAGGTCGCTGGTGTAAACGGTGTAGCCACTGGTGCCGAGATTGAGATCAATGGTGACGGTGAACTTCGGTTCCTTCACGACCTTTTCCAGTTCCGCCACAGGCGTGTGGTTGACGAGTCCGCCTTTGCAAGCCTGCAGGCCGCCGAAATAAATGTCGATGAGCTCTTCACGAATGCGCGCGCCGGAATAACCCACGGCGTGAATGATGCGGCCCCAGTTCGGGTCGCAGCCATGGAAGGAGCACTTAACAAGGAGGGATTTGGCCACGGTCTCGGCCACCTTGCGGGCATCGGCCAGCGTGCGGGCATTGCGGACGCGGATCTCGACAAATTTGGTCACGCGCTCGCCGTCGCAAACGATCATCTTGGCGAGTTCCAGCATCACCTTGTGCAGCGCGCAGCGGAAGAGCTCCGCCTCGGGCGAGCCCTTTTTGATCGTTGGCGCATCCGACTGGCCGTTGCTCATCACGATGACGGTGTCGTTCGTGCTGGTGTCACCGTCGATGGTGATGCAGTTGAAGCTTTTCTCCACGGCGTAGCGCATGGAGCGGTGCAGCTCATCCTTGCCGACCTTTGCATCGGTGGTGATGAAGCAGAGCATGGTGGCCATGTTCGGGCAGATCATCCCCGCGCCTTTGGCGATGCCGCCAATGCGGAAGCTGCCTTTGCCGCAGGGCACATCGACCGCGAAGGACTTGGGCTGCGTGTCGCTCGTCATGATCGCACGCATGGCATCCTCGGAACCATCGGACTTCAGCTTGGCCACCGCGTCGGGCACTTTGACAATGACACGCTCAATGGGCATCGGCATGCCGATGATGCCGGTGGAGCAGACGAGCACCTGGCGCATTTTCACGCCGAGCTGTTCAGCCACGGCCTTGGTCATGGCCTTGGCATCCTGAATGCCCTGCACGCCGGTGCAGGCGTTGGCATTGCCGCTGTTGGCGATGATTGCACGGGTGTCGCTTTCCTTGATGTGCTGCTGGCAGACGCGCACGCAGGCGGCACGGACTTTGTTCGTCGTGAAGACTGCGTCCGTCGTCGTTGGGCCGTCTGAAACGATCAGCGCGAGGTCGAGGCGGGTGGCTTCAGGATTCTTGATGCCGCAGGTCACGGCGCTGGCGCGGAACCCCTTTGCGGCGGTCACGCCGCCGTCGATGACTTTGAATGAGACGCGGCATTCGCGTTCGTCGTGTGCTTTGGTCGCCATAAAATTAGACGTACAGCAGGCCTGCGGTGGCTTCAAAGCCGCAGATGAGGTTCATGTTTTGTACAGCCTGGCCGGAGGCGCCTTTGCCGATGTTATCTTCGGTGCTCATCAAAATGAGCTGCCCTGCGCGGGCGTCATAGGACCATCCGATGTCCACGAAGTTGGTGCCGGTGACGTTTTTGGTGTCTGGAGACTGATTCACCCCCAGCAAACGCACGAAGGGTGCGGAATCGTAGGCCGAATGCAGTGCGGCGCTGATTTGGTCAATCGTGACTCCCGGCTGCAGCTGCGCAAAGGTCGTGGTGCAGATACCCGAATGCGTGGGCATGAGGTGCGGCACAAAGGAGAGCTTCACCTCACGACCCGCAGCGATGGCAAGCTCCTGTCCGATCTCACTCAGATGCCGGTGCAGCGGCACGCTGTAGCTGCGCACGCTGTTTTGCACCTCACAGAAGAGCAGGGGGATGCTTTCTTTGCGTCCGGCACCACTGGCTCCGCTCATGCTGGCAACGGCGAGGGGGGACTCTGCCAGCAGGCCAGCCTTCAGCAGTGGAAGCAGGGGCAGCAGAATGCTGGTGGGGTAGCAGCCGGGGCAGGCGATGAGTCGTGCGGTCTTGATCTGCTCCGCGCGTATTTCCGGCAGGGCATAGACGGCTTCATCCAGCAGTTCAGGTGCAGGATGGGCGTGGCCGTAGAATTCTTCATACAGCGCCGGACTCCGCAGACGGAAGTCCGCGCTGAGGTCGATCACCTTGAGTCCAAGCCCCAGCAGGGGCTTGGCATACTCGGCGGAAACTCCATGAGGGAGAGCAAGAAAGGCGATCTCGGCACCGGCGGCTTTCAAGGCTGCGGCGTCAGGCGCGGTGAAGGTCAGTGAATCGGCCACGCCCACACTGCGGAAGCGTGGAAACTCCTTGGACAGGGCTTTTCCAGCCAGAGAGCGCGAGGTCACAGCCACCAGTTCCACGTTTGGGTGCCGCAGCAGCAGGCGCAGCAATTCTGCTCCAGAGTAACCACTGGCTCCTACGACGGCGACTTTGACGGGTGCGGACATATTGCGGGGGGCGGAGTATGGGTTGTCATGGGGGCCATGCAACCCTGAAATAGGTCATTTCTCGCCCCTCCAGAGCACGCATCGTGCCGCTTGTCAGCGGGCTTCGCCTCGCGCACTGTCAGCACCCCCATGAGCGATCCCACGCCTGAACCCCCAGAGACCGAAAAACCCAAAGCACCCGGCAGTCCGGAAGAGATCACGCGCAAGTTGGAGGATTTCATCAAAAACACCCTGGGCGGCCAGGTGCTCTTCACCCGCGTGGAAGGCCCCGGAGGACGTCCCATGCCGGAAGGCGAGGAGAAGCCCGTCGAAGAGGCCAAGCCCGACCATGGCCGGGTCTTTGAGTTCAACTACCGCCCTGCCGACATCAAGGCCCATCTCGACCGTTTCGTGATCCGCCAGGATGAAGCCAAAAAAGTGCTCGCCACGGCGGTGTGTGATCACTACCACCACGCGCAGATGCTACGGGATGACCAAGAGTCGAACTCCGGCGGTGCCAAGCTCGAATTCTCCAAGCAGAACGTCATCATCATCGGCCCCACCGGCGTCGGGAAGACCTACCTCGTGAAACACATCGCCGATCTTATCGGCGTTCCCTTTGTGAAGGCGGATGCGACCAAGTTCAGCGAAACCGGCTACGTCGGCGCGGATGTGGATGATCTGGTGCGCGATCTCGTGGCGAAAGCCAATGGCGACATCGAGCTCGCGGAGCACGGCATCATCTATCTCGATGAAATCGACAAGCTCAGCAGCGGCCCCGAAAGACTCGGGCGCGATGTGAGCGGGCGCGGGGTGCAGACCACCCTGCTCAAACTCATGGAGGAAACCGAAGTGGCCCTCTACGCGCCGAACGACATCCGCAGCCAGATGCAGATGATGTTTGACACCCGCAAAGGCCGAACCGGCCGCGAGGTGGTGAACACGCGGAACATCCTCTTCATTGTCAGCGGTGCGTTTGGCGGTCTGGAAAAGATCATCGAGAAGCGCACGAACCGGAAGTCCATCGGCTTCGTTTCCGCAGACACGAAAGACACCTCCGCCGAGTATTTGTTCCGTGAAGCACGCACGAAGGACTTCATCGACTACGGCTTCGAGGCGGAGTTCATCGGACGTCTGCCTGTGCGTGTGGTGTGTGATCCGCTGAGCGCGGATGACATGTTTCAGATCATGAAAAACTCCGAGGGCAGCCTCATCCGCCAGTATGAGCGCGAGTTTGCCGCCTACGGAGTCAAGGCCGTCTTCAAGGACGATGCCCTGCGCGAGATAGCCAGTCGCGCAGAGGATGAAAAGACCGGTGCACGGGGTCTTGTCACCGCCTGGGAGCGCGTGCTGCGTGACTTTAAATTTGAAATGCCCAGCCTGGGGCTGCCGGAATTGCAGGTCGATGGCGCGCTCGTGAAGGAGACGGAGCAAGTGCTTGCCAAATATCGCGCCGAAGCCGTCAGCCAGTTCAGAGAACTCGGTGCCGCCCATGCGGGTGAGGTCAGAGCTTTTGCGGAACGCTTTCAGCGTGAGCATGGCTTCCAGCTCAACTTTGACAGTGAAGCTATTGCAGCCGTCGCCGCCCGCGCTCAGCGTGAAGGCCTGCATGTGGAGGCCATGTGCGCGAAGCTCTTCAAAGATTATCCCTTTGGCCTCAAACTCGTCACTCGCAGCACAGGCGCGACGAGCTTTGTCATCACTCCGGACGCCATCGCGAATCCCGACAAGTATGTCAGCGAGCTCGTCGTAAACGCCTGCCGCAGCCAGCCGGAGCCGGTTTCCAACAACAACATCATCGACATCACCCCTGACACTCCTGCCCATGAATCGTAATCATGTCGCCGCCATGTTCATTGGCGTGCTGGTCTGCATCCCGTTGCTGGCCTTGTATCATTTTGGTTATTTCAAAGCCACGGCCGAATGGTTTGCAGTGCTGTATGCGCGCGGTTTTATATTGCCGGCCGACGGCTTGAAGCAGATGCTCTGGCTGCAATACGGCTACTACACATGCATGGCCTTCATCAGCGCCTGGGTTTGCATTGAGATGCCCTCACAGTGGCGGCGTTTTGCTTTCCTTCTCGGCGGCACCTTCCTCACGACCACTTTTGCCTGCATCATGGCCATGAGCGGCGTTTTGTTTGAGCCCATATCGGGATCGCTGGCGCTGTGGTTCGCAGGCATCGCAGGAATTGCCGTGGGTGGCTCGGTCAATGCCTACCGCTGCCATGTCATGCGCGACTATTTTGTTGGGCGACTGTCCACGCGTCTGTTTGAAGAGCTCGCGGATCAAAACAATCCCGCAAAGATGACGGAGCGCCGTGAAATCACCGTGCTGACCTGCCGCCTGTTGAATCATGGGGAGCTTGCCACGGGCATCGAGGCATCGCAGTTCGAAGAGCTGGCCACGCATTTTCAGCGCAGCATTTCAGGGTTTCTCATCGAGCGCGGGGCCTATCTGGATGACTGCAATGCGCGGCAGGTGCGTGTCTTCTTTGGATTTCCGCTCACAGACGAGCATCATGCTCTGCATGCCGTCCAGGTGGCCGCCGTGCTGCGCAACCACGTGGCCACTCTGACGCGAGAGATCGAGCAGCGCTTCGGCAAGAAGGCGCAGATTGGTGTGGCTTTCAGCACCGGGCCGACAGTTTGCGGTCTGTTTGGAGTGAGTCACTTTGAAAGCTTCAGCGCCGTGGGTGATGTGATCGATTTTGCCTCGCAGCTGTGCGCCTTGAACGCCGAGTACGGCAGCAAGGTGCTTTTGAGCGCGAGGACGTATGCATTGGTGAAGGACAATGCTGAGGTGCGCCCGATGGAAATGGTCAGTACCGTGGGTTCCAGCCAGATGAGCGAGGTGTATGAACTGCTTGCCGAAAAAGGCACGCTGCCTGAGCCGGACATCCGCGCTCGTGATTCCTTCTGGCAGGGCGTGGTGCAGTATCGCAAAGGCGATCTGAAGCAGGCGCAGGAAAGCTTCAACAGTGCCGTCATCGAGGGCCGTGAGGACGCGCCGCTCAAGTACTTCATGGACCGCGTTGATCTGGCTCTGAAGGAAAAATCTTCGCCGGGCAAAGAGACCCCCAAACATTCGCGCAAGCTAGCGGTGACCTGAGTTTTTCTGCCGTGCGTATCGACTATCCACCTGCGATCCAGCGCCTCGTCGCCCAGCTCAAATCGTTGCCGGGTCTGGGACCGCGCAGCGCGGAGCGTCTCATGATCTGGCTGCTGCAAAAGAGTGATGAGCGCATCCCCCTGCTTTCCAACACGCTGCTGGAGGCCAGGGAGCGCATCATACCCTGCGATGATTGCGGGTTCTTCATTGAAAGCGACAGCGAGTGTTTGCTCTGCCACGATCCGCGCCGTCAGCAGCACCAACTTTGCGTGGTCGAGCAGGCTGCAGATGTGTTGCGCATGGAGCGGTCAGGCGCATTTCAAGGCTTGTACCACGTCCTCGGCGGCAGGCTTTCGCCGCTCGACAATGTGACCCCGGAAGACCTGCGCATGGAGTCGCTGGTCAATCGTGTGCGGGACCTCCATACAGAGGAAGTTATCATTGCTCTAGGCTCAGATGTCGAAGGGGAGGCCACCGCCAGCTACATTGCTGATCTGCTGCGTCCGGCTGGCATCGCCGTCACTCGCCTGGCGCAGGGCATGCCTGCCGGGGGAGGACTCGACCATGTGGATGAACTCACGCTGTATCAGGCCCTGCACGGACGGCGGAAGATGGGGTGAATCACTCCAGCCCCAGCGCCGCCACCTCGTCTTCATCCAGCCCGAGGTAGTGGCCCAGTTCGTGCAGGAAGGTGATGCGGACTTCGTGACGGTAGGTCGCTAGATCGCCGGCGCACTCGTCCCAGAGGTTGTCCAGAAACAGGCGGATCCGCGGCATCTCGTCCGGAGTTTCCGGCAACCCATCGCTACGGGAGAGACCTTCAAACAGCCCCAGCAGATCGGGATCCAGATCCTCATCAATATCGATCAGGGCATCCATCTCCGTCAGCTCAATGCGGCAGTCTCCTGCCTCATTGCGAATTTCTGTCGGCAGCGAGATAAGCGTGTCTTTGACGACTTTGGTGGCGATGGTGAGAAGGCGTGGGAATCGCATGGTGGTTTACTTGCCCGCTTTCTTTTCGGCGGCGGCTGGCTGTGATTTTTTCTTCAGGGTTTCGAGCTCTTTCTGTTGTTCCTCGGCCTGCTTTTGCAACTGCTGCACGCGGTCCCAGAGTTTTTTCAAATCGGCGGGGCTCTCCAAGCCCGCACGGATGTCCTGCACTGATTTGGCCGCAGCCTCACGCACGGGATCAATGCGAGCATTGCCGCTGGCGAGCAACGGCTCTAGCACGGCGAGGGCCTTGGGATCGCGCAGCGTGCCGAGGGCCTTGGCGCTGGCGATACGCCAGCTGGGCCGAGGGTCGGTGAGTTTGGCGGAGAGAAATTCACGCACGGCATCGCGTTGCGCGTTCGTGGGCCGGCGTGCGAGGAAGGCGACTGCATCGAAGGCGATGCCAGCATCGCGACCACGGAGATCATTGAGGGACTGCAGACGCGCCAGCAGATCTGGGATCGCGGATTCATCATCCTGAGCACGGAGCGCCCTGATTGCTGCAAGCTGAAGCGCGCTGTTGTAGCTGGTTGCTTTCAGGTACTTGCGAAGTTCAGCGGCGACTGCGGAATTTCCGGGGCGTGCACCCCAGGTTTCGATGATGCTGGCGAGAATGTCGGGGTTCTTTCCGCTCTGGGCCATCTTCCACAGGGTTTCCTGCGACTCGGTTGTGTTCAGTGCAGCAAGAGACTGCACCACGGTCCTGCGCACACGTGCGTCGGGCTGGTTGCTGCTGCCTGCGATCAATGCCGCCCGGGCTTCGGGTTCGGCGATTTTCGCGAGTGCTTTCGCTGCCTCGGCGCGGACGGCGTAGAAGGCATCTTCACGCAGTGCTTTGCCGAGCTTGTCGATGTGTTTGTCGTCGAGTGTACTGATGGCGAGCAGGCGGCCGAGGACATCAGATTGCAGCTGCTTGTCGAGCATGGGGCCCGGCGGTGTGAATGCGACTTTGGCCAGCACGGTGTAGTCGGGATCGATGCGCACCAGTTCCGGCTGGGCGGGCAGGGGGAAATAAAAGTCTTCCACCTCTTTGCTGACGTCTGCTTTGACACGCAGCAGCTCTTTTTGTCCGGGGATGGCAAAGCCAACGGGCAGCGGCACGCGGAAGAGGCGCACCTGTTCGCTGAGCTTCTGAGTCTGCCGAACGGTGATCCGGGCCTGTTTTGAAGCAGCGTCCCATGCATAGTCGATTTTCAATTCCGGCACGCCGCCGTGGAAGAGCCACTGGTCGAAAAACTGATCAAACGAAAGTCCGCTGATTTCTTCAATGACGTCTTGCAGATCTTCAGTTCGCACGATGCTGTTGCGATGGCGCTCAAGATATGTCCGGATGCATTTGCGATACAAATCCGGGCCGAGCTGGCTGCGCAGCATGTGCAGCACCCAGGCACCTTTTGGGTAGGCGCGGGAGTCGAACTGCTGCATCGGGTCGCCATAGTCGCGCCAGACGATGGGGCGGGTGTCGTTCGCCTGAAACACCTGCTGGGCTTCTTTCCAGAGGGCGTACTTCATCGCATCCGCACCGAGTTTCTGCTCCTCATAGAGAATGGTGTAGTAGCTGGCAAAGCCTTCGTTCAACCAGAGGTGCGACCAGTCACGGCAGGTGACGAGGTCACCGAACCACTGGTGGGCGGTCTCGTGCGCATCGAGTTCGTGCAGGGAACGCAACTGCTCGGTGTCGGAGTTGAACAGCATGTCAGCGGCTTCGAAGGTGCAGCTCGTGTTTTCCATGCCGCCGGCGATGAAATCGAGGCAGTAAACCTGATAGTACTTATCCCAGGCAAACGGCACGCCGATTTCCTTTTGGTAGAATTCGATGATCTTGCGGGTGTCGGTAAAAGCGTTTGACGCCTGCGCAGTGTGCGATGGAGGCACCAGCATGGCGAGGGGCAGATTTCCCGCCTTGTCCTCCAGCTTGTGGAAGTAGCCCGCAGTCATCGCGATGAGGTAGTTCACATGCGGCTTGTCCTGCAGCCAGTGAAAGGTCGTGAGGCCATCATTGCCGGGCTTTTCGCTTTGTAGTGTGCCGTTGGAGATGACCTGCATGCCCTTGGGCACATGGCAGATGACCTCGCTGGTGAAGCGCTCATTGGGGTAATCGTAGCTGGGAAACCAAAAGCGATGTTCCTCGGCCTCTCCCTGGCTCCACACCTGCGTGTCGCCTGCTTTGTAGCCCATCTCCGGCGTGCGGAAATACAGGCCGTGATCTGGCTGCACCGCAGAATAGGTGACGGTGACCGTCGCTTCAGCGTCAGGTGCAATTGCCTTCGCGAAGGTGATGATGAGTTTGTCTTCCGTGACCTGATGCTCCGCGACCTGCGCACCAGAGGCCGTGATGGAGGCGATCTTCAAATCTACCGCATCCAGCTCCAGTTTGTTCAAAGGAAGAGCGATCGGTTTGAAACGTAGAGTCGCCGTGCCTGAGATCGTGCGCTTGGCAAAATCCGGTGTCACATCGAGCTTCACATGCAGAATGTCCGCCCGGCGATCCCGTGCATATTTGCGGCCCGGAATCAGTTTCAGCGGCTGCGGTAGGAAATGCTTGTTGCAGTGCAGGCATTCGGTGGAGTCGGCGGCGGCCTCCAGGGTCAGCAAGCCGACAGCAAGAATCATAAGGGTGATGCGCATGATGGCGGCGAGCATCCCGAACTGGATGCAGGGTGGCAAGCACAATCAGGAAGGAGTGCCTCCCTGCCGGCGTATTTGGCAGGGACATGCTCACCTTCTCCGACCACAGCCACGGTTCTTCGCGCCTTCAGCGGCGTGATTTTCTGCGCATTGGTGGCCTGGGACTGGGCGGGCTTGGGCTGAGTGATCTGATGGCGCTCAAGTCGCTGGCGGCTTCCAAAAAGTCGCTGCTCAAGGACAAGTCGGTCATCTTTCTGTTCATGCACGGCGGGCCGTCGCAGTTCGAAACCTTTGACCCAAAAATGGACGCGCCTTCGGAGATCCGCAGCGTCACGGGCGAAATCAAAACCAAGCTGCCCGGGGTGACATTTGGCGGCACGTTTGAGCGGCTGGCCAAGCTGGCGGACAAGTTCAGCATCGTGAGGTCCTTCGTCACCGGAGATGCGGTGCACGACATCAAGACCATCGTCGGCAAAGACACGATGAAGGCGAATCTGGGCTCGCTGTATTCACGCATGGCGGGGCCGTTGCGCAAAAGCAGCGCTATGCCGACGAATGTGGCGCTCTTTCCGCAGGCGGTTTTAGCCACGGCAGGACCTGTGATCAAGCAATTCGGCGACTTCACCTCCAGCGGTGAACTGGGGGCGACTTACCAGCCCTTTGTGCCTGGTGCAGGCAGTGGTGCGCAGGCGGACATGACCCTGAGCATGCCGCAAAACCGGCTGGATGACCGCCGCGCATTGCTTGCTTCGCTGGATCAATGGCAGCGCACCATGGACGGCAGCCAGTCCGTTGCTGGCATGGCGGAATTTCAAACGCTTGCCTTCGATGTGCTGCGGCGCGGTGTGTCAGATGCGTTTGATCTTTCCAAAGAGGATCCGCGACTTATCGCCCGGTACGACACTGCTCCGCTGCTGCCCAAAGACCGCATCAGTGCGCAATGGAACAATCGCGAGCATTATGCCGACAATGCCGCAACGCTTGGCAAGCTGCTGCTCATGGCGCGGAGGTTGTGCGAGCGCGGCTGCGGCTTTGTCACCGTCACGACGAGCTTTGTGTGGGACATGCATGCCGATAACAACAATGCCCCGTGCCGCACCGGGATGGACTACGTGGGACGACCGTTTGACCACGCGGTTTCCGCCTTGATCGAGGACATTGAATCACGCGGTCTGAGTGAAAAGATCATGCTCGTCTGCTGCGGTGAGATGGGGCGCTCGCCCAAGATCAATGTCAAAGGCGGGCGCGATCACTGGGGCGGCCTGGCACCGCTCATGATTTATGGGGGAGGATTGAAGATGGGCCAGGTCATCGGGCAGTCAGCACGCAATGGCGGAGAGCCCGCTTCAGAGCCGGTCACGATTCCTGATTTGATCGCCACCATCATGCATACGCTGGTGGATGTGGGGGAGGCGCGAGTGACCGACGGCCTGCCGCCGAGCCTGCTCAGCGTGCTAACCCGTGGCGAGCCGATCAGGGGGCTGGTTTGAAATTGCCGTTATGAAACACACACTTCGCCTTCTCGTCTTCCTTGGTTCCATTATGTCCGGTCTCCATGCCGCCGAAAAGCAGCCGACCGTGACCTTTTATGTCTCAGGCGTGGAGTGCGGGAGCTGCGTCTATGTCGTCCAGCAGTCAATCAGTGAAACTAAGGGCGTTGCAGATGCGACGGTCGTGCAGGTGATAGACACTAACGCCAATGTTGTCTTTGACCCGAAGGTATCGAGCGAGCACCAGATCGCGCAGGCTGTACGCGAGGCGCTGCCCATTCACGGCAAACCTTATCTGGCAACGCTGAAACTCCATGTGCCGGGCTATGAGAAGCATGCCGCGAAAGTGGACGGCCTGTTTACGCGCTGGAAAGGCTGGGTGGAACTGGAGACGGTGGACAAGGCCAAGGGTGAGCTGCTCATTCACTTCCACGAACTCAAAATTGATCCAAAGAAAACCGGTCCGCAGGGCTGGAGTCTCGCGCAATTTGCGGCAGCGATGAAGTCACCCGAACCGAACGGTCTGGGGCTTGACTTCACGGTGGAGAATGAAGGGCCATGACGGGCTTCTGCGAGTCACCCTGCCATACAGATTCAGGCTACTCCTCGGCCTTTTTCTTCTTCTTGCCTTTGCCCTCGCCTTTCTTTTTCCCATCACCTGACGTTGGTTTGATTTCAGCGTCGGCGGCGGGGATGGCTGCACCGAGTTTGGCCTTGATCTCGCTCATGCCGACCTCGCCAGAGAGGTTGGTCCATTCATACGGGTCTTTGGTGTGATCGTAGAGTTCTTCGGTTCCATCAGCATAGCGGATGTAGCGCCAGTTGGCATCGCGCACGGCATGATTGCCTTTGCCGTGCGTGCAGACTGCCACGCCGTCCCACTTGGCGGCGGGGTCTTTCAGCAGTGGCATCAGGCTTGCGCCTTTGACATGCTCCGGTACGGGCAGACCGGTGAGCTCGCAGAGGGTTGGATACATGTTCAGGTAATCGACCGGTGCACTGCAGGTGGTGCCCGGCTTGGTGACGCCCGGGGCGATGATGGCCATAGAGGTGCGGGTGGTTTCCTCCCACAGGGCAAACTTCCGCCAGTGCTCCTTTTCCCCCAGATTCCAGCCGTGATCGGTCCACCAGACGATGATGGTCTTGTCTTTGCGGGGGCTGTGATCGAGTCCGTCGAGCAGACGTCCGACTTGGTCATCGAGGAATGAAATCGTGGCGAGGTAGGCTTGCACTGCTTTCTTCCATTGGTCGCCTTTGATCACGGCGGCGTGATCGCCCTCGGGGCCGGCCATGCGAACGCCCGCTTTGGGGATGTCATCGAGGTCATGCTCTTTGGTCACCGGCAGCTTGATGTCGGCGAGCGGAAAGCGGTCGTAGTACTCCTTGGGCACATACCATGGCAGGTGGGGCTTGATGTAGCCGAGGGCGAGGAAGAGCGGCTTGTCCTGCGGTGCGGTCTTGAGCTGGTTGATGGCCCAGTCGGTGGCTTTGTAGTCGCCCATGTCCGAGGGCTTGGCGTCCACCGGACCCCAGTCAAAGTGGCCGCGGTTGAGGCCGTTCATGTTTTCCTCGTGTTCCTGAATGGAGGGAAACAGGCCCTCCCATTTCGTCCATGAATCGGTGCGTCCTTCACTGCCGTAGCCGTGGTAAATTTTGCCGCCGCCGAGAGTGTTGTAACCGCTGGCGAGAAAGTGGCGGTTGATCGTGAGTACATCCTTCATCGCACCCTGAGCCGGATCACCATTGGTGTAGATCCCCGTCTGCCACGGACGCAAACCGCTCATCAGTGCCGCCCGTGAAGGATTGCAGGCCGGTGCTGCGCAATGCGAATTGGTGAACGCCGTGCCTCGGGCCACGAGGCGGTCGATGTTCGGAGTTTTCGTCTGCGGATGGCCGCCAAGGTAGGTCACCCAGTCGTTCAAGTCATCGACGGCGATGAAGAGGACATCGGGTTTCGATTGAGCGACCGCAGCAGAACTGAGCAGCAGGAACAGGGCGAAGAAACGATTCATGGCCCGCCTTGAACGCGGCCATGGTCAGGGTCTTGCAGTGAAGGTTTGCTCAATCGTCGTCCTTCTCCAGGCGATAAAGGGCTCCGTCTTGAGAGAGCAGCACAGGTTCGCCATCGAGATCTGCCGTGACAAGGGTGGGGTTGAACTTGTGCTCCGGGTCCTTGCGGTGAAGCACGCTGCGGCGTACGGGCAGGCCGCTGGCGGGGTCAATCCCCAGCGCCCACACGCTGCCGTAGCCCCAGTCGGCGAAGATAAATGCGCCGTCGAGCTGTGGCAGTTTTTGGCCGCGGTAGAGCAGACCACCGACAATGCAGATGCCTTCGCCACGCATGCGGGTGTAGGCATGGACGGGATCGGTAGTTGCCGTGTTCGGGAGATAGCTATGAGCGTGGAAGGCGCTTTTTGCAGGGCCGTCGCGATCACTCCAGCCGTAATTGGCACCGCTTTCGACGCGGTTGATCTCCTCCCAGAGGTCCTGGCCGACATCTGCGCACCAGAGCTGGCCGGAGCGAGCATCAAAGGAGAGGCCCCAAGGATTGCGAAAGCCGAGGGCGAAAATCTCGGGGCGCACGGTCTGCACTTTGGTGAAGGGATTATCATCAGGGATCGCGTAGGGCAGTTTGCCGCTGCGGCCGTTCACATCAATGCGCAGGATTTTGCCATGCAGGACCCAGGGGTTTTGCGCCAGCCGATAGGGGTCATCACGGAGGCCGCCGTCACCGAGCGCAATGAAGAGACAGCCATCCGGCCCGAAGGCGATGTGACCGCCCCAGTGATCTGCCAGCGGCTGGGGAATCTCCATGAGCACGCGTTCCGTCTCCGGCAGTGCGTCAGGAGTGGAGTCCTTCGAGGCGCGCATCTCGCTGATCACCGTGCGGCGGGGCTCATTTTGCGAGTAGCTGAGGTAAAACAGCCGGTTCTCAGAAAAGCGGGGATGAAAGGCGATGCCATGGACGCCTTCCTCGAAGAGCACGACGCCCTTCATTTTCTCACGGAAATCGAGAAAGGGCCGCCACTGGCCGCTGCCGTCCAGCCGCACAGCGCAGAATTCACCCCGCTGCATGGCAATGACCTGCTCTCCGCCGGCATCCGGCATGGAGGCCAGCATGACAGGGGAGTCGAACTCACGGTCAAAGGCGAGTTTGCGCAGCACGATTCCGGGCATCGGCTCCTCTGGAATCTCCAGCGGCGGGATTTCCGGCGTTGTCGGGACGGGGAGGGGGGAGCTGATTTCTGGAATGGCCGGGTAGCTGGAAGCTGGCGTGAAAAAGGCCGCCAGCGTCAAGGCGTGCAGCCAAAAGCGGTGGGATAAGAAAATTTTCATCGGGAGGTTGGGAATTCTGACTGCATGGACCATGCCATCCTGACAGCCAGGGATCTTGTTTTGCTCGAAATATATGGGGTAAAAGCAGATGCCATGGGATTTTCCGGGGCATCAGTGTTCCCTCGTCATTAGATTCGTGGCCTGACCTTTGGCCGGACGTGCGCACCGGATTCCAGCGGCGGGGGTGACTTTACGCCTGACAGGCAGTGGTAGACACCCGCGAGAAACTTTTTCCACGTCTTGCACTCCTCTAATGGCATGCCAATGATGGGTGCTCCTTTACGATGAGCGACCCAATCAGTCACGAGTGCGGCATAGCAGTGGTGCGGCTGAAAAAGCCGCTGGGATACTTCTATCAAAAATACGGCAACGCCCTCTACGGCTTTGACGCCCTGCAGGCCATCATGACCAAGCAGCGTAACCGCGGCCAGGACGGCATGGGCATTGGCTGCAGCAAGCTCGGCATGCCTCCAGGCCTCCCTTACATGTTCCGCATGCGGAGTACCGAGAGTGTGGAACGCATTGGTCAAGTCTTTGAGGATGAACGCAAAGAGTTCAAACGCATCGCCCGCCGCATCGACAAGCAGCGCAAGGACGAGCGCGACCAGGAAGGGAAGGAATTCGTGTCTTTTGAGGACGATCCGGACGCCATCAAGCGCGAGTTCGAGATGGCCGGGGAGATTTACATCGGCCACCTGCGCTACGGTACCAGCGGTGACTTTGGCAAAGGCGCGCTGCATCCCTACATGCGCCGCACCACCTGGCCCACCCGCACGCTGATGGTGATGGGGAACTTCAACCTCACCAACACCCGCGAACTCAACGAGGTGATGATGAAGCGAGGGCAGCACCCCGTTTTCGGCACGGACACGCAGAGTGTGCTCGAAGAAATCGGGTTTCAGCTCGATGAGGCGCACACCAAACTCTACCATGAGCTGCGCGACTCCGGCATGCCTGGCGAAAACATTCCTCAACACATCAGCGAGCAACTGGATGTGACCGCCGTCATTAAAGAGTCCGCCAAACGCTGGGACGGTGGCTACAGCATCGTTGGCGTCATCGGCAATGGCGATCTCTTCGCCATGCGCGACCCCAGCGGCATCCGCCCCTGCCACTATTACGAGAACGACGAGATCTTCACCATCGCCTCCGAACGCGTCGCACTGATGTCCGTTTTCGGTGTCAATGAAGAGGACATCCACGAAATCCCGCCTGCGCACGTGGCCGTGATCAAAGCGGATGGCGGCATGACCATCCAGAAGTTCACCGAGCCGCGTGAATTCAAGCCCTGCTCGTTCGAGTGCATTTATTTCTCACGCGGCAACGACTCCGCCATTTACCACCAGCGCAAGGCGCTCGGTGAGCAGTTGGTGCCGCAGGTCGTCAAGGCCATTGACAATGACTTCGAGCACACCGTGCTCAGCTTCATCCCGAACACAGCCGAGACGGCCTACTTTGGCTTCCTCGACGGCCTGCGTAAAAGCCGCCGTGTCGTCGTCAAAGAGGCGCTGATGGACATGCTCAAGCGTGGTGAGTTTGACGAGGCCAAGCTCGACGATCTGGTGCTGCGCAACTGGCCGCGAGCCGAAAAGATCGCCCTCAAGGACATCAAGATGCGTACCTTCATCGCCCAGGAAACGGGGCGTGATGCCCTCGTCTCTGGCAGCTACGACATCACCTACGGCGTCGTGACGCCCAAGGACAACCTCGTGGTCATTGACGACTCCATCGTCCGTGGTACCACGCTGAAGAAAAGCCTGCTGCGCATCCTCGCGCGCACCAATCCGAAGCGCATCATCGTGTGCTCCACCGCGCCGCAGATTCGCTACCCCGACTGCTATGGCATCGACATGGCCGAACTCGGCAAGTTCATCGCCTTCCAGGCCGCCATTTCACTGCTGCGTACGCGTGGAATGTCACACATCGTGCATGAGACTTATCTCGCCTGCAAAGCCGAGATGAAGAAGCCGAAGGAAGAAATGCGCAATGCCGTGAAGGCCATCTACGCCCCCTTCACCGACGAGGAAATCTCCGCGCGCATCGCCCAGATGATCAGTCCTGAGGACACACCGTGGCATGGCACCGTCGAGGTCATCTACCAGACCATTCCTGACCTCCACAACGCTCTTGGTGCGGAATACGGTGACTGGTACTTCAGCGGTGACTATCCAACTCCCGGCGGCTATTCGGTGGTGAACCAGTCCTTCATCCTTTACTGCGAGGCCAAGGATGGTCGGGCGCATGAGGCGCTGCTGTAAGTCTTTGAGGCACTAAGGACGGTGGTTAATCGTAAATGGACACTCGGATGGGGGTGATTTGCGCCTCTAGGAGGTCGCTGGCCGGTACGTCTTTCATATCAAGGTGTGTCTCGCTGTCTGCCAGAGGCCAGCCATGTCCCTGCGTGTTGTATTCACGATCAAGCGCCGCACGGTCGCCGCGCTGAGGAATCCTCACGTGTACGCGATCAAGAGTGACTTCTGAATTGAATGGGTTATGGAAGCAGAGACGGATGGAGTTGTGCGTCGCATCCCATTTGAATCCAAGTTTTGTGATCTCAGCTTCGGTCATATCTCTGCGTTTTGGCACCTGCAGCGGTTTTGGTGCTGCGGTTCTTTTGACTTCGTCCTGGCGGAGTCTTTCGGCTTCCGTGGAGGAGATGAAGACTTCGTTGGCCGAGCCGTTGAAGCGATTTACCGCAACGAGACGTCTGTCGATGGGCACGATTGTTTTGCTGAATCCAAACCACAACAGAGAGGCACCAGCGATGGCACCAAGGATGAAAGTAATGAAAAGCTTCATGGTTGTGGGAGACTGGATAGCATGGACGGAGATTTCGTCGCAAGACTAAATCACCATGCGGGGATCAGACGGAATCTTATGTCGGGCCATTCACTCGTTTTTCAAACCACGCCAAACGCGCACACTTCGTTTTTGTTCGCGCAGAGTCTCGTCAGGTGAAACTCGGCGCAGAGCAGTGGCGCTTCGCGTTTGAGAATATCGAGCAGCGGATACTCATCGTGGCCTTTGAATTTGATCGTGACGATGAAGTTGCGCATGCGCTTCTCACGCAGCCATTCGAGCAGCAGGTCGATGCTGCGCTGCGGCGCCGCGATGACATCGCAGACAAGCCAGTCCACGGTTTGCGGTGGCTTGTATTTGAAGGCGTCGGCAACTTGAAAATGCAGGCGCGGATTGCGCATCAAATCCTCCCGCAGCTCTGAGCGGTCGATGGCAATGACGTTCGCTCCGCGCTGGATGGGCACATAGCTCCAGCTTCCCGGTGAAGCGCCGAGATCTACACAGGTCTGACCGCGCTCGATCTGACGTCCCAGACGCTGCTCTGACTCCACCAGTTTCGTGAAGGCACGGGAGGGGGCGCTTTTGTCATCGGCCAGCGGCACTTCGCCGCGTGGGAAGCTCGAAATCAAACTGCGCAGAGCATGCGGTTGCGGTGCGTGCGAGGTGGAAAGCCAGCCGGTTTCGGGGGAGGTGAGAATGCACTGCACGAGGGATGTTTGCGCATCAAAGACGGCGTCGGATTCGACCAAGGAGCGCAGCAGCTTTCTACGTCGCTTTTTCAGGCGCTCCTCCAAACTGGCATGGATCAATTCACAACGATGCTGCCCCGCTTTGCCCTCACCGTATTGCGGCCAGAGATGCAGACGCCAGGGCTGGTCATCGGGAAAGATGCCGGCGGTGGCTTCGATGATGCGGTCTGCCCAAGCATTGATGGAGGCTGAATGAATCTCAACGGCGTCAGGCAGTGTCTGGCGCGCGAAGGCGAGCAGCAGTCCTTCCAGCTTCAGGTCCGCAGCTATTCCGAGGCCTTCGATTTCGCGTTGTGCAGCATCCGGCGCGGCGCGGCGCAGTTCATCGGCGAGGAACGGCGATGTATCAGGTTCAGCGAGGAAAAGATGCACGCTAGGCTCGAACGATCATGGTTTGGCAGGCGCTGGCTTTGCTGGTGCTGCCTCTTTGAAGGGCGACACGACACCGAGCGTGGACGGCAGAAAGTCATCGGTGCGGAAGCAGGAGGCAGGCAGGCCCTCGGCATTCATGAGATTGGCACCTTCCGGCCAGCTGGCCCAGGCATAGCGCACACCGATCGGCTGCGGCACGGCGTCGCTCCAGACAACGACTTCGCTGCCTTCGATCTTGGCTTTGGCCCATGCCCACTTCTGATCGGCTCCGGCGATCTGGAAACTTTTTGGTTCACTGCCATCACGGGTTTTCAGACCCGAGCCGGTGTGGGTGAACTGAATGCGAATCTTGTCTCCCTGAACGACGGATGAAAGGTAGAGCGGGCCGCAGGATTCTGCACCGGACTTGCCGTAGTCCTGAGCCAGTGCCAGGAGCGCGAGGCGGCGGCCGACCTCCTGTTTGTTCTTGGGATGAATGTCGTTTTGCTCGCCGATGTCGTTGATGATGGCGATGCCGCATTTGTCGAGCGTCTGAGCCGTCAGCGTCTGGGCCTCCTGCAGTTCGGCCCAGGTGTCGGGGATGCCGGGTTCCGTGGTCACGGGCTTGCCGTTGCCATAGTTCGCCAGCTGGACAATGTAAAAGGAGAACGCATCCACCCACTGTTTGCGCCAGTCATTGATCATGGTGGGCAGGAGCTCCTGATACTGAAAGGCGCGGCGCTGGTTGGACTCGCCCTGATACCAGATGGCGCCTTTGATGGCGTAGGGAATCAGCGGGGCCACCATGCCGTTGAAGAGCACAGCGGGGTGGTGAGGTGTCTTGGTGGGATCTTCCGGCGGGCGTGGTGCCTGGGGCTTGGTCTTCTTTTTATCGGCAGGCAGCTTGGCGTTTTCGGCGTCGATTTTCTGCACCTGCGCCTGCCAGTCGGCTTTAAGTTTGTCAAAAGCCGCCAGTTCCTTGGGGCCATCCCATTTGGCGACGGCATCTTTCCAGTCGGTGAGCAATTCGGCAGCGCAGGGGCGTTCTTCGAGCGCCGCGCGGCTCGTCCAGGCTTCGACGCGCGTGCCGCCCCAGGAGGTGTTGATCAAACCGACCGGCACTTTCAGCACCTGATGCAGGTGCCGGCCAAAGAAATAACCCACGGCGGAGAAATTACCCACATTGGCGCTGGTGGCATCTTTCCATGCGCCTTTGCAGTCGGACTGTGGCGTCATGCTCGGGCTGCGTTCGATATTGAACATGCGAATCAAAGGCTGATTGGCGGCGGCGATTTCCTCCTGGGCCTTGCCTGCCTGCTGGACGGTCCACTGCATGTTCGACTGCCCTGAGCAGACCCACACTTCGCCAACGAGGACGTTTTTCAGCGTGATCGTGTTTTTCCCTGTCACCACGAGATCAGCGGGCTGGGCATTGGCGTTCATGGGGTTCAGCGTGAGCGACCATTTGCCGGTCTGATCCGTGAGCGAGCTGTGTGACTGATCACCAAAGGTGACCTTCACGTCTTCGCCGGCTTCAGCGGTGCCCCAGATGCGGACGAGCTGTGCCTGCTGCAGAACCATGCCATCGGAGAAAATGGCGGGCAGTTTGACCTCGGCCTGCAGGCTGGTGGCCAGCAGGAGGAGACTGAGAATGGCGTATTTCATGGTGAATTGTCGTATGAGGGGCGAGGCTGGGCTGGGCAAGTAAGCCAAACGTCAGAGCAGGGTGCTGTCGTCGGAGCGCTCCAAGCGACCGATCTTCTTTTTGATGGTTTCCAGCAGCACGGTCATTTCATGTACGCTGCGGAAGCACTCTTTCTGCGTTTCTTCATCCGCCAGTCCGGGGACGGCGGGGTGAATCTTCATGAATTGCAGCGCGATGTTTTTGCAGGCTTCGCGGATTTGAGCGATGGCGGCGGGTCTGTCCATGCCGTCAGCGTAGAGCGCCCGCCCACACGTGCAAGATGCGGATCAGTCTTCGCGCGGCTTCCGCACACGAAGCGAATCTTTGAGGCTGACGAAATCCGAGAGCAGGAAGATCACGGTGAAAAAGGCCAGCAGCACCTCCATCATCGTGACCAGCTTGGCCGGGATGGTCAGCGGCGTGACATCGCCAAAGCCGAAGAAGGAGAAATTAAGCACGCTGAAAAAGAAGAATTCAAAGAGCTGCTCACTCTGGTTCCACGCGGCATCGATCGAGCTGAAACTTGCCGGTTCCGCCGTTTCCAGGCACCAGTAGTCGAGCGCAAAAGCCAGCGTGATCTGCGCCATGTTCACACCCATGAGGCCGAGAACGCGGTGATAGGGCATGTCATCCTGCGTGGCCATCAGGATGTGCTGGAGGTTTTCGACGAAAAAGAAGACCGTCTTGGCGAACGCAGCCGCCAGCACCACCAGGCAGAACGTGCGTGCGCTCAACCAGTGCGCCCCCCACAGTGCCTGCAGCCCCGCAGCCACCAGAATAATGATCACCACCTCGCCGCCCTGGCGGAGGATCTGCCCTGCAATGCCCGGTTCATTTTTCATTCCGCCGATTTGAGACTTTCTTGCCCCCCTCGTCGAGCGTAATTTCGTATGGCATTCGACATTCGCCTTTCCGATTTCTCATTTAACCTCCGCCCATGAATCTCGTCTCCACCGCCATCCGCTACTCCACCTACCTGCTTGCCGTTGCGGGCGTGATCGGCATGGGGTTTGTGCTCCAGACCATCCGCAGCCAGGAAACCAAGATACCGCCACCGCCTGTCCTGCCGCCTCAGAAGAACGCGCCCGATGACATCGCGGCCACCGGCATCCTCGAAGCCAAGGACGAAAATGTCGCCATTGGCGTGCCGGCGCCGGGTCTGGTCGAAGCGGTCAAAGTTGCGGTCAATCAAGTCGTCAAGGAGGGGGATGCACTGCTCATCCTGGATGATCGCGAACTGCGCGCCTCGTTGCTCAAGCAGCAGGCTGCCATCGCCATTGCCCAGGCGAACATTGCCATCAACCGCGCGCAGTTGGCGAAAGTGCAGGACATGCTCGACCGCATGACCTCCATCACCGATCAGCGTGCCATCAGCCAGGACGACCTTCGCAACCGCACCAACGACGTGCTCGTGGCCAAGGCACAGATGCAGGCCGCTGAAGCGCAGCTCTCCTCCGCCAAGGCCGACGTGCAGCAGACCGAACTGCTCATCGACCGCCTCACCGTCAAAGCACCGAAGGCCGGCACCATCCTCCAGGTCAACATTCGTGCGGGCGAATACGCCTCTCCGGCGAACAAGGAGCCCGCGCTTGTGCTGGGAGACATCTCCACGCTGCATGTGCGCGCGGATGTGGATGAACAAAACGCCATGGAAGTGGCTTCTGATCGCGACGCCACCTTCTCGCTGAAGAGCGACTCTTCGAAAAAGTTCAAAGCGCAGTTCGTCCGCATCGAGCCCTACGTCATCCCCAAAGTCTCCCTCACAGGTGCCAGCACCGAACGCGTGGACACCCGTGTTTTGCAGGTCATCTACAAACTCGACAAACCCAAGGACCAGCCCCTCTACGTGGGGCAGCAGGTGGATGTGTTCATTGCGCGGAAGAAGTGAGTCTTTGCCCTGGGGGGTAGCCTAGGGGGACGAAAGACAGCGCATGATGTCCGCAGAGACTCGTTGAGTCTCCTTGATTTCCACGCATGAATACTCCCCCTCAATCATTCGCATGCATTACCTTTCCACCCGCGGCCAGACGAAGCCGCATACCTTTTCTGAAGCCGTTGAAGCCGGGCTGGCACCGGATGGCGGACTGTTTCTGCCGGAGAAGCTGCCGAACATCGCTGACAAACTGCCGGCGTGGTCGATGCTGACCTATCCGCAGCTCGCGGCGGAGTTTTTTACGCTGTTCGCGCCGGAGATCAGCAATGCCGAGTGGCATCAGCTTACGGCGGAGGCGTACCGGCGCTTTGATTCGCCGGACGTGGCTCCGCTGAAGAAGATCACGGACAAGACTTACGTGCTGGAGCTGTTTCACGGGCCGACTCTGGCCTTCAAGGACTTCGCGCTGCAACTCCTGGGACTGCTCTACAAACGCCAGGTCGAGCACACGGGCAAACGCCTGTCCGTGCTCGGTGCGACCTCGGGGGACACGGGCTCAGCGGCAATCCATGGCTGCCTGGGCCGCGATGGCATCACGATTTTCATTCTCTACCCGAATGGCCGCGTCGCGCCGTTGCAGGAGCGCCAGATGGCCTGCACCGGAGCGGACAACGTCTTTGCCATTCCCGTGCCCGGCACTTTTGACGACGCGCAGCGCGTGGTGAAGGAGACCTTTGGCGACACCGCCTTCGCGAATTCGGTGAACCTTTCCGCCGTGAACTCGATCAACATCGCCCGTGTGCTGGCGCAGTGTGTTTATTATATCTGGGCGTCTTTGAAGCTGCCGGAGAGTGCTCGTGCCACCGCAGAATACGTCGTGCCCACAGGGAATTTTGGCAATGTGCTGGCCGGATGGATGGCGCAGCAGATGGGCATGCCAGCAGGCGGCTTCCGTGTGGCGACGAATCAAAACGACATTCTCCACCGCTTCTTCACCAGTGGTGAGTACAGCCAGAGCGACGTGCACCCCAGCCATGCGCCAAGCATGGACATCCAGGCCGCGTCGAATTTCGAACGCTTTCTCTATTACATCCTGGGCCAAAGCGCGGAGCGCGTGCGTGAGGTGATGGCGCAGATCAAATCGGGCGCGCCCTTCAAGATCGAACTGCCCAAGACCTCGCTGCGCTCCACCCGGATGGACGACGATCAGATCGTCCGCGTCATTGCGCAGATGTGGAAGGACTGGCTTTATGTGCTGGATCCACACACCGCCTGTGCCTTTACCGACATGGCGCAGGACCGCGTCAGCGTGGTGCTGGCCACGGCGAGCCCGGCGAAGTTCCCCGAAGTGGTACAGCAGGCCACCGGCAACGAACCGACGCATCCGACGCTCGAAGCTCTGAAGTCTAAACCGCTGCAAACCTGGCCGATGGCTGCGGATGTGGAGACGGTGCAGGACTTCATCCGGCAACAAACAAGTCACGGAAGCAAGGCTTGACGTGCAAGGCGGCGGCTTGGTTTAATGCCCAAAAGGCCCCTCATGAAACTACCGCCCCTTTCCCTCGACTTCATCAAAGCAACGGACCTTTCCCCTTACCTGACCAAGGGAGTGGATGCGGGCAATGGTGTGACGCTCATGATCGGGGACGTGTACACCTACCTCCTGCTCGGCAGCGGGCCGCTGCTAATCATCGCCGCTTTCGTGCTGGTGAAGGTCATGTATGGGCGGGTGAAATTCTTTGCGCTGGAATATGGCAACGGCGGTTTCTTTGGCCGCCTTAAGGTCATCGGGCCGTCCATCATCCTGGGTGTGGCGCTGTTTTTACTCGGTACGGGGGCAACCTGGCTGGGATGGCAAAGCATGGGCTATTCCGCGACTCTCAGCGCCCAGGGGCTGCATGAGGTGACGCGCAGCCAGTCCATTCGATATGAATGGTCCGATGCGACGAGCGCTGCGGAACGCATCAAATCGACGGATTTCTGGGTGGCCTTCGCCAAGGATAGCCGCAAATGCCGCGTGGTTTTTCAGCAGCGCTACATCGGCGAAAAACTGCAGGACAAGGCGATCGCCATAGTCGAGCAGGCGCTGGCTTATTCCAAGGTGCCGCGTCTCAAGCAGGACGGCAGTTCTATTTCAGCGCCTTGACCAGCACCTTTGAGTTCCGTCCGCTCTTGTCGTACTTTTCACGGCGGCTGAGAGGCAGGGCACTAGGATCGGTCACGGTGTAACCCATCTTTTCCTCGAAAAAGCGAAAGGCCTGTGTGCTGAGCGCCACGATGATCTCGCAGTTCCGCTGCCTCGCCTGTTCTTCGGCGAAGGCCACGAGCTTACGGCCATGGTTCTTGTTTTTGTGCGAGCGCCGCACAAAGAGGCAGGCCAGTTCGGCGATTTTTCGGCCGTCCTCTTCATAAGCATGCACGGCGACGGAGCCGATGGGATTGCCGTCGAGTTCGAGCACGAAGAAGTCTTTGATCTTGGATTGAATCTGGTCGCGCGTGCGCGGCACCAGCGCGGCATCGTCCACGCTCTGCTGCATCATGGAGAGCAGGGCAGGGACGTCGGAGGCGCGGGCCTTGCGGATCTGCTGGTAGTCATCGGCATGGATCATCGTGCCGACGCCTTCATTGGAGAAGAGTTCGGCCAGCAGCGCTTCATCCTGCGTGCCATCGACGATGTGAACCCGCGGCACGCCTTCCTGGCAGGCCAGTGCTGCGTAGCGCAGTTTTGAGAGCATGCTCACATCATGCTTGGAATCCTTGCGTTTATGCATCTCCTTCGCTTCCGCGACCGAGAGCTGCTCCAGACGGGTGCCGTCGGCGGCGGTGATGCCAGATTCGGCCACAAAGATGACTTTCGCCGCCTGCAGGGCGATGGCTACCTCCACGGCCACCGCATCAGAGTTCAAACGCAGCGTAGCGCCTTTGCCGTCATATCCTAGCGGCGGCAGAATGGGGATGATGTCGGCTTTGAGCAGTGCCCGAAGGGATTCTTCATCGACGCGCTCAATGCGGCCGGTGAATTCCAGATCAATGCCGTCAATCACGCCCGCTGGATGCACCGCGAGCGCATTGGAAACAGCCACGGGCATTTCCAGTGCCGTCAGATCAGCCATCAGGTCGCTGCACTGCCGCATGATGGCGTCCACCGCGATCTCGATGCCTGCGGCATCGGTCCGGCCCATGCCGTCGTCATTGTAGAGAGAGATGCCGCGCTTTTCGGCCAGCATGCGCACCTGCGCACGTGCGCCAAAGACGAGCACGACTTCGATGTTCAGAGATTGCAGCACCGCCACGTCCTGGAGCAGGCTGGCAAAGCCCGGCTGCATCATCAATGCGCCATCAAAGGCGATCACAAAAACGCGCTGCCGGAATTGAGGCACGTAGCGCAGGATGCCGCGCAAGTCTTCGAAGCGCTGCTGGGGTTTGGCGGGGTCGTTGTTCACTGTTTGAGTGATCAAGATAGCACAACACCAGCAATTTCGTCCCAAAGTTTGTCGATCTCCTTGGGGCCGCGCGAAGGCCTGTCGGCTTTCGAGAACCAGTAGTCCGCGTTCCACTGGTCGCCTTCGATCACATGGAGAAGCGCATGAATCCAGGAACCCATCTTGGTGTGGATGTCCTGCGCGATGTTGTGCGCGGCGTCCCAGTTCCCCTGCTTTGCATGCCAGAGGGCGAGCGCCTCGGGGGAAACTGCTTCTGCCTGAGCCTGCGTGGTGGTCTTGAGTTCTGCAGCGGTCATTTCAATCGTCTTGCGGCAACGGCTTGCCCTTGGTTTCAGGAGCGAACGGCAGAATGATGATACCCATGAGGAAGATGGCGCACATGGTCATGGCCGCGTAGCGCAGTGGCAGCGCAGGATCCTGGGCAGCGAACTTGCCATAGATGCCGGAAGTGAGTGTGGCGGAAAAGAAGCTGCCACCGGCGGCGGCGAAACGGCCCAGGTTGTAGCAAAAGCTGGTGCCCGTGCTGCGCAGCTTGTTCGGGAACAACTCCGGCAGATAAATGGCAAAGCCGGCGAACACACTCAGCTGTGCGGTGCCCATGAGGAACATCATCCAGCGCGCTGAGATCGGGTCGCTCATCTTCCAATAAACGAGGAAGGTGGAAATAAGTGCGGCACTGAAGCCCAGGAAGAAGGCCAGGCGGCGGCCCAGCTTGGCCACATTGGTGAACAAGGTCATGCCGACCGCAGCACCCATCATGTTCCAGAGATAGGCCACGGAGATGGCATTGTTCACTTCGGCGGCCACCTTGTCAGGAGCGACGCCCGCCTTTTCAAAGTACTGTTTGAACACCACCTTCTGCAAATCGACGGCATATTCACCGATGGCCCAAAGGCCGATCACGCCCGTGCTGGCAATGACGGCGCCCACGAACAGGTTTTTGCGCCAGCGGGCGCTGGCCAGCAGACTGGCATAAGGGGCGAAGATGCTGCCTTTCGGCAGCTGGTTGGTGTCCTTAAGGTGCTGCCATGAGGCAGGCTCCTTGAGGTAACCACGGGTGAAGATGATCATCAGCGCAGGGGCCGCGCCGATGAGGAACATCCAGCGCCAGCCAGATCCGGCGGTGATGGTGTGATTCGCCTCCAAGGCATCAATGCCGATCTTTGCAAAGCCTGCGGTGATGTTCCCGATGGTAGAGAGAATCTGAAGCAGTCCAAGGCACTGGGTGCGCGCGCCATTGGGAACGGTTTCAGCGATCAATGCCACGGCAAGGCCAAACACGCCGCCCACGCCCACGCCGGTGAGGAAGCGGAAGATGGTGAAGTCGAGCTGGGTTCGGCTGAAATAGCTCAGGCCGGTAAAGGCGGAGTATATCAGGATCGTCAGCGTCAGCATTCGGGCGCGGCCGAATTTGTCTCCCAAGGCACCGAAGGTCAGTCCGCCGACGCCCCAGCCGATGAGGAAGCAGGCGGTGACGACCTTGCCGAAGGCCTGCAAATCAGGATTCGTCGGCGGCAGCTTCATCAGTTCCACCAAGGCCGGCACACGAGCGAGCGAAAACAGGCGCTGGTCCAGGCAGTCAAAGAACCATGCGGCAGATGCGACGATCAGCACAAACCAGTGGTAGCCGGTCAGCTGCTTGTACCAAGGCGCATTGGAATCGGGAAGGGACGGGGTGCTCATGAGAAGCGCGGATGTTGAATGACGTGGAGGAGGATGACAATCCCGAAATCAAAGGAATCATGCCGCACCACAGGGGTCGTTTCTTTCACCTATTCGTGGTCGGCTGGAGAAGTTTATGAGACCAGAATGTGCGGCAGGTACGTTCTGCATGAACTTGCTTGAACAAGCGCATTGAATTTTGACCATTGGCCTTTAAACACTCTTATGCGCAAAAACGTCGCAATCTTCCTACCACTGACGCTTGCCTTCATTGTCGCGGCCTGCGCC
>NZ_JBAQCR010000133.1:0-3613 GCF_049294395.1 Prosthecobacter sp.
GCTCCACACCTGGTCCCTCGCGGTGGAGGAGCAGTTTTACCTGCTCTTCCCCCTGCTGCTCACCTTTCTGGTGCGCTCCCGGCCTCGCACCTGGCAGCGCTGGATCTGGGGCATCGCCCTCGGCTCCCTCGTCATCGGCGTGGCCCTGAGCTACTCCTCGCACAATCAGCGTATGGCCTTCTACCTGCTGCCCGCGCGTGCGTGGGAGCTCCTCATCGGCGTGCTGGTGGCGGTGTATCGCGGGCGCTTCCCTTCAAACAGATCGGTGCAGGAGGTCTCCGGCTGGCTCGGCCTCGCGCTCATCGGCCTGGCGGTGCTGGGGTTTGATGGCAGCACACGCTTCCCCGGAGTGGCCGCGCTGGCACCCTGCCTCGGCGCGGGGCTCATCATCGCCTCCAGCGATGCCCGGCTCTCCGCCGTGGGGCGGCTGCTCTCGTGGCGGCCCTTCGTCTTCATCGGGCTGGTGTCCTACCCGCTCTACCTCTGGCACTGGCCCCTGCTGGTGTTTGCCAAGTACCTCTCCGCCTATGAACTCACCACCGCCATGCGCATCGGCCTTCTGCTGGCCAGCTTCGTGCTCGCCATGCTGTCGTGGAGGCTGATCGAGACGCCCTTCCGCCAGCGGCGCTGGCTCAGCGGGCGGCGGCAGATCTTCACCTTTGCCGTCGTCGTCACCGGTGTGTTCATCGCCTCGGCCCTCGCCGTGTCCGCGTTTAAGGGCCTCCCCGCGCGCTTCCCCGCCAGCGCCCTGGCCTACGCCGCCAGCCGGGACAGCCATGGCTTCCGCGAAAACCTCAGCCCGGACAACGCCCTCGCCGGAAACTTCACCGAACTCGGCTCCGCCAAAGGCACCCAGCCCATCCGCGTCCTCGTCTGGGGAGACAGCCACGCCATGGCCATCGCCCCGGCCATCGACACCCTCTGCCGCCAGCACCAGCAGCGCGGCGTACTGGCGGGCTTCCACTCCACCGCCCCGGTGCTGCATTACATCAGCCCCGGCGAATTCGGCCTCGGCAAAGCCGCGCCCAGGGTGGCCGAAAGCGTCGTGGCCTTCATTTCCAAGGAACACATCCCGCACGTGATCATGACCGCCAAATGGGACGCCTTTGCCGCCTCCGCCGAGTTCCGGGCCGATCTCATCGCCACCGTGCGCACGCTCATGGCCTCTGGAGCGCAGGTGCTCGTGCTCAAGGACGTGCCCGCCCCCGGCTTTGACGTCCCCCGCATCGCCGCCCTCACCGCCCTGCGCGGCGGCGATCTCCAGGCCCTGGGTCTCAGCCAGGAGCAGCACCGGCAGGCCCATGCCGCCCTGGAGCCCACCTTCGCCGAACTCGCCCAAATGGGCGCCGCCGTCATCGATCCCGCCGACCTCTTCCTCAACCCGCGCGGCCTCTACGGCGTCCTGAAAAACGACCAGATCCTCTACTTCGACAGCCACCACCTCACCCGCGAAGGTGCGGAGCTGCTGAGCCCGCTCTTCAAGCGGGTGTTTGAGGAGAGGTAGGACTGCCAGCCATCACCGGCAAAGGGCCCCGTCTCCTGCCGTTCCGCATTTCAAGGACGGCGAACCTTTTTGAGCGCCCGCGTCTGTTTCGAGCGCCCGGGCTTCCCCGGCTCAAAGGCAGATCTGCTTCCATCGTATCGCGATATGACTTGCCCTAGTTTAGATTTGGGAATCCATTGCCTTCTCTTAGTCACTGATTCATAGTCACTTGTACGACTTTGCTCTTGTGCAGCACCTATTCCATGTTTCTTAAACGGCCACAGCCATGAATGGACCCCCGTCCCAACCTCCGTCGGAATACTTTTTCGAGCGGTATCCTTGGAATGACAAGCGGGTGCTGTTTTGCATTGCCCTGCTCATGGCCTGCAGCGACTTCCTGGCGGGCCCCATTGTTTTCTTTCCCTTCCTGTTTGTGATCCCCGTGGCGCTGATGGCGTGGAACTGCGGCCTCCGCACCGCCCTGTGGCTGGGGGCCATCCTGTGCCTCATCCGGTTCAGCATCCAATACGCCTGGGGCATCCCCTACACGCTGCCCGTGGCCATCATCAATGCCATCATCCGGCTCGCGATCCTCTTCTTCATCACCTTCCTGTGCGGCAAGCTCTCTGAGCAAACCCAGGCTCTGCGCGCCCGCGTCCGCACGCTGGAGGGGCTCCTGCCCACCTGCGCCTACTGCAAGGACATCCGGGATGAAGAGGGCGAATGGCAGCAGATGGAGGAATACGTCGCCTCACGATCCGCCGCCCAGTTCACCCATGGCATCTGTCCGAAATGCGTCGCCAAACATTTCAGCGTGGTCATGAACCCGGATGAGAAGAAAGGCGCAGGAGCCGAGCTTTGACAGCCCCCTCCTTGATCCAGAGTGCAGCCCCGGACTGATGCTGCAGCCAGCAGGTGGTGGATAAGGGGTGGGCGAGGATCACATCGGCGGCCGGCCGCATGGCGCTAATGGAGTCCCTGACCCTCTGTTCGGGGGTGGACCGGAAGCTCGTTCTTTGAGCTGGGTTCGATCCCTTGGTGTCCAATGTTAGAACTGAGAGTCTCAAACTCCATCTTCAACTCCTTACCACTTACCACCATGAAACATCATTTTATGCTGCTCGCGCTGACTGGTCTGGCCGCCAGCTTCTCCGCCTGCTCAAATTCCCCCAAGGTCCAGATGGTTCACACCGGCACGGTGCTCGAATCCGCTCCAGGCGTCATTGGCCCTCTGGTGATGAACAACAACGTGGCGCTGCAGCAGTACAGTCCGAAGCTGTACACGCCCTTCCTTTACGATCACCAGAGCATGGACAACAACACCTTCTACCATGCCCAGGCCATCCGGCACGCCGGAGATAAAAAAGGCTCCGTGCATGTGGGACCTCTGACGCAGGCGTCTGCGGAATAACCCTCCACGCACCCCGCTCCGCCTTCTGCCTCAGGAGGCAGCGGAGCTCAAGCCCGCCACACCGCCTTCTCCACCCTGCCATTCCATGCGTGGTCTGGCGCGTGTGTCAGCGTGGTGAAGTCCGCGCCCTTATCGGTGAGCTGGGCCATCGTCCAGCCGGTGGTGCTGGCGGTGGGATTGGACACGTAGGAGGTGGCGGGAGTGTTCAGGATGTGAATGCCGCGATGCTGAAAGTGATCCCGATGGTGGATGTGGCCGTGGACATAAGCCTTCACCTGCGGGCGTGAGACGAGGAGCTCCCACAGCGGCTCGGAATCTTCCAGCCCGCCGGGGAAGTGCTTTTCCTCGCCGCCGAGGCGGGGATTGTGATGGGCAAAGACGAGCGCGGGCTTGCCGGGGTGCGCATCGAGCATGCGGCCCAGCCACTCCAGCTGCTCCGCGCCGAGCAACCCCTGCGCGACGACACGGGCCTCAGCGCCCTGCCCCACGGTTTTGAGCGAATCGAGCAGGAAGAGATTCGCCTTGGCCAATGAGACGACGCCGACATGGCGCGAGACCACGGGTGGCTGCGCGGCCTTCTCCGAATTCAGCACCTGATAAAAGACATCGCGGTCATCGTGATTCCCCAGCGTGAGGTGCACGGGCATGCCGGCCTCCCGCAGCGGAGCGATGAGCCGCGCGAAGTGCTCATAGTCGCCAGGCCGCCCGTTGCTCAAGGC
>NZ_JBAQCR010000134.1:0-1568 GCF_049294395.1 Prosthecobacter sp.
TATCGGCTGTCTCTGGCGGGCGGCCAGTGAAGAGCGGAAGCGGGAACTGCCGCGGTTGTTGTTCGAGGAGGGGTTGCACCTGGGGCATCCGCCGTTCGGGTATCGGCGGGTAGCTCGCCGCCGGCCGTTCGCTGTCGTGCCGGAAGAGGCGGAGGCAGTACGGGAGGCGTTTCGAGACTACGCGGCTGGCGCGACGTACACGTCGATTGCTCGTCAGTGGAACGCTCGCGGGTTGGTGCCACGTTCGAACGATGGGCACACGCGGTTCACGGTGCCTGCGATGCAGTCGATCCTCGAGAACCGGTTCTACGCGGGCTGGGTTTCGCACAAGGAGCAATGGCGCCGTGGCGCGCACGAGGCGCTGATCAGCGATGAGTTGTGGCAGCGGGCGCAGATGCGGGTTCGAAGGCGGGAACCCCAGGCGACGCGGAACCGGCGGTTGTTGAGCGGGGTCGCGAGTTGTTCGCGGTGCAAGGGGCCGATGTGGCTGACATCGCGCAAGGGTGGTGCATACTGGTACTACCGGGAGGCGTCGGCGTTGCGCGGCGAATCCTGCGAAGGTGCCGGAAAGATGGTGAGCGCGAGTTCAGTTGAGGCGGAGTTCGAAACGGCGTTGCTGTCGATGACGCTGAACCGGGACTGGCTGCGTGGGGTAGCGCGAGAGGCGCACCGCGCGCCGAGGCGTCCGAAGGCGGACATCGGCAAGCTGTTGGAGACGAAGCGGCGGCTGTCGGTGGCGTTCGTGGAGGGCGGCCTGGACGATGCGGTGTATCGCCGGATGATGCGAGAGGCGGAGCGGGAGTTGTCGGAAGCGCGGGAGCCGGTGCGACTGGGCGCGGTGAAGTCGGCGGGTGAGCGGCTGTGGGATATCGGCTGTCTCTGGCGGGCGGCCAGTGAAGAGCGGAAGCGGGAACTGCCGCGGTTGTTGTTCGAGGAGGTACTCGTGGACGTGTTTGCACCGAAGGGTTCGGCCGTGTGGTTGCGGCCGTGGCCGGACTTTGCGCCGTACTTTGCGGCGCGAGTTGGTTGTTTAGTGGGCCCACCGGGATTCGAACCCGCTAAACAACCAACAGGACTCTACCTCGCTTCAGCGCTGGCGCATGCCTCATGAGGTGGCTGCTGCAACGCGCACGCTGCGGGAGATGTGATCGCCCAATCAAGCGCGGGCAATCGTGCGACGTCTGTACTCGGCTGGAGAGTGTGCGCCGACTGGCAGTGAGCGATGCACCTATCCCGCGGCTACTGGATCCAACGGACCAACCGTCTGGAGAAGTGTCATGAGCGGGTGGAAGCAGAACGCCGGACGTACAGCAACCGAGCGCGGCTATGACCCTGAGTGGCGGCGGCTGAGGCGGGTTGTTCTGGCCGAAGAACCGATGTGTCGAAAATGTGGCGCAATCGCCATGGAAGTGGACCATATTAAGACAGTCGCACGGTGGCCCGAGTTGAGGCTCGTGCGGACCAACCTCCAGGCGCTGTGCAAGCCCTGTCATAAGACCAAGACAGCCCGCGACAGCCACATTTACCGCGCGCGCGTCGCGCGAGATCGAGAGGAGCATCCGGGCCGG
>NZ_JBAQCR010000135.1:0-20493 GCF_049294395.1 Prosthecobacter sp.
CCTCTCTTTTTATCTGCGTCCGGATTGGTGATGGTGAGGGTGGAACCACTCAGCGCGAAGGTCATCGGCTGCGTGGTGGAGGGTTTGCCTTCCTGCTCCGGCTCAAACGGCACGTATTTCAGCTTGGAGAGATCAGCGACGGCGAAGACCACTTTCACGCCGCTTTTGCCATCGGGTGTCTTCACTTCTTCATGGGATTTGACGGTGACGCCCTCGCCGAGTTTCTTTGCGCGTTCTGCGGCCTTTTCCTTGTCCATGACGAGGCCCTTGAGCTGATCGCCCTGGCCGCCCTGCATCATGGCAGCCAGCTGAGCACCCAAGAGAACACTCTCCTCGATGGTGGCCGTGCCGTCCTTGCTGACGATCACGGTGGATTTGATTTCAATGCAGGAGGCCAGCACAAAAGTGACCGCCGCGAGGAGGAGGGATGAGATTTTCATGAGGCGGCAGATTAGGTGTGTGGAATTTTCTTCTACAAGCGCAAAGAGCGGGGCGGCGTGACATTTACCATGGCAGAACGACAAGGATGATGCTTGCCAAATGAGTTAATTTCTGAAACAAGTCAGGCATGGACTCCCATGAAGTGATCAGCAAGGCCGTCGAGCAAACCAGCTTCAAAGAGGTGGCAGCGCAGATGGGCGTTTCCCTCTCGCTCGCCTACAAGTGGTCCCAGCCGGACGAGCAGCAGGGCAGCGGCACCTCCAATCCCTTGGACCGAGTGCGCCAGCTGTTTGAGATCACCAAGGACGCGCAGCTCATCCAGTGGCTTTGTCACAAGGCGAACGGGGTCTTTGTGCAGAATCCCGCCAGCGGAGGTCCGCGCGGCATGGAGCTGATGCCTGCCACGCAGGAAATCGTCCAGCAGTTTGCCGATCTCCTCACGGCCATCAGCAAGGCGGCCTCTGACAACCGTATTAACAAGGAAGAGGCGGAGCACATCCGCGGAGTGTGGGATGAACTGAAACGTTTCACCGAAGGCTTCGTCCGCCTGTGTGAGAAGGGCGACTTTGCCCACCTCGCAGATGAGATCAAAACGCATCAGGGGCACAAATAACGAACCTGATTGTTGGAAGCCATGGCCGCCACGGGTCCGCTGCTCATCCGTCACGAAGGCCACACGCCACGTGAGCGCAGCACCTGTGGCTGGAGGGATCGTTTGATCAGCCGTGAAGATGTGGGCCTGTCCCCCGCTGCCTGGGCGCATGCAGTGGACATCGACGGTGCGAAACTCCACTACCACAAACGCTCCACGGAACTCTACTACGTCCTCGATGGCGGTGGCACTGTGGTCCTGGACGGCGTCGAACAGGCTGTGAGCCAAGGTTCGCTCGTGCACATCCCGCCCGGCGTCGTCCACGGCGCGCGTGGGAAGATGCGCGTCCTCGTCGTGGGCATTCCGGACATCGCGGAGGATGATTACTTCGAGGTGGGAGAGGTGGTCTGAAGGTAGAACTCTGCGGCGATCTTGGCGTGGATGATGCTGGCAGGGGCATCCTTTACAGTGCCACTAAGCAACCGCTTTGTAGATAAGGATTAAATTGATCTCCCAAGAATAAGGCTATATTTGTGGGCGCGATACTAACACTCTTATGAAGACACACACCTCCCTGCTTGCTTTTCTCGTTGTTTTTGGTCTGGGCATGTTCGCATCAGCCAGGGCCTCGGATTACGCGACAAATCCCAGTTATAACCATCCAATGGCAGGCCTGAAGCCAGCCAAAGATTTCAGAGGGCGCTACCCGATGCTCACCAAGAGCATGAGGGCAGGGCAGGTGAGCGCCGTCACCCCGGAAAATGTGGTCAGCTACGGCTACCCCTTCATTGGCAAATACAACAACGAGATTTACTGGCTGGTGCCTGTGACGTTTTACACCGCAGGTCCGGACACTTCGTATCAGCAGATCAGCATGGATGGCAGACCTCTCCCGTACGTCTCCAGGGCACGGTATAGTGCCACCCAGTTCTCGTCCGTAGTTTATGCATGTGTCCGCGCTGGGCGTGTTGAACACTGGATTTATAAGCTTTCAAAAACTCCGGTGCGCTGATTGGTCTTACTGCTTCTGCTGCCAGAAGGCAGGGGGAAGCCTTCAGGCAGCTGCAACCCCTTCTCTGCTAAACCTGTACGTTAGGACAGGTTTAGCATAAGTGGCGTCCATTTTACCACTGTGCCACAAAGGTGAAAGGGCAGGGGGGGCGGTCATGCATTGCAAGACACAGTCGGGTAAAACCGCAGATGATGAGGGACGCTGCGGATGGGAAAAATTGGCCAAAGGGCGCTAAAAAATCGCCCCCAAGGGCATGCTTTATCGCAGCGTGAGGAAAATCCCAGTGGCTGATAAAATTAGGTGGACCAATTTGCATTTGTTATGTTTATTATAATCATAAACATTTAGTCCATTTATCATTATGAGCGAGAACGAACGCAACACTCTGGTGCCAGACATCCGTGAAGTCCTTGCCCAGCATGGCCGGTTCCCTGTGGAGAATCTGACGGAGGCTGATGACCTCTATAATGCCGGCCTGACCTCTTTGGCGACGGTGGCGGTGATGCTGGCGCTGGAAGACAAGTTCAATGTCGAGTTCCCCGACAATCTGATCGGCCGCCGCACCTTCAAGAGCATCGAATCCATCGCGGAGGCGATCACGAAGCTAGCGGCCTAGTTCCGTGCCGCAATGCGCCGCAGTTGTTCAAGCCCGTACCACTCCCACCCCCAATCCAATCCTGTGAGCACTCGTTGCAGCACCGAAGTCGATTTTGACGAACTTTTGAAGGAGGTGCATGCGCTGGGCAAATCCGTGCTCCGTGAGCATGCGGCGGATGTGGACAAGGAGGCGCGCTTTCCGAGAGAGTCGATCAATGCCATGCGCGAGGCGCGGCTGCTGAGTGCGTATGTACCTGAAGAGTATGGCGGCATGGGGTTGAACCTCGTGCAGGTCGCGAAGATCTGCGAGACCCTGGGCCAGTACTGCGGCTCGTCGGCGATGATTTATGCGATGCACAAGATTCAGGTGGCCTGCGTCGTGCATCATGCCCAGCAGTCAGAGTTTTTCTGCGACTACCTGAGGCAGCTGGCGGAGGAGCAGCGACTGATGGCCTCTGCGACGACGGAGATCGGCACGGGCGGAGACCTGCGCTCCAGCATCTGCGCGGTGGAAGTCTTGGGGGATCAGTTCAAACTCACGAAGAAGGCCCCGGTCATTTCCTATGGTGACTTCGCAGACGAGATTTTGGTGACCTGCCGCAGCGCACCGAACGCGCCGGCGAATGAGCAGGTGCATGTCATGGTGCGCAAAGGAGAGTACACGGCCGTGCCGCTTTCGACCTGGGATACCATGGGTTTCCGTGGCACCTGCAGCTCGGGCTTTGAGCTCACGGCCACAGGCAGCGCGGAGCAGATTCTTCCGCAGCCTTTCAATGAGATTTTGGGGCAGACGATGCATCCCTACTCGCACATCGTGTGGGGCGCACTGTGGTCGGGCATTGCGATGGACGCAGTGAACCAGGCCCGCGCCTTCGTGCGTGCTGAAGCGCGCAAGACACCTGGTGAAACACCCATTTCGGCCATCCGCCTCGGTGAGGTCGATCAGGTGCTGCAAGTGATGAGGAACAATGTGACGTCCATGGCCCGTGAGTACGACGAACTGCGCAGCCGCGACTGCCCGGGAGTGTTTGAAGAGTTTGGCTTCTCCATCCGCACGAACAATCTGAAGCTGTCCACCTCGCAGCAGTTCGTGGACATCGTCGGCCGTGCGATGCTGATCTGCGGCATCTCGGGTTATCGCAACGATTCCAAATTCAGCATTGCCCGCCATCTGCGTGATGCTTATGGCGCGGCACTGATGGTCAACAACGACCGCATTTTGAAACTGAACGCCACGATGCTGATGGTTCACAAGGAAGGCTGATTTATGACGTGCACCTCGACTGCAACTCTCCCCATCACCGAGGCCTATCAGGCGTTTCTCGACCAGGTCACCGAAGCCGGGCTGCTCGTGCCGCTTGGCGTGCGCGGCGTCTATGGTTACAACGGTGTGTTTGAAGGCATGCTGCAGAGCTTTGACCGCCTGGTCACACGACGCGCAGCACACTTCCAGGCGGACATCATGCGCCTGCCCGGAGTGCTGAGCCGTGAGCATTATTTGAAGACGAGCCACATCGAGAACTTCCCGGACCTGATGGGTTCCGTGCACAGTTTCATGGGGCGTGATCGCGAACATATGGGAATGCTGACGAAGCGCGAGAGCGGCGAGGAATGGACCCAGGACCTGACCCCGAGCGCACTGATGCTGACGCCCGCGTGCTGCTATCCTTTGTATCCTACGGCGACTGGCACGCTGACGAGTGAGGGCAGGACGGTGGATTTGTTCTCGCAGGTGTTCCGGCATGAGCCGTCGATCGACCCATGCCGCCTGCAGATTTTCCGCCAGCGTGAATTCGTCCGCATTGGCACCGCTGAGCAGGCGCTGGAGCATCGCAAGCAATGGATCGAACTTGGCCGTGGCATTCTGGGCGAGGTCGGGCTTGGCGTGGAGATCGTGGTCGCCAATGACCCGTTCTTTGGCCGTGGAGGACGGGTGATGGCGGCATCGCAGAAGGAGCAGGACCTGAAGCACGAGTTCACGTTTGCCGTGGCCTCGGAAGAGAAGCCGACGGCGATTGCCTCGACCAACTGCCACATGGATTACTTCGGCAAAGCCTTCGACATCAAGCTGCCGAACGGTGAAGCGGCGCATTCGGCATGCATTGGATTTGGGATGGAACGCATCACGCTGGCCTTGTTCAAGCACCACGGATTTGATCCCGACCGCTGGCCGTATGAAGTGAAAAACGCCCTGGAACTATGAGCCGGCCGTTTCCAGCGCTTGATCCCCAAACTTACACGCGCCATCGCCTGCATACACAGGAACGCGAGTGGGCGGAGACGAACTGCTACGTCGATGTTTGGATCGAAGTTCTGCATGCCCGTGGCCTGGAGCCGATAGCGGCTCTGCCGTTCACGCTGGGCATCGACTTTGAGGGCGACCAGTGGACCTTTTTCAAATATCAGCTGACGGACTTGTACGATCTGTACGCGCTGGATGTGCAAGAGCTCGCCATTTACCGGCCGCTGACGGCGCACATCGAGGAGCAGTTGTCGCTGGGAAGACCGCTGCTCATTGAGCTGGATTCATTTTATCTGCCCGACACGGCTGGCAGCGCCTACCAGCTGGAGCATGTGAAAACGACAGTGGCCATCGCTGAAATCGACATGGAGCAGCAGCGTCTGGGCTACTTCCATGCGCAAGGCTACTACCATCTGCATGGGGATGATTTCGCGCATGTGTTTCACCTGCGTGGGGAAAAGAATCCTGCGATTCTGCCTCCTTACTGCGAGATCGTGAAGAGCACTCCCTTGCTGCCGCTGCAAGGCGAGGCGCTGCTGAATGCATCGCTGGTTCTGTTGAAGCGACAGCTGCAGCGCCTGCCGGAGGTGAACCCTTTTGTGAAGTTTCGTGCCCGCTTTGAGGCTGACATGCAGTGGCTGATCAACGAGCCGATCGCCACGTTCCATCAGTACTCTTTTGCCACGCTGCGCCAGTTTGGCTCCTGCTATGAACTGGCCGGCACCTACCTGAAGTGGTTGCAGAGCCAGGGCGTGGGCGGGCTGGATGGCGCGATTGAGTCGATCCTCCGGCTTTCCACCGGCGCGAAGACGCTGCAGTTTCAGCTGGCGCGTGCGATGGCGCGGAAGAAGGCGATTGATTTCACGCCCGTCGATCAAATGGCGGAGTCCTGGACCCAGGCGATGCAGCAACTGAAGGACGCGTTTCCCGCGTAACCACCATGATGAATCCTGTTCACTTTGCGCCGTGGACATGCTGTGCGCAGGCTCCCGGAGCGAGTGCTGAACCCGCAGCGGTGCAGGGAGATTGGATGGCTGCCGAGGTGCCCGGCACGGTGGCATCGGCGTTGCGCGCACGTGGTCAGTGGAATCATCAAAATCCGCCGGAAGTGGATGCGCAGGACTGGTGGTATCGAACAACATTTACTGTGGCGGCGCGAACTGCTGAAGAGTCATGCGCCCTGTGCTTCGACGGGCTGGCATCGCTCGCTGACGTATGGCTCAACGGCGAGCTCATTCTAAGCTCCGACAACATGTTTCGCAGCCATCGCGTGGAGGTTGAACGACTCCTGCGGGATGAGAATGAGCTCATGATCCGCTTTCGCTCGCTCACGGCCGACCTGAAGAAAAGGCGTTCGCGTCCGCGCTGGAAAACGAACCTCGTGAACAACCAGCAATTGCGCTGGCAGCGGACGAGCCTGCTGGGACGCATTCCTGGCTGGTCGCCACCAGTGCCTGCTGTGGGGCCATGGCGTGCGGTGAGACTGGAGTGTGCGCCTGTGCTGCTGACGGACATCCAAAAGACGGCGTTGCTGGTGGGAGACGAAGGCGTCGTCAATTTTCGTGCGCGGGTGGAGACGTCGATGAAGATCGTTTCTGCGCGGTTAAACATCGGCGAGCATTCTGCTGAGCTTTTGTGTGAGGATGATGCTCTGCGCGGTGAGCTGCGGATTCAACATCCGGAACTTTGGTGGCCGCACACGCATGGCGTGCCGGCGCTTTACAGCGGCAAGGTGATCATCGAAACGAGCGCAGGTCCGCATGAGTTTCCGCTGGAGCAAACGGGCTTCCGCAGCATCGAGGTCTGCAATGACCCCGGGTTTGCGATTCATGTGAATGGAGCGCGCGTGTACTGCCGGGGTGCGTGCTGGACGACAAATGACATTTTCACGCTGGGCGGTACCGAAGAGTCGCTGCGGCATGATCTCACACTCGCGCGTGATGCGGGCATGAACATGCTGCGCATCGGCGGCACGATGACCTATGAGAGCGATGCATTCTACCGCCTCTGTGATGAGCTGGGCATCCTCGTCTGGCAGGACTTCATGTTTGCTAACATGGACTATCCCGTGGATGACGCGGCGTTTGCAGAAAACATCACGATTGAGGCGACACAGCAGCTGAGCCGATTCGCGCAGCACCCCTGTGTGGCGGTTTACTGCGGCAACAGTGAGATCGAACAGCAGGCGGCGATGCTGGGCATGGCGCGTGAGCTTTGGCGCAACCGCTGGTTTGGCGAGCAGCTGCCAGCGCTGTGCAGCCAGCATCATCCCGGCACGGCGTATGTGCCTTCATCGCCGAGCGGCGGTGTGCTGCCTTTTCACACTCGAACCGGCGTGACTCATTATTATGGCATCGGGGCGTATCTGCGCTCTTTGCGTGAGCTGCGGCAGGCGGATGTGAAGTTTGCCAGCGAGTGTCTGGGCTTTGCGAACATCCCGGAGCCTGAGGCGATTGATGAAATCATGGGCGGCCTGATGCCGGTGATGCATCACCCGCGCTGGAAGCAGCGTGTTCCGCGTGACACCGGGGCCGGATGGGACTTTGAAGATGTGCGTGATCACTACCTGCGGGAGCTTTTCAATGTCGATCCGGTGACGTTGCGCTCCTTCGACATGCCGCGTTATCTGGAACTGAGCCGCGTGGCATCGGGCGAGATGATGGCGCGAACATTCGCGGAATGGCGCAGCGGGCACAGCCGCAATGCGGGTGCGCTGGTGTGGTTCTACAAGGATCTGTGGCCGGCGGCGGGCTGGGGCATCGTGGACAGCACGGGCGCTCCGAAGGCCGCGTACTATCAGCTCAAGCGTGCATGGCAGACACGGCAGTTAAGCATCACGGACGAAGGGCTGGATGGTTTGCATCTGCATTTGAGCAACGAAACGGCCGAGCTGGTCGAGGGTTTTGTTGAGGTGCAGTTGCTGCGTGAGCCGAATGTGATCGTCGCACGTCACGAGATCGAGGTGGCAGTGGCGGGGCGCTCGCTGGAGATGAGAAGTGTTGATGAAATTCTCGGATCGTTTTTTGATGTGAACTACGCGTATCGTTTCGGTCCGCAGTCGCATCATGTGGTGATCGCGACCTGGTTCAGCGCCGAGCGCGAGGTCATCAGCGAGGCGTTTCATCTCACTCGTGCACGTGATCCGGTGGCGCAGCCGTTGACGGCGGAAACGCTGGGGGCCAAGGCGGAACCATTGGGTGAGGGACGCTACCAGCTCAGACTCAAGAGCGACCGGTTTCTGCAAAGTGTGCGATTGTCGGCCAAGGGATTTTTGTCCGACGACAATTACTTTCATCTGGCCCCGGGCCGGACCAAGGCGGTGTCCTTTGCGCCGACCTCAGGGAAGAGCGGGGCATTTGAAGTTTATGTTGAGGCCCTGAATGTGGCGGGCGAAATTTCGGTGGAGCCGAGCCGTGCATCCCACGCAACCCATCATGACACCTGAGCCACAGTCGCACGCGCCTGAAGACGCTTCGTGTGTCGATCAGGCCGGGCGGACCGCGTTCTACTTTGAGAGTGGTGGCAGGTCGTTGTTTGCATGGCTGCACGGACCTGCGGGCGCTGTGGCTGAACATGGGGTGTTGATCTGTCCGCCACTCGGGCACGAGCAGGTTCATTCACATCGTGCGCTGCGACACCTCGCGGAAAGATTGGCGTCGCAAGGTTTTGCAGTGATGCGGTTCGACTATTATGGGACCGGTGACTCCGACGGTACAGAAAATGATCCGCAGCGTCTGGCCACATGGCAGGCGAACGTGAGCGATGCCGTGGATTGGATGCGCACTGAAGGGGGCTGCCGGAAGATCAGCCTTGTGGGCCTGCGCTTAGGGGCGGCGCTCGCGGCGCTTTATGCGGAGCAGCACGAGGTGGAGAGCCTGGTGCTGTGGGCTCCAATTGTGAAAGGCCGGCGCTACGTGCGCGAACTCACCGCCTTGAGCCAGACCGCACAGCTGGCCGCAGGCAGTGAATCGGCAGGCATTGAAGCCATGGGCTTTGTTTATCCGCATGAGTTGAACAGCGAGCTCGCGCAGCTGGATCTGCTCGCCCACTCGGTTCGCTGCCAGCAGGTGTTCATTGCATCCAGTGCAAACGCGGCGGGTGATTTGGCATTGTTGGAGCATCTGAAGAAGCAAGGTGTGTCCGTGGAGTCCGTGGCGTTGACGGGTTACGAGGGGATGATGGCCGAACCTCATGACACCCAGGTGCCGCATGATGCGCTGAGGAGCATCGTGGACTGGATGAAGGCCAAAGCACAGCCTGTCCTGACAGGCAGGAGCAAGATAGCCGCTGCAGGTGCAACGACGATGCTGACGAGCGGTCCTGACGTGGTGCGCGAGACCATTCATCAGATCAGCAGCACGCCCGATTTGTTTGGCATCATGGCGGAGCCGGTGGAGCGCCCGACTTCACTGCCGTGGATCGTGATGATCAATGCTGGTGCGGCATACCGGATTGGTCCGGGGCGCATCCATGTGGCGATGGCGCGGCAGCTTGCAGCGCTCGGTTATCCCTGCCTGCGGCTCGACATCAACGGCATTGGCGACAGCGTGGCCGCTGATCCTGAAAAGGAAAACGACACCTACGCGGCGACCGCCTTCCGCGACGTGAGTCTGGTGTGCGACTACCTGCATGCGCGGCAGCCGGCCCGCCCGATTGTTTTGCTGGGCCTCTGCTCAGGAGCGTACGTGGCTTTTCAGTCGGCAGCCCAGCTGCCCCATTCCGCCATCATCGAGAGCATCCTGATCAATCCCCTCGTCTTTTTCTGGAAGGAGGGCATGACGATCAATGACACGAACACCGACCAGCTGGTGGCCTGGCGTGAGTATTGGAATGCGATTTTCAAATGGAGCCAATGGAAGATGCTGCTCACCGGCAGGACGCGCATGGGATTTGCCGGCTCGCTTAAACGTTTTGCAGGCCATGTGAAGCCGCGTTTTCTAACTGCTGGCAGGCGTGCTCCGGAGAAGGGCATGTCCACGCCACAGAGCGGCTGCGCGCATCCGGCGCGCAAGGATTTGCCGGGAGATTTGAGCCGCATCGCTGCCGCCGGGCGCACCCTGGCCATGTTTGTTTCCGACAACGATCCGGGGCATTTTCTTCTGATGTATCAGGCGCGTCGCAAAGCCACGCAGCTGATGAAGCAGGGCCTGCTGCAGTGCCGCTTCATCCACCAGGCGGACCACACTTTTTCCACCGCTCAGGCGCGCCATACCTTTTATCAGTCGCTCACGGACTACCTGCATCACCGCTTTGGTTCCGGTAGGATCGAGAAACGGGCACTGGATGAGGATTGTGACGGCATGACTCGGCTGGATCTGTTGCCAAGTCTTTATTTCAAAGGCGGAACGCGGGAGGTCTTTGAAGGTAAGCACAAAAAAGCCCTGTAAAACTTTGGTTTACAGGGCTTTGAAATTGGTTGCGGGAGTAGGATTTGAACCTACGACCTTCAGGTTATGAGCCTGACGAGCTACCGGGCTGCTCCATCCCGCGATTTGATGAGGTACTAGAATCGGCGGTATCGAAGGATTGGCAACCTGTATTTACATTACTTCACATCTTGACCTGCAATATCGCCTGCGGCTTCTCGTTTGCTGCTTCCCCAATGAAACACACTGCTACAACCCTCCTGCTTGCTCTGGCGAGTTTTCCGGCCTTGGCTGCCGACTCCAAACCTGCCGTTCCAGAAAAACCTTCACCCATCGGCTATTCGGACACGCCGGTCATTCCAGGCACCCAGTGGAAGGTTCACGACATCGACCGCCCTCGTCCAGCCGCTGTGGCTCCTGGAGAAAAGCCAGGCGACCCACCTGCAGATGCGATTGTGATCAATGCCGACTCGCTGCAGGCGAAGGAAAAGGACGCGAAGGGCAAGGAAACCGGCAAGATCATTCCCTGCCCTTGGACAACCGACAGCGGAGTGATGATGATCTCCGGTGGTGATTGCTGGACGAAGCAGGAGTTTGCCAGCTGCCAGCTCCATCTGGAATGGATGAGCGAACCCAATACGAAGGGCAATTCCCAGAAAAAAGGCAATGCCGGGGTGTTTTTCATGGACCGCTACGAATCCCAAATGCTGGACTGCGACAACAACCCCACCTATGCCGATGGCATGACGGGCGGTGTGTATGGCCAGACGCCGCCCCTGGTGAACGCCGTGCGTCCTGCCGGCCAGTGGCAGGTCTATGACATCGTCTTCTCCGCACCCAGGCTGGAAGGCGGCAAAGTGGTGGAGCCAGCCTACATCACGACCTTTGTGAACGGCATCTGCGTGCAGAACCACACGAAGATCATGGGACCGACGAAGCACAAGAACATCACGGACTACACGGGTGAGTTCCCCGCAAAAGCACCGATCCGCATCCAAGACCACAAAAACGAGCCGCCGGTGCGGATTCGAAACATTTGGATCAGGCCGCTCTGAGGCTGCAGAAAGCGTCTTTTAATCTCAAGGCCGGAGGCAACCCCTCCGGTCTTGTTGTGTTTAAGCGACAAAGCTCAAAAGTAAGGAAAGCGTAAGATTGATACAGTATTTATGATAATTTCATTGAAGTTAATAAATCGCCACCTAAAATGTGTGTAATTGTTGCGATTGCCAAATTTCTATAACCGCCATGCCAGCCAGCCAGCCACCTCTGGCTGAGGGCCTAAACTTTTCTTTAACCCTTTGATTATGCCGCTCGCCCTACACTCGCGCTCTATCAAAGCCGCCGCCCTTGTCGGGAGCGGGCTGGCATCGTTCTCGCGTACACGGCGTTCCTCCGAGGCCACGATTTTAACGTTTCATGGTCTCAGTGAAAATACAGGAGGTCGGGACATCCTCGACTGGTCTCTGCATCTGGATGTCGATGCTTTCCGCAACATCTGCTCCATGCTGGCCAAAGAGTACCGCGTGATATCGCTGGCAGATCTCGTTGAAGCGCGCAGCCAGGGATCCGGACTGCCTGACAACTCAGTCGTCATCACTTTCGACGACGGGTATGCATCCAACTACGAACTGGCGTTCCCTATTTTGAAGGAGTTCGGGCTGCACGCCACCATCTTTGTCGCCACGGGCTTCCTTGATCGGGTGGAAATGTTTTGGTTTCAGCGGGTTGATCTCGCGCTCGGTCGAACGCAGAAGGAGCTGCTCGACTGGAGGATTAATGGTAAAAAACTGCGCCTCTATCTCGGCACATACGAGCTTCGTCAGCAGTCCCTCAGGCAGCTGCTTCCAGAACTCAAGGAACTGCCGGACGCAGATCTGTTGAGCGAGGTGGACCGTTTGGAGGAGGCGCTGGAGGTCAAAACGCCTGCATTTGACGATCTGCCCAACGCCATGCGTCCGATGACGTGGGAGATGGCATGTGAAATGTCCCTCAGCGGTCACGTGGACATCGGCGGTCATACGCACACGCACCCTATTCTGGCGCGTTGCGATATCATGGCAATGCGTGCGGAAATTGCCACCTGCCGTGATCGCATTCACGCCGAGCTCGGTGAGCTGCCCATTGCTTTTGCCTATCCCAACGGCGGGCCGGACGATTTTACCCGCGAAACACTCATGCTTGTGCGTGAAGCGGGGTTCAAAGCAGCCTGTACGACGATCAGCGGCCGCGTTCATGACACTGTCTCGATGCACCAGCTGCCACGCTACGGCTCGCCTGAATCCGTGCTGGAGGCGAAAGCCACGGTGTCTGGCGCGTTCGAAACACTCAAAGACTGGCGGCAGAGCTGCCTGAAAGCGATTTCGATGATATGAGGACGATCACGCTTGCCACGAGTAACACGCTGCAGCTGCCCATCCAGCAGCCGATGCGTGCCTTCGTGGCTGCGCAATCCATGCCTGCACCCGCACTCGACCGCCGCCCGGTGGTGCTGCACTTTGCCTACAGCATCGGCGGTGGTGGCGCGGAGGCGATGCTCATGAACCTGGCTGAATCGCTCGATCCGGCGCAGTTCCGAACCGTCGTTGTGGCCATCAATGCCAAGCCCTGGCCGCATCAGCTGAAGCGGCTGCAGGAGGCCGGGGTGAATGTGCATGACCTGGAGAGCACCACCTACCTCAATCCACGTACACTCGCGAGACTGCACGCTGTGCTGCGTGCGGAGCGTCCCGACATTGTGCAAACGTGGACACATCATGCCGATCTGGTGGGCGGCTGGGCTGCGCGGGTGGCTGGAGTGCGCCACATTGTCTGGAGCATCCATTGCCGCGAAATCCACCGCAACCCCGGTGACAGCGACTCCAAGATGGCGCTCTTCCGCCGTGCGCTGGCCTGCAGCTCGCGTTTTATTCCGCAACGCATCATTTCCTGCTCCGCCACCGCCATCGAAGACCACGCCGCCATCGGCTATCCGCGCGCCAAAATGCGCTGGATTCCCAATGGCATCAGCGCTGAACGCTTTGTTCCAGACGCGGATGCCGGACTGGACACGCGTGCCGAACTGAAACTGCCGCCTACAGCACCAGTGATCGGATTCGTCGGGCGCTTTCATGAGATGAAGGATCTGGCGACCTTCCTGCGCGCAGCGGCCCTGCTCCAGACCCGGGTGCCGGAGGCACACTTTGTTTTTTGCGGTGGAGTCGAAGTCGAACTGGGCGAAGTGGAGCGTGAGCTGCTGGCCATGATGCCGCAGCGTCAGCAGGTGCGCTTTGACTCTTTCCGTGCCGACCCGTGGCGTTTGTATCCTGCGCTGAGTGTGTTCTCGCTTTCCTCACGCACCGAAGCATGTCCGATGACCATCATTGAGGCGATGTCCTGCGGTGTGCCGTGTGTCACCACGGATGTGGGTGACTGCGGGCGACTGCTTGAGGGTGTCGGACAGGTCGTGCCCATGCAGGATCATTCTGCCTTGGCGAGAGCCTGGGAACAGGCGCTGCAGCTTGGAGCCGCAGCGCGTGAGGAAATTGCCCTGAAATCGCGCCAGCGGGTGCTGGAGAAACTTACCATCGCCCATGCTGCACGGCAGTATGCGGAAACCTACGCAGAGCTCGTGGAGGTGAAGTCATGAAAGCACTTCTCCTGCTCCTGGCATTGACCACCTGCGCGGCTGCCCAGCCGGTGAAAGTGTCGTTTTGCGATGGCATGACCCGCATTTCCCGTGACGGCGACGCGCCGACGGCAGCCACAAACATCTTGTGCGCAGCACGCGGAGAGTGGGAGCCGCTGCAGATCATCGTCACCGCCACGCCGGAGCAGCTTAAAACCATGCAGGTGATCGCCACGGGGATTGCCAAGGATGATTCTGCCGCCCTGCTGCCAGCCCCGAAAGTGCTGCGTGAGCACTATGTGCGCGTCACCCAGTCCACGTCGATGGCACCGCTGCCGCCGGGCGATTATCCGGATGCACTGGTGCCGCTGGACATGCCTGCGCAGGAGCTCAGCGGGACGGAAGTGGTGAACCAGCCTTACTGGGTGGATGTCTTTGTGCCTTACACGGCTGCACCGGGGGCATATACCGGCGAAGTGAGGTTCGAGTTTGCCGATGGCATGAAAGCCATCGCCAGCTACACGCTCAACGTGTGGGATTTTGACCTGCCCGTGGTGCCCAAGCTGCGCACTTCGATCATGACCACGGTGCGTCACGTCGCCCAGGTGCATGGACTGGAGTATCATGACAATGCACCTTCGCTGGCGCACGCGGGTCTGCTCAATGCCTATTACGACCTGCTCGCGGAGCATCGGCTCAGCGTGGATCAAATCTACGGCAGCTATCCTGACGCCAGCACCGGCAGGCTGGATGAAGACAAGGTGGAACGGGCGCTGAGAAAGCACCTGCTGCACCGCCATTGCAACAGCATCGGCCTGCCGATCTGGCCGCAGTGGCCGTTCAAAGATCCCTTGGGCGAAGATCGCGCTGCAGCGATGAGTTATGTCGCGCAATGGATGAAGCTGCTGGCCAAAATCCACTGTGAGTCACGCGGCTACGTCATCATGGGAGATCTCGATGAGCCGAACGACGAGGCCGCTTATGCCACCGTGCGCCGCTGGGGCGAGTTCTTCAACGAGGTGGAAAAAAAGCACGGCGTGCGTGTGCCACTGCACGTCACCGAGCAGCCGACGGCCGAAAAGGCCGCGTGGGGTTCACTGGCCGGTGCGGTGGACATCTGGGTGCCGCATTTCAGCGAAGTGTGGAAGGACATGGAATGGGCCGGAGGCAAGCATGACATCGCCCTGCGCCGTCAGGCAGGTGATGAAATCTGGGCGTATGCAGCGCTCGTGCAGATGCCAGTGGCGTGGGAACAGCAGCACGGGAGGCCCAAGCAGCTCACCAGCAGCTTTCCACCCGTGTGGGCGCTCGATTACCCGCCGATGGCGCATCGCATCGTCGGCTGGCTGTTCCCAAAGCATGGCATCACGGGCTTTGATTACTGGGACACCATCTTTGCCGCTGAAGGCGTGGATGTCTGGCAGGATGCCGGCACTTTCAAAACACCCGATGGAGCGACTTACAATGGCGACGGCTCCTACATTTACCCTGCCACGGAGAAACGTCAGGGCCGCAATGCCCCGGTGGCGTCCATGCGCCTGAAGTGGCTGCGTGAGACGGTGGAAGACTACGATTACCTGATGCTGGCGCGTCATTTGGGCCTCGAAGATGAGGCACGTCGTTTGACGAACGGTTTTGCGCGTGGTTTTGGCGACTGGGATGACAATTCCAGCGTACTGCTGAAGGCGCGCCAGCAATTGGGTGCGCTGATCGAATCCGCGCAGCAACACAAACAAACAGCCGCCGTGCCAGCAGGAGGTGCCAAGTGACTACAACCATGTTTCTTCACAAACTGCGCCGTGATTCGGCTCCATCAAGCCCAGAACCATGTCGTGGCGTGCTCACGCTCGAGATCGTACGCGACGAAGCGGGTTTCTATGCGCTGCAGCCTTTTTGGGACACACTGGTCGAGCAAATGGCCACGAGTTCGCCATTCGTTCGCTGGGACTGGATGAGCCTGTGGTGGGAAGAATGCCGTCAAGAGGCACGGCTGGTCGTTGGAGTGCTGCGGGATGCCGAAGGTATTCCGCAGGCCATTGCGCCGCTGATGCTCGCCTCTGAATCGGATGCGGTGCGCAAACATCTCGTGACCCTGACCTTTCTGGCCGGGTTTGGAGATGCGCATGGCGAGCGGCTGGACCTCATCGTGCCCGCCGGCCGTGAGGATGAACTGACGCCTCAGCTCTGCCGCGTGTTCAAGATCCTGCGGCCTGAATGCGACAATGTCCGGCTCAATCATCTTCTCGAAGAATCTCCCAACAGGCCCCATCTCCTCGCGGTGCTGGAGGAGGCTTTCAGCGATGCCGGAGTGCTGAACCGCCAGGCCACCCGTTTTATCAACCTGCCTGCGTCCTGGGAAGAATACGAGGCACGCCACAGCTCCAAATGGCGCAATTTACTGCGCCGTGGTCGCAAAGCGTTTACGGCAGAGCATGCTGGCATCGCCACGCAAGTCGGTGAGCGCATGACCATTGACGAAACGATGAAGGAATTTCGGGTGCTGCATGCCATGCAGTGGGCGGAGGGAATCAGCAGCTTCACCACGGAAGCGTCCTGGCGTTTTCACCAGCGCCTGGCGGCTCGCTGGCTGCCGCAGCAGCGCGCATGGATGCCCTTGCTCGAAGCCGACGGCAAACTGGTGGCCGCGCTGTACGGTTTCGTTGAGCGTGAGCAGTTTTTTCAGTATCAGTCGGGCTGGGATCGGTCCCTGGCGAAGATTTCCCCTGGAAAGCTGGTGATCCGCTGGGCTGTTGACTGCTGCATCCAGCACGGCCTGCAGGTGTATGACATGCTGCCCGGCGACTACGAATACAAACGTCAGTGGTGTGACGGCACACGCTGGCTGCTCGATCTCGAAGGTTTCAATCCAGCAAGCTGGCGCGCCACCGCCTTTTGTGCTCTGCGCACTGTGCGCCGCTGGCTGCCACGGTCCAATTCTTCAGTGGTGATCAGTCCCAACGATTCCCAGGAGGGGAATGAACCTGTTCTCCCTCCAGCTGCTTAATTCATTCATATGGCCATTTCCTACAGCATCCAGCCCTCGAACGCCGCCCCACCGGACGGCTTTGGAGCGATGCTTGCCCTCCCACCAGCGCGTGGACTGGTGCCAATGGCTCCATCCATGACCATGCCGGCGAACCCAGGCATGTCGCCGGTGTTTGACCCGCGTGCCTTCCTGCCGCCGATCAATCCGCAGGATTTTGAGGTGCAGTCGCTCATCAGTCTCGTGGATGTCATCGGCTACATCCGCAAGCGCTGGCTGCGGGCTGCCGTGCTGGGTCTCATGCTTGGGGCATTGACGTTTTACTACCTCGGCATGGGGGTGAAGATCTACGAGGCGGAGTCGCAGCTGCTGCTGCGCATTCAGGATGCCAGTCCGGTTGACATTGATGGAGCGGTCTCCCGCGGTCCTGGAGAACTGAGCGCTGTGCAGTTGATCAACAACCACCGTGCGGAGCTGCTGTCCCGGCGCTACCTGAGTTATTTGTTCGACCACTTTCCAGCGAAGGAGCGTGATGTGTTTCTGGAGCGTGAGGCACACTCGCTCAGCCGCAAGGACGAGCTGATGAAACTGCTGGGACTGTACAAGCCGGGCAAGCCGGGTGATCCACGTGAACGGTTCATCAATCTGATGATCAGCAATGCACGCGTGGAGCCGCTCAAGGAATCGCACGTGCTGCGGGTGCAGATTCGCGACCGTGATCCGCAGACCGCCGCCGATCTCGCCAATCACTACACGGAAGAGTACACCCGCTATGTGGCCGAGGAGGAAGGCCAGCTCAGCGCGAACGCCTCCACCTTCCTCGAAACCAAGTCTGCGGAGTTGCTGAAGCGCCTGCGTGAATCGGAGCAGAAGCTCGCGGAATACCGCAAAAGCCAGGGCATCATGGAAGACGTCGATTCCAAGGATGTTTCCAATGACAAGGTGCGCCAGCTTAACGTCGCGATCACGGAGGCCGACCTGAAGCTCACCAAGGCGAAAAGTGATCTCAATGATCTTGTGGCTGCCCAGAAGGCCGGGCGTGACCTGACCGAACTTCGGCTGTTTGCAGACAACCCGGATGTGAATTTCATCCGCAAGCAGCTTGATGCCAAAATCGCCGAACGTGCGCCTCTGGAGGCCACCTGCGGCCGCAAACATCCACGCATGATCGGTCTGACGAATGAAATCGAAGCGCTGCGCGGGTCGCTGGCTCGCGCGATCAGCTCTGTCGGTGGAATGATCCAGGCCGAGGTGGAGTCCCAGGAGCGCCAGCTGGCCGACTACCGCCGCCAGCTCGAAGAAGCACGCGGCGTGGCGCTGGACGTCAATGGCAAGAACGTGCAGCAGAGTCTGCTGCGTGATCAGGTGCGAATGGACCGCGATCTCTATGAGAAAATCGAGATGCGCCGCAGTCAGGCAGCACTCACGGGCCAGTTCCGTGACAGCGGTCTGCTGCGTGTGGCGGATGTGGCAACGGTGCCGGAAAAACCTGTGAAACCGAGCAAGCCCATCGCCGCCCTGGCTGCCGTGATACTGTTTGGTCTGACCTTGATCGGCCTGCCAGTGGGCTGGGGAATTTTTGACGATCATGTGAAGAAGCTTTTCAGCCCCAAAGTGGAAAAGCCTGTGATGCAGGATCAAACGCAGCACTCCGCGTATGGCTATGGCTTTCCGGCTCAGCAGGCTCAGGTGCCGCCGCGTGCTTCTCCCTTCACCATTGCCAGCCCTGCGACGCCGGCCTTGCCTGCTACGGAGCGTCCATCGCCTGTAATGAATCGTCCTGCAGCGCCTCCGCCTCCGCCTCCGCCGCAGCCGCCGCAATCGCGTCAGATGCCGGTGATCAAGCCTGCCAAGGGTGAAACCACCATTCTGGCCCGTCTCCCCTATGTGCAGAGATCCAGCCCGGAGGCCATGCTTTCGGAACTGCTGAAACCAGAACCCATCGGCGCTTCCAGTGCGCTCCATCAGCTCACCAGCACGCTCGAACAACAAGCCATGAACCGCAGCGGCACAGCCGGGGTGATTCTCATCACGAGTGCGGGCAACGGAGATGGCAAAACGCTGGTGGCCGCCGCGCTGGCCGCCGCCTTCTGCCACCAGGGCCGTCGTGTGTTCATGATGGAGTGCAATCCGTCCTCCCCCACGCTGCACCAGTGGTTCCCGCGGGCCGTGCAGGGTTACGGCGCCTATGCCAGCAGCCTGGAGGCCCTGCGCTACGGCCACAGCAATCTTTTCCTGCTGCCCGGCTGCGATCTGCCCGCACACGCCACCAACGAGCTGCTCGACGGCTACCGCAGCTGGATCGAACGTGCGAAGACGGAAGTGGACTGGATCATTCTCGATGCCTCTCCCCTGCTGAAGAGCTTTGCCAACGTGGCTCCGCTGGCCCCGCTGGCGACCGATGTGCTCATCGTCCACAACCCCTCCAAAACCACCCCCTCCCAGCTGCGCGCCGGTCTGGCGCTGCTGCAGCCGATGATGTCATCGAGCGCGCTGCGTGGCATGGTGGTGAACGGCGGCTAATGTGGGCTTTCAATGCGCGCCTGCCGCGCTTGAGCCCGAGGTCTTCGCGCACAGGAAGATGAGCGGGATCATGGCGAACAGCAAAAGGCCGGCGACGTGGAAACAGTCATTGTAGGCGAGGATGAAGGCCTGCTTGCGCAGGGTGGCATCCAGCAGATGCAGGGCGCGGTCCTGGGCACCGACGGCATCGATGCCCTGAGACATGAGATTTTGGGCGATCGCGGCCAGGCGGTCGCGGGTGAGGGGATTGTAGAGGCTGACGGCCTCGCCGAGGTGATGCGAATGAAAATGCTCGCGCTGCGTGAGGAGCGCGGAGAGCAGAGCGATGCCGACGGAGCCGCCGAGATTGCGCAGCATGTTGAAGAGGCCGGAGGCGCTGGAGGCATTTTGAGACTCGATGCCGCCAGTGGTGATGAGAGAAAGCGGAACAATGATGAAGGTGAGGCCGATGGCACGGACGATCTGCGGCAGCACCAGTTGATCGTGCGCGGTGTCGGCGGTCATGCCGCTCATCAGCATGGCGCTGAGGCCGAACAGGCCGAGACCGAGGGCGACGATGACGCGCTTGTCGAGCCACTTCATGAACAGGGGCATGAAGGGCATGATGATGAGCTGAGGCAGGCCCACCCACATCATGGTGGCGCCGATCTCCATGGCGTTGTAGCCCTGAATCTGCGCCAGATAGACGGGCAGGAGGTACATGAAGCCGTAGAGGCAGAGGCCCAGCACCAGGTTCACCAGACTGCCGAGCATGAAGTTCCGGCGGGCAAAGAGACGGAGATTGACGACGGGCGCGGTCTTTTTTCGCAGGAGTTCAATGAGCACGAACACCGGCAGCGCAATGGCGGCGATGATGGCGAGCCAGGTGATGAACTCGGAGCCGAACCAGTCTTCGCGGGTGCCTTCCTCCAGAAAGACCGTGAGCGAACCCAGGCCAAGCGCCATGAAGACGATGCCGGTCCAGTCGCCTTTCTTCAGCATGGAGAGACGCATCGGCGTGTCATCAAGACCGTAGGCAATGGCGGACACGAGGATGATGCCTGGCACCAGATTGATGTAGAAGATCCATGGCCAGGAATAGTTTTCCGTGATCCAGCCGCCAACGGTGGGGCCGATGGCCGGGGCAAACATGG
>NZ_JBAQCR010000136.1:0-1739 GCF_049294395.1 Prosthecobacter sp.
GGAGCGCAGGCTGGGAAACACGCTGCGCCAGACCATGCCCACCGCAGCCTTCACCTGCGGCGTGCTCGCGGCTCTGCCGCTGGCCACCACGTCTGCCTCCGCCGCCACGGCCGGGGTGACGCTGGTCAAAGGGGGGGCAAGCGGCAAGACCTTCCTTGTCCTTTTGATGAACGGAGTGCTGAGTCCACTGCTTGCTTTTGTGGCTGCAGGCATCGGCTACAAGGTGAGCATGGACAGCGCTCGGTCCCTGGAGGAGCAGCGGATGATCAAGAAGTTATTCTTGGTTCAGCTGGGTGGTATCCTGTTTTTTTGCGCATTCACGGTGGTGCTCATATACAACGGTAAATGGCTGGCTCTGCACCATCCTGCCGCATACGTCACACTGCTGACGGGCATGATCACTGGATGTCTGTTGTTATGTGCAGGTGGTTTGGCTTGGGCTCTCCGGCAGAACCGGAGAGTGGCATCTCAGGAAGCGGCGGCCCAAGAAGCACCTGGTCTGTCCATTGGAAAATGGGGCGTGCCGGAGCTCGAGTATCGCAGCAAGTGGATGCTGCTGGGGCTGCCTCTTGTACACTTGCGCTTGGGCCGGAAACGCGGTGAGCCTATACGCCCCGTGAAGGCATGGTTCGCGGTGGGGGACTTTGCCCTCGGCGTGATCGGGGCTTTTGGTGCCTGCACCATTGCGCCCATCAGTCTGGGGGCCTGTTCATTGGGGCTGGTCTCATTGGGCGGATTGGCGACAGGCGTGGCCTGCTGGGGCGGCCTCGGAGTCGGCGTATGGGCCATTGGTGGCTGCGCCCTCGGCTGGAATGCTTACGGCGGCTGTGCCGTGGGCTGGGAAGCAGTGCAGGGCGCCTTGGTTGCCGCTCGTCATTATGCACTGGGTGATGTGGCCGTGGCGCAGCATGTGAATGATGCTGCTGCCAGGGCGGTGATGAAGCAGAGCGTGTTTTTCCAGTTCACCCGCCAGGCGATGAAATACGCGGTCCTGCTCAATATTTTCTGGTTCCTGCCGCTCGTGTTGCTCTGGCGCAAATCACGGCAAATGCGGCGCCAGGCTGCCATGGCATAGCACCGGGTCAGTTGGGTTTCACTGCCGTCAGTCCTGGCACTTTTGAAGGATCATACTTCGCACCCTTCGAGACCTGGATGAGCATCATGCGAACTTTGGTGGGAAAGAACTTTTCGGGATCAGGGCGTTTGTGAGCGTGGAGGTTGTGATCGTCTTTGATGACGAGATGCATTTCCTTGATGCCCTGGTCCCAGAGGATGTCGTTGTTTTGCCAGAAGGTGGTCATGTCGAGGTCCTTCTCATGCACGCCGGTGGTCTTATAAACGCCGGTGCCGATGCAGCCGTAGCCGTGTTTCTGGCCCTTGTAGGGAATGTAGCAGACGCTCCATGTCGTGGGTTGATCACCTGCGGGCTTTTCAAGAACTTCAAGCCGCACATGCACAGTCCCGTTGCGGTAGTCCACGGGTGCAGTCCAGTCTTTGGGGCGCGCAGCATTCAGCATGTCGCCTTTGACATAATAGTGCGACTGATTGGGCTTCGAATTCAAAGCGTCTTCCTGAGTGAAAGTGAAGGTCACATCAAACAGCACGAACTGATCGGCACGGGTGAAGGTTGCGCTAAAGCAGACCAGAAGAAGAGTGATGAAAAGGGTGCGGTGTTTCATGGCGGGAATCATGGTGGCGGACGTCGTGTGGTCAATGCTGGATGCTGTCGCCGTGGACTG
>NZ_JBAQCR010000137.1:0-7511 GCF_049294395.1 Prosthecobacter sp.
GCCCCACCCCGGTGCCCACACCTCCCGCCGCCCCCGCCAGGCCAAATCCTCCGCTGACCGCCCCGCCGCCACCCATCGGCTTGGACGGCGGCGAAAAATCGAGCATGTCCGGAAGCTCCGACAGCACCATCACATCCTTGATGCTGTTGGCCACCGCCAGTTTGCGATTGGGCATCGCCTTTTTCAGCCACGGATTTTTCTTCTGCTGAATCTTGTGCTGCAGCGCCTCTTCCGCCTGCGCTCCCTGAACGGAACCGCCTCCTGGAACAAAGTCCAGCTGCCTGTCCGTGACATGATGCACCACGATCAGGGCTCCAGCGCTCAGGATCAGCACATGCACGACAATGCTCAAAGCCAGCGAGCGCCCACCCCATTTGTCCCAGCGTACCCGCCAGGTATCTGCCGGTGGAGCCTGCACGTGAGACATGACACTGCGCCGAATTTTCGGCAGCGCCTTTACAGGAGGAAGAGCAGGAACCTTCGCTCTCTCTTGCATTTCCGACTTCCTCCCAGACTCTTCATCACCTGCCCTTGGGCGATGTTTGAAGTCATCAGGAGTGGGGGACATGACGGTTAACCAGTAAACCCCGCCAAGTTTCCCGAGTTTTCAACCAACCGCCAGACCGCATTGCAAAATATGCCAGCTTATAGGTCCGTGGCCTAGCCTGCAAAACACAGTCTCAAGACTCCTTTCGCAGCTTGCTGTGCTTGATGCCATAGAAGTAGTAGATAACGAGGCCAATGGCCATCCACACAAAGAGACGGATCCAAGTATCCGCTGGCAGAGAGCACGCTTGCAGCACGCAAATCCTCGCTCCCATAAGAGGGACCACTGGCACCCATGGCGTGCGATAAGGCCGCGGCATGTCGGGCTTGGTCTTGCGCAGGACGATGATACCAATGCAGACCACGCTGAATGCCATCAGCGTGCCGATGGACACCAGTTCACCCAGCAAATTCAGTGGCAGAAAGCCCGCCAGCAAGGAGCAGACCAGTCCCGTGACGATCGTGGTGATGTGCGGCGTGCCGTACTTGGGATGCACCTTGGCAAACATCGGCGGCAGCAGTCCATCCTTGGCCATGCTAAAAAACACACGAGGCTGGCCCATGAGCAGCACGAGTATCACCGAACTAAGACCCGCCAGCACCGCGATTTCCACCGCCATGCGCAGCCATTTCAAACTGTCCCCTGCCACCTTCTCCAGCGCGTACACCACCGGGGCATCCACATGCAGCTCCTTGTAGTTCACCATGCCGCAAAGCACGATGGACACCGCCACGAACAGCACCGCGCAGATCGCCAGCGAGCCGATCATCCCCCAGAACATGTCCTTCTGCGGATTCTTCGTCTCCTGCGCCGCTGTCGAGACCGCATCAAAACCGATGTAAGCAAAGAAGATCACCGCAGAGCCTTTGAGAACACCGCTCCAGCCGAACTTGCCAAATTCCCCCGTGTTTTCCGGGATAAACGGCGTCAGGTTCGCGGAGTTGATGTAGCCCCAGCCGAGACCGATGATCATCAGAATGATCACCACTTTGATCGCCACCATCACATTGTTGAAACTCGCGGATTCCTTGATGCCCACGACCAGCAGCGCCGTGATGATCCAGATCAGCAAAATGGCAGGAATGTTCACATAATTGGCCGTGTGCGTGATGTGCCCGTCAATGTAGTCCAGGGGGGCTCGGCACCACTGCTCAGGCAACTCCACGTTGAAGAAATCCTTCATGAACGGGGTGAAATGCTTGGACCAGCCCACCCCGACTGTGGCCGCTGCGAACAGATATTCGAGAATCAAATCCCAGCCGATGAGCCACGCCACCAGCTCCCCCCAGAGTCGCATACGAATAAGTGTAGGCGCTGCCTGCGATGGGAATGGCCGCCGCATACTCCGCATAACACAATCCGGCGAACAAACAGCCAAGCCCGGAAAGGACATAGGACAAAGCAACAGCGGGTCCCGCGAAGTCCGCCGCCGCATGTCCGGTCAGCACAAAGATACCCGTTCCGATCACCGCCCCAATGCCGAGTGAAACAAGCGCCCAGCGCGAAAGCACACGCTTCAGACCATGGGATTCATCTTGAGACTCAGCGATGAGCTGCGAAGTGGATTTGGTGCTGAAGAGACCTTTTTTCATAATGCGGGAAAGCGGCGCGAGTATGTGAAGACGCGCACAAAGCCGCAATCATTAAAAGTGCCAGTACGACTGCCAAATAACACGTCATTTGACAGTCTCTTTTTTTCCCAGCCCAAAGCTAAAAATGATCGTGGCGGCCACCAGCATCGAGCAGCACAAATAGTACAATCCACCCACAAACGACCCCGTCATTTTTTCCACCGTGCCCAGCACATTCGGCCCCAGAAAGCCGCCGAGATTCCCAATCGAATTGATCAAGCCGATGCTGCCTGCAGCGGCGGACTCGGTGAGAAACATGCTCGGCAGCGCCCAGAAGGCCGGCATGTAGCTCTTGAAGCCGGCAAAGGCGGTCATCAGGCACACCATCGTCAGCACCAGATTGCCCTGCGTTTGAGGCATCAGCCCCAGCGCCGTCGAACCCATGACGATGGGCAGCACCGCGTGCCACCGGCGTTCCTTGAAATGGTCTGAACTCCAGCCCATGAAAAGCTGTCCGCACATGGCCACGGCGGGTGGCAGCATGATAAGCCAGGTCAGCTTGTTCATGTCCATCGCATACCAGGATTTCAAAATGCTCGGCATGAAAAACTCAATGCCATAGCTGCCGGTCACGGTGCAGAAATAAACCAGCGCCAGCAGCAGCACCTTCGGGTGCCGCAGGGCTTCGATCACCGTCATGCGTTTGCCCTTGCGCGTCTCCGCACGTTCGCGCTCCAGTTCCGCTTCCAGCGCAGTGCTCTCTTCCTCCGTGAGCCATTTCGCCTGCTTGGGCCGGTCCACCAGCCAGAAAAACACAAAGGCACCCAGCACCACCGCAGGCAGCGCCCAGAACACATACACCCACTGCCAGCCCACCATGCCAAGTACCGGCGGATGTGCCGCATCTGAGCCAATCTCCAGCAGCGCATTTGAAATCTTCGGGCTCACAATCTGCGCCATCGGCGTGGCCACGAGAAACGTGGCCAGCGCACGAGCCCGGTCACGGCTGGGAAACCAGTGCGTGAGGTAAACGACCACGCCCGGGAAAAAGCCCGCCTCGGCCAGCCCGAGAAAAAAGCGCACCGTGTAAAACTGCCACGGTGTCGTCACCGCCGCCGTCAGCCCCGCCATCGCCCCCCAGGTGATCATGATCCTGCAGATCCACTTGCGCGCGCTCCAGCGTTCCACCATCAGCGTCCCCGGAATCTCCAGCAGGAAGTAGCCCAGGAAGAAAATCCCCGCACCGAAGCCGATCACCGCATTGTCAAAGCCCGGCAGATCCCGCGTCATCGTCAGCTTCGCCACCGCCACATTCTGCCGGTCCACATAGGCGATCATGTAGCTGACAAACAGCAGCGGCAGCAGATGCCAGTAAGCTTTGCGGCGTGCACGGTCGAGTGCCGCGGTGTGAGAGGTGGGGTCCGGGAGGCTGGATGGCATGAGATGAATCCGCAGTCTATCCGTCGGTCAATCCACCGCTCAAGCACGGAATGAGGAATCACTCGATCCCGTCCATCAAAAGCGGAATCGAGCATCCACACACATCCAGCGCATGATGCGTGAGTGCCTTCAGGCTCACTGCCAGACGCATCACATCACCCGAAGGTTCGCATCACTCCACGTCCAGCTCAGGACTTCGGCTTCACCTGATACTTGGCCGGAGTCTTGTCGAACTTGTCCTTGCACTCCGCCGTGGCGAAGATCACTCGCTTGCCGTCCTTGGTATTGCTGCGGAAAATCAGACGCGCGTCCTTGTGGCACACCGGGCATTCGGTGTTCACAGGCGGATCAGCGGCGATGCTGTTGAGCGTCAAAGAGGCCGTGAAGGCGAGAAGGGTCAGCAATGTTTTCATGGTTGGTCAGGTTGGTTGAAAGCAGACTGGGAGTTATTCAATGACATCGGCGATGATCTGTCACGCATGATTTTTCAGCGTGACATCACCTGCCCTGCCTGCCCTAGTGCGGTCCCCCCATGGAATCCCCCCCGCCCTCCCAGTCCACCACCCTCTTTCAGGTCATTGGCGGCTTGTACATCCTCTTCGGCAGTTTCACCCTCGTCAGCATGGTTCAGAACTCCAGCGTCTGCTTTGCCCCGCTCGAAGGCCAGACCGGGTTCATGGCGGACATGATGCGCGGAAATCCCACCTACGCCTCCTACATGCGGGTCCTCTTTTTCCCGGGCCTCCTTTACGCCTTGGTTCAGTTCGGTTCCGGTGTCGGCCTCCTCCGCCTCAGCGCACTTGCTCGCAAAGCCGCCCTCGCCTGCGCCCTCTATGGCATCGCCGCTGCACTGCTCACCGCCTGGCTCACCATTACCTACACCCTGCCCTTCACCCTTGCCTACACCCTGCAGCAGGTAAAAAATCCCGCCATGCTTGAGACCACGCGAAACGTCACCCTCGCTTCCGGCTACATCGGCATCGCGCTCGGTTTGCTCTATCCCTTGCTCGCTTTCATCCTGCTCAAACGAAACAAGATCCCCCGCTACGTCATCGCCTAGTCATGCTGACCTCCCTTTCCCAACTCCCGCAGCGCAAAGCCTGCGGCCCCAAGCTCGCCGTCCTCACCGCCTACGATTACCCCACCGCCCGCATGCTCGATGACGCTGGGGTGGATCTCCTCCTCGTCGGCGATTCCCTCGGCATGGTCGTCCTCGGCATGCCAGACACCACCGGCGTCACCATGGAAATGATGCTGCACCACACCACCGCCGTCTGCCGTGGCGTCACCCGCGCCCCCGTCATTGCAGATCTCCCCTTTGCCAGCTACCTCACTCCGGAAATGGCCGTGGCCAATGCCCGGCGCCTCATGGACTGCGGTGCCGCCTGCGTGAAGCTCGAAGGCGGCGTCGGCATGCTCCCGCAGATCCGCGCCATCATCGCCGCAGGCATTCCCTTCGTCGGCCACATCGGCATGCTCCCGCAGAGCGTGAAGGAAGAAGGCGGCTACAAAAAGAAGGGCAAGACCGCCGAATCCATCGACCACCTCCTCGCCGACGCCCAGGCCATCGATCAAGCCGGAGCCGTCGCCATCGTCCTGGAAAGCATCGTCCCCGCCGTCGCCACCCAGATCACCGGCCTTGTCAAATCCAGCACCATCGGCATCGGAGCCGGCACCGACACCGACGGCCAGGTCCTCGTCACCCCGGACCTCCTCGGCAGCTTCCCCTGGTTCCGCCCCCCCTTTGCCAAAGCCCGCGCCGATGTCGCAGGCGAAACCCTGCGCGCCGTTCGCGAATACATGGCCGACGTGCAGTCCTGAGTTGCCCGGCCTCTCACGAATAATTTCCACCAAGACTCTCCGCTCCGCACTCAAGTCACCTTGAGTTCAGTTGCTCTGCGAAAACTGCCCACCTCTTCGCCCCCCAACATCGCAAACCCAGCGTACGTATTGTAGTTCCGCCTTCAGGCGGTTCTGGACGAACGGCCACAGCGTCACGCTTCGCCAAAATAACTTTCCGCCGTGACTCTCCGTTCCATCATCACGCCGCCTTGAGTTCAGCGGCTCTGCTGTTCAAGCAATCCCGCACCTCCGTTGCCAATTCCTTCTGGTCTTTTCCAGCCGTCTCTGAGAAAATAAGGAATGAATTCCCTCCTCGCTCCCTTCGACCGGAAGTTCCTCAGCCGCCGCGAGATCCTCCGCACCCTCGGAGCCACCGCCGCATTCACCGCCTTCCCATCCCTCCGGGCCGCGACCACGCCAGCAGCAGCCAAAGACTCCCTGCCCACCCAGTTCTACAAAAGCCTCACCGAAGAGCAGCATTCAAAAATCGTCCTCCCGCTCGATCACCCCCAGCGCGGCTACGTCAGCAACTGGTGGTACATCTGCCCCGATCAGCGCCTCCACACCTTCTATACCAAAGATCAGCAGGACCTCGTCCGGCAAATCTTCGAGTCCCTTCATCATCCCGACCACCGCGAAAAAATGAACTGGCAGGTGCAGAAGGACCTGATGGGCAACATCAAAAACACACCCTCCGTCGGCTTCTTCGGCACCCCCGCCGACCCCGACTTCGAGTTCATCTACACCGGCCATCACGTCACCCGCCGCTGCCACGCCCACACCGATCAAGGCCTCGGCTTTGGCGGCCGCCCCATTTTCTACGGCAACTTCGCCAAAGCCTTCAACGAGACCAAAGACCACGAAGGCAACCCCTTCTGGTATCAGGGCCTCGTCTTCAATGAATTCGTCCAGGCCCTCGACGGCAAGCAGCAGGAAAAAATCCTCGTCGGCCGCGAACCCCGCGACGAAAGCCCCGCCAAAGTCATCGAAAAACGCAAGACCGACCTCCCCGGCCTCAGCGCAGCCGATCTCACCAAAGACCAGCAGGCCAAGCTCCTCGAAACCATGCGCCGCATGCTCGTTTGTTTCCGCCCCGACGACGTCGCCGCCACCATGAAAACCATCGAGGACAAAAACCTCGTCCAGCGCCTCTTCATCTCCTGCTACGGCGGCAAATACGACATCGCCTCCGACAAAGTCTGGGACACCTGGCAGATCGAAAGCCCCGACTTCGTCTGGTACTTCCGCGGCCACCCTCATATCCACGGCTACTTCCATTTGCCGGTTTAACAGGCTGTTAAAGTCTCGGAGCGCCGCAGCCGCCAGTAAGCTTGTTTTTGCAGCCAAACAATCTCAGCCATCAGGCACGACTTCGCCGACTTGGATAGAGATAGCTCATTCAGCACCCAAGCATGCACGCGCCCGCATCGTCGCACGAAAGCAGCATTCTCCAAAAGCCGCACCTTTACCGGCAACTTTCAGACATCATCAAAAACCCACGATGACAGGCCTTAACCGAGTGACATTCATGCCTGGAATCTTTTTTGTCTTTTTCGTGACATCGCTTCTCCTTGCCCCCTGAGGTGGGAGCGGTAACATTACGCATGAGCGAGCAATCTACGGCAAGGCTGGGCTGGATAAAGTTGCCACTTTGGCTGCTGGCAGCACCGGCAATCTATGTCCTCAGCTCAGGTCCGGTCACAGCATTATATGGAAACCACTGGCTTCCCGAATTCACTGGCAACTGGATACAAACGTTATATGCCCCCCTCGGTCTGCTCGCTGAACATCCGTTACTCGAAAAGCCGTTAGTTGGATACTGGCGCTGGTGGGATGAGGCACTAAAAGCGGGTTTTAATGGGTGAAGGCGGGCTTGAGATCAAGTCTGCCGCAATGGAACAAGATGCGGATGCGGTAGTTGGCGAATGAGCGGAACCCTCTGGCGGCGCTTTTGATGGACTGGATGCGGCTGTTGAGGCCTTCACTCGCAGCATTGGTGATGCGGTGTCTGATGTAGTTGAAGATCTCGCGCCAATGTGCGTCGATGAGACGCACCACCTTCTTTAACGGCTCAAGCCTGCTGCGCATCACCGCCTTGCGCCAGGCTTCGT
>NZ_JBAQCR010000138.1:0-5613 GCF_049294395.1 Prosthecobacter sp.
CGAAAAATTCATCCAGGAGCGCGGAATTTATTCCGCAGCGCTCCGCAAGCACCCACCCCTCCGCGCTCATCCCCCAGCCATCGCCGTTCCAACTCGCGTGTCGCAGGAAAGGTGATCCTCGGCTTGAAGGGAATGATGCGTGGTTAAGAGCCTGCCGCTTCGGCGGAGTGCTGCGGAATAAATTCCGCGCCCCTGCCGAGCTTGTAACTGCGGTAGCACAATGGGGGGTCACGCCGCTTTACGCTGCGGCACGAGCTGCCACAAACCCACCACGTGTTCCCAGCGGCGGATGGCGGTGTCGATGAGGAAGATCGTCAGCAGTGCGAGCAGCAGTGACGGCCAGAGTTCTTCATACTGCACGGCCTTGGTCGTTTCGAGATTGGGCAGGCGTTTGTTGTCGGTGAGGTAATCGCCGCCGGTGATGCGTACGGCTTCCTTCAGCAGCTCTTCGTTCACGGTGCCAAGGCTGGCTTCGGTGGAGGGATTGTGAATGAGACCGGTGGTGACCATCTCGGCACCTACTTGAGCGCGGATGAGATACACGCCGGCCTGCGTGGGTTTGAAGTCTGCCACATACGTGCCGGGAGCATCCTGGCGCAGCGTCAGCTTTTGCACGGCCTTCAGCGGCGCACCCAAGGCATCTGCGGCCACGTGAAACACCTCGGCGGAGACGGTGGCGTTGTTGGCGCGCGTGCCGGCGTCTGCAAGGAGATCGACGCTGACGCGTGCGTCATCGCCTTCCATGCGGGCGGAGAGATCCATGAGGCGGCCCTGTGGGGCGCGGGCAGTTTCACGCAGAACCTGGGACCAGAAGCGGCCATAGCCGCTCCAGCGCGCGATCCACAGCGAGGCCCAGCGGCTCTTCGCATCTGAGGTGAAGGCGGTGGCCTTGCCGAGACCGAAGCGCCAGTGCGCGAGCAGGGGATCTCCCGTTTCAGTGACCAGCGGCACCTGCGCCGAAGTGCGGCGCGTGGTTTTCACGTAGCCGAGCAGCTCGGGGGAATCCCACTTTTCAAAGCCGGCGAGGATGGGATCTTTTTCCTTCAGCTCAGGTGTGAAGGGCTCTTCACGGATCATGCGGCCGGTGTGCATGAGGGTGTCCTGCGTGAAGATGCGCGTGATGCTGCTGGCATCCATCGTCGAATACGACTGCCCGCCGCCGCTGGAGGCGATGGCCTGCAGCAGCGCCACATGCGAGCCTTCGCCGATGGCGACGGTGGAAATCGTCAGGCCTTCGCCGCGGCACTGCGTGGCAAGTTGTTCGTAGCCGGAGCCTGCGGTCTGGCCATCGGTGAGGATGATCATGTGCTTCACGCGTGCCTTCGTGCGCAGCAGAGCCTCGCGGCCGAGTTGAAAAGCCGGCAGCAGATTAGTGCCGCCACCGGATGCGATGGCGGCGATCTGACCGGACACCGCATTCGTGGAAGTCAGCCGCGTCATTGGCGCGACGACGTGCGCTTCCGAGTCAAAGGCCCACACGCCGAGGGAGTCGTTGTGCCCGAGCACTTCCGCCGTGGCGATGGCGGCGCTCTTGGCCATCTCGAGTTTTTCTCCGGCCATGGAGCCGGAGCGGTCCAGCACGATGGCGACGGCGGCGCTTTGCTTTTCTTCTTCGTCAGGTGCCTTCAGCCGCACGGGCAGAACTTCTTCAATGGGGGTGCGATAGTAGCCACCCACGCCGAAGGAACCTGGGCCGCCGAGCATGATGAGGCCACCGCCGAGTTTATCCACGTAGTCGCGCAGCGCATTCATGAGCGGCTCGCCAAGCTGGTGCGCGGGAACGTCGGAGAGAATCACGCCATCGTAGCCGCCGAGCATTTCAAAGGTGATTGCGAGATTGCCCGGCTGACGCATGTCCAGCTCGATGCCTTCCTTCTCCATCGCCTGCATGAGGTAGCGGCCTTCGGCGGCGTCGGATTCGATGTAGAGCAGTCGCAGCCTTCCGCGCACATCCACGATGGCGAGGGCGCTGTCATTGCCGGGAAGCGTGTCGCCAGCGATCCCTTCCAGCACCGCGCGGTATTGGAAGGTGTTGCGCGTGGATGGGGTGCGATTGAAGACGATCTCCTGCGTGGCTCCGGGTTTGAGCGTAACGGGGCGCTTTTCCACTTCGATGCCGTTTTCGTAGAGCTTCAGAGTGCCGGTGCCTGCGATGGTGCTCTCAAAGGCCGCCTTCAAACTCAGGCTGGCTCCCTCAAACAAGCGTGTGCGATTCGGCGTGAGCGACAGCATGCGTGCATCCGGGCGATTCGGGCCTGCCACGGGCAGCGCGTGCAGTTTGATGCCGGAGACAGCGGCTTCACGTGCCGCATCCAGCAGGCTGCCGCGTGTTTCATGGCCATCGCCAATGATAAGGATGTTTCGGCTGGCTCCGGGTGGAAACAGGGCCTCCGCGTATTCCACGGCGGCGGCGTAATGGCTGTCGCCACCGTTTTGTTTTTGCCATGCGGCCTGCATGGCGGGCGTGCTGCCTGCGGGCAGGAGTTCGGGCTGCGAGCCAAGTTGGACGACAAATGAATCAATCCCGCTGCCGAGCCCCGCACGCACGCGGGCCGCTTCAGCGAGCGACTTGCTCAAACCTTCTTCGCCCATGCTCTGGCTGGTATCCACGATGATGCCGAGCGCCTTGCGCCCCGTCTGCGTCACACGAGCCGGTCCGGCGAGCGCGGCGATGGCAAGCATCACGCCGATGGCGCGGGTGACCAGCAGCAGTCGTTTCCGCAGTCCGGTCATGGGATGCGATGAGCGCGATTCGATCCACAGCAGCAGAGCGACTGCGGGCAGGATGAGCAGAAGGAGTTTTGGCGATTCCCAGTCCAAGGTCTCGGAGGATAGGCTTGCTGACTGTCAGGGCAAGGGGTGTCCCGAAAAAAGGCGGGACGCCTCGATCCGTTGTCAGGCCGGAGGCCTAACCTCCGATGGCGCTACGCAGCGTGCTCAGCAGCTTCTCAATGTTCTCCGCCGTGGTGTAGCCATGCACAGCGATGCGAATGCGGCCGACCTGATGCATGACGTGGATGTTTTGCGCGAGCAGGGCCTCATTGATGGCGGCGGTGTTTTCGTGTTTGAAAGCCACGATACCGCTGGAACAACCGGGCTGCGCGGCGCTGAGCGCGGTGAGGCCCAGTTCCTTCAATCCGGCATGCACGCGGGCGACGAGCGGGTCTGCATGCGCGATGATCTTGTCCATGCCTACGCCTTCAAGATAGCGCAGCGAGGCATTCAGGGCATACAGCGCGGCAAAGCTGGGCATGCCGACGGAGAAGCTGAGCGCGCCGGGCTTGATGCGGGCGCTTTCAAAACGATCGGCATCAAAGGCGTTCGCGATGTGATACCAGCCACCGGCACTGGTGGTGAGCCGTGCGGCGGATTTTTTTGGAATGCCGATGACGCCACCGCCGTGGATGCCGAGGGTCCATTTGTGAGTGCTGGAAATCATGATGTCAGCGTCCTGGCAATCAAGCGCGACGCGGCCCAGAGCCTGCGTGACATCGACGGCGATGACCGCCTGCGGTGCGAGCTTGCGGATCATGTCGCGCAGCGGAGCGAAGGGGATGCGGTGGCCGTTGTAGAAGCTCACCAGGCTGACCTGCACGAGAGCCGTGCGTTCATTGAGCAGTTCTGCGAGATCAACGAGGTTCAAGGCGCCTTCACGATTCTTCCAAAGGCGTGTGACGGGGCGTGAAGCCTCGGGCGCGGTGAGCCAGGGCGTGGCTCCGGCGGGGAAATCGAGATCGGTGACGACGACTTCGTCCTGCGGCTTGAGTTGCAGAGCGTTGGCGAGGAGGTTGTAGGCTTCGGAGCTGCAGGAGCAGAAGGAGACCTCATCGGTACTGAGGCCGAGGTGCCGGGCGGTGATCTCGCGGCAGTCTTCCACACGTGGGAAATGGAAATCGCGCCCGCGCATGCCGAGCGACTTGTGGTGCATGTATTCCGCCACGGCTTCATTCACACAGAGAGGCGGGATGCTCTCGGCGGCGGTGTTGAGGTAATGAATGCCTTTGAGGCTGGGGAAATCGGCGGCGCGGGAGGATTCAGTAAGCATGCGGGGAAGAAACGTCGCTCGCGCCGCTTTTTTCGCGTGGGGAGAGGCTGAATTCACTGAACTGTCCGGGACAGCCGAAAACCGATGTGGACGGCTTTCTGCGCCGTGGCATTGGAAAGGCACATGGCACCTTCGTCTCATGCCCGGCTTCTTTGAGAGCAGGTCTGGCATTTCTGCTGCGGCAGACAGGTTCTCACGCAGGCGAACTACGCGGCGTTCCGGCCGTAGGTCGGTCGTGTTTGGCGTCCAGGACTTTCCGATGCTCTGTCACGTCCTCCGCCAAACCGCCCGACTGCGAGGACGTGCGTACGCCGTGGTGTTTGCAGCGCGCTGATGGACGGGCGGGCTTCGCCACGACCGTCCTACGACACCCTCGGCTGCCTGGCCTATTTCATCCGAAGAAAATGTTCTGCGGCAAACCGAACCTCTCTGATCATGATTGGCTTCTCATTTCTCACTTCTCATGCTTCAATGAGGGCGCGTTTTCTGGCACCTTGATCGAGGGCTCTCCGCCGAGGTAGCCGAGGGAGGTGAGGAATTCGTCCATCTTCTTCGCGGTGACTTGAATCCAGGGCTCCTTGTTGAAAAAGCCATGCGGCATGTCCGCTGCGGACCACATCTCGGCGCGCAGTCCGAGATCGGTGGCTTTTTTCACATACTCATCTCCACCGGCTTTGAGCTTGTCGGCGGTGCCGAAGAAGAGAATGGCGGGCGGGGTGTCTTTGCTGACGAAGCTGTTGGGCGTGATGGCCTCCGCCATCTCCAGCGTCATCGGGCCTTCGCCGGTGACGCGCTGCTTGAAGAGCGTGGCGATGTTCATGGCCGGATTGAACAGCACCAGGGCGTTCGGTTTGGCGGAGATGGATTTGTCGTCGGACTCGGCATCGTAAGCAGACACCAACGCCGTGCAGGCCGCGAGGTGGCCACCGGCGGAGCCGCCGCCCGCGATGACCTTGGTTGGATCGATGCCGAGCTCCGTGGCATGCCCCCGCACCCAGCGGATGGCGCTCTTGGCATCTTCGACGGCTTTGTCCGGCATCGTCTTGTGGACATTGAGAATGCGGTAATCTGCACTGATGGCCACGATGCCTCGGCTGGCCAGGTATTCCGCCTGCGGGACGAATTGAAGATACGACCCGCTCTTCCAGCCACCGCCAAAGAAAAACACCGCGCAAGGCCTGAGCACTGCAGCCTGAACTTCGCCCTTTGGCGAGAAGACATGGAGCTTCAGTTCACCCTGCGGCGTGGTTTTATAGACGATCTCTTTTGTGGCGACTTCGGTGGTGGTCAGTTTGATCAAAGGCTTGTTCTTGCCCGCTTTCTGAGCGTGCAACGGCAAGGCGATGGCGAGGAGGACGGGAAGGAGCAGGCGCATGGTGTGGCTGAAACGATGGGGAAGGGGCGGTTGTTTCGGAGGCTGAAGATCCTTTGAAGTACGACAGACACTCCTGTTGTATTCCATGATGTTGCACTGTGTTGCATTCATTTGCAAAGCCTTGCAGCACAAGGGTTCGGCGATGATTGCGCGTTGCGCCCAATTGCATCCAGTGGGGCTGAATTGCACGTTT
>NZ_JBAQCR010000139.1:0-16689 GCF_049294395.1 Prosthecobacter sp.
CTGCTGGACGGGCCGGTCCTGCGGGCCGTGGTGCTCCCAAGGCTGGTCCGGCGGGTCCTGTGGGACGCGCTCCGGGAACAGGAGCTGAATTAGCGGGGCCGGCCGGACCCGCAGGCCTCGGTGGGCCGCCTGTGCCTTGGTTTTGCTGGGGACGTGGCGCAAAATTGCCGCCGCTCAACTGCTGGAATGGATTGCTTATAGGATACCTCCGGGTGTGTTCGAAACTCCAGGCCGCCTTGTGGCAGGCACCTGGAAAATTGGTGGGGAAAGGCGCGCTGAAAAAATCATATCAGCACGGACTCGATTCCGACATGCACGCGCCTGCTCCTGCCCGATCATGCGGGGTGTGTGGACGCGACAAAGAAAAAATCATGCGGAAAAAGTCAGAAGAAAAAGCGCTTTCATTAGAAAGCCGCTGGCGGAGCCGTGGACTCAAACGCTGGACATAAGTAACGACTTTCAAGAGATTCAGCAAGCCGATTTATTTTCCTACGTCAAATCTCAGGGAATCACTGATAAAAGCATGGCTTGGAAAAAAGCGCTTTTCCCAACTCCGACCCGCCGCCCCTCCTCCATATAGAGGGGATAGCAGCAGGAAATCAATGACGCAGCGTCTCAAATAGAGCTCCCACAAGCCGGTGGTTTCAGCGTCAAATCAGTGGTCTTTCCCACACACCCTGCAGGCAAAGCGGTTTCCCCGGTGAGGAATTTCGTAGCTTTTCCCGCCGCAAAACGGGCAGCTCACCGCCACGCAGTTCCTCACAAACCAGCGTGTGATCATGCCCACCATCAGCCCTCCCACCAGCATCGTCACCAGCGGGGAGATGTGATGGCGCTCCAGCCAGCTCCAGAGGAGGACAATGAACCCGCAAAAGACTCCGCCAGCGACGACAGGCCCAAAAAAGCTGAGGACAAAATGGCGCGAGGAACTCATGCGACCCCGTACTATGTCACTCCATCACGGCTTTCTGCAAGCCTGCACGCATGACTTCCAGCGGGGCTGGCCGGTCAAACCAGTGCTCAAAAGAGATCGCCCCCTGGTGCAGCAGCAGCGTCAGGCCGTCCACGGTCCGGGCCCCAGCCTTTCTGGCATCCGCCAGCAGAGGGGTCTCGCCCCCGGCCCGGTAAACCATGTCAAAGACGAGGTGCCGTGCTTGCACCGCATCCGCTGGCAGCAGCTTGGCATCGTTAGGCTTCATGCCTAATGAGGTGGCATTCACGATCAGGTCGGTGTTTGCCAGCGCGTATTTAAGAGCATCATCATTCCAGGGCACCACCGTCACATCCGGACAGCCGCCCAGCGCCTGAATCTCGCTGGCCACGGTTTCAACCTTGGCCTGGGACCTATTCACGAGCTGCAGTTTCTGACATCCGCTGAGGGCGCTTTGCACCGCCACCGCACGCCCTGCGCCACCGCCCGCACCGAGGATGAGTACCCGCAGATCTTTCACGTCCGCGCCAAACACCTCCTTCACGCTGCGCAAAAAGCCGGGTCCGTCGCTGTTGAAGCCATGCAGTTTCCCATCGCGGATCGCCAGCGTGTTCACGGCACCGAGCTGACGCGCCAGCGGATCAAGCTCATCCACGGCATCCAGCGCTTCAAACTTATGCGGGATGGTGATGTTCACGCCGAGAAACCCGCAGGCGGCAAACTGCCGAAACGCCTCGGCCACATGGCCCACCGGCACCTGCACCCGGATGTACTGCGCGTCGATACCGCAGGCTTGCAGCGCCGGATTGTGCATCTGCGGACTGCGCGAATGCCCGATCGGATCACCGATCACCGCCAGCCGCGCCGGCGGCGTGAAGCGCCCGGAAACCGCATTCCAGTCCATTAAATCTTCGAATGATAAAAAATCTCCCACGCTCCAGACATGCCGCAGAACCACCGGCTGTCAAAGCTGCCCGTAATTTTCCCGCTCGACATCCCGTTCCATCCGCGCTGCAATCAGCACTCTCGTTCCAACCAAGCCTCCAACCCATGCGACTCTTCTTTCCCCTGCTCACCCTCGCCGTTTCTGCGGCCCTCTTTCTCGCCCAGGCCGCCGACACCGCCGTCAAGCCACTGCGCGTCCTCATCGTCGCCGGAGGCTGCTGCCATGAGTATGACAAGCAGCACCTCGTGCTCAAAGAAGGCATCGAGTCCCGCATCAACGCCATCGTGGATGTCGCCTACAACCCCGACAAAACCACCAAGGCCACCTTTGAAATCTACAAGGCCAAGGACTGGGCCAAGGATTTCGACGTCATCATCCACGACGAATGCAGCGCCGATGTGACGGATCCCGCCTACGTGGCCGCCATTCTCGATGCCCACAAGGCCGGCAAGCCCGCCATCAATCTCCACTGCGCCATGCACAGCTACCGCTGGGGCAACTTCCGCGAGCCTGTGAAAGCCGGTGCCGACAATGCCGGCTGGTATGAAATGATCGGCCTGCAATCGACAGGCCACGGCCCGCAGCAGCCCATCGCCATCACCTTCACCGACAAAACCCACCCGATCACCCAGGGCCTCGAAAACTGGACTACCATCAACGAAGAGCTCTACAACAACGTCCAGATCCTCACCGGCAAGCCCCTGGCCGCTGGCGTGCAGATCGTGCCACCTAAAGCCAAGAAAGGCTAAACCCTGCCACCTGACGCCAAAGCCACCGAAGCCACCAGCGTCGTCGCCTGGACCAACGAATACGGTCCGAACAAGACCAAGATCTTCTCCACCACCATCGGCCACAACACCGCCACCGTCGGTGATGCCCGTTACCTCGACCTGATCACCCGCGGCATCCTCTGGACCACCGGCCACATCAACGAAAACGGCAAGGCGGAGCCTGGATACGGCAAATAGTCCCTTTTTTCGCTCAACTTCGCGAATGCCCGGAGGCTCCCTCCGGGCATTTTTATTTTCCAACTAGACACAGTTTCTCATCCCGAGCAGCGTTTTAGCATTCTCCACATGCGCCACTTCATCGTTCCCACCCTCGCTCTTGCCATTGCGTTTCACGCCTACGGAGACCCCGGCCACTCCGCCAATGGGGAAGCTTTCAACGAAGGCCCGCGTCAGGCAGCCGTGTTCATTCCCGGCTGTGGCGATGCGGTGAATTTCCCCATCAGCTCCAAGAAGCCAGAGGCGCAGAAGTTCTTCACCCAGGGTGTCGGCCAGCTTCATGGCTTCTGGTATTATGAAGCCGAGCGCTCCTTCCGTCAGGTGGCCGCCATCGACCCCGAATGTGCCATGGCCTACTGGGGCATGAGCATGGCCAACGTGAACAACGAGAAACGCGCCAGAGCCTTCATCAAGAAAGCCACCCCGCTCAAAGCCAAGGCCACGCCACGCGAGCAGAAGTGGATCTCCACCCTCGAAAATCTCTACCGCGACCCCGACAAACGCGACAAAAAACAGAAGAGCCTCGACTGCATCAAGGACTTCGAAACGCTGGTTCAGGACAACCCCAAGGACATCGAAGCCAAGGCCTTCCTCGTCTGGCGCATCTGGTTCTCCCGCGAAGAAGCCCCCATGTCCAGCCTCCAGGCCGTCGATGCCCTGCTTGATCAAATCTTCGCCGCCGTGCCGAATCACCCCGCGCACCACTACCGCATCCATTTGTGGGATCAGACCAAACCCATCTTTGCCCTCAAGTCCGGTGCCCTGTGCGGGCAGGCGGCCCCGGGCATCGCCCACATGTGGCACATGCCCGGCCACACGTTCTCCAAATTGAAGCGCCCCGACGATGCCGCATGGCAGCAGGAGGCCAGCACCCGCGTGGATCACGCCTACATGATCCGCACCTACATTTTGCCGGATCAGATCCACAACTACGCGCACAATGAGGAGTGGCTGACCCGTACTTTCAACGACCTTGGCCGCGCCAAAGACGCCGCCGCGCTGGCCCGCAGCCTCATCGCCATTCCCCGCCATCCCACCTACAACTACCTCGACAAGCCCTCCACGTCCGCCAGCTACGGCCGCACTCGCTTGATTGAGACTCTCCTCAAATGGGAAAATTGGAACGAGGTCAAAGCCTTCACGCAGGTTCCCGCAGGCCAGGCCACACATGACATCACGCGTCTCCATGCGCTTGGGCTCGCCAGTTTTCAACTCGGCAACACTCCCGCCGTAGCCGCTGCATTGAAGGACCTCGAAGCCGTGGTCATCCCCGCCAAGACCAGCAAACCCGAGACAGACACCAAACCGGCTGCCGAACCCAAAAAGCCAGACGCCAAAGAAGCCTCCACGGACACCAAGGCGAAGAAAACCCCAAAACCTGAGGTGAAGGCCAAAGCCAATGCCATCGCCGAACTCAAGGCGCTGGTCGCCCTCGGCACCAAAGATGGGTCCGTCCGCCGTGCGGAAACTCACAAGCTCCTGTCAGACCTCAAGCCGCTCGACATCCCCAAGGAACGTCTCGCCCGTTACTGGCTCAAATTCGACGACAAAGTGCAGGCAGCCGAACTCACCAAGAACTTCACGCAGGACCTCGTCGGTTCCGCCATCAAAACGGAGGTTCTGCAGGCCTGCGGAAAAACCGAAGAGGCTAAAAAAGCCTTCGAGGAAACCCGCAAGCTGGCCTTCGCCATGGATCGCGATCTGCCCATCGCCAAGCGCCTCGATACCCTTGCCAAAACTTTCGGCATCCAGGGCGACTGGCCGACCGCCCCCCCCAAGCGTACGGACAGCGGAGTCCGCCCTGAAATCGCCTCCCTCGGCCCCGTCCACTGGAGCGCCCCCAAGGCCCCGGTTTTTGAAGCCCTCACGCTGGAAGGAAAGACCGTCAAAAGCACCGACTACACAGCGAAGAAACCCACCCTCTTCCTCTTCTACCTCGGCCATGACTGCGGCCACTGCGTTGAGCAGATTCAGGCCTTTTCCAAAGCCGCCGCCGACTTCGACAAGGCGGGCATTCAACTCGTCGCCGTCACGCTCGAAAACCCGCAGACCGCCGAAGGCATCCGCGCCAAGCTCAATCTCAAACCCGACCAGCCCCTCCCCTTCCCCATCCTGAGCGACAGCAGCCTCGCAGCCTTCAAAAAAGTCCGCGCCCACGACGACTTCGAAAACGAAAACCTGCACGCCACCATCCTGATCGACACCCAGGGCAAGCAGCGCTGGCAGGACATCAGCTGGGAACCCTTCAAGGACGCCAAGTTCGCGCTGGAGGAATCCAAACGCCTGCTGCAGCTCGACATCCCAGCCGCTTCCACCGCCCAGGTCAGCAAGTGAGCCGCACCCCCGGATTTCGATGATCCGTGACGTTGCTGCGTGCGGCATTCGCCGCTATGGCTGCGCATGGTTTTCCCACGCGCTTTTCTTCGGACCGCTGCTGCCTTCGCAGCGCTCATTCTAGCCTCGTGCGAGCTGCCTGCACCGCAGCAGGCTTATCAGCCCCAGGCTGCTCAGGCCGGGCCGTTCATGCTCGGCATCGACGTGCTGGCTTCCCGCAACTTTGATCTCATTCAGGGCAAGCGGGTCGGCCTCATCACAAACCAGACGAGCATGACGGGCCGTGGGGAGCGCACACGCACCGCCATGCAGCGGGCGCTGGGCCGCAATCTTGTCGCGCTGTATGCTCCGGAGCATGGCATCGACGGCACCATTGGCGCCGGCGTGCACGTCAGCACCCGGCGCGACAGCGTGACCGGCCTCATCGTCTATTCGCTTTACGGCCCCACGCGCAAGCCGACTCCGGCCATGCTCGCCCCCATCGATGTGCTGGTGTTTGATCTTCAGGACATCGGCTGCCGCAGCTACACCTACATCAGCACCATGATCGTGGCGATGGAAGCCGCCGCCGAATGCGGCAAGCAGTTCGTGGTTCTTGATCGCCCCAATCCCCTCGGCGGCTGGCGTGTGGAAGGCCCACCGCTGGAGTCCAAGTGGAAATCGTTTGTCGGCCAGATCCCCGTCCCCTACGTGCATGGCATGACGGCGGGTGAACTCGCCATGATGGCAGGTGCGCGAGGCTGGATGGCCCGCACACCACGCCTGAATGTGGTCAAAATGCAGGGCTGGAACCGTGGCATGGTCTGGCAGGACACCGGCCTGCATTGGTATCAAACCTCGCCCAACATCCCGCACGCCACCTCCCCCTTCTACTACGTCGCGACAGGCATCCTCGGGGGAGCCACATCCGTGGATATAGGTATCGGCACCGAGAACCCCTTTGGCTACGCCGGTGGCAGTGGCGTGAATCCGCAGGCGCTCTATGCGTATTGTCAGCGGCTCAACACCCCAGGTGTCAGTTTCTCACCGTATTCCAAGGACGGCTTTGGTGGCGTCCGCATCAACATCTCTCCACGTGCCACCGCAGACATCACCGCACTCGATGTTCTGCTCCTCGCTGAAATCAACCGTCTCACAGGCGGCAAAGTGATTGGCCGCATGGGCGGCTCCAAACTGAACCTTTTCAATAAAGTTTACGGCAGCGAATCCCTCTACTCCGACCTGCGCCGTGGAGTTCCCGCAGTGAACATCGTCGCGCGTTGGCAGAGCCACAACCAGAGCTTCCGCTCCCAGCGGCAGCGCTTCCTGCTTTATCCCTGACCCCGCCAGCGGTAGCCCACGCCGCTAAAGAGCACTTGGGCTGGTCTGCAAGGTGACCAGCCAGACGCAGGCGGGACGGAGGCAGAAGTGCGATTAATGGTGCCGGGAGAGTGGCGCATGAGGAGAGGCTTGCGTCAACGCTGCATGAACGGAGTGTAAAAGTTCTGTCAAAAGGCTCAAATCCGTGCTTATGGCTGTGCGTTAGATATAACACAACCATGGAAGACCTCGAAATCGCCCGCGCCTGCGCCCTTTACGCCGATGACAAAAAAGCGGAGAACATCCGCATTCTGGACCTGCGCGGACTCTCGCCCATCTCCGACTACTTCGTGATCGTCACGGCCATGTCCACGCCTCAGTTGCGTGCCGTGCGCGACGAAATCGTCGAGCGCATGAAGGAAGAGCATGCCACACCACCCGACGTCAAAGACGGCAATTTTGAGAGCCAGTGGATCATCCTCGTCTACGGCAGCGTCATGGTTCACATCCTCACGCCTGAGAAGCGCGAGTTCTACGCCCTCGAAGAACTCTGGGGCGACGCCCCGGAAATGGAGCTGAACCTTGCGCCTCCGCCACCGGAGCCAAAACCCAAGGCGGCCAAGAAAGCTGCGGTAAAAAAGGTGGCTGCCAAAAAAGCTCCGGCGAAAAAGGCTGCTGTAAAGAAAGCACCTGCGAAAAAGGCCAAGTAGCACACCCGTCCGGTTTGTATTTCCAAACGGCGAGCGGGACGCTTGCACTGCGCGGCTGAATTCGCTAAAACAGCAGGCATGCCCGCCCGCATCCTGCTTGTTCTCGTTTCCTGCGCCCTGAGCGTCGTCATCGGCCTGGTCATCGCTCGCGGTGGCGCGGGCGTCACGGCGGCAAGGCAGAGGCCGCTCATCGGCCTTTCGATGGACACGCTCAAGGAAGAACGCTGGCAGGTGGACCGCGACCTCTTCACCGCCAAAGCGCAGGCGGCAGGTGCCGACGTGCTGGTGCAGTGCGCTAACAGCAATGACGCCACCCAGTTGCAGGACGTGGAGAGCCTCATCACGCAGAAGGTGGACGCTTTGGTGATCATCCCCCACAATGGTGCGGCGATGGCCAAGGCGGTGAATCTGGCGCATCAGGCGGGCATTCCAGTACTGTCATATGATCGTCTCATCACCGGCTGTGAAGTGGATCTCTACCTGACTTTTGACAATATCCGGGTGGGAGAATTGCAGGCAAAGTTTCTCACAGACCGTATTCCCGCCGGTGGCAAGCTGCGGCTCGTCCGGATTTACGGTGCGAAAACCGACAACAACGCCAAGCTCTTCAAGCAGGGGCAGGACAACGTACTGCAGCCACTGATCGCCGCTGGAAAGGTGGAGGTGATCTTCGAGGACTGGGCGGAAGACTGGAAACCCGAAAGCGCCAAGAAAATCACGAACGCCGCCATCACCAAAAACGGTCCGAACTTTGACGCTGTCCTGGCCAGCAACGACGGCACTGCAGGTGGCGCGATCCAGGCCCTGACAGAAGAAGGCCTCGCGGGCAAGGTCATTGTCACCGGTCAGGATGCGGACCTCGCCGCCTGCCAGCGGATCGCTCAGGGCACGCAGGCCATGACGGTGTACAAACCCATCGAAAGCATCGCCACGAAAGAAGCGGAACTGGCGCTGAAACTGGCACAGCGAAAACCCGTGGTGGCCAAGGATTCAATCCCCAATGGGAAGATGGATGTGCCGATGGTACTTCTGGACATTATTCCGGTGACGAAGGAAAACCTGCGGGAGACCGTTGTGAAAGATGGTTTCCACAAGGAAGCCGATGTGTTTCAGCCCAACCAGCCATGATTCTTAGCGCGCACAAAATCACGAAACGCTTCCCCGGCGTCACCGCCCTCAAGGATGTGTCCTTTGATCTTCGCAAAGGCGAGATCCACGCCCTCTGCGGAGAAAACGGCGCGGGCAAGAGCACGCTGATCAAGCTGCTCTCCGGCATTCATCCGCATGGCAGCTATGAGGGTTCCTTCGAGGTGAACGGGACTGAAGCACGTTTTGAAACGATCAAAGATGCGGAGAAGGCTGGACTGGCGGTGATTTATCAGGAACTGGCGCTCGTTGAGGAGATGACGGTGGCGGAAAACATCTTTCTGGGGCGTGAGCCGCGCCGCTGGGGGGCCTTCATCGACTGGCCGCGCATGTATCAGGAAGCGCAGGTGTTGCTGAACCGTTTCAAGGTCGATCTCGATCCCGCCGCGCCCGTGCGCACTCTCGGTGTGGGACAAAAGCAGCTCGTCGAAATCATCAAGGCGCTGGCCAAAGACTCGAAGATTTTGATTCTGGATGAACCGACCGCTGCGCTGGCCGAGCACGAGGTTTTGATCCTCCTCGACATTCTGCGCGATCTCCGCCAGCGCGGCATCGCAAGCGTCTACATCTCTCACAAACTCGACGAAGTTTTCGGTATCGCAGACCGAATCACGGTGCTGCGAGATGGTTCAACCGTGGGCACCAAAAACGCCGCTGACACCAGCAAGGCCGAAGTCATCCGCCACATGGTGGGGCGCGAGATCGGGGATCTCTTCCCCCGCCGCATCAGTCAGCCCGGAGGAGTAATCCTGCGCGTGGATTCCCTGAGCGTGGCCGACGCCGAAACCGGCAGCGCGAGACTGCACGACATCAGCTTTGAACTGCGTGCCGGTGAGGTACTGGGCATTGGCGGGCTCATGGGCGCAGGCCGCACGGAACTGCTCATGCATCTCTTCGGTGCCTGGGGACGCCATGTTTCCGGCAGCGTGGAACTGAATGGTCAGACTCTGAGCCGCCTCACGCCAGAAACGATCATCCAGCGCGGACTGGTGCTGGCCTCCGAAGATCGCCGCCGCTACGGTCTGCATCTGGAGCAGGAGATTGGCTTCAATCTTTCGCTGTCTTCCCTGGCCAGCGTGGTGCGTGGCGGATTCATCCAGCGCAATGCGGAGATCCGGCGCAATCAGAGCATGTTCGATTCGCTGCGTGTCAAAGCGACCGGGCTTGAGGCAATCGTGGGCAAGCTCTCCGGTGGGAATCAGCAAAAGGTGGTGCTCGGCAAAGCGCTGCTCACGGAGCCCACGGTCATTCTTCTCGATGAACCCACACGCGGCATCGACGTGGGAGCCAAGCTGGAAATCTACGAGATCATCAACCAGCTCACTGCCGCAGGCAAAGCCGTGATCCTCGTCTCCAGCGAGCTGCCGGAACTCATCGGCATGAGCGACCGCATCCTCATGCTCAACGCCGGCCGCATCGGCGGAGCCTTCAGCCGTGCCGAGGCCACGCAGGAAAAACTCATGGCCGCCGCCATGGGGCATGCGGGGTGATTCTTTTTTGAAAAGCATCCGGCATTCCCGCGTTGGACAACACAGCATTTCGACCAACCAACCATGATTCGCTCTCTCCTTGCCTCCCTTCTGCTCGCGTCTGCCGCCAGTGCCGCGCAGCCGCCGAACATTGTCTTCATCTTCTGCGATGACCTGGCCTATCAGGCGATGAGCTGCTACGGCGACCACCGCAAGCTGCTGGAAACGCCGAACATGGATCGCATCGCCAAGGAAGGCATGCGCTTTGACCGCTGCCTCGTGACGAATTCCATCTGCGGCCCGAGCCGTGCGGTGATTCAGACCGGCAAGTACTCGCATGCCAACGGCTTTTATAACAACAGCAACAGCAAGTTTGACAGCAGCCAGCCGACCTTCCCGAAGATCATGCACGAAAAGGGCTACCAGATGGCCATGATCGGCAAGTGGCACCTCATGACGGATCCCGTGGGCTATGACTACTGGAACGTGCTTCCCGGCCAGGGAGTGTACTACAACCCTCCGATGGTCGACAATGGCAAGAATGTGAAATACCAGGGCTACACCACCGACATTATCGGTGATCTCACGCTCGACTGGCTCAAGCAGCGCGACAAAACCAAGCCCTTCATGATGATGTGCCAGCACAAGGCCCCGCATCGCGAATGGGAGCCGCCGGTGCGCTACCTCGACTTTGACAAGGGCCGCGTCTATGAAGAGCCAGAGACCCTGTTCGACAGCTACTCCGGCCGCAGCAAGGCGGTGAGCGACCACGACATGGGCATTGACCGTACGATGACGGATCGTGACGTGAAACTCGTGACACCCGGTAATTTGACCGAAGAGCAAAAGAAAGCCTGGGACGCCTACTACGAGCCGCGCAATGCCAAGTACCGCGAGGCAGCACCCGCTGGCCGTGATCTCGTGAAATGGCGCTACCAGCGCTACATGCACGACTACCTCGCCTGCGTGAAGGCGGTGGACGACAACGTGGGCCGCGTGCTCGATTACCTCGACAAAGAAGGCCTCACGAAAGACACCGTGGTCATGCTCAGCAGCGATCAGGGCTTCTACCTCGGCGAGCACGGCTGGTTCGACAAACGCTGGATCTTCGAAGAATCCCTGCGCACGCCATTTCTCGTGCGCTGGCCCGGCGTGATCAAACCCGGCAGCACGAGCAGCAAAATCGTGAGTCTGATCGACTTCGCGAGCACCTTCCTCGACATCGCCCAGTGTCCGAACCTGCCGGATGTGCATGGCCGCAGCCTCGTGCCGTTGTTCAAAGGCGAGACACCCGCCGACTGGCGCAAATCACTCTACTACCACTACTACGAGTATCCGGTGCCGCACCACGTGCGCCCGCACTACGGCGTCATCACGGACCGCTACAAGCTCATCCACTACTACAAGCCAGACATCGATGACTGGGAGCTGATGGACCGCGAGAAAGACCCACTTGAGACCAAGAGCTTCTACGATGACCCCGCCTACGCCGACACCGTGAAGGAACTCAAAGCCGAAATCATCCGTCTGCAAGCCGAGGTGAAGGAAACCATGCCGCCACCGCGCTTCGCCTTCGGCAACAAAGCCTTCGAAGGCGAAGTCAATCCGCCGGAACAACCCAAAGGCAAGGGCGCGGGCAAAAAGAAGGCAGGCGGGAAGAAGGCGGAGTGATGTCAATCCTCAACCCATGACACCGACAGAGATCAAACAGTTAATCGACGCCATGTCAGATGAGGATCGCTTCCTTGCGGCGGCGTATATTGAACACCTTGCGAAGACGAAGGATGAAGTTCATCGCATGACCCTGGCGAAGCGCATGCTGCGCATGGATGCAGGTCGAAAGGTCCCTTTTACACCTTCACTCGCTTCGGCATTGAAGGACACAACACTGACGCCTTGGCCGCCGTCTCCGCGCTGCCTTTGAGGAAGAAATGCAGCGCCCCTTTTTGGTCGCAGAACCACACCTCCTCAGCACCCGCTGCGAAGTAAAGCTCACGCTTGTCCTCCATCTCCTGCCGGGTGTTCCCCGGCGACACGACTTCGACGCAAATCTCTGGCGCGATCGTCAGCACGTCGTCTTTCAATCCACGCTTCACCCGGCTCGCCGAGATCCAACCCACGTCGATGCCTTTGATGCCGTCTTCAGTAAGCACAGCGACTTCGACGCTCGCGCCCGGAGGCATGGAGGTCAGCAAGTGCGCAAAGATCGCCGATTGACGCGTGGTGTGTGAGAATCCAGGGGGCGGCAACGAGACGATGTGTCCGAAGCAGTTGGTTTCGATGCGGCCCGGCAGTCGTTTCAGGCTGGGATCGGCGCACACTTTCCGCCAGCGCTCCAGATGGAACGCGGTTGCATCCTTGATGCTGGGGATCTCGAGCAGCGCCGCCATGGTGAAGAATGGTAAGGGTTCGCGGACATGCCTTCAACCCGAAACTTGGGTTGAAGAACTCACTCACCCGCTAATGCGGGCACCTCACCGCCACATCGTCTTGCTCACATACCATTCCACAATCGGCGGGCCGTAGAAGACCCAGAGGGCGGCGCCTAGGGCAAGATACGGGCCGAAGGGGATCTTGGCACTCCATTCGGCCTTGCCGAGAATGCGGGGCACAATGGCAGACAGGGTGCCGATGACCGATGCAGCAAAAATGGTGAAAAGCACCGCCTGCCAGCCGCAGAAGGAGCCGATCATCATGAGAAAGAGCACATCGCCAAAGCCCATGGCCTCGCGTGGGATCACCACCTGAGACACGGTGCCATGCAGGATCTTCACCCCTTCCAGCGGAAACTCCTCCCCAGCGCCCTCGGACTTCACGAGCAGTTTCTCCATCCACATCACTGCGGTGACGTTCTGCCAGGTGCGTTCATTGACCTTGAGATCGTCGCAGGTGATCACCATGTGGTCGGAGTCACGCATCCCGAAAATGTCCCCCCACTCCATTTTTTTGCGGCCGATGGACACCACTGGTGGCAGCTCTTCATCTTCCTGAACGACGCTCCATTTCACGGGTCCATCCAGCCACTCACTGCCCATGAGTTTTCCCATCAGCTTGCACATTCCCGGCGAGGCTGATTTCAGGAAGGCGGGCTTTTGCCGGTGATTCACTTTGCCAAAGGCCAGCTTGCCCAGCTCCACCACGATCCACAGACCACCGAGGCCCAGGGCGGCGCTCGCCAGAGAGATGAGCAGGCCGCGCGTATGGGTGGTTTCCGCCACCAGAGCGGGCACCCACCAGGAGGCCAGCACGCCGACCACCGTGCCACCAATAGTGATCCGATGCGGCAGGATGAAGTGGTCGATGTCGATGAATGTGCCCGAGATCAGCAGACTCATGAACACCCACAGGCAGAGCACGTGTGGCCCCCACGCCTTGATCATGAACCAGGGATTCACGCCCTGAGCGTACTCCCCGCTGATCTTCAGAAAGACCAGGTAGAACATCACGCCGGTCAGCAGCTCCACCAGGAAATAGCGGATGGAAATTTTGCCGCCGCAGTTGGCGCATTTCCCACGCAGCAGCAGCCAGCTCAGCAGAGGGATGTTCTGCCACATCGGGATCTTGTATTTGCAGGAGGGGCAGAAACTGCGTTTGGGATTGTTCACCGAAATTCCCAGTGGCAGGCGGTAGATGACTACATTGAGGAAGGAGCCGATCCCCGCCCCCATGTAGAAGGTCAGAATGTGCAGCAGGGTGTTGAGAATTTGAAAGCGCATGAATGTGGGCTGAAGTTTGCAAACTTGGCCTGCCGTGCGTGAATACGGAAGCAAAAACTAAGCATGACTTCAGATTCCTGGCGCAGCCTGCGTCTCATTTTCTTCGGCTTCGCCGCCCTCAGTTCCTGTGCCAGTCCGCAGCAGGGGCGCGGCACGCTGTATGCGAGCAGCACCCTTGATTCCGGCCGCCCCCTCGATGCCGGCCGCACCCTGGAACTGGCGCGGGAGCGCGGCCTCGTGGATGTGCGCAAAGTGATTCCGGGCATCACCATCGATCTGCGCTATGCCACTGCGGATAACATCACCGGACAAACCATCTACCCGTCCCACATGCCCTGCCTGCTGCGGACGGAAACGGCGGAAAAGCTGAAGCGGGCCCAGGCGATCCTGCAAGCTCAGGGGTACGGCCTGCGAATCTGGGATGCGTATCGACCACCGGAGGCGCAGGAGACGCTGCACAAGGCAGGCGGCAGTACGGGCATGTTTCTCTCTCCGAATGCGGGATGGAGCCGCCACTGCGGAGGCATAGCGGTCGATCTCACGCTGGTCGATGCGCAAGGCAACCCGCAGCGAATGCCCACCGGATTTGACCAGGACTTCGCTCATGCGAGCCGAGACTACACCGGCAAAGATCCTGTGGTGAAACAGAATCTGCAAATGCTCCAGACCGCCATGAAGCAGGCCGGATTCATCCAACTGGAGTCTGAGTGGTGGCACTTCGATGACGCCGAATACCTCAACAATCCCCAGCCCATCGTCTACGGCTGGCGGATCGCCCTTCCCGGGATGTCACCACCGTGAGCATTCGTAACAACGCCACTTTCACCGTCATCGATGAGACGGACGGCTACATCGTGGTCAACAAGCCCGCGCCGCTGCAGATCCATCCGGGAGATCCCAAGGGGCCGCCCACGCTGTGGCATCGCGTGTGCGACCTGCTGGCGTATGAAATTGCGAACGGTGGCCAGGTGTCCATCATCAACCGCCTCGACCGCGAAACGAGCGGCGTGGTGCTCATCGCCAAGAATCACGAACTCGCCCGCCTCTTCGGCATGGCGATGCAGGAGCGCAAGATTCACAAGACCTACGTGGCCCTCGTCCATGGCTGGCCGGAGTGGGAGGAACTGACGCTGGATGCGCCGATCCTGAATGCGCGCGATGTTCAGCCCTTTGACATCTGGGTGAAACAAATCGTCCACCCGCAAGGTGCCGAATGCCGCACCGGCTTCCGCACGTTGCAGCGGTTTGAGCGTGAGGGCGCACGGTTCGCCTTGATCGAAGCGAAGCCCGAAACCGGCCGCATGCACCAGATCCGCGTGCATCTGCACCATCTGGGCCTGCCCATTGTGGGGGACAAACTGTATGGCCGCGATGACCGCTGCTACCTGGAGTTCATCGAGACCGGGTGGACGGAGGCGCTTGAGGCCCGGCTTATTTTGCCACGGCAGGCGCTGCATTCATCACGACTGGAACTCAATCTCGAAGGCTTTCCATCAGGCTGGGATGCACCACTGCCGCCGGAGTTTGTTTTGTAGTACGACAGATTGGCTTCGCCTGTCTCGCCAAGCCTCGGCTCTCTTGTCTGTCGGCCAACGGCACCGCTGACGGACACCGTTCACAAATGACCTCGGCGCCCCAGGGCATTGCTCCGCCGTATAGATATGGCTGGCTAATTTGTAGGTCTCATGTGCTGGCGGAGCGCTGGTCGACAGACAGGAGTGTCTGTCGTACTTAAGCCCAGCGCCTTACGCGGCTGTCGAGCTGGAAGACCTGGCCGCTCACGTTTTCCAAGCTGTGCAGGAAGACGATGAAGCGCGCCACGTCCTGTGTGGTGTTCAGCCGGCCCAGGGTGTGCTGGCTCATTAACCCCTTGCGCCAGGTGGCATCCTCCAGCAGATGGCTCGTCATCTTGGTTTCCAGAAAGCCGGGCAGCACGCAGTTCGCGCGGATGTTTCGTGCGCCGTATTCTTTGGCGATGCTTTGCGTGAAGCCAATCAGTCCCGCCTTGGCGGCAGCATAATTCGCCTGCCCCGCCGGACCGCTCAGAGCTGAGTAAGAGCCGATGTTCACGAGGTGGCCATGCCGCTGTTTGGACATCAGCTTCACCGCCGCTTGCGCCACGAGAAACGCGCCTTTCAGATTCACATCCACCACTTGATCGAACTCGGCCTCGCTCATCTTCGCCACGGAGACATCTCGGCACACACCCGCGTTGTTCACCAGCAAATCGAGCCGCTTCACTTCCGCGAAAAAGCTGCGCACGGATTCGGCGCTCGTCACATCGAGGGCTTCCCGTCCGGGGGCCAGCACCTCAAACCCGGCCAGCCGCAGTTCGGTGGCAATCGACTGCGCCAAATCCCCTGCACCGCCGGTGATGACGGCGATGCGGGGTGACGATTCGGACGAAGCAGGCATGCAGGGCCAAAGTTAACCAGTTGCGCCGCAACTGGCCAACAATATCAACCCAAGGTGAAAGCAGGCAGTTTCACAATCTTGCCGCCGGCCAGGGCGGACTGATGGGCGCAGAGGCCCACGCAGGTCCAGTTGGCGGATTGCGCCGCGTTCGGGAAGGGCTGGCGTTTTTCAGCGAGGGCATTGGCGAACTCGTTGGCGAGATGCGGATGACTGCCGCCGTGGCCGCTGCCCTGCGTGAAGCTGAGATGGGTCTTCTTGCCAAGATCGTAGACGCCCTTCGTCGTGAAGTGCTGGATCGGCTTCGGCAGGCGTTTGGCGAAGTCGGGAGTCTTGATCAGTTTCGGGATCTTGTGTTCGGGCAGTTTGGCGCGGTGCAGGACGAGGGGTTCATGCTCGATGAGCGGCCATTCGATGGAGGCTTTGTCGCCATAGACGTCGATGCTTTCGCGATACTGGCGGGCGGTGTCAAACAGGCTGCGGATGATGCGGGCGCTCACATCGGTGCCTTTGAATTTGATGTGCGCGGTCTCGACGGCGAAGGGAGAGCCGTAGCACTTTTGCAATTCTTTGCGCACGGTGCCGGAGCCGAAGCAGCTCACGTATTCGGCAGGCTTGCCGATCATGCCGGCCACGGGGCCGACGCAATGAGTGGCATACCACATCGGCGGCAGGCCCGGCCAGTAGTTCGGCCAGCCGTCCATGTCCTGCTGGTGGCT
>NZ_JBAQCR010000140.1:0-14063 GCF_049294395.1 Prosthecobacter sp.
GCCCTGAAAGGGCTGGGGACTCAGCCCAGGGTCAGCCGAGCCTCGGCGAGGCGACCCTGGGTAGTGTCATCAAAAGCCAGGAAGCAAACCCAGCACTCCGCCGCGCTCAGCTTCCACCAGCAGCGTCAACAACAAGCCCCGAAGCATGCCTGCTTCACAGAAATTCCCTTCACTCCAAATGTACGACGGCGAGCGCTGAACGCGCGCCATTCATTATCCCTTCCTCTCACTTCAGTGCCTTGAAGCGGACTTGCAGTTTTTTGAGTGCTTCCTTGTTGTCGGCGCTTTTGCGTTCCAGCTCGCGCAGCAGCGTCGCGGCACGCATTTTGTCTCCCGCGTTCATCAGGTCCTCGGCGTGGTTGGCCAGATCATTAAGCTGGGGAGTGAGGCCGGTCGTCGCGACAGTCTGGGATGCCTTGCCAGGATTCCCCCGGGCATGGCCGCCGAAAATGTTGTCGACCTTCATCCACGTGGCTTCGGAGCCATCCTCTGAAAACGCCAGCCAGAACAAGGCGTTGTTTTCACCACCGGCTTCCAAGACACGTCGATTGGCCACAACGGCATCCACCTTCTGCACGATCCATTTGTCCGCTTTCGCCCCGACTTCAAGTTCCTTCCCGTTCCAGCGCATCTTGAGTTCGGCCTTCTGATTCCTGCCCACCCAAACGATGTTCTGAATGTCCTGCGGAAAATTTTTCACCGGCTTGATGGCAGTTCCGGCATCAGCCTTGAACTCCACCATCTCGCTGATGTTGATCGGGGTGAGGACCTTTAAGTCGTCACTCACAAAATACCATGCAGCCCGGTTGTCGCTGAAAACGAGCTGGAACACACCCACATCCACGAAGGCATGCTCCTTGTACGGATTTTGATTCATGCCATTCCCCGTCACCGGGAAGATGCTTTCACCATCGTAACGCAGGTGCCTGAGCGAGTTCGTCCCCCGCAGATCCCAAAGCACATTGGTGATCGAGGTGGCAAATTTCTCCACCTCAGGCCATTCCTTTTGTTGGCCCTGGGCAAGACTGGCGAAGGCGACGAGCGAAACAAAAATGGCATGCAGCGGTCTCATTAGGGCGGATTCTGGCATTCAAAGCAGGCTCTGGCAATCTCCAAACCATGGGCGGCTTTTGCAGTGGCAATGCGCCCGGAAACGGCTATGAACACGGCCCACTCATCCGTACGACCATGCAACCGACGCCCGCAGCCCCAGAACATTCCGAGTCCGAACTCCTCCAATTCCGCCGCGAAAAGCTCGACGGACTGGTGAAGGCCGGACTGGACCCCTTCGGCGGCCGCTTTGACACCACGCATCAGCCCGGCGCGCTGAAAGAGCAGATGAAGTCCAATTTCGAAGAGCTTCAGGTCAGCGTCGCTGGCCGCGTGCTCTCTCGCCGCGAGATGGGCAAGGCCACCTTCTTTGACATCGGCGACATCACCGGCCGCATGCAGTGCTACCTCAGCAAGGGCGACGTGGGCGACGAAGCCTACGTGCAGTTCAATCAGCTCATCGACATCGGCGACTTCGTCGGCGTGGAAGGCTTCACCTTCGTCACCAAGCGCGGCGAAAACTCCATCCACGTCAAAAAGCTCACCCCGCTGTCCAAGGCCCTGCGTCCACTGCCCGACAAGTGGCACGGCGTGACCGACAAGGAGATCAAGTACCGCCAGCGCTACCTCGACCTCATTTCCAATGACCGCAGCCGCGAGATCTTCGTCACGCGCAGCAAGATGGTCGCCGCCATCCGCAGCTACATGCAGGAGCGCGGCTTCCTCGAAGTCGAAACCCCGATGATGCAGGACGTTCCCGGCGGCGCGGCGGCCAAACCCTTCGAGACCTTCTTCCACGCGCTGAATCAGCAGATGTTCCTGCGCATCGCGCCGGAGCTCTATTTGAAGCGCCTGCTCGTCGCCGGCTTCACGCAGATCTTTGAACTCAACCGCAACTTCCGCAACGAAGGCCTCAGCCGCCGTCACAATCCCGAGTTCACCATGCTCGAGGCCTACTGGGCCTACGCCGACTTCGAAAAGATGGCCGACCTCGTCGAAGGCATGATCTGCCACCTCGCCGAAAACTTCTGCGGCGGTCTCAAGATCGAGCACAAGGACGAAGAAGGCACCGTCACCAAGTCCATCGACCTCTCCCGTCCATGGCGCCGCGCCCGCTACACCGACCTCCTCAAGGGCGTCGATCCAAAGTGGTATGAATACACACCCGAAGAGCGCAAAGCCCGCGCCAAGGAACTCGGCGTCGAGATCGGAGCCAACTTCGAAGACTACGAAGTCACCCAGCACGTCTTCGAGCGCCTCATCGAAGCCAGGCAGTTCGATCCCCTCTACGTCACCCATTGCCCGAAGGAACTTGTCCCCCTGGCCAAGCAGAACGCCACAGACGACTCCATCGTCGACGTGTACGAACTCATCATCAACGGCCAGGAAATCAGCCCCGGTTACTCCGAACTGAACGACCCCATCGTCCAGCGCGAGCGCCTCGAGCACCAGGCTGGCGAAGAGACCCAGAAGATCGACGAAGAGTTCATCCTCGCCCTCGAGCACGGCATGCCCCCCGCCGGCGGCATCGGCATCGGCATCGACCGCCTCATCATGATGCTCACCGGCGCCGAAAGCATCCGCGACGTCATCCTCTTCCCCCAGTTGAAGCGGAAGGATTAAATCCTTCAGTCCGCGATCTGTTGCCTAAGCCCCGCTTCACCAAAGCGGAAGAATTCTCGTGCCAGCGTCCCCGGAGCCGAAGCGTAGCGTAGCGTACCAATGCGTCGCTTTAGCGACACTCTCGCCACAACTGTGCAGGGCCCGGCACAATCCCCAAAAAATCATCTCGCCATTGCCCTGAGGCGCCATCAAACTGCCGGGCATGCGAAACTTGGCCCTGCTTCTTCTTACGGTGGCTGCCACCTCACTCAGGTCGGCCACCCCGGAAACTCACCCATCGCCCAAGCCCGGGATAGTTAACGAAGAAGAGATGCCAAAGGAAGCCGGGCCCGCAGTAAAAGCACTGCAACAATTCCTGGCGGCCACCACGGTGGAAGAACGCCTGCGCCACACTTTGCATGCAGACGCCATGAAGCCGCTCATGGAGCGTTATTATAAACAGGCCCCCGAAGGCCCCGTGCTCGTGGACCGCATTCAATTCATAAGGATGGACCCGAATCCCAGTCTGGTCGCTGGAACCACCTGCATCTTCAACCTGGAAAGCAAGGCTTGGGAATTCTCGGTTCCCGTGATGCTGCAAGAAGAACCAGATGGTTTCAAAGTCGAGTGGCCGGCCTTCGTGGAGTTCAAAGACCAACTGCTGGAAAAATTCTTCACGGCATACCAGAAAGAGCCCATGCGCTTCCATGTGGGAATCCAGCGCAACCACTGCTTCGACAAAGAGATACCCGACCTTTCAGGCAAGGACAGCTTCTGCGTCAGTCCTGCACCTCCCAATTCTTTTCAGGGCAACGTATTGCTTGGGAAAGACACGGATCTTGCGAAGAAACTCAGCACCACCATGCCGTGGGAGACCCATATCTGGGCCGTCGTGGAACTGGAATGGAAAAAACAGGACACACAGCAGTGGGTGGAACTGAAGAGCGTGCCACAGATGCACTGGTACTCCCTGCCGGCGGACCAGCGCCAAAGCAGTAAATGACGAGCGCTGCCGGCACGTCATCTGGGCCGATCCAAATGTCACTTCTTCACCGTCTTGCCTGCATCCAGAAACTCGATCGCCTTCTTGAGCCATTCAGCCTTCGGCGGCTGATGCCCCTGCCCCGGCACGTTCATCAGCTCCACCGCTTTGAACCCCTCTTTCTTAAAGCCGTTTTCAAACACCGCGCTCGTGTTCTTGAGATTGAAATCCTTCTCTCCCGTTACGAGCACATAACGGCACTGGTCCTTCGCCAGCGCGGCGATCTCCTCATGCGGAATGTACCGCGCCTCAAAGACCTCACTTTTATCCAGGGTGACGATGTCGGTGTAAAAATTCGTACCCATGAAGGCGATGGTCCCGGTGAACATGTCCGCATACGTCACGCCAAGCATGCTGGCCACACGCCCGCCGCCCGAGAAGCCGGAAACATAGACGCGCTTGTCGTCGATGTCATAGAGGTCCCGCATGTTGTCATTCGCATCCACCGCCATGCGCATGCGGGCGAAGACTTCGCGGTTGTTGCCGGAATTATGCGCACCCACAAAGATGAGTTTCTTCTCCGCGAGCACGGCCTCCCATTCAGGCGAGATCGAAGGCGCGGGACTCGGACTCACCCAGATGAAGAGTCCATGCGGATCGCCCTTCTTGTACTTCTTCGGCACGATGATGTCGAACTTCTCCATGCTCACGTCGTAGGGCGGCGGCGTCTCCGCCGCATGCATGCGCATCTTGATCTGCGCATTGTCAGAAACCTGCGGCGAGACCTTGAAGGAAATGGGCGAACGCACACCGGGCTTGATCGCCACATCGGCGGCGAAGCTAAGCGCGGTCAGGAAGGGAAGTATCAGGAGGAGCCGGGACATGCGCCGATCAAAGCGGCTCCGTTTGCGGCTGTCGATGCTGAAATCATGCAATCTCTCAGCTGCACCACTCGTTCACGGGCCCATGAAGCACCTGCTCTGCCTCTTCCTCCTCACACTCTCCCTGCGTGCCGCAGATCGCGCGCCCAACATCGTCTTCATTCTCGCAGATGACCTCGGCTACACGGACGTCGCCTGCTTCGGCTCCAAATACTACGAGACGCCGAACATCGACAAACTGGCCGCCCAGGGCATGAAGCTCACACGGCACCACCACTGCCAGAACTGCCAGCCCACACGCGCAGCCCTGATGAGCGGACAGTACTCCCCACGCACCGGCGTCTACACCGTCGGCGGCATCGACCGCTTTGGATGGGAGTCACGCCCATTGCGTCCGGTGGACAACGCCCAGCAGCTGCCCCTGGAGAAAATCACCATCGCTCAAACCATGAAGCAGGCCGGATACACCACCGGCATGTTCGGCAAATGGCACCTCGGCGAAAAAGACGCCTGCCATCCCGGGCAGCGCGGCTTTGACGAAGCCATCGTCACCATGGGCAAACACTTCGATTTCAAAACTCAGCCACCAGTCGAATACCCAAAAGGCGAATACCTCGCCGACTTCCTCACCGACAAGGCCGTCGATTTCATCCAGCGCCACAAAGACGCCCCCTTCTTCCTCTACCTGCCTCATTTCGGTGTCCATTCCCCGCACGACGCCAAAGATGAAATCACCGCCCGCTTCAAAGACAAGCCCCCCGTCGGCGGCCATCACAGCCCGGTCTACGCAGCCATGATCGCCAGCGTGGACGAAAGCGTCGGCCGCATCATGGCCACCCTCAACGAACTCAAACTCGCCGACAACACCGTCCTCATTTTCGCCAGTGACAACGGCGGCGTGGGTGGCTACGCCCGCGAGGGCCTCAAAAAAGCAGGCGACATCACCGACAACGCCCCGCTCCGCAGCGGCAAAGGCAGCCTCTACGAAGGCGGCACCCTTGTCCCCTTCATCGTCCGCTGGCCCGGCATCACCAAGCCCGGCTCCAGCAGCGAGGTTCCCACCATCCACGTGGATCTATACCCCACCTTCGCCGAGATCGGCAAAGCCACACCTCCCGCCAATCAACCCCTCGATGGCGAGAGCCTCGTCCCACTCTTTCGCGATGCCTCCGCCAGCCTGAAGCGCGACGCCATCTACCAGCACTTCCCCGGTTATCTCGGCGCAGGAGAAAACACCTGGCGCACCACTCCCGTCGGCCTCATCGAAGAAGGCGATTGGAAGCTCATGGAGTTCTTCGAAGACGGCCGCCTCGAATTGTACAACCTCAAGGATGACATCGGCGAGCAGAAAAACCTCGCCGCCGAACAGCCCGAAAAAACCAAGGAACTCCACGCCAAAATGCTCGCATGGCGAGAGGTCATCAAAGCACCGATGCCCACGAAAAACGACCAGCAGACCACCGCAGCACCCCAGAAAAAGGGCAAAGGCAAAAAGAAGAAAGCGGACTAAACCCGCTCACTTTTTCCGCGCCAGATACACAAACGCCGGCGGCACATTGCCCCACACGATGCGGCTGGTTTCCACGCCATGCGTCATCTCATGCAGCAGCGCACGAAACTGCCTGCCGCCCGGCAGCTTGTGAAATCCCCAGTACGCAAAAGTGGCAAAGCATCCTCCCGGCGCGAGGTGCGGCAGCACATTGTTCAAAATGGCCTCCTGCAGCCCGCGCGGAAACGCCGTCCACGGCAGGCCGCTCACGATCGTGTCGAATTTCTCTCCCTCTGGCAGCACCTGGCTGAAATCAAACTCCTGCGCACCGGCGCACTCAAAGCGCATCTTCGGAAACCGTGGCCGCAGTTGCTGCACAAAGGTCTCGATCAGCTCGATGCCCACATAGTCCGCATCACGCGGCATGGCGTCGGCAATGGCTCCGGTAAAGGCACCCGTTCCGGGCCCAAGCTCAAGAATCCGTTTGGACTTCCACACACCCGCAGACTCCATCATGCGCTCCGCCAGCGCCGTACTGGAGGGCGCCACCGCGCCGATGGTCTTCCAGTTATGACGCAGTTCTTTGACGAAGGTGACGGCAGACATTGAGGGCCGATGTTAACGAGTACCTGCCATGGCGCGAGAGCTTTTGCAGCAGAATGCCTTCAAGAAGGACAATTATTTTTTGATCTCCGCCGCGATCCGCTTCCGGCAGTCTTCTGCAGCTTGAGTGTACGGATGGCCCTCACCCAGGCCTTTTTTAAAGCCCTCCTGCGCGCGCGCCATGAAAACCAGCGCCTCCTTGTGCCTGGCCTGCGCCTCAAGGCACAAAGCCAGATTGAAACAGCTCATGAAAACATCCGCATGCTTCGCTCCCAGCACCTTCTCGCGCAGCGCCAGCACCTTGCGGTGTTCCTGCTCCGCTTCCACATGACGCTCCTGCTCCTGCAGCACCGCCGCCAGATTGTTCCGGCTTGCCAGCGTCTTGGGATGCTTCACACCCAGCTGCCGTTCGCGCAGCTCCAGCACCGCCCGGTGTTCCTTCTCGGCCTCCGCATGCCTGCCCATGTCATTCAGCGCCGTCGCCAGGTTGTTGCGGCTGTCCAGCGTGTCCAAATGCTCTTCGCCCAGCACACGTTGCCTCACCTCCAGCACCGCCCGGTATTCACGCACCGCCTCGGCGTTCTTCCCCTGTTCCTGCAGCGTCATCGCCAGATTGTTCCGGCTCAGCAAAGTGTCCGGGTGCTCCTTGCCCAGCACACGCTGGCGGATGGCCAGCACCGCACGATTTTCTTTTTCCGCCTCGGCATACTTGCCCTCCCCGGCCAGCGTAGCCGCCAGATCACTCCGGCTTGTCAGCGTGTCCGGATGCTCCTTGCCAAACACCTCCCTGCAGGTGGACACGATCACCCGCAGTTCCGCCTCCGCCTCCACCAGCCGCCCCTGGGCAGACATGGCGGCCGCGCTTTGGTAATGCCGATGAAGAGCGATCAAGCGCCCCTTCTCACTCGCCATCTCCGCCTTCGGCGACTCAGCTCTCAAGCCAGCCCACGGCAGCAGGCAGACAGCTGACATCACCAAGGATAGGCGTATTTCATGCATGGGCGTGTAGGATCATGCGGATGATGGGATGGTGAAGCAAGACTAAAATCCGGTCAGACGGCGCTCTCACATATGAAAATGACTAATGCATACTTTCTAAACTTTGAACGCCTTCCACGCTGCCGCGTCCAATCCCGCCTCAGCTTCGTGCTGAACTTAAGCCCTTCATCCAACCATGAAATCCCTCTTCAAAACTCTCGGTTTTTCCGCCCTCACTCTTTCCACGGTCCTGCTGACCCAGTGCGCCGCCCCCCGTGCAGGAACCCAAGCTGAAAGCGCTCGTGCCGCCACTCCCATACAGACAGGAAACGTCACAGTAAAAGCTCTGGGTGACACCACTGTCGCCACACGCAGGCTGATCCATCATCCACTCACCAACAAGGACATCGGCAAAGTGTACGAGGAAATCACCATCGTGTCACCCCGTGGCACCTCGGTCGAAGAACGCGTCATCGTGCGCGCCTTGCCAAAGCTGGAGACCAATGTCGTCTCCAAATAACCCGCACCACGGGCCTGTCCCTGCCCTGGGTTAGTTTCCACAGCCGCAGGCTGTTCTCTTGACGTGTGTGGTGCTTTGCAGCGAGACTTCGCACCACACACGCCATGCCTTACCTCCTCGACGCGATCGTCATCCTCGGTTACTTCGCCCTGATCATCGGCATCGGTCTGTCGCAGCGCAGCAAAAGCGACAGCGTGGAAGGCTTCACCCTCGGCGATCGTCAGATCGCATGGTGGGCCGTCCTCGCCTCCATCCTCGCGGCGGAGATCAGTGCCGGCACCTTCTTCGGCGCTCCGGGCGAAGGCTTTGCACTGCGCAATTTCACCTACATCCAGCTCATTGTCGGTTATCTGCTCGCGCGCGTGGTCGTCAGCGCCGTCTTCATTCCTGCCTATTACCGGCACAATGTCGTCAGCATCTATGAATTCCTCGGCCAGCGCTTCGGCCCCCGCACGCGGCGGCTGACGTCCGCCGTGTTTCTCGTCACCCGCACGCTGGCCAGCGGCACACGACTCTGGGTGCCCAGCATGCTGCTGGTTCTGCTGTGGCATCTGCAATATCCCAACGAATTCTTGTCTCCCACCAAGGAGTTCTTCCTCACTGGCGGCGCATTGGTTTTAGTCACACTCGCCACCGCACTCTACACCTCCGTCGGCGGCATTCGCGCCGTGATCTGGACGGATGTGATTCAGATCATCGTCCTCATCTGCGCCCTCGGCTTTTCCTTGTTCTATCTGCTCGGCCACATCCCCGGCGGCTGGGCCGGTGCCACCAAACTGCTCAACGGCGACAAAGACCTGCTCTTCTGGGACTGGGGCTTCAAGGAGGGCGCAGGCGTCTGGGGCAACATCAAAGGCATCCTCGAACAGGAGTACACCGTGTGGGCCGCTTTCCTCGGCTCCACCTTCGTCACTCTCGCCACACACGGCACTGACCAGGACATGGTCCAGCGCATGCTCACCGCCAAAAACAAAAAGCAGAGCGCCGTCGCCACCATCCTCTCCGGCCTGGCAGATGTGCCCATCACGCTCGTCGTCCTCGCCATCGGCATCCTTCTTTGGGTTTACTACCAGCAGAATCCAGACCTCACATTGCCACGCAGTGAATCCGGCATCGTCTCCGCAAACAAGGTCTTCCCCCACTTCATCCTCACCGTCATGCCCGCTGGCATTCGCGGTCTCGTGCTGGCAGGCGTCCTCGCCACCGCCATGGGCTCCCTGAGCACAGCGCTCAATGCCCTCGCCACCAGCTACGTGCGCGATTTCCACTTCCGCTGGTTCGGCGAGCCAGCCACAGACGCAGGCCGCGTGCGCGTGCTGCGCTTTGGCACCGTTCTCTTCGCCGCCCTGCTCATCTCCGTTGCGCTCGGCACCGCCTGGGTCACCGCACATAATCCCACACTCCGCATCCTTCCCATTATCTTGGGCATCTTCGGCTACACCTACGGCTCGCTGCTCGGTGTGTTCATGGTGGGCCTCTTTACCCGCTCCCGTGGCAATGATTTTGGCAACATCCTCGCCATGCTCGCAGGCTTCATCGTCGTCGCCTACCTCAGCGGCCTGGACATCGATGTGCTGAAACTCTTCAATGCCAAAAGCACCTGGAAACATGCCGACTGGGTGCCCGTCATCGAGTTCCCGTGGCGCATCATGTTTGGCACCGTCGTCACCTTCTGCGTTGCGGTCCTCTTCCGCACCCCCGCCCAGGCGCAGGCAGACATGCGGGCATAAAAAAGCGCGGACCGTTTCCAGTCCGCGCCTTTTTTGATTCCGTTGACGATCCCGCCAGCGGCACCGTCTTCCACCACTCTTACGAATAGCTGGCCTGCTGGCCCTTGATGTCGCGCTTCTTGATCCACGGCATCAGGCTGCGGAGGCGTGCGCCGGTCTTCTCGATCGGGTGCTTCTCGCCGTCCTTGAGCAGCTTGTTGAACTTCTTGTAGCCGGTCTTCGTCTCGCGGATCCACTCCTTGGCAAACTTGCCGGACTGGATGTCCTTGAGAGCTTCCTTCATGCGCTTCTTCACCGACTTGTCGATGATTTTCGGACCGACCTTCACGTCGCCCCACTTGGCGGTTTCGGAGATCGAGAAACGCATGCCAGCAATGCCGGACTCGTTCATCAGATCGACGATGAGCTTCAATTCGTGCAAGCACTCGAAGTAGGCCATCTCAGGAGCGTAGCCGGCTTCCACCAGCACTTCAAAGCCGGCCTGCACCAGCGCGCTGGCGCCGCCGCAAAGCACGGTCTGCTCGCCGAAGAGATCGGTTTCGGTTTCTTCCTTGAAGGTCGTTTCGAGGACACCACCACGGGTGCCGCCGATGCCGTGCGCCCAGGCAAGGGCGATCTTCTTGGCCTGCTTGTCAGCGTTCTGATAAATGGCGATGAGGGCGGGGACGCCTTTGCCTTCGGTGTATTGACGGCGCACGATGTGGCCCGGGCCTTTCGGGGCCACCATGATCACGTTCACGTCCGTTGGAACGATGATCGTCTTGAAGTGAATGGCGAAGCCGTGGCTGAACAGCAGGGTCTTGCCCTTGGTCAGGAATGGCTTGATGTCCTTGTCGAAAACAGCGGCGATTTTGGTGTCCGGCACCGCGACGAAGATCACGTCAGCTTTCTTCACGGCTTCAGCGGTGTCATAGACCTTGAGGCCCTTTTCTTCTGCCACTGCGCGGCTCTTGCTGCCGGGGTAGAGGCCGATGATCACATTGACGCCGCTCTCTTTAAGGTTCAGAGCGTGGGCGTGGCCTTGGGAGCCGAAGCCGATCACAGCGCAGGTCTTGCCTTTGAGCGGTGCAAGGCTGGCGTCTTTTTCAGTATAGATTTTCGCGGGCATATAAGTTCTGGTTAGAGGGGCGGCGATAGTGCTTCAAGGGGGGGGCGGGGTCAAACGGCTTTTTCCCGCCCCGCCAAGGCTGTCATTGACCGCCACGGGCCACTGGGTAGTCTCCGCGCCTCCAATATGAAACCCACCATCGCCCTGCTCTGCACCGCACTTGCTGCGGTACCACTCATTCACGCCCAGGATGTCAAACCCGCACAGCCGGCCGACGCACCCGCAGCTTCCCCCACCCTCCCCATGGATAAAGTCAGCTACTTCATCGGCAAAAACGTCGGCAATTCCATCCTCAAGCAGCAGGAGAAAATCGACATCAAGGAGTTCACTGAAGGCGTCAAAGACGCTCTCACCTCCAAGAAAAGCTCCAGCTACTCCATGGGCACCGGCCTCGGCCAGCAGTTCGCCAGCGAAGGCATCCCGATCGACATCGAAAAATTCATCGCCGGCATCACCCACACCGTGAAGCCCGGCTCTGACAAGCCCGCCTACACCGAAGAAGAACTCACCGCCGCCATGGCCTCCTTCGAGATCTTCATGAAGGCCAAGGCTGAAGCCAACATGACGCCTGAGCAGCGCGCCGAACAGGCCGCCGTGAAGCAGAAAATGGCCGCCGCCAAGGAAGAGGGCGTAAAATTCCTCGCCACCAATGGCAAGCGCAAGGAAGTCACCACCACCAAGAGCGGCCTCCAGTATGAAATCATCAAGGCCGGCACCGGACCCAAGCCCGCCATCACCGACACCGTCAGCGTTCACTACCACGGCACCCTCGTGAACGGCACCGTCTTCGACAGCTCCGTCGAGCGCGGCATGCCCGCCACCTTCGGCCTGCAGGAAGTCATCAAAGGCTGGACCGAAGGTCTTCAGCTCATGCCCGTCGGCTCCAAGTGGAAGTTTGCCATCCCCTCCGATCTCGCCTACGGCGACAGCGGCAGCCCAAGCGGCGGCATTGGCCCAGGCGTCCCTCTCATCTTCGAAGTCGAGCTCCTTGGCATCGTGAAGTAATCGCACCCTTCATCATTGAATCACATCAGGGCAGGTCCTCGGACCTGCCCTTTTTTCATTTGGAGCGCCAATCGCAAACCTTTTGGACTGCGGTTGCGAAGCGAGGAACGAGCGCAGCTACCGCTTTCCGCAGGCCTCTCAACTCACGCCCACCTCTAGAGACACTCGAAAACGGATCATGTGTTTTAGCCGGATTTTGCCGCAATATCGCCAGTCCGCCGTTTTGCGCTGTTCGCGGAACCCGCCTGATCGTTTGCGATCTCCACTCCGTATGACTCCTGAGACTCGCCTCACATGTCCCCTGCCCCGCTTTCACCCTCCGCTTCTTCGACACGCCTGCTGTCCCTCGATGCCCTGCGCGGTTTCGACATGTGCTGGATTCTCGGTCTTTCCACCGTGCTCTCCCAGATGCTCAATCGTGCCTTCCCCGGCTCCGATGTTGTCACCACCATCACCACCCAGTTCAAGCACGTGGACTGGGCCGGCTTTCGTTTCTATGACCTGATCTTCCCCCTCTTCCTCTTTCTCGCAGGCGTCTCCCTCGCCATCGCACTGCCCCGGCGTCTCGCACGCGCGGGCCGCCTCTCGACCATCCGCCACCTGCTCGCACGCGCCGCCATTCTCGTGGTCCTCGGCATCATTTTCTCCGGCGGCATAAAAAACGGCTGGGATCAAATCCGCTGGCTCGGCGTCCTCCAGCGCATCGGCATCGCCTCAGCAGCCGCCGGTTTGCTCTCGCTCTGGCTGAACACACGCAGTCTCACCATCACAGTCATTGCAATACTGCTCGTTTACTTCCTCGTTCTGCGTTTCGGTTTTGGCGGGGGAACTTTCGCCGAAGGCCTGAACATCACCAATGAGTTCGACCGCATGTGGCTCCCCGGACGCAAATACGACGGCGACCACGACCCCGAAGGCATTCTCAGCACCCTCCCCGCCATCGCCACCGCCCTTCTCGGCCTGCTGGCGGGCAAATGGCTCACAAGCTCCACCTCACCCTGGCGCAAAGTCACTGCCCTCATCGCCTCCGGCCTCATCATGCTCGCCCTCGGCTGGGCCTGGCATCCCTTCTTCCCCGTCATCAAGAAAATCTGGTCCTCAAGCTTCGTCCTCGTCGCCGCCGGCTGGAGCGCCCTCCTCCTCGCCCTCTTTTACTTCATCGTCGATGTCCTCGGCTGGCGGCGCGGCCTCGCCCCCTTCCTCTGGGTCGGCTCCAACCCCATCGCCCTCTACCTCTGCTCCGGTTTCGGTTTCTTCCGCACCATCAGCGAACGCCTCGCCACCACACCCCCGCCCCCCTACGACTGGCTCCCCTCCGCCCTGACCTTCGCCCTCATGCTCGCCACCGCCCAGTGGCTCCACAAACGCCAGCTCTTCCTCCGTGTGTAAAACGAACATCCATGGTAACTATTCAGGTCCTGCGAAGAGGCCGATGTGCGCTCCCCTCCCCAGCCTCTCCCCGAAGGAGATAAGGAGCAACGGAGCCTTGGGCGGGAAGAGGAGATTCGCGCTGGAGAGCTTCGAAACTGAATCGGAGTCGCAATGCGTTACTCCTCTCCCCGTCGAGGACGTGGCTTGGTAGATGCTACCTTCGGGGAGAGGTCGGGTGAGGGGAAAAGTTGAAGCCGTCGAAAGCAGCACATTGGCCGCTAACCTGCATTTCCCGCACTCACAGGGAATCCACGAACAGCGTGTTGCCGCCATGATGTAGCTCGGAGCCGTAGCGAAGCGGAGACAGCCGCAGGCAATTCCGATACCGAGTCGGTGCCGTCGCGGAATCGGAATTCCGCGCTACATCCCCGCATGTCAACGCTGAGAGTGTGAGAAGTGCGGGCTGACACGCTTCCGCCCGCTGTCTCCCCCCCAGGACTTGAAGAGTCACCATCCATGTTCGTTCCCTCTCAGCACAGTCCAAATCTGAACCATTAAAAACCGCCTTCTCTTCCACAGCCAGTCTGTGTCTGACTCAGATGGATTGAAGTACGACGGACACTCCTGTTGTATTCCATGATGTTGCACTGTGTTGCATTCATTTGCAAAGCCTTGCAGCACAAGGGTTCGGCGATGATTGCGCGTTGCGCCCAATTGCATCCAGTGGGGCTGAATTGCACGTTT
>NZ_JBAQCR010000141.1:0-15107 GCF_049294395.1 Prosthecobacter sp.
GGGAGCGCCGATATTTTATCGGCTCTGGGAAGCTCCGCAGCAAGACGCAGCACCGCCTTTCCAGCGATCCTCATTCCAAATCAAAGCCGCAAGGACGCACGCCCGGAGCCGATTAAAAATCGGCGCTCCCAGCAATGAGCCGCTCCCGGCCCGCTCGCCCCCTACCTCTTCTTCCTTTTCCGCTCCTTGCAGCCCAGTTCGCTCACCATGCCATCCAGCACGGCGAGGCCGAAGCTGATCTTTTTGAAGAAGGACGGATTGTGCGGCACCAGCATGAATTTCGGATGCTGGCTCCACAGATCCCGCAGCTTGCGGTCCAGCTTGATGGCCTGCTCCGCAGTCTCATTGCGGATGGGATTCCCGCCTTCGATGCTCATGTGGCCCACCGCCGCGCTTTCAAAGAAAATCACCGCATCGTAGCGCAGCAGCTCGCGCTCCAGCGAGCTGCCGATGTCTTCAAAAAAGCCCTCCGGTCCGCTCGGCCAGTAGGCCGCGCCATCCACCGTGCCGCGATCGCACAGCAGGATCTGCTCCGGGTGCTGCGCCATCACGGCCTCCTCCAGGTGAATCTGCACATGGTAGATCGCCCGCTGCGCCGCATGGACGGCATCCGGTATGCTCACGCGCGGGAAGCCGCCGGTGAACATCATCGTCGCCGCCTCCGGCACCATCACCACCTGGTCACCCATCTCGCGGCGAAAGAGATCGCCCGCCGTCGTCTTGCCGCCGCCGGGGCCTCCGGTCAAAACGATGCGACAGTGGCCATTGGTCTGCGGTTTGGGTTTGCGGGGCATTCGTACAATGTGGTCGCGGCAGCACAGCGGCGTCAAGCTTCAGCATAAGATTGCGCAAACGCGGGGTAGCTTGTTTTCAGCGTCGTCGTTAGGCTCATGGCATGATCCTTCGTTTCCTTCCCCTCCTTGTCATCGTCACCGCCTGCACGCAGCTGCCCGCCACCAAGAGCGCGCGGGAGCACTACTTCCTCACGCAGGTGAAGCCCGTGCTGCAGGAGCACTGCCTGAGATGCCACAACGGCAGCCTGCCGCCGCCCTCGCTCAATCTCATGACGAAAGTCACCGCCTTCAAGCGTAGCGCCAGCGGGCGCGACTACATCCTGCCCGAAGACCCAGACTGCAGCCTGCTCATCAGCGCCGTGCAGCGCGGCGGCACGCACCCCAAGATGATGCCGCGCACGGATGTCAGCCTCACGGATGATCAGATCGGCATGCTGCGCGAGTGGATCGAAGACGGTGCTTACTGGCCCGAAGGAGAAGCCGGTACGCTGCGCCCGCAAAAGAGCGCAGAGAATCCCTAAGCACACCCGCTTCTCGTGCGTTCAGGTCGTTTCATCAGCACAATTATATAGACGGCCAGATAAATCGTATGCGCACAAAAATACCGCCACATGCTGCAAAGCGAGTAGCAGCATGAAGCCGGTACCTCCACTATCATTCCATGGGCAAAGAATTCAGCATCACACCACAGACTGTTCCTCACGTCGAAACCAAGCATCGCCGCATTTGCACGCCATTGCCGCACCCGGACTCCGTTCCTACTCTGGAAAAGCTGCGTCACTTTGAACCCCAGTCCATGCGCGGCATGCCGCCCATCGTGTGGGACAAGGCCCTGGACATCCACATCTTCGACAAATACGGCAACAAGTGGCTCGACTGGAGCAGCGGTGTGCTCGTGACGAATGCCGGCCACGCCGCGCCTGAAATCTGCAAGGCCATGATTGATCAGATCAGCAGCGGCCTCATTCACAACTACGTCTTCCCCAGCGAAGAGCGCGCCGAAGCCGCCGAGATCATCGCCTCCGTTTCCCCGGATGGCTTGAAGAAAGTCTTCCTCCTCAGCACCGGCAGCGAGGCCACCGAGTGCGCCATCAAGCTCAGCCGCAGCCACGGCATCAAAGTCGGCGGGAAAGAGAAGATCGGCATCATCGGTTTCACCCGTGGCTTCCACGGCCGCACCCTCGCCAGCCAGCAGGCCGGCGGCATGGCCGGGCAGAAGGCGTGGATCGTGAATGAAGATCCTGCCATCCTCAATGCGCCCTTCCCGGATGGTTACTGGACGGAAGACACCAGCTTCGACAGCTTCCTCAAAACCATCGCCGACAAAGGCCTCACCGGTGCCAACATCGCCGGCGTCATCATTGAAAGCTATCAGGGCGTGGGCCCCGACTTCGCCCCGGTGGAGTACATTCAAAAACTCCGCGCCTGGTGTGATGAGCACAACGTCGTGCTCACCTTTGACGAAGTGCAGGCCGGCTTTGGCCGCACCGGCAAGTTCTGGGCCTTCGAGCACTACGGCGTCACGCCGGACATCATCTGCTGCGGCAAAGGCATCAGCAGCGGCATGCCGCTGAGCGCCGTCATCGGCCGCGAAGCCATCATGGATCAGTTCCCACCGGGCAGCATGACCAGCACGCACACCGGAAATCCCGTGTGCTGCGCCGCCGCCGTGGCCAACATCAAAAAACTTCTCGACGAAGACCTCACCGGCAACGCCGCACGTCTGGGCCCCATCCTGCTGGAGCGCTGCAAGGCCATCCAGAAGCGCCACCCAAGTGTCGTCGGCAACGTCACCGGCGTCGGCCTTGTCGCCGGCATGCAGATCATCCACCCGGACAAAAAAGAGCCGAACCACGATCTCGCCCATCGCATCATCGAGCTCTGCTACCAGCGCGGCCTTCTCCTCTTCGCCCCCGTCGGCGCCTGGGGCCAGACCGTCAAAATCTGCCCGCCGCTCACCGTCACCGAAGAAGCCCTCATCGAAGCCTGCGACGTGCTGGATGGCGCTGTGGATGATGCGGTGGCTGGGAAGTAGGGCAGGGAAGTCAGTCATCGCTGCGAGCTGCGCCACCGGGTCATGCCGGGCGCAGCTCTTTGCTTTGAATGCCTCATGGCTGGGAGCGCCGATGTTTCATCGGCTCTCGTCGAACGTCCCTGCGGCAATCGACATGGCATGAAGTGTACTGGAGATGCGGCGCTTGGTCTGCTGCGGAGCTTTCCAGAGCCGTTTAAAAAACGGCGCTCCCAGTACAGAGTGCCGTGCCTTTTGAACATTGCAGGGCCATTCGTTTCTGCCGCAGAGGAGCCAAGGAGCAGAGGTGGCAGAGATTGAATCCATTCTCTGCTCCCTCTGCCTCTCCGCCCCTCTGCGGCAAACTCGAACGTTCCATCGCACCCGATGGGAAATGAGCCCGCCAGCGCACCGCCCCCACCCGGTTAAACTCCGCCAGCCCCAGCGCCTTCACCTCCGCCGCCGTGCAGCTCTCACGAGCCTCGCATCTGCTCGTTCCTCATGGTGCCGTCACCGACAGCCGGCTGAACTTGGCCGTCGTGCCATTGATCGGGATCACCGCTTTGACCTGCTGCATCGTGCCGTCGTCGCTCAGCACGGTTTGCGTCACGCCGGTGCTGCTCCAGCTTCCCGCCGCCAGCGTGTCGCTCCATTCCACGATGAATGCAGCGCCCGAATTGGCGGCCGCCGTGCTGCGTGAATAGTTGAACTCAAAGTTCGCGCCATTGCGCGCCGTCGTCACGGGCGTGGTGCTGCGTGTGGTGGGATCGAGCAGGCAGGCCCACTCGATCAGATTGGGGATCCCATCGTTGTCAAAATCCGCCACATCCGCCATGGACCCGGTGGCGGCCGTGGTGCCAAAGTAAGTCTGCCGCCAGCTTTGCACCAGACTCAGCGTGGTGAAGGTCAGGTCATTTCCGCTGTAGGTGCCGCCATTGGCGCGGAAGTGGTAGGTGGTGCCGGGGGCCAGTCCTGTGAGCATGACCTGGGTGCTCAGAGTTGAGCCGCCAAACGCGGCTGAGCCCACTCGGCTGGTGCCATACGCGGTGGTGAGGCCGTAGTCATACGAGGTGGTAATATAGCCGCTGCTGGCATTGACGGTGCCGTTCAGAGTCACGCTGGTGGTTGTCACCGCTGTGGCGGACAAACTGGTCACTGTGGGGGGAGGCGTGGCCGCCAGTGCCAGGCTGTGCGCGCTGGCCGGACCGGTGACCACCGTGGCATACATTTCGGCGGGCGGCAGAGCGGTGCGTGGTGTGGCATAGGGTGCCAATTGCTTGGAAGTGGCGGGCGGGACTGCGGCCTGTCCGAACACATTCGACCCCCAGGCTGCCAGTGTTCCATCGGAGCAGGTGGCCACGGAATGAATATACCCGGCCGAGATGCCGGTGACCGTTTTGCCAAAGAGAGCGGAGATACCGTTCGCCGTTGTGACCGCGACTGGCACGTTGCGCTGGATGGTGGAGGTGTTGTCTCCGAGCTGGCCGCTGCTGTTCAGGCCCCAGCTCACCACGGTGCCGTTGGAGCAGAGCGCCATGCTGTGGCTGCCTCCTGCGCTGATGGCCACCACCTTTTTCCCATACAGGGCGGAAACACCGCTGGTGGTGCTGACTGCAACGCCTGCGTAGCGGGTGGTGGTGGTGCCATCCCCTAGCTGGCCGTTGCTGTTCGCCCCCCATGCCACCACCGTGCCGTCGGAGCAGAGCGCCAGGCTGTGATTGCCACCCGCAGCGATGGAGACCACCGTTTTGCCATACAGGGCGGAGACGCCATTGGCCGCATTTACCACGGCAGGGACAAAAGTGAGGCTTCCTGCCAGATTGCCAAGCTGGCCGCTGGAGTTGAGCCCCCAGCCGACCAGAGTCCCATCCGAGCACAGCGCCAGACTGTGATTATAGCCAGCCGCAATGGCGACCACCGTCTTGCCAGCGAGGGCGGAGAAGCCCGGGTCGGTGTTCACCGCAAGCGGTCTGGTGCTCATGAATGGGAAGTTGGCCTCTCCTAGCTGGCCGTAGAAGTTGTAACCCCAGGAGGAGACGGTGCCGTCTGAGCACAGCGCAAGACTGTGATTCTGACCGGCTGAAATCGCGACCACCTTCTTGCCATACAGGGCGGAGGTGCCATTCGCTGTGTCCACCGGCATCGGGAGATGGCCCGTGGCAAACAAGCCATTTCCGAGTTCTCCATTCGTATTGGAACCCCATGAGGCAAGGGTTCCGTCTGAGCACAGCACGAGAGTGTGCACGCCTCCCGTGGCGATGGCGAGGATCTGCTTCAAGGCCAGAGTTGCGTTTGGGATCATCACCGTAGGAGTGCTGATGTAGTTGACGTTGTTTTGCACCCCAAGCTGGTAGGTCTGGTTGTTGCCCCAGGCGAAGGAGCGTGTGTCCGCCCACTGCAGCACCAGATCGTTGCCGTTGCCTCCGAAGTAGTTGGCCAGAAAATGGTAGGAGATGCCATTGTAGCTCAGGGCCACCAGCTGGCCCTGCGCCAGATTGGCAAACGTGCCGCCGATGAAGCTTGTCGAGGTGTTGTTCACCAAGGTCAGGTTTGTTCCGGTGAGCGGTTTATAGTTCAGCGCCAGGTTCACCGTGCTGCCTGTGGCCGTCAGCCCGCGTATGGTCAGCGGGACGGTGACGGCGGAAGCGAAGGCTGCGTCAAATGACGCAGGAATGCCACGCGTGACCAGCAGCGTGTAGGTTTTGGTGATGCTGCCATCCTGTGAGGTGGCAGCGACGCTGATGGCATTGTCGCCGTAAACGAGGCTGATCGCATCGCTGGCACTGCCGGAAGCCGCTGTCGTGCCATTGACCTTGAGGGTGCTGGTGCCATCCACCAGGCTGGGGGTGAGTACGATGCTGCTGGTGGTGCTGGAGACAGCGACGCTGTAGCTGGTGGTGCCACTGTCAAAGGCGGGGCTCAGCGTGCCACTGTCCAGCTCCAGGCTGGCAAGGCTGGGGCCGGTGGCACGGTTCACGGTCAGCGTGTAGGCTTGGGTGGTGGTGCCATCCTGAGCGGTCACCAGGGTGGTGATGGTCGTGCCGCCTTCAGGCAGGCTGAACGTCCCCACCGAGATCGAAGCAGAGTTCATCTGTATTTTGGCGCTGGTGTCTGCCAGCACGGGGGTGACACTGAGGGTGGCCGTTGAATAGGGGAGATCCAGGGTGTAGCTCGTGGTGCCGCTGTCGAAAGCGGGGCTGAGACTGCCGCTGCTCACCGTCAGACTGGCAAGGCTGGCGTTGTTTTTCAGCGTGGTGAAGGTCTGGTCGCCGCCGTTGAGAGTGCCGGAGCCATTACTGCCGGTCACGCGGAAATGGTAGGTGGTGCCAGGCGTCAGACCCGTGACTGCGGCATTTTCAAGCGTGACGGCGCCACCGGTGACCGGTGAGGGCATGGCGGAAATGGTGCTCCCGTAGCTGGTGGTCGTGCCGTACTCAAACGTCACCGCCATGCTGTCATAAGCAGGCACCACGGCGGCATTGAAGGTGGCATAGGTGCCGCCGATGACTGTGGCTGCCTGGGTGGTGACCGTGGCATAGGCCGGAGCCGCCGCCACTGCTAGGACGTGGTAAGAGAACCGGCTGCTGACAGGCAGGGAGCTCCATTGTTCTCCCGCCGCCAGATTGGTGCTGTTCACCAGCACTGGGGCATTGCGCTGGCTGGTGGTGGTGTCGCCAAGTTCGCCATTGGAGTTGCTGCCCCAGGTGGCCAGGGTGCCATCCGCGCACAGCGCCATGGTGGAATAGGAGCTTGGGCAGACGGCCACCACGGTCTTGCCAAAGAGGGCGGAGACGCTGCTGGCGGTGTTGACGGCCACTGGCGCGCTGCGACTGGTCGTGGTGTTGTCCCCAAGCTGACCAAAGCTGTTGTTGCCCCAGGCGGCCAGCGTGCCGTCTGAGCACAATGCCATGGCGAAGCTGTCGCCCGCTGTCACGGCCACCACGGTTTTGCCATACAGGGCGGATATGCCGCTGGCGGTGTTGACGGCCACCGGCACAATGCGGTTGGTCGTGGTGTTGTCCCCGAGCCGACCAAAGACGTTGGAGCCCCAGGCAGCTACCGTGCCGTCTGAGCACAGGGCCATGGTGAAGCTATTGTTCGCCGTCACTGACACCACGTTTTTGCCATACAGGGCGGAGACACCGCTGGTGGTGTTGACGGCCACCGGCACGCTGCGATCGGTCGTGGTATTGTCCCCGAGCTGCCCCAAGTTGTTGAAGCCCCAGGTGGCCACCGTGCCGTCTGAGCACAGGGCCATGCTGTCGGAATACCCTGCGGCCAAAGCCACCACCGTCTTGCCGTACAGGGCGGAAACTCCGCCCGCCATGTTGACGGCCACCGGCACACTGTTGGAGTTGCTGCTGGACGGGCTGTTGGAGGTGCTGTTGTTGCCAAGTTCTCCAAAAGCGTTGCTCCCCCAGGCCACCACACTGCCATCGGAGCAGAGCGCCAGGCTGTGAGATTCGCCCGCTGCCAGAGCTACCACGGTTTTGCCGGCAAGGGCGGAGACGCCGCTCTCGGTATTGACGGCCACCGGCACGCTGCGACTGGTCGTGGTATTGTCCCCCAGTTGTCCGTAATTGTTGCTGCCCCAGGCCACCACAGTGCCGTCGGAGCACAAGGCCAGCACATGGGAGCCGCCCAAAGACGTGGAGATGATCGTCTTGCCCGCGAGCACTCCTGCTGTGAAGACAGGAACTGGCAGCAGGTTGCGGTTGGTGGTTCCGTTGCCCGCTTCACCGTTCGAGTTGCTGCCCCATGCCATGGCGCGATTGTTTGCCCACACCAGCACCAGGTCATTGCCCGTGCCGCCGTAGTAGTTCGCCAGAAAGTGGTATGTCACACCATTGTAGCTGAGCTCCACCGCCTGCCCTTGCGCCAGATTGTCAAAGGTGCCGCTGATGAACGACAGGTCAGTGTTGTTCACCACCGTCAGGTTCGTGCCCGTTGCTGGTGCGTAGTTCAGCGAGAGGTTCACTGTATGGTCCGTTGCCGTGAAGCCATGGCTGCTCGCCACCACATACGTGGCTGATGTATACGCCGCTGCAAGGGCGGCAGGGATGCTCCGCGTCACGTTCAGCGTGTACACCTGCTTTGTCACGCCATCCTGGGCGGTAACGGCAAGGGTAATGATATTGTCACCATACCTCAGGCTGATCGCTCCGCTGCCGGAAGTCATTGCGGTACCATTGACTGCAGCCGTGGCATTGCTGTCTGCAAAGGTGGGAGTCACGCTGATCGACTCCATCATGCTGCTCAGGCTGACGGTGTACTGCGTAGTGTCAGGAGCGAACACAGGGCTCAGAGTGCCGACGCTCGGCTCCAGGCTGGTCAGGCTGGCGTTGTTGTTCAGCGTGGTAAAGGTTTGATCCGCCCCTGTGATGCCGGCCGTCCTGAGGCGGTAGTGGTAGATGGTTCCCGGGGTCAATCCGGTGGGCACGGCACTTACAGGCGTGTCAGACCCTCCCGTGACCGTATCAGGAGTGGCGGCAAGGCTGCTGCCGTAGGCCGTGGTGATGCCGTAGTCAAAGGCGACCACCGCCGTGCCATTGCTCGCGTTTACCGTGCCGTTCAAAGTGGCGCTGGTGCCGCCAATTGTGGTTGCCGCCTGAGTCGTGATGGTGGGGATGGGTTCTGCCACCAGCACCAAGGCCTGTGCCGTGTTGCCACTGCTGGCAGGGCTGACGAATTTCTCCCCGGAGCCAAGCGGGCCACTGCTCACCATCACCGGCACCGACCTGCTGCTCGTGCCATTGTTGCCCAGATTGCCGAGGCTGTTGTATCCCCAGGCTGTCAGGGTGCCGTCCGAACACAGGGCGTTTGAGTTATATGAGGTGGGTCCTCCGGTCACAATGGCCACCACAGACTTGCCATAAAGCGCTGAGATGCCGCTGGTCGTATTCACGGCCACTGGCACCCAGCTGTCGGTGGTGCTGTTGTTGCCTAGCTGACCGTAATTATTGTAGCCCCATGCCACCACGCTGCCATCCGCGCACAGCCCCATGCTGTTGTAGCCGCCCGCAGCCACAGCCACCAGGGTTTTGCCAAACAGGGCGGAGATGCCGCTCGTTGTGTTGACTGCCACAGGCACTGAACTCCGCGTCGTGGTGTTGTTGCCCAGATTGCCATAAAAGTTGTTGCCCCAGCTTGAGAGGCTGCCATCCGAGCACAGCGCCAGGTTGTGGTATCCCCCTGCTGCAATGGCCACCACGGTTTTACCATTGAGGGCAGAAACGCCGGCTGCTGTGCTCACTGCCACGGGCACGGCGCTGTAGCCGAGGGTGTTGTTTCCGAGTTCTCCGAAAGTGCTGGACCCCCAGGTCACCAAGGTGCCATCTGCGCACAGCGCCAAGTTATGGCCGTTGCCTGCGGCGATGCTCACCACACTTTTGCCATACAGCGCTGAAACACCGTTTGTGGTGTTGACCGGCACAGGTGCCGATTGGTTGGTCATAGTGTTGTTGCCGAGTTCCCCGTTGGAGTTGTATCCCCAGGTGGCTACGGTGCCGTCAGAGCACAGTGCCATGCTGTAGCTGCTTCCTGCGGCTATGGCCACCACGGTTTTGCCATAGAGGGCTGAGATGCCGCTGGTCACATTGACCGCTACCGGTACATAACTGTTCGTCGTCGTGTTATCGCCAAGCTGGCCATAGCTGTTGAGCCCCCAGGCGATGACGGTCCCGTCGGAGCAGAGAGCCATGCTGTGGTCGATGCTTTGAGACAACGCCACGACGGTCTTGCCCGCCAGCGCCTGCGTGACCGTCACCGGCACGATGGTAAATCGTGGAACAGAATTTGAGCCGTCTCCCACCACTCCATAGTTGTTGGCACCCCAGCCAAAGAGCCGTTGATTCGCCCACACCAGCACCAGATCATTCCCCGTGCCGCCGTAGTAGTGGGCCACATAGTTGTAAGTCACTCCGCCATAGCTCAAGGCTACCGCCTGCCCCTGCGCCAGATTGTCGAAGGTCCCTTGGATAAACGGCAGCCCGGTATTGTTCACCACGGTCAGGTTCGTGCCGGTGGCTGGTGCAAAGTTCAGGGTGAAGTTCACCGTGCTGCCCGTGGCGGTGTAGCTGCTGGCTGTCACCGGCACATCTGTGGCGGCATTCCAGGTGGCATTGACCGTCGCAGCTCCTGCCGGGAGGGTGCATGCAAGGAAGATGTAGAGCAGGGTTAGATAAAAACGGGGGATGGCGGGCATGAAAAGGTTAGGCTGAGCCTCGCTGATCTCTCATGGAGCTTAGTCCTTTCATCAATCTCTTTCCTGAGGCAAAGGTTTTGCTAGAATCACCCGCGCACCACACCCACCCGGTTAAATCTCGGCAGATTCAGAGCCTTCACCTCCGCCGCCGTGTAGCTCTCAGCGCCCACGAGTTTGTCACGCAGCCTCTCCCGCAGCGCCTCCATCAACTCACCCCCATTCTGCATCCACGTAAAGTAGAGGCAGAGGGGCACGTAGCGACGCTGGCCAAAGCGGATGAACAAGGAGTTCGCCCGCATCATGGAAATGAAGTGGTGTGAGCCACTGCTCTGCGGCGCATACCGCATGATGCGAAACCACCACGGCGTGTGCTCCGGCAGACCGAACACGGCGGATTCAATCTCCTCCAGCGGGATCACCGTGGCAGATGTGCCGCGACCTATCCGCAGCGTGGAATCAGCCAGCTCAAAGTGAGGTCTCCGCCGGTCAATGTAGAAGGCAAACAGCGTGATCAGCGTGGTGACAATGGCCCACGCGCTGAGGATCTCCGGGCGGGTCAGCTTGTGGTCCAGCAGCCCGCTGAGGGCACCGCCGATCACCGCCGCGACAACAAATCCGGCCAGCGGCATGACCAGAAGGTAGCTCAGCCAGTAGGTCGGCTTGGGTCGGGCGATGATGGACTCGGCTGGCATAAAAAACGCTGGCTGGCCCCATGACACCCGGTTTGAGACTGGGATGCAAGAGCGAAGCACGCCACCCCGTATTTTCACCACATGACACGCCGCCCCCATTCACACCTCGCCCTCGTGCTGCTGGCAGCCGCGCCCGCCTGGGCAGCGGCGGCCCCCGTGATGTTTGAAAAAGACGTGCGACCCATCCTGAAAACGCACTGCTTCCAATGCCATGGCGAAGAGGGCGAAATGAAGGGCGGCCTGGATGTGCGCCTCGCACGCTTCATCCTTAAAGGCGGCAAAGACGGCCCCGTGATCGTCCCCGGCAAAGTGGCCGAGAGCCACCTCCTCGACCTCGTCAAAAAAGGCGAAATGCCCAAGGGCAAAACCAAGCTCAAGGATCAGGACATCGCCACGCTCGAAGCCTGGATCGCCCAGGGGGCCAGGACCGCACGCCCCGAGCCGGAGAAGCTCGGGCCGGAGCACGCCTTCACCGATGAAGAGCGCGCCTGGTGGTCGCTGCAGCCCATTCATGCCGTGAAGCCCCCGGTGGAGAAAAAAGGCGCCACCAACATCGATGCCTTCATCGCCGCCAAGCTCACCGAAAAAGGCCTGTCCTTCTCGCCCGAAGCCGACCCCGTCACCTTCATCCGACGCGCCAGCTTTGATCTCATCGGCCTGCCGCCCACGCCCGCCGAGGTGGACGAATTCGTCGCCGCTTACATCAAGAATCCGCAGCTCAGTGTCGAGCGCCTCGTGGACCGCCTCCTCGCCTCTCCGCACTACGGCGAACGCTGGGGCCGCCACTGGCTGGACACCGCCGGCTACGCCGACAGCGAAGGCTTTGGCGAAAGAGATATCGAGCGCCCCTGGTCATGGAAGTACCGCGACTACGTCATCAACGCCTTCAACAAGGACAAGCCCTTCGATCAGTTCGTGCGCGAGCAGCTCGCCGGCGATGAAATGGTGCCGCAGCCGTACAAAGATCTCGCGCCCGATGCCATCGAAAAACTCGCCGCCACCGGCTTCCTCCGCATGTCTCCCAACGGCACCGGCGAGAAGAACGATGCCGCCACGCAAAACGCGAACATCGCCGACACCCTCAAAATGGTGGGCACCTCCCTCTACGGCCTCACCATCGGCTGCGCGCAGTGCCATGATCATCGCTACGATCCCATCTCCCAGGCCGACTACTACCGCCTGCGCGCTGTGTTTGAGCCCGGCTTTGACACCAAGGCCTGGCGCGGCCCCGGCAGCCGTCTCGTCTCACTGCTGACGGAAAAGGAAATCGCCGAATCCGCCAAGATCGAAGCCGTGGCCAAGAAGCTCGACGCCGCACGCCTTGCCAAAGCCGAGGAGTTCATCACCGAAGTGCTGGAGAAAGAGCTCGCCAAAGCCCCCGAGGCAGACCGCGCCCCTCTGCGCACCGCCTACCGCACCGAAGTGAAGAAGCGCACCGCAGACCAGACCAAGCTCCTCAAAGCCTGGCCCCGCGTGAACCAGCTCAGTGCCGGCTCGCTCTACCTCTACGACACCACCAACAAAACCAAGCACGCGGACACGTTGAAAAAGATGGCCGCAGACGCCGCCGACGTGCGCGCCACCAAGCCCAAGCAGGAATTCCTCCACGCCTTCACCGAACTGCCCAAGAAGCCCGAGGCCGTGCCCGCCACCTTCATCTTCAATCGCGGCCAGTTTGACCAGCCCAAGGAGAAGGTGAAGCCCAGCGATCTCACCGTCCTCGCCGCCTTCCGCAAGATCGAGATCCCCGAGAAAGACCCCGCACTGCCCACCACCGGACGCCGCCTCGCCCTGGCCAAGGAACTCACCGACGGCAAGCACCCCCTGGTGGCCCGCGTCATGGTGAACCGCGTGTGGATGCACCACTTCGGCAAAGGCATCGTCGCCAGCCCCGGAGACTTCGGCCTCCTCGGCAGCCTGCCCACCCACCCCGAACTCCTCGACTGGCTCGCCACCGATTTCATGGCACGCGGCTGGAGCTTGAAGCAGCTCCACCGCCAGATCATGACCTCCCGCACCTACCGCCAGACCTCCACGCGGGATGCCACACGTGATCGCATCGATCCCGACAACTCCTACCTCAGCCGCATGAACGTGCGCCGCCTTGAGGCCGAGATCCTGCGCGACAGCCTCCTCGCCGTCAGCGGCAAGCTCAATCCCAAAGTCGGCGGTGCGCCCGTGCCCGTCATGTTCAATGAAGAAGGGCAGGTGGTCATCGGCATCGACACCACCGACACCGCAGGCCGTCCCTCCGGCAAGATCGTCCCGCTCAATGGCGATGAATTCCGCCGCAGCATTTATGTACAGGCCCGCCGCTCACGGCAGCTCGAAATGTTCGCCACCTTTGACGCCCCCATCATGGAGCCCAGCTGCGACATCCGCTCCGTCACCACCGTGAGTCCGCAGAGCCTCCTGCTCATGAACAGCACCACCATGCGCGTGCATGCTCAGCAGTTCGCCCAGCGCGTGCAGAGCGAAGGCGGCAAAGACACCGCCGATCAGGTCCGCCACGCCTTCAAACTCATCAGCGGCAAAGCCCCTTCGGAGTCCGATGTGCAGCAGAGCGTCGAATTCGTGCAGGCCCAGACTGAATTCTACAAGGCCAATCCCACCCCGCTTGAAGTTCAGCTCGGCGCCCCGTCCAAGACCCCCGGAGACCCCGCCTTCCTCGGTCTCACCGCCCTCTGCCACGCGTTGCTCAGCTCCAATGCGCTGCTGTATGTGGACTAGGCCACGCGGTGTTTGATATGGACTGCGGTCGCGCAGCGAGGAACGAGCGCAGCTACCGCTTTCGACGTGCTGATCGTCTCACGCACACCACGGGTTATTCGAAGGCGGCAGCCGGTGAACTTCCGCCAGCCCGTCACCTACGCGCACCACGAGACGCTCGAAAGCGGCAGCTCCACCCTTGCAGGGTTGCGCAGCCGCATTGATTGATTCGCTTCGCTCACCCTTCGGGCTCCTTGCAGTCGTCTGTTTGCCTTCGGCTATCTCCGCTTCGCTCCGGTTCCAAAAGCGATCGCCACCTCTCTACCCTCACCCATACGGCTTCAGCCACTCCGTGCTCTTCAATTCCAGCGCTGCGGTAAAGCTGGCCGTCGGGTAAGGCTGATCAGCCTCGGATTCCCAAAAATTCTCCGGTACCGTGGCAAACTCAAACCCCAGGTGCATCTGCCCCTCCCGCGTCAGCGTGATGCCGCTTGGCGTGAAGGTGACCGATTCACACCCTTCCAAAGGATGACCCTCCGCCAGCAATGAGCGCGTGGCGGCGGCGATCAGTTCATCATACCTCCCGATGAACTGCTGCCACAGCGCCGCCTGCGCAGGCGTTGGGCCGCTGCCGTAGGCGCTCAATCTCACCCGCTTGCCCGTCGGCAGCACCGGCTCTGCATGCCAGGTCTTGTAAAACGCCGAGTGCTCATAGTCACCGATGATGGGGTGGTGCCCCGGGATGCGGGCCTCCTGCCGCCTGCGCCGCGCCAAGTCCAGCACCATCACCGTCGCCAGCAAAGCCCCGAAGACCGCCGCGACTTGCAGGATGACGCCTGCGGTGGACAGCATCGTCACATCCCAGTCGGGCAGGGGGATCGCAGGCAGCCGTCTCAAGACTTTGAAAACCAGCCACACGCCGATGCAAAGCGCCAGCCCGATGATGCACACGGTGAGGAAGCCGCACACAAAGACCACAAGCCAGCCCTGCATGGACGGCCGCGCAAACGCATGGGCCGTGTTGTAGTTGAAGATCTTCATCGCCTTGGGTTGCCGGATTGGAAGCATGGCATGCTGCCTCCGCGCCGCTTCTGGTTGAATGGCAGCGTTTTATCACTTCGCCTGCTGCGGTGTCGAGATTATTCCGCAGTGAGACAAAAGTTGCCGTGAGCGCGGGCGGTCACGCCACATGGCCTGCCAAAATCGCAGCAAAACCATTCGTCAATCTTCATTCTCACTTCATCATTGCAGCATGGCTCAGGCAATCATGAATCCCGAGGAAGTCCGGCGCTTTGCGCAGGAGTTGAAACGCTTCAACACAGAAATGCAGCAACGCTCCGCCTCCCTGCAGAGCCGCTTCACCGCCCTTGGTGAGACCTGGCAGGACGCCGAGCATGAGAAGTTCGCCGCCGAGTTCACCACCACCATGAAAGCCATCAAGCGCTTCATGGAGATGTCCGAGCAGCACACGCCCTTCCTCCTCCGCAAGGCGCAGCGCATCGAGGAATACCTCAGCCAGCGCTGATCCAGCATCCAGCATCTAGTACCCAGCACCCATGGCTGACCAGGCACGCATTTCGAATCTCGACTCCATCGAGTCCTTTCGCGTTGCGCTCATCGTCTTCATCAACAAAACCCGCCAGACGCTCGACAACGTGCAGGACGCGGTGAAAAAAACACGCGGCTGGGTTCAGACG
>NZ_JBAQCR010000142.1:0-13410 GCF_049294395.1 Prosthecobacter sp.
GGGCTGTGCCGGCGGAGAGATCGGAAAGGGCGACGATGGCGTCGTCGGCAGGGTGGACTTGGAGGATGGAGGCCATGGTTGCGGAGGAATAAAGCGTTGGCGGACGAAGGGAAGGCAGAATTTTGAACTTTGCGCTTTCTGCCAGACCGGGTTAGATCGGGATTATGCTCGAAATCAACAATCTCTCCCATGTTGTTCCCGGAAAAGGCAAAGAACCTCTCCGCGTGCTGGAACAGGTCAGTTTCATGGCTCCGGGCGGGCATGTGCTGGCACTGATCGGGCCTTCGGGCAGTGGGAAGACGACGCTGCTGCGCATCCTGGCGGGATTGACGGAGCCGGAGGCTGGGACGATCACTTTCGGAAAGCGGGATCTGATCAAGCAGCCGCTGTATGCCAATCAGCTGGGCTGGGTGCCGGCGGGAGACGATAACTTGATTGAGCACCTGACGGTGCGTGAAAACCTGATCAGCGCGGCGATGCTGCGCGGGGCGGGACGGAATCGGGATGAGGTGCTGTCCCGTGTCTCGCATGTGCTGGTGACGGTGGGTCTGGAGAACATCGCGACGGAGCGAACCTCCGCGCTGGCGCTGCCGCATAGGAGACGGCTGAAGCTCGGCCTGGCGCTGGTGGCGGACCCGGTAATCGTGCTGTGTGATGATTTCACCGTGGGAATGGATGTGCGCAGTGAGCGTGAGTTTGAGGCGCTGCTGAGACTGGTGGCCTCGGACCGGCCTGACCGCATCGTGATTCATGCGACGGACTCGCTGGCGAATCTGGGGGCGTATGACACGGTGGTGGTGATGCATGAGGGCTACGTGGCTTTCCACGGTCCTGCACGCGCCGTGCCGCACTACTTCACGGTGCCGACCTATGATGAAGTTTATGCACGTCTGGCGAAGCGCCCTGCGCAGCGCTGGGGTGACTCCTGGATGAAGCACCGCGATGCGTACTATGCGGCGTTCAAGCTGGGGAGTGGCGTGGCGGAAAAGCTCTCTGCGGCCGAGGAAGATCCGGGTGATGAGGACCGCACGATCATCATGAAGCAGAAGGGCGGCGAGGATGAAGAGGAGGTCAAAAAGCCTGAGGAAGCCGAGGTGAGGCCGATCATTCCTCTGCCGGGCATCTTCAGCCAGGCACAGCATTTGGTGAAACGCCGCTGGTCGCTGCTGCGTCGCAGCCCACGCGAATGGATCGTGCATGCCTCGTTGCTGGTGGGCGGGCCTGCCGTCGCGGCTTTGCTGCTGCTGCCCAATTTAAAAGGGCTCAAGGAAATGCGCGGTGGCAGCACCGCTATTGAAGTGGTCTGGCCGGCGGCGCATGCGGTGTCGATGATCGTGCTTATTCAGATCCTGCTGGTGATGTTCATGGCGCTGCGCCTCGGCGCACGCGAGATCGCCGGACGACGTGCGATTTATGAACGCGAGCGCATCGGTGGCGTGGCACCCTCCGCATGGCTGATCGGTTCCCTGCTCTTCATGCTGCCCATCATTCTGGTGCAAAGCATCTGGATGGAGATGTTTTTGGACATCGTTTCCGGCTCCGGCGTGCTGCCGGGCACGGGGATGGCCAAGCTGATGCTGCCCGCCCTCTCGGGTGCCGCTTTTGCCGCCCTCTGTCTGGGGATCTCCGCCAACTCCGACAGCAAGGAGCGTGCACACAGTGTGTCACTCACGCTGCTGTGTGCGAACGTCCTGCTCTGCGGTGCACTGCTGGGCTTCCCCAAGATTCTGGGGCATGTGGTGCATCCTTTCATCACGGCGCATTATGGGTGGTCGGGCATCATCGATTCGCTGGAGAAGACAGCCTATTTTGAGCCTATCGACAAACTGGTGAAGACCTGGTTTGCGACACCTGATATCGCGATGAGCATGCTCGGGGTGCATTTCCTCGTGGGCGTGGTGATGGCGTATGTGGGCTTGAAGCGGAGGGCGTGAGGCGGCGCAGTTGGCAGGAGGTGAAGAATCGTGTTTGAGGCTTCAGGTGAGATCCTTGCCTGAATGGCATTCAGGTGAGGGATTGGGATTGCTTGTGGGTTTTGGATCTGGCGGCACGGTCTGACGTGGCGGGACTCTTTGCAGACGCTGCTGGTGGGCGTTGGATGTGGCGGGGCGGTGGGTTTGCTTCCCCGGTTTGATGGCGGGTACCAAGGTAGCCTCGCCAGGCTCGGCAACCCTTCGCTATGTTGCGCAGTCCCGTTGGGACTGGTGTGTGGCGGAGCGGTGGCGAAGGGCGTGATGGGCGGTCATGGGCGTACCGGACCGCCTACACAGGAGGGACTCCAATACGTGCCTGGCTTGACGTGGATGTTCTGGGTGTGGCGAGGTGCAAGAATCGAGGACGAGTTCGAGTAGGAGGACGAAGACGATTTTCACTTCGGCGACGTGCTTTGACCGCTTGATTGCGCAGCAAGCTTGACGGCGCGGCCATCCTGACCTCCGATTCTTACTCCCCTCCCCTTTTCTTCATGCTCAATTTTGTTCGCTTCAAGCACGCCCGGTTTTCCGCCCGTTTCCCTGATACTTTTCGATACTCGCGCTCGCACTACTGGATGGCTCCGGTGGAGGGGGAGACGAATCTGTGGCGTGTGGGGTTCACGAAGTTTGCGACGCGGATGCTGGGTGAGCTGGTGGACTGTGAGTGGAAGCCTGCTGAAGGTGGTCCTGTGGCCCCTGGCGACAACATTGGCTGGGTGGAGGGCTTCAAGGCGGCTTCGGATGTTTATTGCGTGATGAACGGCGCGTTTGCGGGTGGGAATCCGGAGCTCAAGGTAGATGCGTGCATTGTGAGGAGCGATCCGTATGAGCAAGGGTGGCTGTATAGCGTGCGTGGCGAACCGGAGGCGGAGAGCATGGATGTGAACGGGTATATTGAGCTGCTAAGCGGGACGATTCAGAGGATGGCGGAGGAGGGGCATGGGGAAGAGGGGGTGGATGGGGAGTGAGGGAGGGGATTGAAAGCATGCATTGAGTGCAGAGAACGGTTTGCCACACCGCTACGCGGTTTGCTGGAGGCAGGCGCTCTGGAGCCTTTTAAATTCTGACGCAGCCATTCAGAAGACTCTGTTACGTGCGATGGACATGGTCCGTCGGTCTGGGGTGATTGGGCAGCGCTGATCGACCGACAGGAGTGTCTATCGTACTTCAATCCATCCGCGCAGACACAAAGCGTGGCTTCTTGGGCATGCGACTGTAGAAGCTTCCCTTTCGATGGTTTCGTGGAATGCGTGTGCTGTCCGGCCTGCGGAAAGCGGTAGCTGCGCTCGTTCCTCGCTGCGCGACCGCAGTCCAAAAATGAAGGCTGTTGCGCTGCTTCTATGCCGTCTTGATGAAGCAAGGACTCCCCTGCCCTCTATTTTCCGAGGAGGAAGGCGAGGAGGTCGGCCATTTGCTCTTTGGTGATGGCGGCTTCGAGGCCGACGGGCATGAGGGTGTGATCAAGGGATTTCATTTCCTTGATGGCGGTACGGGCGATGGTTTCTTTGGCACCGCCCATCATGGCGAGGACGATGCCGTCGCCGGTTTCGCTTTGGATGAGGCCGGAGAGGGTGCGTCCGTCTTTGGTCTCGACGGTGTAGGCGCTCCAGCGGGCTTCAAACATGCGATTGGGATCGAGAATGTCTGAGAGGAGGCCTTCCGGGGGCTTCACTTTGACGTCGGAGAGGGGCGGGCCAACATCGACGCCGAGGGAGCCGTGCTTGTGGCAGGTGATGCAGATGGTGGCGAAGACCTGCTGACCTTTTTTGGCGTTCCCTTTCAGGGTGGTGGCGACCATGTAGTCCTGCACGACTTTCGCGCGATCACTGCTGGCTTCGCCGAAGAGCTTCTTGGCAAGCTCGGGCATCTCGCCGGTGCCGCGCTGGTAGCGCCAGCGGGTTTCGACATCGACCCAGGCGGTGGGGAATTCGCCTTTCTCCATGCGCTTGAACAAATCGAGCGCGGTGGTGGCGTTGGCGGTGAGGACGGGGACGAGATCGCGCTTCAATGCGGGTCCGGCCTTGGGCAGGAGTTCATAGATGAGAGGCGAGGTGGTGGTGGCGGGGTATTTCCGCAGCAAAGCCAGCGCGGCGAGCGAGAGCTCCGGTGGCTGGCTGGTGGTAAGAAGGGTCTTCACGACGGGCTGGACGGCGTCCCATTTGCGCTGGCCGAGAAGGGGCATGACGGCGAGGCGTTGGTCGAGAGGAGCTTTGTTGTCGGCGATGATTGCGTCGATCTCGGACTGCAGGGTGGCGATTTCTTTGGCGGCGTCTTCGTGACCTTTGGGAAGCTTGGCGAGGCCTTGCAGCAAGGCGGGCTTCCACCAGAGGAGTTTGCCGGGTTCTTTTTGGAGGAGGGAGAGGAGAGCGGTCACGTCTTCTGCTTCAGCATCGGCGATGGCACCCAAGGTAAAGGTGCGGATGGTGGTGCTGCGGATTTCGGAGAAGGTTTTGAAGAAGTCATCGCCGAGGGAGCTGAGGATGCGGCCCATCTGCTTGCTGGCGGAGGAGGCGACCATCTTGGCCATCCATGGATCTTCGGGATACTTTGCGATGAGAGCGCTGAGTTCCTTGGCATCGGTGATGGTCTGAGCTTTGAGGAAGGCGACGCGTTCGGCGTGCTCGGCTGGGACATCGCCCCAGCCGACTTCGGGAATGGCGTGGTATTTGCCGGGAGTTTTGGTGACGAGTTTTTTGGTGCCCTTTGGCACGACACGCCAGATGCGGCCTTCGTTTTCGCCCTGGCGCATGTCGTGGGTTTTGACGAACTCTTCGGGGAAGAAGCGGGCGTGGTCGATCCAGCGGCGGTAGATGTCGCAGATGTAGATGGCACCGTCGGGGCCGGTGGTGAAATTCACGGGACGGGACCATTCATCGCTGCTGCGGAAGAATTCGGTGCGATCGCCGACACGGGTGGCTTTGAGGGATGCGCCGTTGGGAGTGATCTTGTAACGGGTGACGAGCTGGCCTGTGGGATCTGGGACGAAGACGTTGTTTTTGAGCTCGGGCATGAGCAGGCCACGATAGACTCCCAGACCGGAACAAGCGGTGTTTGTACCGGCATGCGCGTCTGCAGTGGTGTGGGTGATCTGCAGCGGGAAGACGCGGGTGTCTGCGCCGAAGGGGGCGATGTCCTCGAAGTTCTGCGTGATGCCGGCGTGGGGATTGCGCAGCATGGCCTCATAAGGCATGACGGTGAACATGAGGGGATTGCGGTTCGAGCAGTAGAAGTGGTGGCCGTAGTCATCGAAGGCGCCGCCGTACTGGCCTTTTCCGCCGGTGGGGGTGATCTTGTCGGTGCGGGGGTCCCATTTGAAATTGCTGCCGGGGATATTGACGACATCGGTGGGGTTGTCGGCGGGATAGATCTCACGGGCGTCGAGGCCGTTGTTGAAGTGAATGCAGCCGTCAAGGCCCCAGCGTGGGGCGCTGACCTGAAGCTGGGCGTGCTTAGGATTGAAGCCTTTGATGAGAGATTTGATCTCGTCTGCCTTGCCATCGCCATCGGTGTCTTTGAGAAAGAGAATCTGCGAACGGGTGGTGGCGATGAGGCCGCCATTGTAAGGGAGGAGGCCCTGCACGTTGTCCATGTGATCGGCAAAGGTGACGGCCTTGTCCATGCGGCCGTCTCCATCTTCATCGGTGAGGAGCTGGATGCGGGAGAGCCAGGGATCGCCGGGGTTTGGCGGGCCGAGAGGGTAGTCGCGCATGTCTGCGACGTACATGCGGCCTTTGGCATCCCAGGTGCATTCGACGGGATCGAGGACGAGGGGTTCGGCGGCGACGAGCTGCACTTCGTAGTCGCCATCGAGCTGGATGCGCTTGAGGGATTCTTCGGGGGAGAGGGCTTTGGACTGGCCATCGCGCACGGCGCCGATGTCGCTGCCGCCGCTGGCCTGGATGGCGCTCCACTTTTCTTTGAACTCGCCGAGAGGGTAGAGTTCGTAACGGCGCACGAGCATTTCTGCGCCTTCGGTTTGCAGGAGGATTTTGCCTTCGGCGGGCTTGCAGTCGAAGGCTTCATTCACCATCGCGCCGTTGACGAAGTATTGCAGCGTGTCGCCTTTGGCGATGACTTCGAGGCGGTTCCATTCGCCGGAGGGGGACTCGACATCTTCGCGGCCGCGGAAGCCGACTTTATCGGCCCAGTCCACATCGCGGTGTTTCCAATTGATGCGGCCTGCGGTGACGGTCTGGCGGGGCTCGCCTTTCTTCCAGATTTTTTCCTTGTCGCGATCGAGCGCGAACTCAGCGGAGAGGGAGGTCGTCAGCTGGGTGCCGTCGGCGAGTTTGGGTGAGAGGACGAGGATATCGCCGACGCCGCCTTCGATGATCTGGGCCTCGATGCTGGCCATCCAGGTGTCGCCGACGGTGCCGTGGGGACCGTAGCTATGGAGGAGGATGCCGTTGTCCTTGGCGGCTTTCTCGCGCTTGCCCCAGGTTTTGGCGCCCCACTTGAATTCGAGGACGAGGTGGTAGTCGCGGAAGTTTTCCTTGGTGGCGACGTAACCATAGCCGCGGCCGCTGATGTGGAAGGTGCCATCCTTGTCGAAGGTCCAGATGTCCTTGGGGGCGTCGTGGAAATCGGCCTTGGGATTGACGTGGTACTCGACGTTGCCGGATTTGATGACGTCGAGCAGGTTGATCTTCGCTTTGACGGGTTCGATGGCAGATAGAAAGCCGGCGGAACACACGAAAAACACAGGGAGGAGTGAGAAGATGCGCATGAGGTGATTACGACGAGGGTGAGAGTATCATTACGGCCGGAGGCCACATGATGCAGACATGATTGAGGGGAAACTTGGTGCTTTTGTGATGCGAGGCGAAGCGAAGGCTCCGGGCGTTCCAGAGGGAGCTGAAGCTCCCGAATAGTTACTTTCCTTTGAACTCGCCGAGAGGGGAGAGTTCGTAGCGGCGCACGAGCATTTCCGCGCCTTCGGTCTGCAGGAGGATTTTGCCTTCGGCGGGTTTGCAGTCGAAGGCTTCATTCACCATTGTACCGTTGACGAAGTACTGGAGTGTGTCGCCTTTGGCGATGACTTCGAGGCGGTTCCATTCACCGGAGGGTGACTCGACATCTTCGCGACCGCGGAAGCCGACTTTATCGGCCCAGTCCACATCGCGGTGTTTCCAATTGATGCGGCCTGCGGTGACGGTTTGACGAGGCTCGCCTTTCTTCCAGATTTTTTCCTTGTCGCGATCAAGCGCGAACTCAGCGGAGAGGGAGGTCGTCAGCTGGGTGCCATCGGCGAGTTTGGGTGAGAGGACGAGGATATCGCCGACGCCGCCTTCGATGATCTGGGCCTCGATGCTGGCCATCCAGGTGTCGGAGTAAGCGCCGTGAGGGCCGTAGGCGTGGAGGAGGATGCCGTTGTCCTTGGCGGCTTTTTCGCGTTTGCCCCAGGTCTTGGTGCCCCACTTGAATTCGAGGACGAGGTGGTAGTCGCGGAAGTTTTCCTTGGTGGCGACGTAGCCGTAGCCACGGCCGCTGATGTGGAAGGTGCCGTCCTTGTCGAAGGCCCAGATGTCCTTGGGGGCGTCGTGGAAGTCGGCCTTGGGATTGACGTGGTACTCGACGTTGCCGGATTTGATGACGTCGAGCAGGTTGATCTTTGCTTTGACGGGTTCGATGGCAGGCAGAAGGCCGGCGGAACAGATCGAAAGCACGGAGAGGAGTGAAAGGAGGCGCATGAAGTGAGTACGGCAGGGGTGAGCGTATCATTACGGCGTGATGCAGTGTGATGCAGACACGATTGAGGCCAAACTTGGTGCTTTTGTGACGGGAAGGAGTTCCTGGTTCTTTGTTCTTGGTTGAATTTGGTTCGCCTGCCCAGCGGGCGTTATCATAGCGCATCGCCAAACTCATTCCGGCATGGTCGAGCCTGGGGACATTCGGTTTGCCGCAGAGGGGCAAAGGTGCAGAGGTGGCAGAGACGGAATTTACTTTCTACTCCCTTTGTCACCCTGCTCCTCTGCGGCCAATGGAATGTTACATTGCCTTCCAAACGACATGCTGGAGAGCATCTCCTCGCGCGCTTTCCGAGAATGAGTTTCGGAAGAATTTACAGCACCTGCTTCAGCAGGCGCTGGGTAACGCGAGCAGACCGGCTAAAGCCGGAACTACAATACGTGTGCTGTGGATTGCGGAGCGATGGAGGTGCGGCGTTTCCAGAGCGAGCTAAAGGCTCGGCAGTACTTTTATCCAGCTCTACGAGAGCTTGTTGCGGAAGTCGGGGTAGCCGAATTTGCGGACGACGCGGTATTCCTTTGTGGCGGGATCGTAGATGGCGATGTCGGGATGGGGGACGCCGTTGAAGGTGGTGGTTTTCACCATGGTATAATGTGCCATGTCTGCGAAGACGAGGCGCTGGCCGATGCGGAGGGGCTCGGGGAAGGAGAAGCCGCTGAGGACATCGCCAGCAAGGCAGGAGGTGCCGCCCATTTTGTACTCGTAGGGGTGCTCTCCGGGAAGGCCGGCGCCGAAGATGTGGGGGCGATAGGGCATCTCGAGCGTGTCCGGCATGTGGGCGGTGGCGGAGATGTCGAGGATGGCGGTGGGTGTGGGGGCTTCGATGATGTCCTGCACTTCGGCGATGAGGTAGCCGGTGTTGAGGCCTGCGGCTTCGCCGGGCTCGATGTAAACGTCCTTGCCCCACTTTTCGCGGAAGGTGCGGAGCACGCGGATGAGGAGGTCCACATCGTAGTCTTTGCGGGTGATGTGGTGGCCGCCGCCCATGTTGACCCACTGCACCTGTTTGAGCAGGCGGGGGAAGCGTTGTTCGACGGCGACGACGGTGCGCTCGAGGACATCGCTGTCCTGTTCGCAGAGGGCGTGGAAGTGGAGGCCTTCGATGCCGGTGAGGTCTTCGTCTTCGAGGAGGTCTGAGCGAATGCCGAGGCGGCAGCCGGGGGAGCAGGGATCGTAGAGGGAGACTTCGACTTCGGAGTGCTCGGGGTTCACACGGATGCCGGGGCTGGGCGCGTGGCCGGTGGCGGCTTTGGCGGCATCCAGCATGGGCTTGAACTTCCGAAACTGTGCGAGGGAATTGAAGCTGAGGTGATGCGAAATGGGGATGATCTGCTCCATCTCCTGCGGTTTGAAGGCGGGGGAATAGACGTGGACTTCCTTGCCGAATTCCTGGGCGAGCAGGGCTTCATTCAAGCCGCTGGCGCAGCAACCGCTGAGGTATTCCCGCATGATCGGGAACACGCTGAACATGGAGAACCCCTTCAGGGCGAGGAGCACGCGGGCGCCGGATTCACTCTGCACATGGGCGAGCTTTTCCATGTTCTTCCGCAGCAGCGCGACATCCACCACATAGGCGGGTGTTTCGATGGCGTTGATGTCGAAGGCCGGAAAGGGCTGCTCATAAACGTGGGGAGGAGTGAAAGAGGTAGAGGCCATTCAGGGAAGGAGCTGGGGCGAGGAATAGGGAACGATGGGAGGAAGAGGCAAGGGACGAAAATGACGAATGCAGAATGACGAATGATTCTGAAGCGCGAATGGCTTGGTTTGCGAAGCGACTTTTTTTAACGCGAATGAAGAAAGAAGAACCGCGAATTGCCGCGAATCAGAATTGGACTCCAAGTTACTTATAATTCCTTAGCGCTGCACTTTGGCGTCTCCGCCTTCGGCGAGTTTTTGGACTTCGGGGAAGGTGGCCATGCTGGTGTCTCCGGGGGTGGTCATGGCGAGGGCGCCGTGGGCAGCGCCGTAGTCGACGGCTTTTTGGGCATCGTTTTCCACGAGGAGACCGTGGATGAGGCCAGCGACGAAGCTGTCGCCCGCGCCGATGCGGTCGAGGATGTCGAAGCGGGGGTAGTTGCGGCTGCGATGGAAGCTGCCTTTGTGCCAGCAGAGGGCACCCCAGTCATTGACACTGGCGGTGTGCACGCGGCGGAGGGTGGCGGCGATGGTGTGAAGATTTGGATACTGCGCGGCAAGCTTTAACATCATGGGGCGGAGCTTGGCGTCTTCGGTGGCGAAGATGTCGGTGGGATCCGTGGGCGTGGAGGAGGAGACGGGCGGCTCGTCGCTGAGGACGCCGATCATGACATTGACGTAGGGGGCGAGCTGGCGGTTCAGCGCCTGCGATCCGGCGAAGCCGCCGCGCTCCTGCCACAATGAGGGGCGGTAGTTGAGATCGTAGCTGACGGTGACGCCGTGTTTTTTGGCGGCTTCACAGGCCTGGATGGTGATCTCGGCGGTGGATTCGGAGAGGCCAGCGAAGATGCCGCCGGTGTGGAGCCATTTGCAGCCGAGGGTGCCGAAGAGGTGATCGAAATCGAAGTCGCCAGGCTTGATCTGTGAGGCGGCGCTGTGGCCGCGATCGACGCTGCCCTTGGCACCGCGCACGCCGAAGCCGCGCTCGGTGAAGTTGATGGGATTGCGGACGCGCTTGCCCATGCCGTCATAGGGCACCCATTTGATGAGGGAGGTGTCCACGCCGCCCTGGAGGATGAGGTCTTCAATGAGGCGGCCGATTTCATTGTCGGCAAAGGCGGTCAGAATTCCAGAGCGGAGGCCGAAGCAGCGGCGGGCGCCACGGGCCACATTGTACTCGCCGCCGCCCTCCCAGGCGGTGAACTGGCGGGAGGTGCGCACGCGTCCCTCACCGGGATCGAGGCGCAGGAGGACTTCACCGAGGGACAGGAGATCGTAGGCAGGTTGAGCGGGCATGGAGGGGCTAGATATGAAGCGCGACGGGGCAGTGGCAAATAACTCCTCGCTGGAAAATGTGCCGGGAAGGGCTTAGGTTTGAGGATGATTCGATTTCTTTCCTGCCTTGCCTGCGCGCTGATGGTCTCTACAACGGGCTTCTCCAAGACCCCTATGATACCTGTGGAGCTCAAACCTTGGGACAAAGGTGCCATTGAATTTGAGACGGGCATGCTGTGGAAGGTCGGCGGAGACACCACCTTTAACTATCGCATCATCCCCTTCATCGTTTCCTGGCGCACGCCGGAGTGGTTTGGATTGCATTTTCGCAATGGCTCCGCCTTGGTTGTGAGGCAGAAGTTTTCCGCGATGGCGAATTACATCGAGACGGGGTCTGAGAACCGTTACCTCGGGCTTTCAGGCGGAGGAGTCATCGAATGGTGGAACCCGAGTGCGACGTGGAACATTTTTGGTTCCGCAGGTGGCGGGGTGGGCTGGATCGATGCGCAGAGTGCGCCCGGCGGCCAGGGGCAGGACTTTACTTTGAACTGGTACAGCCAGCTCGGCATCTCGCACACGCTTACCGAAAAGTGGTCGGTGAATGCGAGTGCGATGTTTCAGCACATGTCCAATGGAGGGCAGACGAATCCAAATCCGGGGCTGGATGCGCTGGGTGTGCTGATTGGTGTGCGCAGGAGTTTTTGAGCGAGGGCAAAATGAAGCTGGCCAGATGAGGCGGGGCATTTCATGGTGATGGACCATGAGCTTTCGACTTCTGACCGCCCTTGTTTTTGCCGCCGCATCTCTGCACGCTGCTGATGTTTATTTTCCGCCGCCTGACAGCGACGGTGGCTGGCGTGAAGCGAAGGGGGAGAAGGAATGCCGCGAACTGGGCGGCATGGATCTGGTGAAGCTGGAGCCGGCGTATACGATGACGGAGCGCTCGACGGGAAATGGGGGCCTCGTGGTGGTGCACAAGGGGTATCTGGTGTTTGAGAAGTACTTTGGCCGTGCGAGCCGCAACAGCAATCCGGACATGGCTTCCACGGGGAAGGCTTTTTGCAGCATCGCGTGCGGGATCATGCTGAATGAGTTCAAGGACAAAATCCCTGAGGGGCTGGATACGAAGGTGTTTACTGAGAAGTACCTGCCGGAAGCTTTTCCGCTGAATGATCCGCGCAAGGCGGAGATCACGCTGGGGCAGCTGCTGTGCATGACGGGTGGCTACTGGGGCGAAGGGCAGACGCCGACGGGGTATGTGAAGGGTGATCCGAAGGCACAGCAGCTGAAGCCGGTGCCGGGGCAGAACATCAAGGACCTGGACAAGTCATCGCTGAATGTGCCGCTGTGGACGAATCCGGGGGCCGGGTATTCGTACTCGTCCCCTTCCCCGCACATTGCGAGCATCGTGCTGCGGCATGTGACGGGCATGGAGCTGAAGGATTACATTGATACACGGCTGGCGAAGCCGCAGGGCTGGGGTGCGTGGGACTACTGCCTGCACCGTGGTGACTACGTGATGCCGCACGCGAATGGCGCGGGCAGCACGGCGCTGCATGCGACGGATGCGGTGCGCATGGGCTACTGCCTGGCGCATGGTGGCAAGTGGAAGGACCAGCAGATCGTGCCGGCTGATTACATCAAGAAGTGCCAGACGTGGAGCCCGTACAATCCGCACACGCCGTTCTCGCTGCAGTTTGAACACAATGCGGATGGGCATGTGGCGGGTGCGCCGAAGGATGCGTTTTGGAAATCGGGCGCGGGTGGTTTTTGTTTGTATATTGTGCCGTCGCTGGATCTGGTGATTTACAAGCTGGGCGGCAAGGACGGGCAATATGATCCGACGCTAACGCGCATCCCGCAGCCGGAACAGAAGCATGATCGCGACAACTGGCAGCCGATTCCGGGAAATGCGTTTATGGAGGGCAGCGGTGCGGCTTCGCTGAACCGCGTGCTTGAGATGGTGTGTGCGGCGGTGAGGATTGAATAGACGGAGGGATGGCGGAGAGCTCCAGTTGCGGCGCAACTGGGCTGCTTTGCTGGCGCTGTTGTCGGTCGGTTTGTGGTTAGGCCTAGGTGATGGGAACTGTGTGAGCGCTGGTCGACGGGCAGGAACCGGAGCGCAGCGCAGATAGCCAGCCGCAGGCTGCCCGCAGGGCGAACGCAGTGAGGCGGCAATGCCCATCGTACTTTTGGCAGGGCGTACATGATTGACAGATCGGGCGCGCGACGCCTGTTGTGTGTTTCCCATGAAGTTTTGCTCGTTTCTCGCCTTCCTGTCTCTTGCCACCTGCGCGCTCGCTGCGGACAAACCTGCGAAGCCCAAGGTGGCGGACGCGCCTGCTGCGCCTTCGCCATGGGGGGATTTTGTGGAGAAGGATTTTCCGTTTTTCAGCAGTGTGCTGGATGCGCGGGAGGTGGGTGAGGGTTTTCCGAAGGACAATCTGACGCCGCGTGGGATTGTTTTGAATCTTGGGCACAATTTGTGGGCGTGCTTTGACACGGATCTGCTGCGCATTGCGTGCATCTGGGAAGGCGAGGCTGGGAAGCCGCCGGTGAGTGCGGAGGCGCTGGCGCCGGGGTCCTACCATGTGGCGGGACAGAAGACGAAGGACGGGCAGGAGTATCTACCGAAGCCGGTTGGCAAGGTGTGGCTGGCGAACGGGATTTATCCGGGGTGGCAGGTGGGAGAGAAGCCGAGCTTTGTGGATCCGCGTGAGCCGACGGCGAGTCCGGAGGAGGTGGGGAGAGGGCCGGTGTCTGGATCGCAGTTCAAGGA
>NZ_JBAQCR010000143.1:0-2338 GCF_049294395.1 Prosthecobacter sp.
CCGTGGCGGCCAGCATGTTCACCCTCGGCGCCTCCTGGGGCACCGTGATCGACATCGGCGGCAGCCACACCGGCGTGGTGGGCGCGGCCATGAACACCAGCGGCCAGATCGGCAGCGTGATCTGCCCGCTCATCGTGATCGGCCTGCAGCAGCACTACGACTGGAACGCGCCCCTGTACCTCATCGGTGCACTCTTCCTCGTGGGAGCCGCCGCGTGGGCTTTCATCAATCCGCACCGAAAGATTTTTGAGTAGGCGGGGCAGCCTCTTTGCTGGGAGCGCCGATATTTTATCGGCTCTGGGCGAGCGTCCCTGTGACATCGACATGAAATGAAGTTCACTGCAAATGCGGCGCGTGTCCCTGCGGCGGAGCTTTCCAGAGCCGGTTAAAAACCGGCGCTCCCAGTACAGAATGCCGCTCCGCGTCAGGCTTTGCTCTTTGCTGGGAACGTCATACCACATCCTGCCATAACCCACGGAAGATCAAAAGCGTTTCAAACCCCAGCTGGGATTCCGGCGATTATGCCTGATGACCCACACACGGGCGTAGTCACCCCGGATGTCATAGAGAAAGTGGTAGGGAAAGCGGTCGAAGTTGCATCGGCGGAGTCCGCAGGCGTCGAAATGGAAAAAGCGCGGATTCTCCGCCACCTTCAGCAGCCCTGTTTGGAACTCGCCGAAAAACTCCTCCGCGAGCGCTGGCGAAACCTCGTCGTATTTTTCCAAAATGGCGTCCAGATCGGCCTGGACTCGTTGATGGAATCTAACGCGCACGAAAGCGAAGCCCAGAAACGAGCTGGTCAAAAGTGATCATCACTCCGTCATCAGCATCCCCCTCCCGCACCCGGCTCATCACTTCCTCATCCGAAACACCGTGGTGCGGCTTTTCAAGACCATGCAGCAGCCGGGCCGCCAGAGAAGCCCGGTCATCCTCAGAAAGCTTGGCCGCCTCCGCCGTGAGTTCATCCAGTTTCATGCCGTGCAGGATACGCACCCGCACGGACTCTGCCAGCACGTTTTGCAGGAGCGCGCAGCACTGGGAAAGGGGTGATGCACAGGGCTTTGCTCTTTGCTGGGAGCGCCGATGTCCACATCGGCTCTGGGCGAGTGGCCTTTGGGCTCACGTTAGCGGACCAGACCTCCTCATATTTTTCTGTTAAAAGCCCCGAACCGAACCACCGAAACCACCCCCCCGTTTCGGTGGTTTCGGTGGTTCATTCTGGCGGGGAGAATATTTTTTCGTGGGTGATCATCCTGTTTCCCGCCTACTGTCAGCCGAGTAACCAACCTTGCCATGCACCTCAGACTTACAATCGCAACAATCGGCGTGTTCCACGCTCTTGCTCTCTCAGCTCAAGACTCGAAGGCGCTGCCAGACAAGGTCGTGGCCCTGAAGTTCAACTACGAAGCAGCAATCCAGCGTGCGACGACGCCAATAACGCGGACCTATCTTCAAGAACTGCAGAAGCTCAAAATGGAATACACCAAGGCCGGCAATCTGGAGGCGGCGCTGGCCACCGACGCGATCTTTAAAGAGTTTGCCGACAAGACTAGCCAGACATCGAAGCCCGCAGCGGCGCCCAAGAGTCTTTCGAAGATGTCCTTGGACGAATTTAAAGGATGGTTGGAAACCGTGACCATCGCCGAACTGGCCGACGAGAAGAATGTCTTCGAATATGACGGCACAACAATCACCTCAGTTCAGGCCGGACGTCCGGCTCCCCGCGTCCACACAGGTGTCTCAGTGCAGCTTGGGATAATCGCTGTACCTTTCAGTGTTGAGGTGGCAACCATCCGCATTGCGGACAATCTCAAGACAGCCACCGTCACCTACAATAGCCAGGAACCAGTCCAAGCAAAAATCACCGCGAAGCCCAAGGGGTGATCACTGGTGGTGCTGTTCCACCTGATGGGCCTTTATAAACACTATGCCTGAATCCACGACTATCGAACCTACATTGCTTGTCGGCCCGTCGATGGGAGCAAGGCTACACATGGCCCCTCCCTTCGCGGTTGGGCAATATGCTACAGCTCGCCATTGAGATGTTTGGACCGCGAGACCCGTCCTACACGATCCTAGGCAGTGTTTTAAAACCAGTTTGAAGGAAAAAAATTGTGCGCCCGGTGAGTTTGAGCCACTGGCAAGTCTCATGCTCAATCAACGATTCTCTTGGTGGGGGCCGCTCAAGAATTGCGGGCCATGGCGCGACCTGCCGCGCGATCCAGCGCACCGCCTCGGCGATGCTGGGTGGACTTGGAGTTTTTGTCTTGAGCTGACGCGTGGCCCAGGCGCTTAATACCGCGCACTCCTCGGCCTCCAGCCACTGGGTCGCGGGCTC
>NZ_JBAQCR010000144.1:0-3386 GCF_049294395.1 Prosthecobacter sp.
CTCCCGGAGCGGCGCTGCGGTAGAAGGTGCCCACCATCGGGGAGTTGATGGTCGGTCCCATGGCTTCGGAAGCGGCGGCTGGAGCCGGTGAGCTGGAGGCGGCAGCGGCTGGAGCGGGAGCAGCAGCTGGTGCCGGGGCGGAGGCATAGGAGACGTGTGAACCGGAGGAAACAGGCATGCTCTGGAGCAGTTCTTTGACGGCCTCCAGATCAGAACCACGGCGGAGTTCAAGTTTGGCGCCTTTTTGCTCGCTGTGGAAATAGGTCAGGTTGTTCTCAGCCATGAGTCCGACGATTTCGCGGATCTGTTTGAGGTCGTAGGCTGAGGACGAAGGGGCGGCGGGGGCTGCTGGTTTGGTAGTGGTACGTTTGGCCATGTCGGGGAGAGTGTGTCAACGAACGGAAGGCGATCATACAAACTCCACCAGATGTGGCAACCACAAAGGCAGCCTTGACTTTTAAGTTCGAATCTTTCCCTAACTTTCAAGGAACACGCGGAAATTTGGAAAAATCAGGCTTCCGCTTCTCCACATAGGCGTTTTTGCCCTCTTTCGCTTCTTCGCTCATGTAGTAGAGCAGCGTGGCGTTTCCGGCGAGGTCCAGCAAGCCCATCTGGCCGTCGCAGTCCGCATTCAGGGCGGATTTGAGGCAGCGCAGGGCCAGCGGTGAGTGCTGGAGCATCTCACGGCACCATTTGAGCGTCTCTTCTTCCAGCTGGTCCAGCGGGACGACCGTGTTCACCAGTCCCATTTCCAGGGCCTGTTTGGCGTCGTACTGGCGGCAGAGATACCAGATTTCACGCGCCTTCTTCTGGCCGACAATGCGGGCGAGGTAGCTGGAGCCGAGGCCGCCGTCAAAGCTGCCGACTTTCGGGCCTGTCTGGCCAAAACGCGCATTGTCTGCGGCGATGGTCAGGTCACAAACGATGTGGAGCACATGGCCGCCCCCGATGGCGTAACCGGCCACCATGGCCACCACGGGCTTGGGCAGGGTGCGGATTTTCCGCTGCACATCGAGAATGTTCAGCCGCGGCACGCCGTCGTCGCCGATGTAGCCGGCATCCCCACGCACCTTTTGGTCGCCACCGGAGCAGAAGGCCAGGGGGCCTTCGCCGCAAAGGATGATCACGCCCACGCTCCGGTCCTCATGCACGATTTCGAACGCTTCCAGCATCTCCTTCACTGTCAGCGGCCGGAAGGCATTGCGCACCTTCGGACGGTTGATGGTGATCTTGGCGATGCCATCACTGGTTTTCTCCAGCTTGATGTCTTTGAAAGTTTTGATCGAAGTCCACATGGGGAAGGGAGGGGGAGTTGACGGTGGTTTACGGTTGTTGACGATGGTTGGGCAAACAATCGTCAACTCAGCCTCAGGCGAAGCTCGTGAAGGTGCGCAGTTCGGCAATGCGTGAGGCGATGTCAGCCTTCGTGACCGTCTGCAGCTTGTGCGTACTGAAGGCTTCGCAGGTGTAGCTGGCGGTGACGCTGCCGTGGACGACGGCGGTCTTCAGGTCTTCGAAGGTCGGCTTGGTCTTGCCGTTGGCGGCGAGCCAGCCGGACAAACCACCGAGGAAGGAGTCACCGGCGCCGGTCGGGTCAAAAACGCTGTGGAGGGGGTAGGCGGAGCAGGCGAAGAATTCCTCCGGCTTCTCTCCAAAGAGGAAGCTGCCGTGCTCGCCGCGCTTGACGATGACGAAGCGCGGGCCCTTGGCCTGCAGCTTGCGCCCCGCTTCCACGAGGTTGGTGGTGCCGGCGAATTCCTTGGCCTCGCCGTCATTGATGACGAGGAGGTCGATGCGCTTGAGCACTTCATGCAGGCGCTCATTGGCGATGCTGATCCACAGGTCCATTGTGTCGGCGGTGACGAAGTCGGCCTGAATCTGGTCCAGCATCTGCATCTGGTTGTCAGGGCTCATGTTTGCGGCCACGGCCACCTTGGCGGCTTTGGCGGCGGCGGGCAGATTGGGCTGCCACTGCTCCAGCACGTTGAGGCCCACCTTGTGCGTGGTGCGGCTGTTCATGTCCTCGTGGTATTCGCCGGTCCAGGTGAAGGATTCACCGTCGCTGCGCTCCAGGCCTTCCAGCGTGATGCCGTGGGAGGCCAGCATGTCGAGATGCGGTTTGGGGAAATCATGACCAATCACACCCACCAGATGGATCGGCTGGCAGAAGATGCTGGCGGCCAGGGCCGCGTAGCTGGCGGAACCTCCGAGCAGGTTTTCCTGCGAATCCTGCGGGGTTTTGACATTGTCGAGGGCGACGGTTCCGGCGATGACGACTGACATGAGCGTGTATTTGGTTAGATAAGGTGTAATAGTTAGTCCTTGCCTCGCAGGCGGCGGACTTTAACGGTACAGCAGCCAGCGGGGACGCGGATTATCGGTTCCACCTCCGTTGTGTCAATTGCCACTCCGCACACTCTTTCATGCGTCTCAGTCTTTGCTTTTTCATGCTCATCCTCCTTCCCGTGGCGACGGGGGTGCATGCATGGCTGTTTTGCCGTGACAATCTCCCCCCGCTCACCCAGGAGGCCGTGGCGCGCCTGAAGGCCGCCGGGGTGCGGGATCCCGTTGTGGACGTGCGCTTTTTCGACATTGCTGTCAGCGGCGAGGCACCGGACCCGACCGCCCGTGAGCAGGCGCTGGTGGCCATCCGCAGACTCGTGCCGCTGCGTTTGAAGCCCGGTGCGGAGAATATTCACGTGAAGGCCAGTCTCAGCGCCAGATTGGACCAGGGCACCCTCCGCCTCAGCGGCTGGTTTCCTGAAGGGGACGAAACGGGCAATGTGCGCCGCCTCCTTGCCGATCTGCGCCCCGATCTTGTCATCAATGCCGATGATCTGCACACCTCCCCCGAAGTGAACTGGCCGGAGGGCCTGCGGCCGCCGTTCACGGCCAGCAGCCCGCTGCTCAAGCCGATCATCGACACCCTGCGTGTGCCTGCGGAGCTGCACATCAGAGCCAAAGGCGATGCCATCGTGCTCAGCGGACTGCTGCCAGACACCGCATTGAAGGAGGAACTGGTGGCTGCGCTCGCGGAAGTGGCGGGCGCGCGGGTGGTGGACCCCACCGCACTCCAGGCCAGCCCGCATGTGCTGCCCGCCGCCTTTGCCAAACCGCAACTGCTCACGGCCTTTGTGAACAGTTTTTTCTCCCTGCCTCCGCCGCGCACCTTCGACATCAAGAGCGATGGCATCCCGCATTTGACCGGGATGGCCACGCGGCAGCTTGAGAGTGTGTGGCTGGCGTTGCTGCGGCCGGTCACCGGCGCTGCCAAAGTGGATGCACAGTTCACGCTGGTGCCCTCCCTGTATCATTTTCCCGGGTATCAGATTCAGTCCAAGCTGCCGCCAGACACCCTTGACTCACTGCGCGAGGTCTTGCGGGAC
>NZ_JBAQCR010000145.1:0-23677 GCF_049294395.1 Prosthecobacter sp.
GCCCCTCCTCGTAGCAGAACTGCTTGGCGCGGACGTGGGCAGCGCCGTGATCCCCCATGAAGCAGATGATGGTGTTTTCCATGAGGCCATCGCGCTGGAGGAGTTCCATGACTTTGCCGATCTTGCGGTCCAGCTCGGTGGCGGCGTCGAGGTACTGCGCCATGTCTTTGCGCGTGACTTCGTGATCGGGGTAGTAGGGGGGAATCTCCACCTTTGCGGGGTCAGCATGGAGTGGCGCGTGAAAGGTGCGGTGGGTCTCCTGGAAATTGAGCTGCGCGTAGAAGGGCTGATGCAGCTTGAGGTCATCCCAGCTGGAGGAGTCGAAGGGCTTGGTGGGTTCTTGGAAGTTCCAATCGGTTTTGCCGCTGCCTTTGAATCCGGCTTCGGGTGGAAGCTCCTTCACATTGGCGGTGAAGTAGCCGGCCTCGCGCATGCGCTCGCTGATGACCTTTACGCCTGCGGGCAGGGTGAAGCCGTCATCGCGGTGAGAGCGGTGATTGTGCGCGCCGATGGTGGTCTGGTACATGCCGGTGTTGAAAGCGGAGCGGCTGGCGGAGCAGACGGGGGCGGTGGTGTAGTAGCGGGTGAAGCGCATGCCCTTTGCCGCCAGAGCATCGAGCACTGGTGAGGAGACTTCCTTGGTACCGTAGCAGCCGAGATGCGGGCCAAAATCTTCGGCGATGAGCCAGAGGATGTTAGGGCGCTTTTCCCCGGCATGGAGGGTGGCGACCAAGCAGAAGCTGAAAAGGCAAAGAAAACGGATCATGCGCAGAGCATGACGAAAAATGCCGCGCAGAAGCAAGAAAGTATTTGTAGCGAACGCCTGATCGTTGCCTGTCGAGGCGACCATTTATTGCATCATTTTCTGCGCCTTGGAGATGATGCGTTCCTCAAGTGTGTCCGCAAATTTGTCCGGATGCAGCGGGTTGGACCAGTACATGAGCGAACGAAAGGCCTCATAGCCACCCTCAAGCAGCACGCGTCGGCTCGGAATGTAGGCGAGGATGTCATTGCTGTAGCCTGCGACCCACAAAGCTCCCGGCCCCTTGAACTCGTGCTTCAGGCGCAGCGAATAATCCACACAAGTCTCACCGCTGAGCGCCACGAAGGTCAAATCATGACCGAAGTGAACCACCTGAAGCGGGTAGTCGTAGTGGTCGCGCAGTCCGGTGTGCTTGATCGCATGCAATCGCTTTTCATCCCACTTGCGCTGATAGACCTCGTAGCTTTTTTCATAGCCTTCACCCGTGCTCAGCCGTTTTTCGATCTGGTCTGCCGTGGGAATCGACTGGTAGTCGAGCTGCGTCGTCTGCCAGTCAATGCGCAGCGGGCCATGGATCGGTTTCGGCTTTGCATCCAACGCGGCCTCCACTGCGGTGGCGAGGCTTTGACCGTGGCGGAGGCTGAAGACCGGACTGAAACGTGGATAGGCGTTCTGATCACCACCGCAGCCCATCATGAACAGTGCGATGGTGCCCGGATGCGCCTCCTCGATCAGTTGCTGCGCATGACCTGCATAGTCACCGTGCCATTGCTTGATGCTCATTGATGTGTTGTGGCAGGCGTAGCCAAAGACGATGGCGCTCAGCTTGCCAGCCGCCGTTTGAACCGTGAGCACCGGCACATCATGATCCACCACGCCCTCGGGATTCGGGCTGTTTAAGTAGGGATCGCCGGTCGGCTTGTCGCTCTTGAGCCTGCGGTTCATTGCAAAACCGCAACGCGCGTGGCCATAACTGACCGTCGCCGGTTCCACCTTCTGCAATGCCTCGCTGATGACGCCGATGATCTTGTCCTTCAGCCATGCGTTGTAGCGCAGGCAGCGCTCCTTGCGAAGAGGATCGGTGAAGTTCATGAATTCCAGCTCCGTGTAACGCAGTTCCGGACCGCAATGCGTATGCGAGCAGTTCAGCAGCAGCGCCTTTTCAGGCAGACCAAACCTGGCCTTCACGGCCTCCGCCACTGCATCCCGGAGCTGAACCGTCACCTCCACCAGATCAAGCGTGACCATCACGAAGCGCTCCCCCTGCGTGTCCTGAAGCGCCAGAGCCTTCGCGTGGAGTTCCATCGCTGTGCCCTCTGCAGGAACCTCACGGTTTGCGAAACCGGCGAGGTACATCGGCTCTGTCGGTGTAATCACCGTCTTGGCGGCTGCCGCTTTCCATTCTGGCGTCTGTGCCGAGGTCTGAAGAACGAATGCAAACGCGAAAGCCAGGATCGGGAAAACAGGATTCATGATCGGACTCATACGCGCCGACGAGTCCGGATATGCCAATCCGGTTTTCAAATGACCTTGATTCACTTCTGACGAAGCCGGGAGGAGCCTTGACTGAACCCTTACTCCCGCTTGCTCAGCAGATATTTGAGAAGCTCCAGAGCCTTGCGCTCGGGCATGGATTCGAGGAGGCCGGGGGGCATGAGGGAGACGGACATCTTCTGGCGGTCTTTGAGATCGGCTTTGGGGATGATGAGGGATTCCGTGACGGTGCGGGCGGTGATGGAGGTGTCGGTTTCCTGCTCGATGACGCCGGAGATGACGCTGCCGTCTTTTTTGGTGAGGACGTGAAGCTGGAAGTTGTCACCGACGACGGCATTGGGATCGATGATGTTTTCGAGGAAGTAGTCGAGGCCATTGCGCCAGGAGCCGCCGAGATCGGGGCCGAGCTTGCCGCCAACACCGCCCATGGCATGGCACACGGCGCAGACCTGCTTGAAGGTTTCCTCGCCTGCTTTGCCGTTGAAGGCCCACAGAGGCGCGGATTGATAGGCTTTCTTCAGTTTGGCGATGCTTGCTTTGGCGGCTTCGCTGGAGTCGTTGACCTTGCCCCAGACGACGTCGAGGAGGGTGTTGACCTCGGCGTGGTTCAGATTGCGCATCTGGCGGATTTGCAGCGAGCTGAGGTGTTTCTTTTCAAAGGTGCCTGCTTTGACTGCGGCGAGGAGTGGCAGGGCCAGTTCGGGGCGGCTGGTCAATGCGCCCAGTGCCGCGCTGCGGTCGGTGTCATTGAGTTTGGTGAAGTGTGACATCAATGCCGCGGCTGTTGCCGGATCGGCGGAGCGTGAGAGCAAGGGGATGACGGCACTGGTGAAGTCGGGCTGATCGAGGAGCTTGGCGAAGATGGGAGTCGCTTCGGGGTCGCTGACGCGTTTGAGCAGATCGAAGGCGCTGCGGCGCTGGGGGAGAGGCTGTGTGGCATCGGCAAGGAGGTCGCGCATTTTGGCGAGCACGGCTTTGTCTCCGAAGAGGGCGGAGAGCTGGTCTGAGGTGGTGCCGGGAAACTTGGATTGGAGTTGAGGCCAGGCTTTGGGCATGGCGGCTTTGGCTTCGTCCTTCATGCCGAAGGCGAGGATTTTCAAATCACGTTCGGATTGGATGGTGGGGATGAGGGCTTCGCGGCCTGCAGGAGTTGTGGCAGCATACCAGCGGATGGAATCGGCGAGGGATGGGAGTGGCGTTTTTGCCGCGAGTGCGAGGCCGCGGGGCCAGTCTTCTGCGATGACGCGGGCGAGGCCGAACCAGATCATCTTCGGGAGAAAGCGGTCGTCTTTGTCCTCGGCGTGCATGGCGAGTGAGGAAGCGACTTCCCAGACGGTCTTGGCGTCCAATTTTGGAAGTGCGGAGGCGAGGGCGAGGCGGACGGTGGGTGAAGGGTCGGTTTGGGCGAGTTTGAGGAGGGTGGCAGAGACTAGCTTGGGCTTGCCTGTTTCTTCAGTGGCGAGTTGGATGGACCAGGAACGGACTGTATCAATGGGATCCATTACCGCGCCGGCAAGATCCTCGTCGGCAGCGTTTATCACATGAAGAGACCAAAGGAGAGGCAGCAGATGATTTGGATTAGCCTTGTTCCGATCTACGGTTGGCAGCCATTTCATTACGTCACTGCCGACTCTCCCATTCAACGCCACTCGCGTTTGAAGCAATCGACGCGCCATTCGTGCACTCCAGTCGTTTGACTTCAACTGTAGTTGCACTAACTCCACATCACTCATCTTCCCCAAGTCCACCTTCACCGGCTTGTAGGTCTCTTTCCAGGAGATGCGGTAGATGCGGCCGTTGGTGCGGTCCCATTTTTCGTCTTCGGGATTGTGGCAGTGCTGGGTGTCGGTCCAGTCGATGACGTAGACGGCACCGTCGGGGCCGGTCTGGAGATCGACGGGGATGTAGTCGGGGGCGGAGCTGTAGAGGAGGTCGTAGCCGGCGTGGAAGGTCTCGTAGCCACTGCCGGTGCGGACCATGTGCTGCTGATTGATCTGATGGCCGTGGAGGTTGTGGGTGAAGAGGTGATCGCGATAGATGGCGGGCCAGTTGTTGCCGTTGTAGATGAGCGTGCCGACATGCGAGTGGCCGCCATAGACGGCGGTGGTGCCGGGTTTGCCGGCGCCGCCTTCTCCGCTGTCATAACGGGCGGAGGCGGGGAGGAAGTTTTGCAGGTCGGGCGCGAAGTCCGGGGCGGTGGCGGAGATGAAGGGGGCGTATTTGCTGTTGGCCTGATTCCAGAAGTGACCATTGCGGATGGCATTCGTGGTGCCGCCTTTGCCCCAGAAGCTGCGGCAATGGGTCATGAAGAAGTGGCCGTTGCTGTTGTAGTCGAGACCCCACTGATTGCTGCCGCCGTGGGAGAAGATTTCGAAGACGTGGCGCACGGGGTGGTAGCGCCAGACGCCGGCATTGAGAGTGATGCGCTGGTCATCGGGAGTGCCGGGTTTGCCGATGTGGGACTGGGTGAAGACGCCTTGATTGCCGTAGAGCCAGCCGTCAGGGCCCCAGGTGAAGCTGTTGAGGGTTTCGTGGGTGTCCTGGTAGCCCCAGCCGTCGAGGAGGATCTGCGGCTTGCCTGCGGCATCGTTCGCATCTTTCGGAATGAACAACAAATAGGGGGCTGCTCCGACCCACACGCCGCCGAAGCCGACTTCGATGCCGCTGACGAGATTGAGACCTTCGCAGAAGACTTTTTTGGTTTCGAAGGAGCCGTCGCCATCGGCGTCTTCGAAGATGCTGATGCGATCTTTCCCCTGCCCTTCGGGCTGGCGGTTCGGGTAGCTGAAGGCCTCAGCCACCCACATGCGGCCGCGTTCATCGAAGCAGAAGGCGATGGGCTGGCGCACATCGGGCTCGGCGACGATCAGTTCCACTTGGAAGCCGTCCTGCAGTTTCATGCCTGCGACGAGTTTTTGTGCGGCGTCGTTTTTGATGCTGGTGGGTTTGGCGGGATTGGGCAGGAGGTGCCAGAGGACGGGGCTTTCATCGCCACGCTTGGTGCGGTCTGCGCTGACGCTGAAGGAAGCCACGGCGAAGGCTGGCTTTTGATCGTGGAAGACGAAGTCGTCGAAGTTCACGTGGCCCCATCCGATCTTGGACTGGTCGATGATGCGGATGAAGATGCGTTTGCCAGCGACGGCTTCCAGATTCACGGCCACACGCTTCATGTTTTCCTGCTGGGCGGCGCTGCTGCTCTGGATGATTTTGCCGGTGGCTTCTTCGACGATTTCGACGCGCTCGGTGCTGGCATCTGGTGCGGCACCGAGCAGGAAGCTGGCCCAGGGATGGGTGGCGATGAAACTCGTGGAGGTGAGGGTGCCGGTGCCTTTGTCTCCACTGCGCTCGTAGCCGCCGAGCCAGAATTTGCCAACGTGCTGGGAGTTGCCGCGTTTGCGGATGGCGACGGTGTCGCCTTCGACGGGCTGTTTTTCCCAAGCATCGCCTTCGGCTTTCCAGCCTGCGAGGGTGCCGGTTTCGAAGCCGAGGTTGAGTTCGGCGGGTGGTGGGATGGAGGGGACGTCGGTGGTGCTGACATTGCGAGCAGGAGTGCCCGCATCACTGCGCTGAGGCATAGCGGTTTTGCCGAGATGGGTGAGCTGGATGTTGCGAAATTGAACTTTCGCAGGGCCAGGACCGCTGTGGAGCTGGAAGGCGATTTTGCCGCTCCATTCGGCGGCTTTGGTCTCGTGATCGTCGAGGACGCTCATGAGTGTGTCGTTCACGCGCACCTCCACATGGGAGGCGGTGGCGGTGATCTGGTATTTGTTCCAGTCGTTGGACTTGATGACGGTGGCCAGGCTTTTTGGTTCGGCGAAAACGTCGGCCCAACGGCGGCCATCTGGGGCGATGCTGACGCGAGAGCCGCGCTCCACGAGCAGCGCTCGACCGTGTTCATCATAGATGCGGCCGAGCCAGACTGCGCCTTGATCGAGATCGGCCTGATAGCCGCTGGCGTGGCCGTCCGGACTTTGCTGGCAGCGATACTGGATGCCGGAGTTTGCGCTGGGGCCGCCGGTGATGCGGAATTCGACGGTGAGATCGAAGTCATGCGCCTCGCCGTCCCAGAAGATCCACTCGTTGCCTTTAAGCTGCTGATTGGCGGGAATTTCGCCGGTGATCGCTCCGTCTTCCACGCGCCAGTGCTCCGTCTTGCCGGACCAATGGGCGAGTGTCTTGCCATCGAAAATCGATTCAGCGCAAAGCGGCAGCGTGGCGAACAGGAGGGCGCAGAGAAGTTTCATGGTGGTTGGAGCGGGTTGGCGACCCTGCTTATACAACCACCGGCCTCAGCATGATGCAGACATGATTTTGGCTGAATCGGTCATTTCTTCAGGATTCCTGACACGAAGGAATCCAAGGCTTTCGTGGCCGGGTCATCGGGAAGACCGAGGTCGTTATTGAGCTTCACGTGGCTGGTGTCTTTGGCACCGAAGACGGTGGTCGGGACTCCGGCCTCTTTCAGAGCATTGCCGAGGCGTGCCGCCTGGGCGCTTGTGTCTGGATGGGCGGCCACGTGCAGGATGAGGAATGGCGGGATGCCTTTGCCTTTGGAGACATGAGTGACCGCGGAGAAGTCGATGTGCTTTTCCGGTGTGCCGTCAAATTTTTCGCGATGGCCATTCACACGCGGCGGCAGGTGGTGGACACGGAGGCGCGTCTCGGCGGTCTCGATGATGGCTGGCACATCGTAGGTGTCGCCGTCCACAGGGACGCAGCCGATGAGGCAGTCGAAGGAAGCGCCTTCGGCTTTGAGATAGCGGTCATCGGTGCAGAGGATGGCCGCGAGCTGGGCTCCGGCGGAATGACCACCGACGAGCACGCGCTTTGGATCACCGCCGTACTCAGCGATGTGTTTCTCCATCCAGCCAAAGGCTTTTGCAACGTCGCGGATGAGCGTACCCATGTCCACTTCGGGAAGCAGGCGGTAATTGGTGGAGACAAACACGAAGCCTTTGTCCATGAACCACTGAGGCTTGAGCTTCACGTCCGTCTTGTCGCCCTGAGTCCAGCCGCCGCCGTGGATCCAGAACACGACGGGCAGGTTTTTGGCATTCTGAGGGGCGTAGATGTCGAGCACATGACGTGCGTGGCCGTTTTCGACGTAGGGGATGCCGGACTTCACGCTCTGGGCGAACGCAGTGGCGGCAAATGCGAGGGTGGCGAGAAGGATGAGTTTCATGGTGGAGACCAATACGCCACCACCCCGACTTATTTCCGAGCCGGGAGATACTTTGCCAGATCTCGCATGGCGATGACCTTGCAGCCTTCGTCTTTGAGATGCTGCATGTAACTTTCGAACTTGGCCGGGTCTGTGTTGACCCAGGGGTGCTGGATGTCGGGCACGCCGTGAAAGGTCATGACGGCGATCTTGCCATCCTTTGCCTGAGCCACGGCGGCCTTGAACTGATCCTGGGTGCTGTCTGGTTTGCCATCGAAGGCCTGGGGCATGGTGAGAAGATCATCCTTTTCGGGATCAAAGGCCTGGGCACCGCCTGCGCGTGCAAACTGGTAGCCGCGCTCACGCAGCAGCTTCACGGCCGCCTCGCTGGTCTGATAACCGGGATAGCAAAAGCTGACGGGTTTGGGGATGCCGTATTTCGCGCACTGCTGCTCGATGAACTCGACATCCGCCGCCAGCTGTTCCGGTTTTTGTTTGGACACACCGGCGTGTTTGCGAGTGTGGTTGCCGATTTCGAAGCCATCTGCATTCAGCGTCTGGATCTGCTCCCAAGTCATGTAGTGTTCCTTATCCACGAGGAATTCGAAGCCTTCGGTGATGAAGAACGTGGCACCGAAGCCGTGCTTTTTGAGCAGAGGTGCCACGAAGGTGGCGTGGCTGGCCACGGAATCATCAAAGGTGAGAACTACCAGACGCGCTGCGGCGGGTTCGACGGCGATGGAGCGCCAGGCGAAGGTGACGGTGAGAAGGAGGGCGGCGATGGCAATGTGGACGGGCTTCATCGGGGATCACTTCACTTTCCAAATTTTCACATCGTCGATCCATACGGTGTTCGGCACCAGGAAGCTGAACCAGCGTTTCATCGGATGGGCGTAGCCTTCCGAGTGATGACTGGCGAGCACTTTGCCATCGAGGCTGAGGCGCATTCCGTTGCCTTCGGTGACGAGGACGAGTTCGTGCCATTCAGTGTCGGCTTTCCATGGGACGACCACCTTCTTGGAGTTTAGCAGGGCTTCGAAGTCAGCAGGCAGTTTTTCTTTGCGTGCCAGAAAGTCATCGCGCTTCTTTTTGACCTCCAGGTTCATGGTGCCGGTTTTGTGGTCGATCAGCGTGATGCTGCTCTGGCTGAGAATGCCGTAGCAGAGGTGTCCGGCGTGAACGCCTTTCAATTCGCGGTCCACATAGCCGAGCTGAAGTGATTCACCTGGGTTTAGGCCGGGAAAGCGGAAGCGGACCACTGCGCCGCCATCGGTGAATCCGGCCTCGTGATGAATGTGCGCGGCATGCCCTGCTTCTTTCGAGGCGCTGGCGATTTTCAGGATGCCGTCGTCGAGATCTGCCATCTTGATCTGCGGCACGCGATCTGCCGTGGCGCTGTTCCAGCCATTGCCGATGGCTTTGGCGAGATTTCCATTCTCCTCACGCTCGAAGGCGTCATGAAAGATCATCTGCCCCTTTTCGCGCAGCCATGCGGCATCATCGCGGGGTGCGGCAGTATCGGCGGCTTGAAAGGCTGACAGAGGAGCCAGCAGCAGGGTGGTAAAAAGAAATGCCTTCATGCTTACTTCGGTGCCTTCACGCCTTTGGCCTTGTCCGCTGCTTCCTTGGCTTTCTTTTCGGCAGCAGCTTTGGCTTTTGCCTCAGCGGCTTTTTGCGCCGCCATGATGCTGGCGGCTTCGAGCGGCGGCCAGGAGGCCTTGGCTTTGTCGAGTTCGTCCGCATTGAGACCGAGAGCCTGCAGCACGCCGACGGCCATGAGCTTGTTGCCTTCGACATTCATGTGGACGCCATCGCTGGTGAGCACTTTCACGCTGGGCTTGTTCTCGGCCTTGATGCGCTCCTGAAACATTGCGTTCAGATCGGCGAGCGGGATTTTCTTTTCCTTCGCGAGTTCACGCAGGAAGGCATTGTAGGGCGCGAGCAGGCCGTTCTCTTTGCTGTCGAGATTTTCCTGAATCACGGTCGCGGTGAGCATGACGGGCTTCACGCCTGCGGCCTGCGCCTGATCGATGATCGCCGTGATGTTTTTCTTGTAGGTGCCGCGGGTGGAAACCTTGTCATCGTAAGTGCCGCTCTTTGCCATGGCATCATCGAGAGGCACGCCACGTGGTCCGTGCCAGACATCGTTCACGCCGCAACTCAGCGTCATCCACTGGGGTTTCTTGCTCAGCACGTCATTGTCCAAACGTGCGAGCATCTGATCGGATTTATGACCGCCGACACCTGCTGGAATTGCCTCAGCTTTGACGCCATTGGCTTCCAAACCGGAGATCACAAGCCGCACGTAGCCTGCGGGGTTGCCCCAGCCGCCTGCGGTGATAGAGTCACCGAGGAAGGCGATTTTCTCGCCGCTTTTCACGGCGATTTCTGCTTTGCCAAGATTGGGAACGAGAAGGGCGGCCGCGAGGACGGGAAGAAGATGGATATGAGTGTGACGCATGGCGGTTGGGAGTTGGCTTGCTGAATACAACAAGCTAACGCAACGCTACCAGCGTCCTTTCTTCCGGCTTCACTCCATGCTCAGATTGAGACTCAGGGCTTGAAGACAGCGATTTCCTTCGCTGTGGCGACATCCCAAGCGCGAACAAATCCATCTTGATCACCGCCCAGCACGACATCTCCGGACTTGGTGGTGGCGAGTGATTGAAGGAAGCCTGTGCTACCAGCCAGCTTTTTCACCTCGCCTCCGTCACTGGTGATGAGGCGGAGTTTGGTATCACCAGCGCTGGTGGCGATCTGATCTGCGGCACCGAGATAGTGAATGCCAGTGACTTCCTTGTCCCAGCCATCAACGCTCTTGCGGCGGTCACCGGTGGTCCAGTCCCAGACTTTGACGACGTTGTCGGCACCGCTGCTGGCCAGCACGCGGCCATCGGCACGCCATGAAAGGCCGAGCACGTGGTGCGTGTGACCTTCAAACACTTTCACGACTTTGCCGGTGCTCAGATCAGTGATGCGCACGGCTTTGTCTGCGCCGCCGGAGGCGAGAAGCTTGCCATCGGGTGAGAAGTCGAGCGCGAAGATGCTGTCGAGATGGCGTTCGGCATAGTTCGTGGTGAGCTTTCCAGTCGCCACGTCCCAGAGTGTGATGTCGCCACTGCGGGAGGGCTCGCCGCTGCCGATGGCCAGCGTTTTGCCGTCGGGGCTGAAAGCGAGACTGTTGGCGCGGTCGGTGATTTGGGAATTGCCGTCGCCTGTGCCGAAGGTGCGCTCGAGGGTCCAAGTCGCACTCGTGCTGCCCGGCGCGATGGGTTTGCCATTCACGGTGCTCCAGGCAAGCGGCGGGCCGCTGTCCTGTTCGGCGATGAGTTCGAGACCATTGGCAGAGAACTGCAGTGACTTGGCTTTCTTGAGGCTCGTGGTGAGTGTTTTGGCAATCAGGTCACGCTCAGCGTTCGCGTTCACCGCCTCTTTTTTCACGACTTCCAGGCGAGCCTTCTCATCAATGACGGCCTGCTTCGCCTTCTTTTCATTTTCGGTGACGAGTTTGATTTCGTTCGCTGTATCGGTGATCGCGGCTTCGGCACGGGTGAAGGCTTCCTGCGCGAGCTTGAGATCTGCGGCGGCCTTCGTGGCCTTTTCCTGAGCATCGGTGTTCTTTTTGGCCAACGCTTCGTCGGGTTTGCCTTTGGGAGTCTTGGCGATTTGATCCGCGATTTCCTTCGCTGATTTCTCTGCCGCGGCTTTGGCATCCTCCTTGGGCTTTAGGGTCTTCCGTTTTTCTTCGAGGCCTGTCTTCGCGAGTTCCACGAGCTCGGTCAAAGCTGCGGCCTTTTTTGCATCGCTGGTGGCCGCAAGTTTGATTTCAGCAGCAGCAGTTGCCATGGCTGCTTCGGCGCGTTGGAGAGCGGCCTGAGCCTGAGCGAGGTCGGTTGCGGTTTTGGCAAGACTGGCCTGTGCTGCAGCCTGCTTTTGGGCCAAGGCTTCATCTGGTTTGCCAGCGCTGGCTTTAGCCACTTCATCCGCGATTTCCTTGGCCGCTTTATCGGCTGCGACCTTGGCGTCCTCCTTGGGCTTGATGTCCTTCTTCTTGTCTTCAAGGGCCTTCTTGGCGAGTTCGGCGAGTTCGTTGGCTTTCTTCAGGCGATCGGTCTGCTCGGTGACAGCTCTTTCAGCCGTCCTAATGGCTGCACCCTGATACGTCTCTTCCAGCGCAGCGCGCACGGCGGTGAGCGTGCGCTGAGCAAGGGCCTGCTCGGTGGCGAGATCGGATTTGATGTGGGCGATGAGCTTGCCGCCGACGGTTTCGGTCAGCTTGATGGAATTGTCCGCTTCCTGCGTTGCGGTGAATTTGGCCGAAGGGGCGAAGGCGAGAGCTGCGGGGGCGCTGCGTTTCCACAGCTTCACCTCACGAAAGCTGCCGGTGGCAAGGCGTGTGCCGTCGGGGCTGAAAGCCACAGACTGCACAAGATCGCGATGGGCGACACCGGGCTGTTTGTAGAGACCGGTTTTGAGCAAGGTTTCATCCGTGAGCTTGGTGACGAGGCTCTGGGTGGGCAGATGGTAGATGCTGATCTGGTTTGCCCGAGCTGCCGCAGCAAAATCCCCCAAGGGCGCAACGGCGATGGCATAAATGGGCTGCAAGCCGACTGGCAGCGGCTCCCATGCGATGATCTGCAACTTTTTGGGTGAAGCTTTTGCGCCTTGATCGATCCAAGCTTTGAAGAGCGCGAGCTGCTCGGGGGTGAGATTCACTGCGCCGACCTTGTTGCCCTTCGGTGGCATCTCGGAATCCCAGGTGTGAGCCGCTGCTTGATACATGACGCTCTCCGCGCCTTTGCCGGGAATGATGCCTTTGTCACTTTCGCCGCCCTTGGCCATGAGCTCCGGGGTCTCCATGTTGAGGCCGCCCTTGGTGGTGGTCTTGTTATGGCAGGCGATGCAGTTGTCCTTCAAGAACGGACGGATCTGCTGGTCGTAGTCGATGGGCGCGGGAGCCGCGGCCATGACAAAAGACGAATTGAGGATGATGAACGGGAGGATGATTCTCATTTTTTGGCGACCTCCTTCACACGAATGCGGATGGGATTGGAATAGACAATGAAAGTGGCGTCTTTGGCTGCAGACTTCGCGGTGAGGTCTTTGACGAGCTTGTCAGCGGCGGCCTTGGTGGTGTCCGCCGTCTTGAGGGCGGCGGTGGCGGTTTTGACGAGCTCGGCCTTTTTCGGCGTTGCGTCCGCATTCGCGGCATCGAGCTGCTTTTTGGCTGCAGCCTGCGCTTCGGTGGCTTTTTTGGCGTCGGCTTCGGCAGCGTTGAGTTCTTCGAGGCCACGGCGGAATTTCATTTTTGCCGGGCCTTGGAGGATGAAGCCATAATCTCCGGGTGCGAGTTTGAGAGCCTTCACATCGAGCGTGAATTTGCCAGCCGCAGCTTTGGCGGGGATGTCGGCTTCAGGAGCTTTGGTGACATCCATGAGACCGAGAACCTTCAGTTTGAGCGCATCGGCAAAGTCGGCATGACGGGTGACTTTGAGGGCGATATCGAGTTTGGCGTCGGCAGCGACTTCGAGGATGTCCGTTTTTTCCGTCTGCACGAAAGCAGGAGCAGTTTGTGCGCTGACGCCAAGCGCAGGTGCGCCGGCGGTGCGATAGAGGACGTTGTCCCGGGCGGCGTCAGCCACCGCATAACACACGAAGCGACTCTGAGGAATGCCACTGAGGAGGCTGGCTCCAGCCGGGGCATCGGCGCTTGCTTGAAATGCTATGTAGCCCAGAGACTGGCCTTTGCCGATGAAGCCGCCGAGGCAGGTGACGCCTGCAGGGAGCTTGTCGGCCTTGAGTTCAAGGGGCTCGCTCAGGGCATTGCGATTGGGAGCGATGATTTCCAACGCGGCGATGCCACCACGGGGGACATTGGCGCTGCCAATTTCTCCACCTTTGGTCTTGGCTCCGGGCAGGATGGGATTGAGGGCGATGAGATCTTCGAACTTCGGCGCTTCCTTGAGAATGCGCAGCTCATAGGGCTGAGTGGTGGCGAAGTTGTCGCTGAGGGTGATGCGGAAGGCGCCATCCGCCTTTGCTTCATAGGCATACGAGGGATCGCGGCTCGGAAGGTTGATGCTGGGTGCGGGCACGATGGCCGGTGCATCAGCGACTTCCGCCTGCGGTTTGAGCGTTTCTTTGCCTGCCGGATCTTTGGCCAGATTTTCAATGACCAGATGCGGATCGGTGGCATGGCCGAGCTGATGGGAGCGCACCGCAATGATGAATTTTTCGCCCGCCTTGAAGGGCAGATCAAAGACCTGTGGCAGACCTTGGGGCAGGAAGGAGTCCCGCACAGTCTGGCCGATCTGGATGGGGCGCACGTCCTCAAGCTTGACGGTCTTTGGAGCCGGAGGGGCGGCAGACGAAAGAGTGATGCGGTAGCCGTAATCATCCCCCGTGCGAAACATGAGTTCGTTGATGCGCAGGAGATAGGTGGCATCGGCCGTGGCGGTGAAGGCGAGGACTCCGGCACGCATGTGGGCCAGTTCGCGCCCGGTGGGTGAAAGCAGCGCACCAAGCAACTCGGTGCGTGTGTCAAAACGTCGTCCGTCAAAGGTGGCGGTGAGATGCTGCCCCTTTTTCAAATCCACGCTGAACCAGTGGGGCGAATTGGATTTGAAGCAGCCTTCAACCACAGAATTGAGGCTGACTTTGAGCGCTTTGTCAGGTTTGGCGTTTGTCCCGGAGGAGTCGATGGAATCAAGCGTGGTGATCTCGAAGACACGTGGGTTGGAGACACCGTAGCGTCCGACGAAGCGGCAATCGTAGAGGGCAGGCTTCAGGTCTGCGGGCAGCGTGATGCTGAAGACGTTTGGCTTGACGCTCTTGAGCGGAATGGTGCGCTCATTGAGCAGGACCGACTGCGGCCCTTCGAGATCTGTACCACGCAAGGTGAGTTCCAAGGTGGCGCCGGCTTTGGCCCCGAGAGGAGCAACCGATGTCAGCGTCGGAGATGGAAAGGTGGCCTGGGAAAACGCTGGGGCAGAGAACGCCAGCAGGACTGAAAATTGGAAACTGAGAACTGAGAACTGAAAATTGGAGCGGGGCATGGCATGAACGCTTAGTGATTGAAGAGGAACTCTTTCGTGTTCAGCAGCGCCCACAGGATGTCCTCATAGGCTTCCTTTTTGCCTTTGAAGGCTTCATCGCCGGTTTTGCCCGCGGTCTTTTTGTCGAGGTGGGTGTGGGCAAATTTGATTTCGGCGGCGTTGGGATCGCGGCTGAGGGCGATGTGGTAGAGGTCGGAGATCTTGTCGTCATCAGGGCGCGTGTCCTTCGTGAGGGTGTCGGCGCGACCATTGCCACGGGAAAGCTGGGTCTGGATTTCGGCGGCATTCAGAAGATGGAGGCTCTGCGCGAGGCTGGCCTCCTGGGTGCGTTCGCATTCGCAGGCGCTGGAGGAGTCGGGACGGCCAAAGACGCTGAGGAAGTAGGTGCTCTGGTTGTAGCTGTTGTCAGGCAGAGAGACGGCGCGCGTGCCGGGGGCCTGGCCGGCGAAATTCGTTTGTACATCGAGCAGCGTGTTGACGGAATCGTAGAGGACTTCGGCATTGAGACGCTTTGGATAGTAGCGGCTGAAGTTCTGACGGTCCTTGGCGTTGTAAGTGTTTGGAACAGCGCTGAGCTGGTAGGTGGTGGAGTTGGTGATGGTGCGGATGAGCTGCTTCAAATTGTAGCCGCTCTTCACGAAGTCCGCTGCGAGGGCGCTGAGAAGCTCGGGATTCACCGGCGGATTGGTCTCACGCATGTCGTCCTCGGGCTCGACGAGGCCGCGGTTGAAGAAATGCTTCCAGTAACGATTCACCAGTGTGTGGGCAAAGAACGCGTTGTCCTTCTGGCTCATCCATTCGGCGAGCGCACGGCGCGGATCTTGTTCAGGCTTCAGTTTCAAAGTTGGGCCGCCAAGACTGGTGGGGGTGACGGCCTCCTTGGTGCGAATGTTCGTGGTCTGGGCCACACCGCGCTTGTTGAAGATCATTTCTTCACCGGCAAAAGTCGAAGGCTTGCGGCTGACGTTGCTGAAGAAGGCGGCGAAGCCATAGTAGTCCTGCTGGCTCCATTTTTCGAAGGGGTGATGGTGGCACTGCGCACACTGCATGCGTGTGCCGAGGAAGAGCTGGGCGACGTCCTCCATCTGCTGCTTCATTTCCTTGACCTGGCGATACCAGGCGACGGGGGGATTTTGATCGAGATCACCGGAGGCGGAGACGACTTCGCGCACGAACTGATCGTAAGGTTTGTTGTCTGCGATGCTGTCGCGAATCCACGAGTAGAAGAGATAACTGCCGCGTGCAAAATTGGGCTGGGTGCGCTGGTTGCGCAGGAGGGCGCTCCACTTGTTGGCGAAGTACTCGGCGTATTCAGGGCTGTCGAGCAGGCGGTCGATGAGGATGCTGCGCTTTGCCGCATCTTTGGAGGCCATGAAGTCTTTCATCTCTGCGGCGGTGGGGAGACGACCGGCGATATCGAGGGTGACGCGACGGATGAAAGTGCCGTCGTCAGCGATGTCGGACGGCGGCATGCCGATGGTCTTCAATTTCGCGAAGACGAGATCATCCACAAAACCACGGGATGCCGGCAGTTTTTCCACCGGAGCGCCGAGGGGTACGGTGGCGCGGAAGGTGGACACTTTGCCCTGATAGCGAACCATCACGGCGACGTCTCCGGGGAGATCAAAGAGCTGCACGCGACCGGTTTCGCTGGTCTCGGCCATCGCTTTTTCGTTGGCTTCATACAGCGCGCGCTTGGTGACGTCACGAGTGCTGCCGTCGGTGTAGTGTGCGGTGACCTTGAGCTGCTGCGCACCTTTGAGGGGCATGGTGAGCTTGGCGGGCTCCACGCTGATGCTCGCCATTTTGGGGTCGGTGTCCTTGCCATAGGGCATGCCTTCGCGAATCCAGCGAGCCAGATCGGCGTAGTCCTCAGATTTTGGATCGAGCTTCTTGCCGCCGCCATGCGGGAGCTGTGCGGTGCCTTTGGTCAGCAGCAAACTCTGCTCCGCCGAGGCCGGAAACACACGACGTCCGCGCGCCTCCTTGACGATGTGCTCATAGTCTTCCTGGGGTTCGAAGCCGAGCAGCGAGAGCTTGAAGCCGTTCTGTCCGCCCGATTTGCCATGGCAACCGCCGGAGTTGCAACTGCCCTTGGTGAGGATGGGAACGATGTCGTTCGCAAAATTCAGCGGGCGCAGAGCTTCGGCCGCAAAACAAGGTGCGGCGGCAGAGAGTGCGGCGATGAGGGTGGCGCGTTTCAGATTCATGATGGGTCAAACTACGGGGTGAGAACTGAAATCTTGTCTTGCAGATTAAAAGGAGCGTGAGTTTCCGGCTTGAACCTTTCACACCAGTTCCGCCATCGGCAGATGGCTATCGACCAGATACTGCGGTCTGCCGGTGAGATCGGTGAGGGTGGCCTTGGTGACATCAATGCCCATCTGTTTGTAGAGCGTGGCGAAGACTTCGCCAAAGGCGACGGGACGCTCCGTGGGTTCGCCGGCTTGCTTGTCGGTGGCGCCGATGACCTGACCGTGGCGCATGCCGCCGCAGGCGAGAAGTGCCGATGCGACGCGCGGCCAGTGGTCGCGGCCGCCTTTGGCGTTGATCAGCGGCGTGCGGCCAAATTCACCCCAGACGACGACGGAGACATCCTTGCCCATGCCGCGCTCGTGCAGATCGGCAATGAGGGCGGAGAGTCCGCTGTCGAGCAGCGGCAGGTCTTCGCGCAACTGGCCGAAGTTGTTGGAATGGTAGTCCCAGCGGCTGAATGCGAGCGTAACGACGCGAGCGCCAGCTTCGACGAGACGGCGTGCGGCAAGGAAGTGCTCGGGCAGGCGCGGGCCGCCGTCGTCGCGATTGCGGTTTTCGCCTTTGCCGTAGCGCTCGACGACGCGCGGATCTTCACGGCTCAAATCGAGCGCGTGAAGCAGCTTCGGACTCGTGAGCACATTGAGCGCCTGCTCATTGAAGACATCCACGCCGCCCATGAGGCCGGTGGCATCGAGATCACGCCGCAGAACGTCAAAACTGGAGAGCAGTGACTTGCGATCACGAAGACGATCCAAAGTGATGCCACGGAGTGACATGTCTTCTGTGCCGCCGCCGCGATTTGGCTGGAAGGGTGCATGCGCAACGCCGAGATAGCCGGGCTCACCCGTGCGGGCCCATTCCATGTGACCCATCTTGGGTGCGAGCCCAACGAAGGGTGGCATGGCGGGATTGGTGCTGCCCTGCAAGCGCGAGACGATGGAGCCGAGGGAAGGCCAGCCACCGGGAGGCTGCTGCTTGGTGCTGCGGCCGGTGAGGCACTGAAAGGCATCGTGACGCGAGTCGCAGTCGGCCAGCGAGCGGATGAGGGTGCACTTGTCCATCATCTTCGCGAGACGCGGCAGATGCTCGCAGATCTGGATGCCGGGGACGTTGGTGGAGATTGGTTTGAACTCGCCGCGAATCTCGCTCGGAGCATCCGGCTTCATGTCGAACATGTCCTGATGCGACGGTCCGCCGGGCAGGAAGATCATGATCACCGCCTTGTGTGACTTGCCGGTCTTCTGCACGGACTCGGCACGCAGCACATCATTCAACGACAGCCCGCCCATGGCGAGCCCGCCGATCTTGAGGAAGTTTCGACGTGACACGCCATCGCAATAACCGCCGCTGGGATGGGAGTATAGATTGAGCATGATCTGTTGGAGGACCTTTAACCTACGGAGCGAGGGACGGGACTCTTGCCAGACCGGTCACACAGCCGGCGTTTGGTTCAAACATGAGCGGACTGATCGGACACACGATGTATGGAATCCTGGCGGCGAAAGCAGCAAAGGGGCGAGGGCTGCCCATCACACCGATCATCGAGCGGCACCTGCCGAGCTTCCTCTGCGGCGCTTATCTCGGCTGCGACATTCAGGTGATGCCGGAAGCGGTCTGCGTCGATACCGGACGCGAGGTTGGCTTTGGCACGGTGCCGTTGGAAAAAAGCCCGATCACAAGCGGCGCGGTGAAGCCCTGGACGCTGGAGCATGAGGGGCGCAGCTACCGGCCCAAAGAGATTCACGAGCTGTTTTATGGCCGTGCGCATCTCGTGTTCGGCTGGGCAAAGCCGGAGGTGAACCTGCGTGTGCCGTGGGACCATCTGGCAGATTATTGCGCCCGGGCGATTCGTGATGACATGAGCTCTGAGCGCGGGCTGGCTTATGCGCTGGGCTGGATGGTGCACATTGTGGGAGACTCGTTGATCAAGTCGATCCAGCCGGGCATTCGGATGCATTTGCTCGATGGCGTTTACACCCCGCGAAACCGCATCGTGCAGGATCAGTTCACGTTTCACACGATTGGCGGCGAGCTGGGAGTCGACTGGATTCAAACTTTCCGTGACATGGCGGCGACGCCCGTGGAGACAATCCAGCCGCACTCCATGCGTGTTGGCGAGAAACGCGGTGAGCTTGCTCAACTGTTCGATGACGGTTGGAAGCCCGAGCTGCAATCACTGCTGGCTGCCGTGCTCACCGAAAACCGCCGCTGGCTCCCGTATCACACCACCGATGTGCTGCGTGTGGTGCAACGCGACAGCGAGGAGGCGAAACGTGTCAGCGGCGGGCTGGAATTTGATGCGATGATCAAAATCGCCGAGAGCGCGGGCATGCGGGACACTTTGGTGACGATCGCCGAACAGTGCGCCGATTTGATGGAGCAAACCATCGCGCAGGTACCAGAGTGGCGGAAATTGCCTCGACAGCGCGCCGAAGGCTGGAACAAGCTCAAACGTCCATGATCTGTTACGTCAGCCCCGAAATCGGCGAACCCATGTACAGTGTGTGCGGACGGCCGGTGAAGTCTTTCCAGATCGTTTCGCGTGGCAGGCCCAGGGCTTCGTAGATCGTCGCGGCGAGATTTTCGGGTGTCTGTGCATCGCTGGCGGGATAGCCGCCGTGTTTGTCGGTGGAGCCAATGACGCGACCACCTTTGATACCACCGCCGGCGAGAAGGATGCTTTGGGCGTGGCCCCAGTGATCGCGGCCCGGCAGAGCGGTGGATGAGATGCTCTTGATTTTTGGCGTGCGACCAAACTCGCCGCCCATGATGATGAGGGTCTCATCGAGCTGGCCGCTGGCGTCGAGATCTTCGAGCAGGGCGCTCACGGCCAAATCCATCGGTGGGAGCAGGTAGTTTTTCAGATTTCCCCAGGCGGCCTGATGCGTGTCCCAAGTCTCGCTGTTGCCGAGATTCACCTGCACCATGCGCACACCGCTTTCCACCAGCCTGCGGGCCATGAGCAGCGACCAGCCAAAGCTGTTACGGCCGTAGCGGTCGAGCATTTTGGGATCCACTTTTTCCAGGCTGAAGGCATCATGCACCTTGCGATTGCTCAGCAGGCCGATGGCCGCCTGCCGGGTGGAATCAAAGGCTTCATCACCCGCCAGCGCGGTGAGATCATTGGTTTGCTGCTCCAAGGCATTGCGCAGTGAAACGCGGTCCATCACGCGATCCATGGTGAGTCCCTGCGGCAGCGAAAGATGCGGGGCCTGGAAGCGCAGGGTGGGGTCTGTTTCAAAACCGCGCTCATGATGGAACAGGTAGTTTGGATACGCGCCGTAGTGCTTCGGATGGTAGGGCGACATCTCCAGGAACCAGGGGTCATGCTGCGCGCCAAGCGTGCCTGCGAACTGGCCGGCGAGCGTGCGGCCTTCGCGATGCACGAGCTTCTCCGGCAGCACAATGGCGGGCGGCAGATTGTCTTTGCGCTTCGGCAGCAGTGCCGTGGCCAGCGCCGCCATGCTGGGATGATCGGACTTCTTCGGCTTCGATGGATCGAACCCCAGCGGCGCATCACTGCGGCCGGTGAGCATGATGTGATGGCCCAGCGAGTGATCACTGCTGCCATGTGTGAGCGAACGTACCAGCGACCACTTTTCCGAGATGCGCGCGAGATTGGGCAGGTGCTCGCAGATGTGCAGCCCTGGGGTGCGGGTGCGAATGGGCTTGAACTCGCCCCGGATTTCCATGGGGGCGTCCGGCTTCATATCGAAGCTCTCATGCTGAGCGAGTCCGCCGGAAAGGAAGATGTAGATCACGGACTTGGCCCGTGGCGGTTGCGTGGCCGCCGTCATCGCCTGGAGGGCGCTGAGATGATTCATGCCGAGGCCCAGCAAACCCACCGCCCCGGCCTGAATCACTTCACGGCGGGAAACGGGATGCGCTGGATGCGGCAAGGACATGCACCTTCACATACGCGCGCCGTGGCCAAGACTTTCCAAACGGACTACTTCCGATTCCAGGCACCCAGCTTGATCGTGTGATCAGCGGTTGATACATCCGCCGCCGATTTGATTCGCAAAATTTTGGTCACCACAATCGCGCCATCCTGAACCACCACACGCAGATCGGCTTCATCTCCTTCTTTGAGGACCAGCCCTTCTGGAATAGTCGTTTTGATTGGATACATGGCCACCTGTAATGCCTGAAGGGGGCATGGGCAAGCCGCCTTCCGCTCAAATCAGCTCGGGCATCGGCTGCCAGCCATCAACCAAATACTGCGGCCGACCGGTCAGATCGTTGAGCGTGGTCTTCACGGTGTCGATGCCCATGTGCTTGTAGAGCGTGGCGAAGACTTCGCCGAAATGGACGGGACGTTCGGTGGGTTCGCCGCCGAGTCTGTCGGTGGCACCGATGACCTGACCTGTGCGCATACCGCCACCTGCAAGCAGGGCGCCCCCGACACGGGGCCAGTGGTCGCGACCACCGTCTTTGTTCACCATCGGCGTGCGGCCAAACTCGCCCCAGGCGACGACGGCGACGTCTTTGTCGAGGCCGCGTTCATGCAGATCTTCCACGAGGGCGCTCATGCCTTGATCAAAGAGCGGCAGATGGCGCAGGAGCTGCGGGTAATTGTTGTCGTGGAAGTCCCAGCGGCCGAAATTCAGCGTGACCACGCGCGCCCCGGCTTCGACGAGACGTCGAGCGAGGAGGAAGTGCTCAAGATTGAGCGGAGCACCATCGCCGTAGTTCTTGGGATCACCTTTGCCGTAGCGTTCACGGGTTTTGAGGCTCTCCTGATTCAAATCGAGCGCGGTGAGCAGCTTGCTGGAGGTCAGCACATTTAGGGCCTGCTGATTGAAGGAGTCCATGCTGCCGACAAGGCCGCTGGCGTCGAGTTCGCGGCGGAATTTGTCAAAGCCGGTGAGCAGGGAGCGCCTGTCTTCGAGACGGTCGAGCGTGATGCCATTGAGCTGGAGATCATCCATGCCCGCGCCGTTCGGACGGAAGGCGGCATGCGTGTTGCCGCAGTAGCCTGGATGCCCGGGCGATCCATACGGCGGATGACCGGCTTTCGGAGCGAGGCCGATGAAGGCGGGCATTGCGGGATCGGCCTGGCCTTTGAGCTTGGAAACGACAGAGCCCAAAGAGGGAGGATCGGAAAGACGGCCCACGGGGGCTCCGCCACCGTTCGGTGGTGGTGGCTTGCCGGTGTAGCAGATGAAGCTGTCGTGCGCACCGTTCGGCGAGCCGTACATGCTGCGAATCGGCACCAGCTTGTCCATGATCTTGGCGAGACGCGGCGCGTGCTCGGATATGTGGATGCCGGGAACGGCGGTCTTGATGGGTTTATAAGGGCCGCGAATCTCCAGCGGCGCGTCCATCTTTAAATCATACATGTCCTGATGCGGCGGCGCACCGCACATGTAGATCATGATTACGGACTTGAAGCTGCGGCCCGTGCGAGCCTCCGCCTCGGCCTTCAACAGTTCTGGCAACGACAGCCCGCCCATGGCGAGGCCGCCGATGCGAAGGAAGTCGCGACGCGAGACGCCGTCGCAGAACTTGCCGTGGGATTTGCCGGAAAGAGTGAGCATGAGAGTAAGCCAAAATAAGCACTCAATGTGCCGGAACTATCATCAAAACGACGTTATGTGCCGGTCATGCTTCGCCCGCTGCTCTGTTTCATGTCCCTCATATTGACCGCCTCCGCCGCCGATTTGCCATGGTCGCCACTGCCTGCTCTGCCCGATGAACGCGGTTTCGCGGGTTCGTTTGCCGGAGTGGTGGATGGCACGCTCATGGTCGCCGGCGGCACGCATTTCATCGACAAAATGCCGTGGGAAGGCGGCACGAAGGTCTGGTATGACACGCTCTTCGCGCTGGAGAAACCCGATGGAGCCTGGCGGGTGGTGGGAAAACTGCCGAAACCCAATGGCTACGGGGTGAGCATCACGACTCCCGCCGGCTGGATCATCCTCGGCGGTGGCAATGCCACGGAGCACTTCCGTGAGGTGTTCTGGGTGCAAAAAGCTGGCCAACTGCCGCCGCTGCCAAAGCCCTGCGCCTTCATGTGCGGCTGCGAATCCGATGGGGTCATCTACATCTCCGGGGGCATCGAAACACCGTCGGCCACCACCGCCCTGAGCACGTTTTGGTCGCTCGATTTGAAACAATCCGGTGCGAAGTGGCAGGAACTGCCCCCCTGCCCTGGCAAACCAAGGATTCTGGCCTGCATGGCTGCGGTGGATGGCGTGGTTCACCTGTTCAGCGGTGCGGCATTGCATGCGGGAAAGGATGACAAGCCTGAGCGCGAGTGGCTGAACGATGCGTGGGCCTACCAACCGGCCGCAGGTTGGAAAAAGCTGCCTGACATGCCCCGCGTGGCCGTGGCGGCTCCGAATCCTGCGCCAGTGATGGATGCCAAGATTTACATCCTTGGCGGGGACGACGGGGCCAACGTCAATTTCGAGCCCAAGGAAAAGCATCCCGGGTTCCCACGGTCGATTCTGGTCTTCGACGTGAAAACGCAGACTTGGAGCCAGGCGGGCGAGGTGCCCTTTTCGCTCGTCACGACCAATGCCGTGCGCTGGAAGGACCAAATCGTGATCCCCGGCGGTGAGGCACGGCCGGGCGTCCGATCGCCGCAGGTCTGGAGTGGGGCGAGGAAGTGACTTGCAACTCCTCCCAGCGAACTCCAATGCTTGATGATGAGTCGTAGTATTTTGATCACCGGCGCAAATGGGGCGCTGGGCCTTGCCATTGCCGAATTTTTCCTGACACGGGAGGAAGACTGCCGTGTGTTTCTCGGAGTGCGGGAGCGGAGGGAGCGGGCGCAGGAGCTGGCCGGACGATTTTCGGACCGTGCAAATTTAGTGACACTCGAAATTACCTCTGCTGACGATTGGAAGGCAGCAGTGACCGAAATCGAAACCAAAGCCGCACCTCTCGGCGTCCTGATCAACAACGCCGGCTTCCATGAAGATGCGCTGCTGGCCAACATGG
>NZ_JBAQCR010000146.1:0-8477 GCF_049294395.1 Prosthecobacter sp.
ACCTACAATTTCGTGGCCAACTACTATGGCGGCACAGGCAACGATCTGGTGCTGCAATGGGCCGGCAATCGCGCCCTGGCCTGGGGCTACAATGGCGATGGCGAACTGGGGGACGGCACCACGACCCAGCGCAACACCGCCGTGTCCGTGACCGCCACCGGTGTGCTGGCCGGCAAAACGATCCTGTCCCTCGCGATGGGTGCCAAACACAGCCTGGCACTCTGCTCTGACGGCACGCTTGCAGCATGGGGGGCCAATACCAGCGGCCAGCTCGGCGACAACACCACGACGGATCGCCTTGCACCGGTGATGGTAAACAACAGCATCGGGATCTCGGCGCTCTACGGGAAAACGGTCATCGCCATCGCGGCAGGGCAGAGCCACAGTCTGGCGCTGTGTTCGGATGGGACCGTGGTGGCATGGGGTGAGAACCTTTATTATCAGCTCGGAGACACCACCACCACGCAGCGCAACGCCCCGGCGCAGGTGAACCGTAGCAGCGGCATTTCAGCCCTGTTTGGCAAAACAGTGGTGGCCGTGGCTGCAGGAGCGCGCCACAATCTGGCGCTATGCTCTGACGGCAGCGTGGCTGCCTGGGGGGCAAACACCAGCGGCCAGCTCGGCGACAACACGACCTCACCGCGAAGTGCCGCCGTTGCAGTGAATGCGGCCAGCGGCCTCTCTGCTCTGAATGGCAGGAGTGTGGTGGCCGTGGCGGCAGGCGGGCTGCACAGTCTGGCCCTCTGCACCGATGGAGCCGTGATGGCCTGGGGCAATGACATCAACGGTGAACTCGGCGACGACAACGCCGCCCAGTTTTACACGAACTCTCCGGTGGCTGTGGCGGTGATGGCCAGCTCAGGATCCGCACTTTTCGGAAAATCCGTCGTGTCCATCATGGCAGGCTACGCCCATAGCATGGCGCAGTGTTCGGATGGCAGTCTGGTCGCCTGGGGCAGCAATGCCTTTGGTCAGCTCGGCGACACCACCACGAACAACGGCTACGTGCCCGTAACGGTGAGCACAGCCAGTGGAGTCTCCGCATTGAATGGCAAAACAGTGTCTGCCATCTCGGCGGGTGCGCGTCACAGCATGGCTCAATGCACGGACGGCACTCTGACCGCCTGGGGCTTGGACACCAGCGGCCAGCTTGGCAACAACAGCACCACCGGCAGCAGTGCCCCCGTGGCGGTGAGTACAAGTCCGCTGACAGCGGGAGAAGTTTTCGTACGTGCTGCCGGCGGCCCCTATGCACTGCACACCTTGGCCCTGACCGCCGCTCCGCTGCCGATACCCACGGCGCTGACCCTTGCCGCCACCGCCATCGGCACCACCAGCGCAACACTGAACGGGACCCTCAATGCCAGTGGCGTCTCCACCGCAGCCTCCTTTGACCTCGGCACTACCACGGCCTACGGCCTCAGCCTTGCTGCTGCCCCCGGCACCATCACCGGCAGCAGCAATACCCCGGTCTCAACGCTGTTGACCGGACTGAGCCCGGGCGTCACCTACCACTTCCGCGCCAAAGCAGTCAATGGCGCAGGCACCATCAACGGCGCAGATCTGACCTTCACCACGCTCAACAACGACGCCACCCTCAGCGGCCTTTCTGCGAGCAGCGGCACGTTGGCTCCAGCATTCACCAGCAGCGGGAACAATTACACAACAGCCGTGTCCTCCGACACGACGAGCATCACCGTCACTCCGACCGCCACGGACAGCAATGCCTCCCTCAGAGTCAACGGCACCCCATTGACTTCAGGCAGCCCCAGCAGCCCCATCTCCCTCTCCTACGGCGAAAACACCATCAGCGTGCTCGTCACTGCGACGGACACCGTTTCGACCTGGACCTACACTCTCACGGTCACCCGTCCCTCTCCTCCGACGTGGCCGATAGCTTTTGCCTCAGCCAGCGACGTACCGATGACCGCCAACGGCTATTCCGCGATCGGTGCGGTGAATGTCTCCCTCAACTACGCTCCCGCACCAGGCACGACCCTGACTGTGGTCAACAACACCAGCCTCGGCTTCATCAGCGGTACCTTCAGCAATCTTACACAGGGCCAGCTCGTCAATCTCACCTACAATGGCGTGACCTACCCCTTCGTAGCCAGCTACTACGGCGGCACCGGCAATGACCTCGTGCTCATCTGGGCTTACAGCCGCCTCATGGCCTGGGGCAACAATGGCGTCGGCCAGATCGGCGACGGCACCACCACCCACCGCAGATTTCCAGTGGCGGTGCCCACCGCTGGTGCCGCGTTGGACGGACTCACGCCGCTGGGACTCACAGCCGGTGCGGGGCACAGCCTGGCGTTGTGCTCAGACGGCAGCCTTTTCGCCTGGGGCTTCAACAGCGAAGGCCAGCTCGGCAACAACTCCCTGACCGACACTACCGTCCCCGGCATGGTCTCGACCATCGGCACCCCGCTGCAAGGGAAGGTGGTAGTGGCAGTCTCCGCCGGTGCCGTCCACAACCTCGCCCTGTGCTCAGACGGCACCCTGGTCGGCTGGGGAAACAACGGCGACGGCCAGCTGGCCAATCCCATCGAAAGTCACAGCATGCTGCCCGTGGACGTAGTGACCGCAGGCACGCCTCTGGCGGGCAGGTCCGTGGCGGCCATTGGCGCTGGAAACTTCCACAGCCTCGTGCTCTGCACCGACGGCACGCTCGTTGCCTGGGGGCGCAACGACAGTGGCGAGCTCGGCAATCAGACCACCACCGCACGCAGCCGGGTGCCAGTGGCCGTCACCACCGCAGGGACGCCGCTCGCTGGCAGAAGCGTGGTGTCTATCGCTGCCGGCGGCTACCACAACATCGCCCTTTGCGACGACGGCACCATCGTTACCTGGGGCAGCAATGAGAACGGCCAGCTCGGCAACAACTCCCTGACCAACAGCAACGTACCCGTGGCCGTTACCACCGTCGGCACTGTCCTAGCTGGAAAAACCGTCGTGGCAGTGGACGCCGGGTACTGCCACTGCCTCGCTCTCTGCTCCGACGGCACGCTCGTCGCCTGGGGCAGCAACGAATACGGCCAGCTCGGCATCGGCGGCACCACCAACAGCAAAGTCCCCGTGGCCGTGAACACCAGCATCGTGCTGGCTGGCAAAACAATCGCCTCAATGAACGCAGGAGGCCCTTTCAGCATGGTCCGCTGCAGCGACGGCACCGTGGCCGCCTGGGGCTACAACGCCGATGGCGAGCTCGGCAGCAACAGCACCGTCAACAGCAGCCTTCCCGTGGCGGTGGGTTCCGGCAGAAACTTCATGCGCGTGGTTGCCGGTCCAAATGCCTACCACAGCTTCGGCCTCGTGGCCACCTCCTCGGCTGCCGAGACGCTGCCCAGCAGCGACGCCACTCTCAGCGGTCTGGCTGTGAGCACTGGCGCGCTGAACACGCCGTTTAACAGCAGCACGTCCTCCTATCTGGTAGTGCTGGACAGCACCGTCACCTCCATCACCATCACTCCCACGGTCAACGAGAGCCATGCTTCCATCACCGTCAATGGTCAGGCCGTGGCCTCCGGCACCGCTACCAGCGCCATCCCTCTTGTGCCTGGAGTGGGAGGCAACCCCATCCAGGTGACAGTGACCGCCCAGGACGGCTATTCACAGGCGCAGTACTTCGTGTTTGTCGCCTGCCTGAGCAAAGTGGAGCAGTGGCGGCTGCAGGCCTTCGGCGCTCCATTCGATAGCGGCCCTGCCGCAGACACCGCCGACGCCGACAACGACGGCATCTGCAACCTGCTTGAGTTTGCTCTCAATCTCAGTCCCGCCACGGCCAGCAAACTGCCCGTGAGTTCTGCCATCAACGGCGGCAACTACGAGTACACCTACACCCGCAGCACCGCCGCCGCGAATGCAGGCACCACCTTCACCGTGGAATGGAACGCCACGCTCTCCGCAGCCTCGTGGAGCAGCAGCGGCGTCACGCAAACCGTGCTCAGTGATGACGGCACGACGCAGCAGGTCAAAGCCGTCCTCCCCATGAATGGGGCCAGCACGATGTTTGTGCATCTCTCCGTGACCGCTCCGCCGTGACGCGGAGAAGCGGGCCGGACGAAAGGTTAATCTTGAGCGGAAGGCTCAGTAAATCATCGCATTATCCGGCGCGGTGGTCTCTTCCACCTTGGTGGCCTCGATGATCGGGACGGTCTGCGTCCCTTCCTTTTTATAACCCATTTTGCCGACGACTTTGACCCAGGTCATGTCCTTGAAATCAGGGGCCTTCTTGCCGAAATCGACCGGCACGGAGTAGGGGCGGGCATCCGCAGCGCAGCACTGCACCAGCATGCGGAAAATGCGCAGGCGATGGCCGTCAGCATTGTTCACTTTCTCCGGCAGGATCTGTGCCACGGTCTCGACCATCTGTCCGGTCAGCACCTTCTGCACTTCCACATCCCCACCGGTGTAGTACAGCTCAGGCACTTCGAGGATGAAGTTGCCCTCCTTGCTCTGCGGCACCTGCTTCTTGAGATCTTCGAGCGTGAAGGTGCCGTAGCTCTTGGATGCCTGCGCTGGCGGCGGGATGTTCTTCGGCGGCGTCTTGGTTTCTGCGGCGGCGGCAGAGGCTGCGGCGACTCCGGGCGGCGGCGTGTTGACGGGCTTGGTGGGGGCTCCAGCCGCTCCAAGAGTCTGTGGACTGACCATGGCGGGAGGCTGATCGGCCACCTTCTCCGTGGTGACTTTCGCCGTCGTGGCGGCGGCAACCGGCTGCCCGGCGTTCTTGGTCTTCTTTTGCAGCGAGAACTGCTCCGCACGCGAGGTGTCCGTGTAATTCGGGTCGTACAGCCCCTTGTTAACGATCGCGTTCGCACTGTAGCGGTCCGGCGTGGCAAGCGCAGCCCAGGAGAGCGGCGCGGCAAGAATAAGCAGCACCGCAATCCGGCCCGGCCAGGAGCTCTCATCCAGGATGCCGTGTGCATGCCCTTCATGGCTGTGGCCATGGTGGTGCCCGTGATCATGCCCGCAGCAGCCCTCTTTCTTCGCATGATCGTGCGAGTGGTCATGGCCGCAGTCTTTGTGATCATGATCGTGTCCGCAGGTGCCATGCTCATGGGCGTGCTCATGATCATGATCATGGCCGCAGGCGCCGTGTTTGTGGTCGTGGCTATGATCATGTCCGCAGCCTTCGCCATGCTTGTGCGCGTGGTCGTGACCGCAATCCTTGTGATCGTGATCATGGTCGTCATGCGAGTGGTCATGCCCTTCGCATCCCGCGTCCTCAGCTCCCATCGTCAGCAAGTTGAAGAGACCCAGCACAGCCAGGCCGATGCCGGACACCAGCACCATCGGACGGAAGATGCCATCCGGCGGCAGGTAATTGATCAGACGACCGCTGATGTAGAAATACAGCAGCACACCGGCCCACAGCAGGAGCATGGCGACACTGAGAAGATGAACGAGGGTGCGGGTTCCACTCATGGCAGTTTAGGGTTTGATGTAGAGATGTTGAATCAGGTTCATCCACGGCCCCGAAAGCAGACCGATGAGGATGAAGAGACCGATCAGAAGAGATACGACCACCTTGCGCTGGAAGACGCTGGAGTACATGAACAGCAGCTTGATGTCCATCATCGGGCCGAAGACCAGGAAGGCCAGCTTGGCCGCCATGGAGAAGGCCGTCATTGGCGCGGCAATGAAGGCGTCCGAGGTGCTGCAAAGGGAAAGCACGATAGCCAGTCCCATGAGGGAAGGGACGGCCAGCCAGTCATTGCCAGCCACGGTGTTCAGCAGCCCCTGATTGATCTGCGTATTGAACACCGACGTGATGGCCACGCCGATGGCGAAGTACATCGCCGTGTCCAGAAAGTCGCGCATGGAGCTGCGCATGGCGTGCACCAGCTTGCCATTGAAGTTGGCAGCCGGAGCGTGCACATGGCCGTGATCGTCTTCAGCCGCTGCATTCGCAATCTTGTTGGCAATGCTCGCCCGCAGCACCTGGCCCGGCTTGAAGCGCAGCACCACCAGTCCCACGATCACCGCCACGAGGTAGCCCAGCGACAAACGCGCGATCGTCATCGTCGCATTGCCCGCCGTGGCCCAGCTCAAGCCCTGAAACTCCTTGAACGCCGTCAGCGTGCTGATCGCCACGATGGGGTTCATGATTGGGGCGGAAAGCATGTACGTCACCGCGCAGGAAAGCGGCAGCCCCTTCTGCACCAGTCGCCTGATCACCGGCACCACCGCGCACTCGCACACCGGAAACACCAGCCCCAGAAAGCCCGCGATCAGCGTCGCCAGCACCTTGCTCTTCGGCAGCACCCGGTCCAGCAGCTTGGCCGGCAGGAAGGCGTCGATGATCCCTGAAAAGACCGTGCCGATGAGAATGTAGGGGGCGCCTTCGAAGACAATGCTCAGGAAGGCCATGAGGATGTCCCCCATGCGGCTGGGTGCGGGCAGATCGGCGAGAAAAATCATGTGGTTGGAGAGAAGACTTCTAAACGCGCCGAAATGGCGGGTTCAAGCGAGAAAGAACGGGGGATTGGCGGAATGTCGAACGACGAATGCAGGATGAAGAGGCAGAATTGTGACAGTCTTGGAGCGGCGGGCGAGTTCACGACACCGCTCCGCACTGTGCTTGCCTTGCGCATCCATGGGCGGGATTTGCGATGGCCTATGAGGACAGGGAAGCTGTGCGTTCATGGAGTAACGCGCACCAACTCCAACTCGACTCCCATCCATGAAATCGCTTCTTGCTCCTTTGCTGCTCAGTCTGGCCATGACCGCCACCGTGTTCGCCGCCTGGCCCATCAATGACGAATGCCCGGTGGACCATAAGCCGGCGCGTCCCATTTATCGAGTGAAGACAGACGAGGGCTTTGTCGCTTTTTGCTGCACGGAATGCATGCAGAAGTTTGCCAAATCTCCCGGCTCCTACCCGGTGAAGAAGAAGGAAGTGGCAAAGTGATGCTTCGGCATCGGCGCTGACACAGAATAAAAAGCACGGGATCTGCCGCGATCCCGTGCCAGTTCGCCGTCTGCATGCGACTCTGGACGTAGGTTGGGCGTGTTTGGCGGGCAGGACACTCTTCATCACAACAAACCCTCCTTCGCCAAACCGCCCGACTGCGAGGACGCACCCATGCCCCAGCGTTTACAGCACGCCGCTTTACAAGCAGGCGGCCTCCACCCTCCACCTCAAAATCACCCAAGCCTCGCTGATCTGGCTCAGACAACAGACCAGCGACATACCCTTGAGCCCGATGACATGCGCTGGCCTTGTTGCCACCCATGTACTCTCCTCATCCGTTTGATCTCAATGAACGCAGCATCTGGGTCTTTGGCGGCGCTGGTTATCTCGGCGCAGCCGTCATCACACAACTCGCCGAAATGCAGGCCCGCGTTCTATGCGTGGATCTGGCAGACCGCGCCGCAGACATGGTCAAAACATCCGGCCTGCAGGCTCAAGTGAGCGCCGCCTCCCTCAACGCCGCCGATACCGCCGCTGTTGAAGCCTTCATTCAAGAGCAGATCGCCTTGCATGGCGTGCCACACGGCCTCGTGGTGATGACCTATGCCTCAACCGCCAAACGCTTTGAGGATCTCACCGCCGAAGATTTTGACATGGCAAACCACGGCAACCTCACCGCCACCTTCGCACTCGCACGCGCCGTCGGTCAGCACATGGCGGAGCAGGGCAGGGGCAGCATGGTTCTTTTCTCCAGCATGTATGGCAGCGTCTCGCCAGATCCTTCAGTGTATGCCGCGCCCATGAATCCGAACCCCATCGAGTACGGTGTCGGCAAGGCGGGCATCCAGCAGATGGCGCGCTATCTGGCCGTGCACTGGGGCAGGCAGGGCGTACGCTGCAACAGCATCTCGCCCGGCCCGTTCCCCAATCCCACAATCCAGTTTCAACAGCCCGAATTCGTCGAACGCCTCGCACAAAAAATCCCCCTTGGCCGCGTCGGCCAGGCACCCGAGATCGCCGGTGCCGTGACCTTCCTCCTCAGCGACGCCTCCTCCTTCATCACCGGCCAAAACCTCGCCGTGGACGGCGGCTGGACGTCATGGTGAAACCCGAAAGTACTCACGATCTTTAACTCGTTCTGGAAGCGCGCCCCCTCTCAGAATGAGCTGAAGCTCAAGAGTGCTATATTGAAACCCTCCCATTCCACCACGCTGGCGTCGTTCCGCATTCGTCATTCGTCATTGCCCCTTCACAGCGTCTCACCCCGGATCAGCTTGGGCATCAGCCGCATCGCCTTCGGAGGCAGTGAGCCGGACTCCGCGAGCTGCCGTGCGGCCTTGCACACACTGCGGGCAAACTGCCCGGTGTTCGCCGCATAGCGCGTGATGGGCGGCACCGTGTGCTGGAGAAACGTTTCGTCATCGCGTGAGATCACCGCCACGTCCTGCGGCACGCGTTTGCCACGCTGCGTGAGAAACATCATCACCGTGAGCACATGCATCGCCCGCGCCACCACATACGCCGTGGGTGGCCGGGCCGAGCGCAGCGCCTTGTCCAGCAG
>NZ_JBAQCR010000147.1:0-41218 GCF_049294395.1 Prosthecobacter sp.
GGATGATGCCGCGCAGCAGTGCATTTTCCTGGGTGAGCTCAGGTGTGGTGGCGATCTTGCGTTCCATGCCGCCCTGCACTTCTTTGAGCTGCTTCGTCAGCTCGGCCACCTGGGTTTGGTAGGTGGCGCTTTCTTTGCGCAGTTCGGCCATCTGGCCCTGCAAGCCGGTGAGTTGGCCACGCAGGGCCACGATTTCCTGATCCTTGCGACCGACATCCGCCTTCAGGGTTTCGACCTGCTTCTGCGCCTCCACGATCTCCTTTTTCAAGCGTTCGTTCTCTGCGATGAGGCGCTTCATTTCAGCGCTGCCGGTTTTCTTTTTCAAACCTTCCATCTCAGTCTTCAATCCCAGGCTGACGGCGCTGGCGGCATCACGTTCCTTGACGGCTGAATCACGCTGTTTCACCGCGTCCTCGCGCTGAGCGATCGCGTCCTCGCGCTGAGCGATCGCGTCCTCGCGCTCCTTCACAATCTGGTCACGTTCCTTGATCAGCTTGTCACGCTCCTGTTGCGCGGCAGCCATTTGAGTGGATGCGTCTGCCAGTTTTTGGGAGGCCTCCTTGGCCGCAGTTTCAGCGGCTGTCAGTCGCTGGGCGTTTTTGCGCATCTCCAGATCCACCGCCATTTTTTCTTCCATCACCTTGGCCAGCTGACCCTGAGCGGCCTGGCCTGCCGCCACCTCCCTGCCCATGGCGAGGATGCTCTGCTCCAAAGCGCTGGCCTTTTTGCCGAGGGCGTCATTTTGCTGGCGGGCGGTGGTGATCTCGCCGGAGGCCCACTGGTACCAGTTCTGCCATTTGCCGAGATCGATCTGCTGCTGGTTGTTCTGCGCTTCCAGTTCCAGAACGCGCTTCTTGTGCATCTGCTCCCATTGGCTCAGCAGGTCGTTGAGACTTGGAAGGGAACCGGGGGTGGTAGGAATGGTGACGGCGGGTTGCGCCAGTACTCCGGGAGAGGGAATGGTGGCCACTGGCATGGCGGGAGCTGGAGCCACGGCTGCCACCGGAGCTGCGGTGGGTGCAGCTGCGGTCGCCTGAGCCTGCGCTTGTGCCTGCAACGAGCGTGACTGCAGTCGCAGGAGAGCATCTTGAATCTTTTGCTGACGCGCAGCCCGCATTTCCGGCTGCCATGTCGGGTAATTCCGGGCGATGCTGTCCATGATCTCGCCTGCCTGTTTGAATTTTGTCTGCGCGAGCGTCAAGTCACCGGAGTTTTCGAGAGCGGCGGCTTCATTGTTGAGGACAAAGCCGCGGAAGTACTGGTCGGCCACTTCGCTGCTGGTATCAATGGACTGAGCATGCGACACCGGTGCGGCAAGTACAAGCGCCGCAAAAAGGGTGAGGACGTAAAAAAGGCGATTCATGGAATATTGGGGGAAGAGAAGGAGTTTACCGCTTTGCGGGGTCCTTGTAAATGGTCTTGGCAGCCTGTCTCAGGCCTGCCGCTGCCGCAAAACGGCCACCCAGCGGTCCACGGACTTGCCCGGAGCGTCCTGCAGGGCCCGGCTGTTCTTGTTGCGCTTGTTGCTGACGACTTCCATTCCCAGAGATTCCAGTGCACGCAGCGCGAGCCGGTGCTCGACATCGAAATAGCTGGTGATCACCAGCATGCCGTCGGGCCGCAGCTTGGCGATGCCCTGGTCGAAAATCTTCTTCCACAGCTCCTGGCCGTGCCAGAAGTTCTGGTGGCGCAGGAAGACCATGTTGAAGTCATCATTCAGCTCTTTGTGCTGGTCGATCTTGGTGGCGTCCTCGATCAAAAACTTCGCGGGCAGATGTCCATGCGTTTCACGAGCCTGCCGGATTTCGCGAATGCGAATGTCCGCACCGATCATTTCGACCTCGCCGCCTTGGGTGAGTTCAGAACCGACTTTGATCAAGGTCTCCGCTTCATCGCAGCGCCCGCAGGCCAGATTGAGGATGCGCATGTCCTTCTGCGCCGCAGGCAGATGCGGCGAGAGCGAGTCATGCAGCAGCGATTTCAGCTGCGACATGTCTTCGGCTATCGGAGCGGGCAGCATATCTCAAAACTTCAATTCCTCGCCGAAGATCATGCGTGCCGCCTGGGCCACGTCCTTGTCTCCGCGACCGGAAAGATTCACGAGGATGATCTGATCTTTGCGCATGGTCGGGGCCACTTTGTAGACTTCGGCGATGGCATGGCTGCTTTCGAGGGCGGGGATGATGCCTTCGACCTGGCTGAGCTCCTGGAACGCGGCGAGTGCCTCGTCATCCGTGGCGTAATTGTAGGTCACACGGCCCTGCTCATGCAGCCAGGCGTGCTCGGGGCCGATGGCGGCGTAGTCGAGACCGGCGCTAACGCTGTGGGTGAGCTCGATCTGGCCGTCGGCGTTGGCCAGGAGCCAGGTCTTGGTGCCTTGCAGAACGCCAAGACGACCGCCTTGGAAACGTGCGGCATGGCGCTCGGGGATGATGCCGTCACCGCCGGCTTCGACGCCCGTCATGCGCACATCCTTGTCATTCAGGAAAGGATGGAAGAGGCCGATGCTGTTACTGCCGCCGCCGACACACGCGACGAGGAGATCTGGCAGGCGCTCCTCGCGCTCCAAGATCTGGCGGCGTGCCTCGACGCCGATGATGCGGTGGAAATCACGCACCATCATGGGGAAGGGGTGTGAGCCGAGAGCGGAACCGAGGATGTAATGCGTGGTGCGCACGTTGGTCACCCAGTCGCGCATGGCTTCGTTCACCGCTTCCTTGAGCGTGGCCTGACCCGCCGTCACTGCGACGACTTTGGCCCCAAGGAAACGCATGCGTGCGACATTCAGCGCCTGGCGCTCCATGTCCACCTTGCCCATGTAGATGACGCATTCGCAGCCAAATCGTGCGCACACGGTGGCGGTGGCGACACCGTGCTGGCCGGCACCGGTTTCAGCGATGATGCGCTTCTTGCCCAGGCGCTGCGCGAGCAGGATCTGCCCGAGGGCGTTGTTGATCTTGTGGGCGCCGGTGTGCAGCAGGTCTTCGCGTTTGAGGTAAATTTTGGCGCCGCCGAGTTTTTCGGTCCAGCGTTCGGCGAAGTACAGCGGCGTCGGGCGACCGACGTATTCGTGGAGCAGCCGGTCCAGTTCCTTCTGGAAAGCAGGGTCGGCTTTCGCCTTCTCGTAATGATCCGAGAGTTCAGTCAGCGCCGCCATGAGCGTCTCTGGCACGAACATGCCGCCGTACTGACCAAAGTGGCCGTGGCTGTCGGGCATCACGGGGAGGGGAAGGATGGAGGCGGCGGTCATGGGGGGATGAAAGTAGATCGAAGACCTGCCCTTGGCAACGTCTGCGCTGGCTTCAGGCAAAGTTACGCGCCTTGCTCAGGATTGGACCGTTCCGCCTTCGAGTGCGGCGAGTTTTTTTTCCAAGGCGCGCACGCGGTCCAGCAAATCAGGGATCTTGGCCGGAAGGCTGAGCATCTTGCGCCCTTCCATGAGCGGACGGGCTGGGTAACCGGTGTAGGCCCCCGCTTCAAGGATGCTTTTGGTGACACCGGATTTGGCAAAGAACATGACCTTGTCGCCAATTTCAAGGTGACCGGCCACTCCGACCTGCCCGCCCATGGTGACGTAGTTACCCAGGCGGGTGCTGCCTGAGATGCCAGTTTGAGAGACGATGATGCAGTGCTTCCCAAGCGTGCAGTTGTGCCCGATCTGCACCAGATTGTCGATCTTGCAGCCTTCGCCGATCCAAGTGCGGCCAAAGCGGGCGCGGTCAATGGTGGTGCAGGAGCCGATTTCGACATCATCATCGATCTGCACGATGCCGACCTGATCAATCTTCTGATGGCGTCCTTGAACCTGCTCGTAGCCGAAGCCGTCGCTGCCGATCACAGAGCCGCTGTGGAGAATGACGCGCTGGCCCAGAATGCAGTATTCTTTGATGACGGCATTGGCATGAATGACGCAGCCGGCACCGAGTTTGACTCCACGACCAAGGTAGACGCCAGCGTGAATGGTGCAGCCATCGCCAAGGTGCACGCCGGTCTCAATGACGGCATTTGGGCCGATGCTGACCTTCTGCGGGTCGTATACCACGTCATTGGCCACCGTGGCCGTGGGATGCACGCCGGGCACAAATTCAACGGCGGGAGGGCCAAAGAAACGAATGACATGGGAGAAGGCAAGCGTGGGATTTTTAAGACGAATGAGCGCAAGCCCCTCCCGCGCGTCTTCGGCGTCAAGATCCTCCGGTACGAGGGCGGCGGAGGCACGGGTGGTTTTGAGTCCGGGCAGGTAGCGTGCATTGCCAAGGAAAGTCACTTCACCCGGGCTGGCTTCCAGAATGGAGTTCAGACCGGAGATGATGGATTCCGGGCTGCCAGAAGAGAGTGTTCCTCCGACGAGTTCAGTGAGTTTCTGCAGGGTGATGGAGTTGCTCATGGCAGATCAATATCTCTACGCTGGAACAAAAAAAGGCACGTCGCAAATGTTTGCGGCGTGCCTTGGAATAACTGACTGCCGCAGGCTATTTTTTGGGTTCCTCAGCCTTGGGTGCCGGAGCGGCGGCTCCTTCTTTCTTGGGCTCAGCGCCAGGAGGTGGCGCATCCTTGTTCAGTTCGACGATGAGTTGATCGGTGAGATCGGTGGCAGCCCCTTCCCTGACGTGCAGAATGATCGGCACTGTGGAAAGGCTGACGCCGGTCTTGTCGAAAACGATGTCATAGGCATCTGCCTTGGAGCGGTCACGGACGACAACAAGAATCTCCTCATACAGACCTTTGCGGATCTGCATGTCTTCCTGCTTGAGCTGCTGCTGGCGGCGGTCCGCGAACTCCTGCATTTCCATTTCCAGAGCGCGGATTTCTTTCACTTTTTCACCCAGTTCAGCACCGTATTTCGCACGCTGTTCCGGAGTGATGATCGGATCACTGGCGATTTTCTGAAGCTTTTGGGCTTCAGCAGCCAGGTTTTTATACGTGTTCTGACGCTCAGTCATTTCCTGGGCGGCTTTTTCGTAATTGGCCTTGTACTTGTCCGCAGCGGTTTTGGTTTTGTGGAACTCCTGGAAGACTTTGGACATGTCGATCACACCGATTTTGAGGTCGGCGGCCTGAAGAGTAACGGTGGCGAGGATGAGGGCGATGAACGCGCTGCGAATCATAAGTGTGGGATTTTGAATGAGATTGGAGGGGCAGACAAACAAATTTGGCTGAACAACGGGCTGTTAGAACTTGTAGCCCATGTTGAACTGGAAGCGCCCACCGTTGCCTGAAGTGGCGTCCTTGCCGATTGGCACCGCATAGTCAACACGGATAGGACCGACGGGAAGGAAGAGGCGCAGGCCGATGCCTGCATCTGAGTAAATGGAACCATTGCCATAGGAGGCACCGGTGGCCCCGCTGATGGAGCCGACGTCACCGAAGATCACCACGCGCGGTGACTTTTCCGTGTTGGCGGTGATGTGCACCGGAACGGAAAATTCGCTGGAGGCATAGATGGATGTCAGGCCACCGATGGGTTCCCCCGTGGTGTCCTTGGGACCAGCATGACGATAAGTGAAGCCGCGCAGGTTGTTGGCACCGCCGAGGAACTGACGCTCAAAAATGGGCACCCGATCGCTGTTCCAGCTGTTGACGGCACGGAACATGCCTTCAAAGCTCAGGATGGTGTCTCCGGGCAGATTGAAATACTGCTGGCCGCCGATGTTGCCGCCATAAACCGGGACATCTCCACCAAGGCCGGAAAGCAGGATGCCTGCTTCGATCTTGTGACCGCTGCGGGTGATGAAGACGCTGTCACGCGTGTCATGCACAAAGTTCGTGTCGATTTTGCTTTGAATGTAGGAACCGGCCTCCTGGGCGATAAGAGCAGAGGCACCGCTGGCAATGCTGTCGATTTTGATCTGCTGCAGGGTGTAGGTGCTCTCAATGTAGGAGTGCTCGCCCAGCCGTTTACGCAAACCGGACGAGACGCCGACGTTGGTCTGGTTGAAGAAGTTGGAGAGGTAGTAGAGGTTGTGATAGAACGCTTCAACGGTGAGAGCCAGTTCACGCCCAAGGAACCACGGCTCGGTCCAGCTGACCGTGACGTCACGACGGAGGGCACCCGCACGGATGTTGGCGTTGAAACGCTGGCCACCACCGCGGAAATCCTTCCAGTCGCGGATGTCAAAGTTGGTCTGGGTCACCTGGATGAACCCCGTGATGCTGTCGATGGAGCTGAAACCTGCGCCGAAGTTCACCGTGCCGGTGGACTGCTCCTGCACATTGATGTCCACATCCTTGTAGCCGGGGGCGGTGGTGGGCGTGTTGCGCATGTCCACCGAGCTGAAGTAGTTCAGGTTTTGCAGGCGGCTTTTACCGGCCTCGATTTTTACGGTGTTGAGCTCCTCACCCGGGGCAAAGGGAAGTTCACGGCGGATGACTTCGTCCTTCGTGACGGAGTTGCCGGAAATATTCACCTTGCTGATGTAGGACTTGGTGCCTTCTGTGATGTTGTAGGCCACGGCGACCTGTCCGGCACCGGTTTCCAAAATGCTGGTCTCCACACGTGCATCGGCGTAGCCACGGGAGCCGTAGTAATCCTGCACCATCTTTTCATCAGCCTTGATGAAGCTGCCAACATAAGGGAATCCGGGCTCAGTTTTGATGCCCTGCATCAACACCTCAGTGGTGAAAATGGTGTTGCCGGAGATCTTAACTGCCGAGACATCATACTTGGCGCCTTCATTGATCACATAAACGAGGTCCATCTGCTTGGAGGAAACTGGCTCGCGCCGCACCTCGGTCACCTTGGCATAGACATAACCCTTGTCCTGAAAGGCCTGCTCGATCTTCTTGATGTCTTCCTGCAGGTCCTGATTGCTCAGCTTGCCCTTTTTGCCCCACAAGTTCCAGATGTGGTGCTCCTGGGATTTGATGCTGCCGCGGAGCACCCGTGACTTGATGGCGGTGTTGCCTTCAAAGCGGATGTCATGAATGATGCCGCGCGCACCCTCGTCGATCTTGAAAGTCACCGTGGAGAATCCTTCACGGGCGGACGGTGTGATGTCATAGCTGGCGATGACATCGGAGAAGCCCTTCTTTTCATACATCTCCACAATCTTCTGCTGTGCAGCGGAAAGCTTGATGTCATCCACCGGGTCGCCCACTTTGACCGCGATGTCCTTGCGCAGCTTGCTGTTGTCGATGGCGGTGTTGCCAATGAAATTGATCTCTGCAATGCCGCCGCGACCGATGATTTCGACGATGACTTTGACGCCGCCTGCCACATCCACCGCGCGGATGTCCAGGTTTTCCACCGCTCCTGTGCTGTAAAGAGCACGGATGTCACGTTCCACCGATTCATTGCTGAACGGCTGGCCCACACGGGTGGACAGCTGGGTGCGGATGCGGTTTTCATCCAGCTTGACCGCGCCTTTGATGACGACTTGCACGTCCTGCACGATTTTTTTTGCCGCAGGTGCCGCCGGGAGGCCCGCTTGTGCTCGTGCCTGCTGGGTTGTGGCGATCAAGAGTGTGACAGCCACTACAGATAAAAGTGTCAGACGAGACAGATGGGAAGTTCCGTGGTTCATAGGCAGGGCAGAGTGAGCAAACGAGATAAAGACTGGGCGGCAAGGCACGCCCAAACTGGAGCATGACAAGCCTGCATTACTGCTTCCGCACCGCTCCACGTCAAGGCGTAAGTTCTAAGGGGCTTCTTGCCATTATTTGAGACCAAGGGATGTATAGATGGCGGATTGAGGGTTTTCGTCCTTGTATAAGGCTAAAAAATGAAGCTCCCAGCCCTTGTAACAGCGGGAGCAACAGATTCGTCACCAAGCATGTCTCGTTCCAATCTGAGTAATTACATCCAGCTGCATCTGGTCGTGCTGGCATGGGGGCTCACGGCGATTTTGGGCAAGCTCATCCTGCTGCCGCCTGTGGATGTGGTGCTGTGGCGCACAGCGCTGTCGGTGCTCTGCTTTGGGGCGCTGGCCCGCTGCATGGGGTACTCCCTTTTGGTGTCCCGACGTAGAATTTTGGCAATGTTAGCTGTGGGAATTATTCTAGGACTGCACTGGATTTTGTTCTTTTGGTCCGCCCGGCTGGCCACCGCTTCTGTGTGTCTGGCGGTGATGCCTACGGCCATGCTGTGGTCCTCATTGATTGAGCCGGTCATTGATGGCTCGCGGCGCTGGCGGATTTCAGAACTCCTCGTAGGTGCGGTCATGGTCGGGGCCGTGTGGCTTATCTATCAGGTGGAGTTTCGTTACTGGCTCGGCTTCTCCGTGGCCATCGCCGCCGCCGTGCTGGCCGCCTTCTTTGCCACCTTGAGCAAGCAGCAGGTCGCCCGGGACACGCACTGGAGCGTCATCGGCTTTTATCAAATGGGCGGTGCATGCATCGCGGCGTGCCTTTCCCGCCCTTTTCTCGAAGATGGGCTCCTGCCGGAGCTGCCAGACGCCGCTTCGGCACTTTGGCTCGGTGTTCTCGCCCTGGTGTGTACCGTGGCAGCCTATGCGGGTTTCATGGACGTACTGCGCCGGGTCAGCGTTTTCACGGTCAACGTCGTTTATAATATGGAGCCGGTGTATGGCATCGTCCTTGCCGCCTGGGTGTTTGGGAAGGCCGAGTTCATGAGCGCGGGCTTTTATCTTGGCGCATCGGTCATCATCGCCGTCGTGCTGACTTTGCCATGGATTCGGCGCTGGGTGGAAAGGTGAGAGTGCTGGACATGGCGCACAGCGTGGGCTTGCATCCTCAAACCTGTGAACCGTCTCCGCCACATTCTCGTCTCCGCCTCCGCAGGTTCCGGCAAAACCTACCAGCTCGTGCGGCGGCACCTGCATCTGCTCGCGCTCGGGCAGCCGCCGGAGCGCATCGCGGCGATGACCTTCACGCGGAAGGCGGCGGGGGAGTTTTTCCAGCGCATCCTGCAGCGGCTGTCCGTGCTTTCGCAGCACAGTGAGCAGCCGGAGCACTATTTCACGGGCATGGCGCCTTTGCCGGAGCAGTGGCCGGAGTTTGTCGACCTCCTGCGCAGGGTCACCCAGCAGCTCCATCGCCTGCGCCTGGGGACGATGGACAGTTTTTTTGCCAACATCACCGCCTGCTTTCCGCTGGAGCTCGGCCTGCCGCTGGGTGCCAGTGTCATGGCCGAAAATGAGGCGGCACAGGCGCGGCGGGAGGCGCTGGATGCGCTGCTGGAACGCATTCATTCCTCGCGTGATGAGCACGCAGGCCGTGCGTTGCTCGAAGGCTTCAAGCAGGCCACCTTTGGCATCGAGGAACGCAGCGCTGCAGGCAGCCTGGAGTCCTGGATCAATGATCACCATGCCACCTGGCTCGACAGCGGGGATGGTTCGCCATGGGGCAGGCTACCGGGACTGGAACTGGCAGAGGCCGGTCACCTTACGGCGGCGCTCAATGACCTGCGGGATCGTTTTGTGCCGCGCACCGACGAGGGTGCCCGGTTCTTCGATGAATTCATGGCGGAAGCCTTCGCCTTGGAACCGGGGACGACACTGCCGCCGAGGGTGAAGTATTTTTTGGATAAAACGACTGCGGTCTGGAAGGAGCTCAAAGCTGGCAGGGCGGAAATCGGCTGGGGGCGTGGCAAAAAATCCGAACTCACCGGGGAAACCGCACGCGCCTGGGGGCGGGTGGCCGGGGCCATTCTTGAACAGGAGCTGATCTGCCGGGCGCAGCGCACCCAGGGCATGGCGGCTCTCATGGCGCTGTACGAGGCCGAGTATGCCCGGCGAGTACGTTCACGCGGGCGGCTGTCCTTTGCGGATGTCCAGCGCCTGCTGGCGGCTGCAACGACAGATGGCGCGGAATGGGCGGACGGTGAGAGCGGGGATCTGTGGTTCCGGCTCGACGGACGCTATGACCACTGGCTGTTTGATGAATTTCAGGACACCAGCCGCGTGCAGTGGAATGTCGTGCGCGGGTTGGTGGATGAAGTGATGCAGGATGACACCGGCAGGCGCAGTTTTTACGCCGTGGGGGATCCGAAACAATCCATCTATCTCTGGCGGCAGGCGGAGCCAGGCCTGTTTGACGATGTGCTGCGTGAATGGCCCCATCAGGACCAGGACGGGCTGGAACCGCAGACGCTCAGCCAGTCCTTCCGCAGCGCTCCGGCGGTGCTGGATGCAGTGAATGCGGTGTTTGCAAACCCCGCAGGTATTGAAGCGGTGCTGCCAGGCTGCACGGCCGGCTTTGCTTTCAAAGATCATGTGGCTGCGGAACGAAATCAGCGGCTCAGCGGCTATGCGGCGCTGCTCAGTGTGTCGAATGAGGAGGGGCTGCGCAATCCCTCCACCACACCCACGGTGACGGCACTGCTGAATGAGATCCGTCCGCTGGAGCGTGGGCTGACCTGCGCGGTGCTGGTGCGCGGCAACAAGAACGCCAATGAAGTTGCGGAAGAACTGCGGGCGACAACGGGCATGGAGGTCGTGTGCGAATCGCAGATCCACCCGGCCACGGACAATGCGGTGACGCTTGCCCTGCTCTCGCTGCTGCAGCTGGCGGCGCATCCGGGGGATTCCCTGGCTTTGGAGCACCTCAGAATGACCCCTCTGTGGCCGCAGATTGAATTTAAGAAGCAGGATCAAGTGCAAAGCTGGCCGCTGACCTGCCATCAGGTGCGTGAATCCGTGTTTGAGCGTGGCTTTGTCGGTTTCACGGAAATCTGGACCCGGCATGTGCGCGACCTGCTGCCGGAGATGGATGCCTTTCACGAGCTGCGGCTGCGTCAGTTCGGTGAAATGGCCGCCGAATTTGATGCCGGTGGTTCACGCGACATCGATGCATTTCTCCAGCATGCGCGCGATATGCCGATGCAGGTGCGCGGTGCGGCGAACGCGGTGCAGGTGATGACCGTGCACAAGGCCAAGGGGCTGGAGTTTGATGTGGTCATTTTGCCGGATCTGAATGGCGATGCGATGGATCAAGTGCGGCGGAGATCATTGATTGTGAATCGCGATGCGCAGGGCATTTCCTGGGTTTTGCAGGAGCCACCGCGCATTTATGCGCCGTTGCATGAGGCTTTGGATGAGGAACTGGAGGTCTCGAAACAGCGCTCGGGTTTTGAGTCACTCTGTCGCCTGTATGTGGCCATGACCCGGGCCAAACGCGGCCTGTATCTGATTGCCGAGCCACCACCGAAGTCAAAAGAGCCATCCATGCGAGAAGCGCAGTTTTTGCGCCGGATGCTGGGTGTCTCGGGTGAACCCGAAGTCGGCGAGTCTTATTTGATCGAGTGGCAGACGGGCGACGCGCAGTGGTTTGCCACATCCCCTGGCGTAACGCCCCGGGCACCGGAAACGGCGGTGGTGTCACGTCCGCTGGGGGAGTTGCTGCGGGAGTTCCAGCCGCTGGCCAAGCGCGTGACGCCTTCGGGAGAGGAAGATTTCCAGGTGAAGGGCAGCATGCTCTTCAGCGCGGGGCGTGAGCCTGGCCGGAGACTGGGCAATCTGGTGCATGAATTGCTGGCTCATGTGGAGTGGTGGGACGCCACTTCGGACATGGCCGAACTCGAATCGCGCTGGCAGGCGTCTGGCTTGTTGCGCGGGGAGGCGGTTGAAACGACGGCGCTGGCGATGGTGCGTTGTGTGTTGCAATCAGGCGCTGCGCAGTTTGCCTTCGCCAGACCAGCGGCTGAAGCACAGTCTTGGCGGGAGCGCCCCTTTGACTTGATCCATCAAGGGAGCTGGATCAGCGGCGTGTTTGACCGGGTCGTGGTCCAGCGCGACTCGGTGCGACTGATTGATTTTAAGACAGATGAGGTGGCGACCGAGGAGTCACTGGCCGAAAAAGTGGCGGGTTATCGCCCGCAGATCCTGCTCTACCGTCAGGCTTTGGTGCGGCTGACGGGCTTGAAACTGGAGCAGATCGAATCTGCCCTGCTGTTCACCCGCAATTGCCGTCTGGTGGACGTAAAGTAACTTTTTTTGAATCCAGAGCGCCTTTGATAACGCAAAAACTTGTGTGACCGCAATAGCTCTGGCATGGAATCCGCGCATCGTAGCCTTTTCGGAACGATCCGTGCCCAAACCCCTCATGAGCCAGCCAGAACTCAGCGAAGAAGACCTGCTCCAGCGTGCTGGACGCGGGGATTCGCGTGCTTTTGACCAGCTTTATGACCGGATGGCACCACGCATCTTTGGTCTTCTGCGTCAGATGCTGCATGACGAGCGCGAGGCCGAAGACATCCTGCAGGATGGTTTTGTGCTGCTGTGGGAGCGTGCCTCGACTTTTGATCCTGAGCGCAGCAAGGCATTCACCTGGGCGGTCATGCTTTTCCGCCACAAGGCGATTGATCGCATGCGCATGCTGGGACGTCGCAACCGCCTGGTGGACAGCGCGGCTTTGGAGCACTCCACCTTGGGGGCTTCCTCCGCTGCCGGCGTTAATGAAGAGGTGGAGGCCCATGAGCGCAGCCTGGTGGTGGGCGAGGCGCTGAAAGAACTGCCGAAAGAACAGCGACAGTTGATCGAATTTGCATTTTTGAAGGGCCTGACACACCATGTGATCGCCGAGTCACTGGGCATGCCGCTCGGTACTGTAAAGACCAATATCCGCCGCGGGCTGCTGCGCCTGCGCGATCTTTTGAAAGGAGGCGCATGATGGACGAGGAACGTTTCCAAGAACTGGCCGCCATGAATGCGCTTGGCATGCTGGAGAACGACGAAAAGCGTGCTCTGGATGGCGCCGTCGCTCGCGACAAAGAGGTGCGCTTGCTCACCTCCGAACTGGAGCAGGTGACAGCGGAGCTGGCCTATCTTGTCCAGCCGGTGGAACCGCCTGCGAACATGAAAAAACGCATCCGTGCCAAGATGCGTGCCAAAGGCCTCAAGGGGGCCGGTGTTTCACGCGGCGTCATCATTGGCGGCACTGGCTGGGCGCTTGCCGCCAGCTTTGCCTTGGCGTCGGTCTGGCTCTGGAAGGAACGGGCCGGCATGACTCAGCAGCTCGCTGCCGCCTCACGCGCCATCGCACCCGTGAACAATCCCGCCATTCCCGTGGTGGATGATGGCAAGACGCGCACTCTGGAGGAAGAACTTAAAAAGCGGCGGGATGAATTCGAGGCGCAAAAACAGGCGCTGGCGAAGGAGATTGAAACGCTGAACAAGCGCGAGACGGAAACCAAGGCACAAAATGCCAGACTCACCGCCGAAGTGGCTGCGCTCAAAGAGCAGGAGCAGCAGTCGCAGCTTCAGATCGCCACTCTTCAAAGCAAGGTTTGGGAATACCGCCGGAGCGAGATGCTCGTGGTCTGGGACCAGAAACGCAGCCAGGGCGTGGTGATGCTCGACAAGATGCCGAAGGTGGACTCTGACAAAGATTACCAGCTCTGGGTCGTGGATCCAAGCAAGCCCAATCCGGTGAGCGCTGGCGTGGTGACCGTCGATGCCAAAGGTTCTGTGAAGACGGTCTTTAAACCTGTCGAAGCGGTCTCAGGTGAAGCCAAGTTCGCGCTGAGCATCGAGAAGAAAGGCGGCGTTCCGAAGAGTGAAGGGCAGCTCCTGATGGTCGGGCCGTGAGGCAAGGCGGTTCTTCTGACCCAGCCCAAGCTCCACGAGCTGCACCCCTGTCTGCTGTTGCCAGCCGGCGCAAACCTCAGCTCTTCCAGCCACCGCCCATGGCCTTGTAAATGCGCACCCAGGCGGTTGCGACACGGGTGCGGCTGAGGGCGATGTCGTTTTGCGCATTAAGGGCGACGCGTTCAGCATCAAGCACCGTGAGGAAATCAGCGATGCCGTCCTGATAACGTTTGCGCGCCAAAGTGGCGGCTTCGCGGGCAGATGCGGCGGAAGCTTCGAGGTGGTGCAGGCGAATCCGTTCGCGGTCATAGGACGTCAGGGCGTTTTCAGCCTCTTCAAGGGCCAGGAGCACCGTCTGCTCATACCGGGCGAGCGCGGTATCAGCGCGGCGTCCGGCGGCAGCGATCTGCTGACGCACGCGGCCGAGATTGAAAGCGGCCCAGGTAATGCGCGGACCCAGGGTGAAGCCATCCGAATTGCGGCCAGTCAGGGAGCTCAGCGTGGATGCCTCCAGGTCGATGCGGCCGCTGAAGGTGACCCGTGGAAACAAATCCGCGACGGCCACGCCAATCCGGGCGGTTTCGGCCGCCAGAATGTCCTCGGCGACACGAATGTCCGGGCGTCGACGCAGCAGTTCTTCAGGTTTGACGATGCCGATCCGTGCTGGCGCGGAGGGCTGCTTTTTGACGCTTTGCAGCCGGGGGCGGAGTTCGGAGGGGTTTTGTCCGCACAAGACAGCGATGCGATGGATGGACTTGGCGATGTTTTCCTGATGCGTGGGGATTTGCGCCAGGGTGGCGTTCCAGAGAGCGTTGGCCCGGGCGACATCGAGCTGCGTGCCACGGCCCCCTTTGAGGGATGCCTCGGCGATGTTCAAGGCGTCGGACTGATTGCCTGCGTTCTCATTCGCCACCGTGAGCTGGGCCTGGGCGCCGCGCAGTTCCATGTAGTTGATGGCAATCTCGGACTGCAGGGAAATCAGCAGGTCATGCAGGTTGGCATCCATGGCACTCGAGTTGGCCTTGGCGGCTTTGACGGAGTTGCGGATGCGCCCAAAAAAATCAAGCTCCCAGTCGGCGTCAAAGCCAGTGCGGTACAACTCAAAATCACGCGTGCGCAGACCCGAGAATGAGGTGGCCCCGTTCCGGACGCTGTCGTAGGCCGAGCCGAAGGTGACGGTGGGGGCATAGTTGAACTGCGACTCACGCCACAGGGCGCGGGCTTCGAGCAGGCGCGAGCGTGCGGCTGCGATGTCCTTGTTCTGGGCGTCTGCCTGGGCCACCAGCTCATTCAGCGTGCTGTCATTGAGCTTGCGCCACCAGGTGGCATCCACCTCGGCAGCATGCGCCGCATTCGCCCGTGAGGCAAAGTCGGCAGGCATCTTGGGCTGCGGCTTGACGAAGCTCGGGCCCACATTGCAGCTGGAAACCACGCAGGTGATGAGCAGCAGAGACTTAATGGGCTTCATGAAGCGTAGGGGAGGTTGCGGCTGAGCGGCGTTGTTCACGGCGTTCGACGAAGGCGCGGAGGATGACATAAAACACAGGCGTGAAGAGCAGGCCGAAGATGGTGACACCGATCATGCCAAAGAACACCGCCGTGCCAAGCGCCTGACGCATTTCCGCACCCGCACCCGTGGCGAGCACGAGCGGCAGCACGCCGAGAATGAAGGCAAAGCTGGTCATCAAGATGGGGCGCAGGCGCAGGCGGCAGGCCTCGATGGCGGCATGCACCCGGTCCATGCCCTGGTCCTGCAGCTGCTTGGCGAATTCGACGATGAGGATGGCGTTCTTGGCCGCGAGACCGACGAGCACCACCAGGCCGATCTGCGTGAAGATGTTGTTGTCCTGCGCCCGCAGCCACACGCCGCCGATGGCGGAGAGCAGACACATCGGCACGATCAGGATGATGGCCATGGGCATGCTCCAGCTCTCATACTGCGCGGAGAGCACCAGGAAGACAAAGATCACGCAGAGCGGGAAGATGTAGATGAGCGTGTCCCCCGCGAGAATCTGCTGGTAGGTGAGATCCGTCCACTCGATGGCAAACCCCACGGGCAGATTGTCCTTGGCCAGACGCTCGATCTTTTCGATCATCTGGCCGGAGCTGACGCCCGGCAGCGTGTTGCCGTTGATGTCGGCGGAGTAGTAGAGGTTGTAGCGCTGCACGCGGTCCGCACCACCGGTCTTGATGACTTTGACGAGCGCGGCGAGCGGCACCATTTCACCAGCCTGGTTGCGAATCTTGATGCGGCCAACGTCCGCCGGGTCTTTGCGGAAGGCCGGTTCAGCCTGTGCGGTGACCTGATAGGTGCGGCCAAAAAGATTGAAATCATTTACATAGACTGAGCCAAGGTAGACCTGCAGCGCTTCGTTCAGATCAGCCAGAGAGACTCCCATGGTTTTCGCCTGCGCACGGTTGATTTCGAGTTTGAACTGCGGGCTCTTCGCGCGGAAGCCGGTGATGAGAGAAATCAATCCAGGCTCCTGCTGGGCCGCGGCCAGCAGTTTCTGGGTTGCAGCTTCGAGCGCCGGCAGACCGGCATTGTTGAGATCCTGCACCTGGATTTTGAAGCCGCCGGCATTGCCCAGACCACGCAAGGGTGGCGGTGGCAGCACCAGCACCCGGCCTTCTTGAATGGTGGAGAACTTTTTGCGGATGACGGCCAGCAACCCATCACCCTTGACTTCGGGATCGTGACGTTTGTCGAACGAATCGAAGACCAGGAAGGCGGCGCCGACGTTGGGCTGGTTGGCCTGCAGCACGGAGGAATAACCGGAGATCGCAAAGGTGTGCGCGATCCCGGGGATCTCACGCGCCATGGCGTCCATGCGGCGCACCACGGCGTCGGTGCGTTCGAAGGCCGAGCCATCCGGAAGCTGCACCAGCACGATGGCATAGCCCATGTCCTGGGAAGGAATGAAGCCGGCCGGTACATCCTGGAACAGCTTGCCAGCCAGACCGATCAACGCGGCATAACCGATGAGCACCAGCACGGCCAGACGAATGAGTTTGCCGACCAGCCCGGCATACAGATTGGAGCCGAATTGGAACACACGGTTGAAACCTCGGAAGAACCAGCCAAACAGGAAGTTCAAGACACGGCTGAACCAATCCGGCGGCGCACCGTGCGGCTGCAGCAGGATGGCGCAGAGCGCGGGACTGAGGGTAAGCGAATTAAAGGCGGAGATGACGGTGGAAACCGCGATGGTAAGCGCAAACTGCCGGTAGAACTGGCCGGTGATGCCGCTGATGAATCCTGTCGGCACAAACACGGCGCAGAGCACCAGCGCCACGGCGATGACGGCACCGCTCACTTCGTTCATCGCACGCACGGCCGCCTCATGAGGGGCGAGTCCTTTGGCAATGTTGCGCTCAACGTTTTCAACCACGACGATGGCGTCATCAACGACAATGCCGATGGCGAGCACCAGGCCGAAGAGGGAGAGGTTGTTGAGAGAGAAGCCCAGCCACTGCATCACCGCCAGCGTGCCGATGAGTGAAACGGGAACCGCCAGCAGCGGGATCAAGGAGGCTCGCCAGTTTTGCAGGAAGATGATGACGACGAGCACAACGAGAAGGACGGCCTCCATCAGCGTGTGCAGCACCGAGGAGATCGAGGCGCGGACGAACTTCGTGGTGTCGTAGTTGATTTTGTAATCCACGCCCGGAGGAAAGCGCTCCTTGAGCTGTGCGAGCCGTTTGTAAACAGCATCGGCGGTTTCGATGGCATTGCTGCCAGGAAGCTGGAACACGCGAAGTGACACGGCATTGTAGCCATCCATGTAAGTACGGCTGGAATAGTCGCGTGAGCCGAGTTCGATGCGGGCCACATTGGCCAGCCGCACCACATCTCCCTGCTTGCCAGTTTTGAGCACGATGTCACCAAACTCCGCCGCCTTCTTCAGTCGTCCGGGCGCAGTCAGGGTGTATTGAAATTCCGAACCTGTGGCAGCAGGCGGCTGGCCGAGTGATCCGGCGGCGACCTGCACGTTTTGCTCACGAATCGCGCGCACAATGTCACCTGCGGTCAGACCCAGGCCTGCGATCTTTTCAGGATCAAGCCAGACCCGCATCGAGTAATCAAGTCCACCGAGGGAGGACGCCTCCGCCACCCCGGGAATTCGGGCGATTTCGTTTTGAATCTGCAGCGTGACGTAATTGCTGAGATAAGCGACCTCACGTGAGCCGTCAGGACTGAAGAACTGCACGGCCAGTGTGAGGTCAGGCGAGCGCTTGTTGACCATGACCCCCAGACGGCGCACCTCCTCGGGCAGGCGTGAGATGGTGGCGTTCACGCGGTTCTGCACCAGCACCTGCGCCTGGTCGAGATCGGTGCCGAGCCGGAAGGTGACGGTGATCTGCACCTTGCCGTCACTCGTGGAGGAGGATGACAAGTACAGCATGTTCTCGACGCCGTTGATCTCCTGTTCCAGCGGCGTGGAAACGGTCTCGGCCAGCGTGCGGGCATCCGCACCGGGATAAGCCGCCGAAACCACCACCGTGGGCGGAATGACCTCGGGATATTGAGCGATGGGCAGCGACACGTAGGCGAGGCCACCCAGCATTGTGATGACAATGCTCAGCACGGCCGCGAAGATGGGCCGATCCACGAAAAAGCGGGCGAAATTCATGAGGTGTTACTTGGTGGCCGCCACTGGCAGCATGTCCGTCGGTGTCGCCTTCACTTTGCCGCCATTGCGCACGCTCATGAGGCCGAGCACGACCACGCGATCATCCGCCTTCAGGCCGCTGCGCACCACGCGCAGTCCATCGAGCAGGGGTCCAAGAGTGACGGGCCGATAGACGGCTTTGTCTTCCGCATCGAGCACCCAGACGAAGCTGCTGCCCTGATCATCGCCCACGGCGGAATCACGAATGAGCACGCCGTCATATTCACCGCTGCCGGGAATGCGCACCTTGGCAAAGAAGCCGGGCGCCATCAGACGGTCGGTGTTCGGAAATACGGCACGGGCACGAATGGTGCCGGTGGCGGGATTGAGCTGGTTGTCCACGAAATCGACCTGGCCTTTGTGGGGCCAGCCTTCTTCGTTGATGAGTGACATCTCGGCGGGGATCCGTTCGAACAACGCGCTCACACGCTCGCCGTTTTTGTGCATTGCGCGGTATTTCAGCACCGAACGCTCATCCGCTTCGAGTTCACAGTAGATTGGATCAAGCTCAACAATGGTGGTCAGCAGCGTGGTGTTTTGGGTGCCGCCGCTGACAAGATTGCCTTCGGTCACTCGTGCATCACTGATACGTCCGCTGATGGGGGCGCGAATCTGGGTGAACTCGAGATCAAGCTTGGCGGCGCGCAGGGCCGCCTCCGCCGCGCGCACACCGGCCAGCTCCCCCGTGGCGCTTTTCAGGCGGCGTTCCGATTCCTCCACGGAGATTGCCTGACCTTGGCGCAATGCCGTGGCGTTTTTGGCTTCGACGCCGGCGAGTTCAGCCGTCGTTTTGGCTTGGGCGAGCATGGCCTCGGCACGTTCGACGATGGCCTCATAAGGGCGTGGATCGATGGTAAACAGCAGGTCTCCCGCCTTGACCTCCGTACCTTCTTTGAAGCTGACCTGGGTGATGTAGCCGGAGACGCGCGAGTGAATCTCCACGCGTTCACGCGCAGTCAGCCTCCCGGTGAATTCGTCCCAGTCCATGAGCCGTTTTGCGATGGGTTTGGCCACGGTGACTTCGGGGGTGGGAGTCTGCTGAGCTCCGCCAGGGCCCTGGGCACCGCGTTTGCAGGAGGTCAGGCAGCTCATCACGAGCAGGCCAGCCATGGCATTCCGCCAGGTGAGAATATGGGGAATCGGGTAAAACGAAGCGCGTTGCATGGACAGACTTACGTACGATGAGGCCTCGAAAATAGTGCATAAGTGACATATCGCTTATACAATAAATGAATGACCAACCTCAATGACCTCCAGCATGTCCGTGAATTTGTGCAGATCGCTGACACGGGAAGCATCTCCCGTGCCGCCAAAGTTCTCGGCATGGCCCAGCCCACGCTCAGCAGGCATCTGGCGGCTTTGGAGGCCCAGATGGGTGCACCGCTCATCCGCCGTGACACCCACACGATGAGCCTGACCACGGCCGGAATGATCGTGCTTTCGGACGCTCGCGAGCTTCTCACTCTGGCGGATCGCATGGGCAGCCGCCTGCGTTCTGAACGTCTTTCCCTGCGCGGCCATCTGCGCATGGTTTCCGTGGTCGATGTGGGCCAGTGGATCGCCTCCCGCGTTCTGTCACGGTTTAAAAAGCTGCATCCTGACGTCACCACCGAGCTTCACCTCATCAATCGCCCGACCAAATTCATCAAAGAGGGCTTTGATTGCGGTATCATGGTCGGTGCGCCCACCGACCGCCGGGTGACCATCCGAAAGATCGCCCAGCTCAACCGGCGTCTCATTGCGGCACCGTCGTTGTTGAAAAACCACCCTCTGCCCGCCCGTCCGGATGACCTGAACCATCTGCCCTGGCTGGGGATTTTGCAGCCGCACTTTTATTCTCGGGACCGGGTCGATCTGGAGCGGGCCAAGCAGGTCAAAAAGCTCAAGCTCGCTCCCGCCATGCTGCTGGATACCGTCACCGCTTTGCGTGAGGCAGCCATTGAAGGGGCCGGATTTACGATTCTGCCGGAGTGGATGGCGGCGCGTGACATCAACGCCGGGAGGCTGGTGCAGCTGCTGCCCGACTGGCATCTGGCCCCCCTCGATCTGCAAATCGCCCATGCCGCGCACGAACACCTGCCGCAGCGGGTGAAAAGCCTCATTGAGTTCCTTGAGCAGGAGCTTCCGCTCGAAATCCACCGGCTGGATTTGAATGAGCGGTAGGGTTTTCACCTATTTTTGGAAAAGCCTCCCGGCCCTCCAAAAAAATCCATGCGCAACGAGCACGCTCTGTGCTAGGAATCCGGCCCCACGCCGCCTTGCGGCCCGTTTACCCCCATCAAAAAACACCATGCCCAAGCAGACCATTCGTGACCTCGACCTCGCCGGAAAACGCGTTTTTGTGCGCGTCGATTTCAACGTGCCCCTCGAAGAGAAAGACGGCCAGATGGTCATCACTGACGCCACCCGCATTCAGGAGACACTGCCAACCATCAAGTTCCTGATCGAAAAAGGCGCCAAAATCATCCTCGCCAGCCACCTGGGCCGTCCGAAAGGCCAGCGTGATCCCAAGCAGAGCCTCGCCCCTGTGGCTCCAGCGCTGAGCGCCCTGATCGGCAAGCCGGTCGCTTTTGCCAGTGACTGCGTCGGTGAAGAGGCGAAGGCCAAGGCGCTCGCCCTCGGCAACGGCGAAGTGCTCCTGCTTGAAAACACCCGCTTCCATGCCGGTGAAGAAAAGAATGACCCTGAACTGGCCAAAGGCTTGGCGGACCTCGCGGAAATCTTCGTGAACGACGCCTTCGGCTCCGCTCACCGCGCGCACAGCTCCACCGCAGGCATTGCTGATTACTTGCCCGCCGTCTCCGGTCTCCTGATGGAGAAGGAACTGACCTGGCTGCACGACGAACTCGAAAACCCTGAGCGTCCGTTCGTGGTGATCCTCGGCGGTGCCAAGGTGAACGACAAGATCGGCGTCATCAACCGCCTGCTCGAAAAGGCTGATACCATCATCATCGGCGGCGGCATGGCCTACACCTTCCGCAAAATTGTCCAGGGCATCACCATTGGCAAAAGTCTCTACAAGCCCGAATGGGAGCCGATCGCACAGGCTGCCCTCGACAAAGCCAAGGAGCGTGGGGTGAAAATCCTCATCCCTGTGGATGCGATGATCACCGATTCCTTCGACTTCGACACGAAGAAGCTCGGCAACATCAAATTCACAGCTGCAGGCGAAAGCATCCCTGACGGCTGGGAAGGCGTCGATATCGGACCTGAGTCCGTGAAGCTCTTCTCCGACGAAATCGCCAAGGCCAAAACCGTCATCTGGAACGGTCCGATGGGCGTGTTTGAGATCAAGGAAAGCTCCAAGGGCACCTTTGACGTCGCTGAAGCCGTCGCGGCCAATTCCAGCGCCAAGACCATCATTGGCGGTGGCGACAGCGTGAAAGCCGTCAAGAAAGCCAAGCTCGGCGACAAAATGACCTTCATCTCCACTGGCGGCGGTGCCTCCCTCGAGCTCCTCGAAGGCAAAGTCCTTCCCGGCGTCGCCTGCTTGAAAGAAAAATAATCGCCCCCTCAGCTACCAACCCCTTTATTAAACATCCCCATGGCTTTCGTTCCCTTCCGCAAACCCATCATCGCCGCCAACTGGAAAATGCACATGACACCGCAGGAGACGGATGACTTCCTCCGTGCCTTCGCCCGTCTTGTGCCGGACAAAATTCCAGTGCAAATCGTCGTGGCTCCGCCTTTCGTCAGCCTGGCCAAGGCGCAGGACGCGCTCGTTAATGCACGTGAGCAGAGCGTTGAACTGGCCGCTCAAAACATGAGCGCCCAGCCAGCAGGTGCTTTCACCGGTGAGATCAGCGCCCGTATGATCAAGGAATGCGGCTGCAAGCACGTCATCCTCGGACACAGCGAGCGTCGCAGCCTTTACGGAGAAACCAACGCCATCGTCAACGCCAAGGTGCTCGCGGCCCTCGAAGCCCGCATCCACCCCATTCTTTGCATCGGCGAAACACTCGCTGAGCGTGACAATGGACAGATCGAACAGGTGCTTGGCAGCCAGCTGCGTGAATCCCTTGCGGACGTGGGACCGCGCCGCATCACCGACTGCGTCATCGCTTACGAACCCGTCTGGGCCATCGGCACCGGTCGCACCGCCAGCCCCGAACAGGCGCAGGAAGCCCACGCTTACACGCGTCAGGTGCTCGGCGAACTGTTTGGTGACGACGTGGCCGCCAAAATCCGCATTCAATACGGTGGCAGTGTGAAGCCTAGCAACATGGCCGAGCTGATCAGCCAGAAGGATGTGGACGGTGCCCTCGTCGGCGGAGCCAGCATGGAGCCCGGTAGCTTCTGGGAAATCTGCCGTGCTGCTATCGATTATGCGAATGCCAATGCGTAGCATTTTTTGCTACAATTAGGATTAGTCTTGTAAGCATTCGTCGCATTTGTTCATAATCGAACAAATGCGACGAATCATCCTCCCGATATTCTTGCTCCTCCAGGTGCCGTTGCTGGCGCAAACGGCACCGCTTTGGAAGGCGGGCGCTGTGGATGTCGACATCACGCCTGACTATCCGGTTCGTCTGAGCGGTTATGGCAGCCGCACGGCAGAGACTGCCAAGGTGGCGCAGCGGCTGCATGCCAATGCTCTTGCCCTGCAGTGGAAGGATGATGCTCCTGCGGTCATTGTCAGTGTCGATAACTGCGGTGTGCCCGCGTCTGTCCGTGCCGAGGTGCTCAAACGGCTTGCCACCGGCGGCAGGATCATTGCAGACGAGCGCTTCGCCCTGCATTCAACTCACACGCATTGTGCGCCGATGCTCAAAGGTGCGCTGCCTTTTCTTTTCGGCGAGGACCTGGCTGCAGATCAGGCAAAGCACATTGAGCGCTACACTGAGGAGCTGACAGCTCACATCGTCAGCATCATTGGTCAGTCATTAGACAAGATGGTGCCCGCCAGGCTCGAATGGAGTGTGGGCAGGGCCTATTTCGCCTTCAACCGCCGGTTGAAAACAGACGCTGGGTTCCAGAATACCCAAAATTTCAGCGGGCCGAGCGATCGTGCCCTGCCAGTCCTGTGCGTCAGATCTGCCGATGGGAAAAAGCTCATCGCTACGCATGCCAGCTACGCCTGTCACTGCACGACGCTCGGTATCGACGAGATTCATGGCGATTGGGCGGGGCTGGCACATGAGGAACTCGAATTGCGCTTTCCTGACTCTGTCTGCCTGATCGCCATCGGCTGTGGTGCAGATCAGAACCCTTACCCACGCAAGGAAAGCCGTTTCGCCGTGAATCACGGCGTCAGCATTGCCAAAGAAATCGTGCGTCTGATCAACGGCCCCATGCAGCCTTTGAACGGTCCGCTCAACTGTGGCCAGCGGGAGGTGATGCTGCCGTTCGACAAACTGCCCACGGTGGAAGAATGGAAGGCCAAAGCCGCCGACTCCAATAAATGGACGGCCTATCATGCCCGGCAGCATCTCGCCATGCTCGAACGCGGCGAGAAAATTTCCCCCGCTCTCCCTTATACCGTCCAGGTCTGGAATTACGGAAACGACCTGCTCACCATCAATCTGCCCGGCGAGGTGGTCGTGGATTACAGCCTGCGCTTCAAGAACGAATTCGATCCCGCCCGCACCTGGGTCAACAGCTACACCAACGACGTGCCCTGCTACATTCCCTCTCAGCGGGTTTGGGAGGAAGGCGGCTACGAAGGTGCCGGCGCCATGATCTACTATGGCCGTCCGACTCGTTTTGCTCCGGGGATTGAAGGCATTATTTCGGGCACTGTGAAACAGCTCGTCCCGCAGGATTTCATCACCCGGCGCATGCAGAACCCTGCTGCGCCCTTGGCTGGGGCTATCAAGTAGCAGCGAGCCGCTGCACGCGGAGATTTTCGCGGCCTTCGCGTCCCGGATAGGCCACCGCAGGCACATGACTTTCCACGACGTGAAAGTGCTCAGCAAACAAGGTGGTGAGTTCATCCGGCGAAATGCCGAAGGGTGGCCCGGTTTCCCCAGGATCCATTTCAGGATTGATGAAGAACACCCCCACCAGCAGTCCGCCTGGCTTTAACAAGGAAACCACCGCATCCCGATACTTCACTCGCCATTCAGGTGGCAGCGCACAGAGGCAGGTATGCTCCACGATGGCGTCATACTGGCCGCGAAACTCAAACAGATCCGCGCACACAAAGCGCTCCGCCAGATCAGGGTAGCGCTCCTTGGCACGTGCCACGGCGGCAGGCGCGATGTCGAGTCCGTAGGCGTCGATGCCGCTTGACACCAGATGCGCCACATCGTGGCCCACGCCGCACCCGGGTACAAGCACCCTTCCTGAAAGCTGGTTTTTGGCAACCCATTCCACCAGCGGTGGTGAAGGCAGGCCTTTGTCCCACGGCGTGAAGTTATCCTGATAGGCCTGATTCCAGTCGGTGATGTTCACTATGGTAGTTTTTCTTTCTGGTGCTTGATCACGCCTTGCAGGGTTGTCTGTCCGGTGTCTCCCGTGAAGGTGACTTTGCTTTCGATGACGTCTTTGGCATCGCCGGCGAATGCTTCGTTGATGGTGATGCTGCTTTCCCCGCTGCCAGTGACGGCCTTGAGTTCAAACGTGAGATTGACCTCCGACACATGGCCTTCAAACCGGATCGTCTGCGAACCTTCCGCTCCTAAGAGGATGGCCTCGTAGCTGTCCGCACCTTCGTTATACGTGATCGTCCATTGGAATGGCTGCGTGTCACCATTGATCGTGCGCGTCCCTTTGACCACAAAGGAATTGTCTCCTTCAGCAGCGCCGGTCCATTCCTCCTTGATGTCGAGGACATTGTTCTCCCCCTTCAGTTCACCCGCCGCCTTCCAGGTGCCGATGTAGTTTTTGAAGACTGGATTCATGCCAAGATCCTTGGCAGACAGGCTGGTGGCAACCAGCAGGCAGAGTGTGGCGAGCAGTGTCTTCATGCGATGATTTCCTGGATGACTTTGCCGTAGCTGATGGGCACGGGGCGGTTGACCACATCACGCACCTCCGTGTCCGGCTGAATGCCCAGCAGGTGATACATCGTGGTGGCCAGATCATCCGGCTTCACCGGTTTGTCAGCGGGATGTTCGCCGTTTTTGTCAGACGCGCCATGTACGTAGCCGCGCTTCACGCCACCGCCTGCCAGGAGGGCGGTGTAGCATTGCGGCCAGTGATCGCGGGAGACGTTCTTGTTGATCTTCGGCGTGCGTCCAAACTCACCCACCCACACGACCAGCGTTTCATCCAGCAATCCGCGTTCATCGAGGTCGGTCAAAAACGTCGGAAGTGTCTGCTCCGTGATCGGCATGTGATACTTCTCGATGATCGGGAACATGCGCGTGTCATTGAAGCCATGCGTGTCCCAGCCACCCTCGGTGGTGCTCTGCCCGCCGATACCCTGGGAAAAATTCACCGTCACAAACTTCACCCCTGCTTCGACCAGCCGCCGCGCCAGCAGCAGACTCTGTCCGTAAGGCGAGCGTCCGTAGCCATCACGCACCTTGTCCGGCTCCTTGGTGAGATCAAAAGCCGCACGCAGCTTCTCGCTGTGCAGCATCGACAAGGCCTTGTCATAGTAGCTTTCGATGCCCCGCGCCTCGGCGGAGTAATCCAGCAGCCGCGTCTGGGAATCGACCAGCTTTTGCAGCTCGCGCCGTGCATTCAGCCGCTCAAAGCTCACCCCGCTGGGCAGGCTCAGTTCGGGCAGCGCAAAGCCCGGCGCACTCGGATCACGCAGCACAATGAAAGGATCATGCTCCTTACCGAGAAAGCTCGCCCGTTGCCCCGGCGTCAGGGAGCCATCGCTCACGATGTAAGGGAAGGTGGCGGCTGTCGGGATTTCACCCTTGAGCGGTGCGATCCTGTCCACCACGGACGAATAGGCCGGAAACAGATCCGGCGAATCCTTCAGACGCTGGTCATCACTCGGCGGTGCGTGACCGCTCAGCGCGTAATAGCCCGCGCTGTTGTGATTCTTCATCGTGTGATGCACGGACCGCACCAGCGTCACCTTGTCCATCACCTTCGCCGTCTTCGGCAGCTTTTCAGAGACCCAGATGCCATCGGCGTTCGATTTGATCGGCTTGTGAAACCCGCGGATGCCCTCTGGCGCATCGGGCTTCATGTCAAAAGTCTCCAGATGGCTCGGTCCGCCCCACTGGAAGCAAAAGATCACCGACTTGGCGCGGGCGACGAGTTTGTCCAAGCCCGGAGTGGTGGCGGAGGCAGCCGCCAAGGCCGCAGTTTGCTGCGCGTCTGCGCCGCGGAGGAAGCGGGGCATGGTGAGGCCGAACATGCCGAGGCCGCCGGCAGAGAGAAGGCGGCGGCGGGTGACTGAAGCGCTGGGGGAGCAGGCTCCGGTGGGATTGGAGAAGGGCGGCATGAGGGCGGCGAACTGACTAACGACTATACGTGCGGGAGTGGTGGGATTATGCGGCGGATAGTGGCACAGCGTCAATCGGGCACTTGCGGGGACTCAAGGCGTGCTGTTGCATGGGGACCATGATCGACGACTCTGCCGCACGGCGTCCGCTTAAGTCACGCACGACGGCGTGGGCGGGGTTTTTCTCGCGATGGATGCTGAAGACGGGGCTGACGCCCAATGGGGTCTCGCTGCTGGGCATCGTGTGTGCAGCGGTGGCCGGTGGAGCGGCGTTGATGGTGCCGCAGAGCGCGCACGCCTGGGCGTGGTGGCTCGTGGCAGCGGCGGGGATTCAGCTGCGGCTTTTCTGCAACATGATGGACGGGCTGCTGGCTGTGGAGGGCGGCCTGAAGTCGGTGACGGGGGATCTCTTCAATGAGATTCCCGACCGGATTGATGATGCGTTAATCTTAGTGCCACTCGGTTATGCGGTGGGCACAGACTGGGGCATCGCGCTGGGCTGGGCGGCGATGGGCGGTGCTATCCTGACGGCTTACATCCGCGCGCTGGGTGCGAGCTTGACTGGGAGGCATGATTTCTGCGGGCCGATGGCGAAGCCACACCGCATGTTTGCCGTGACGGTAGGCTGCCTGTCGATGATGACTATCGATATTATGAATGTGAAAGCACCGCCGCTTATGCTGTGGTGTCTTGTGATTGTGAACGCTGGCATCGTGATCACTTGCTGGCGGCGCACGGCGCATCTCGCAAAGGCCTTGAATCAAAAACCCCCGAAAGGATGAGCGACGCATGAACTCTGAACGACTGCAATTCACGACGGATGACGGGCTGGCGCTGCACTACAAGACGTGGAACGTGGCGGGAGCGTCAAAGGCGCTGGTGCTGCTGCACCGCGGGCATGAGCATGCTGACCGGTGGGACACGGTGGTGCCGCATCTGGTGATGCCGGACACGGCGATCTATGCGTGGGAGGCGCGGGGGCATGGTCAGTCACCTGGAAGGCGCGGGCATGCGGCGGGATTCATGGAGTATGTGCGGGATCTGGACTCGTTTTTTCATCACCTGCAGAAGACGCATGGGCTGGTGCCGGAGCGGACGGTGGTGGTGGCGCACAGCGTGGGCGGTGTGGTGGGGGCGGCATGGGTGCATGATTTCGCGCCACGGATTGCTGGCCTGGTTTTGGCGACGCCCGCGCTGGAGGTGAATCTGATTGTGCCCGGTGCATTGACCGGCATCCGGCTGCTGCAGAAGCTGAAGGCGGATGCGACGATCAAAAGCTATGTGCGTGGATCATGGCTGACTCGGGACGCAGGAGCGGCGGCGGTGTATGATGCGGACACTCTCATTTCGAAGGACATCTCGGCAAAGATTCTGGTGGACCTCTTCGACACCGCGAAGCGGGTGATCAGTGATGCGGAGGTGATGGACCGGCCGCTGCTGATGTTCTCCGCCGGAGCTGACAAGGTGGTGAAACGTGAGGCGGCAGACCAGTTGTACGAGAACTATGGCAGCGACCAGAAGACCCACCTGACGCTGAAGGGCGCGCGACATGCGATCTTCCACGATGTGTGCCGGGATGAGGTGTGCGGGGCTATCAAGCGTTTTGCAGAGCGCTGCATTGCCAACTTCACGCCACCCCGGTTGGAGGCCGACTTGTCCCATCCGGTGACGAACGCGGAATTTGCGATGCTGAAGAAACCGCTGCCCTCTCCCTCCCTGCACGGGCTGTCGTTTTTGATTCAGCGCATCGGCCTGGGCACGCTGGGCAAGCTGAGCGAGGGGATCCGTATCGGCCATGCGACGGGGTTCGATTCAGGGGAGTCCCTCGACTACGTATACAAAAACAAGGCGAACGGGGGGCTGGGCATTGGCAAGGTCATTGACCGTGGTTATCTGGATGCGATCGGCTGGCGCGGCATCCGCCAGCGGCGGGCGTGCATGAACCAGGCACTGAAGCATGCGCTCAAACAAGTGAGTGAGTCCGGCATGCCGCTCCAGCTCATGGACATCGCAGGGGGCGCTGGGCGTTATCTGCTGGATGCGCTGGAGGACCAGGAATTTGGCTTTGATCTAAAGGTGCTGTGCCGGGACTGGAGCGAGTCAGCGCTGAATGCAGGGCGTGCGACGGCGCGCGAGATGGGACTGCAGGAGCGGATCACGCATCTGAAGGGCGATGCCTTTGACGAAAACTCGCTGGCGAGTGTGGAACCGAAGCCATCGGTGGCGGTGGTGTCAGGTCTCTACGAGCTGTTTCCAGAGAACGAAAAGCTGCAGCGCTCTTTGCGCGGCCTCTTCAATGCGGTGAATGATGGTGGCTGGCTGATCTACACGGGGCAGCCGTGGCATCCGCAGGTGGAGATGATCGCGCGGACGCTGACGAATCGTGATGGGCAGTTCTGGGTCATGCGCCGACGTCCGCAGGGGGAGATGGATGCGCTGGTGCAGGCTGCAGGCTTCAAGAAAGAGAAGCAGTGGGTGGATGACTTCGGTATTTTCACGGTGAGTTTGGCGAGGAAACCGAAGAGTGGTGCGTGATGGAGAGCCCGGACCGGGGAAAAATCTGCGCGCTACGAAATCATATCTATTGCTGCAATCATGCTGATGCAAAACCTGCCGAACCGAACCCTGCGTGAAGCTGGACTTGCATGGCCGGCGATGTGGCGGCTGGCGCTGGCGGGGGCGACGTTTGTGATCGTGTACAGCGGCTGCAACCTGTTCACGCACACGCGGGGAGATGTGCCGACGATGATGTTTGAATGGGAGCGGAGCATCCCTTTCGTCAAGGAACTGGTGGTGCCCTACTGGTCGCTGGACTTCTTCTTCTGCGGGGCGTTTTTTTTATGCGGAAGCAAGACGGAGCTGAATCTCCTGACGAAACGGCTGATGGCGGTGACCATTCTCAGCGGGGTGTTTTTCCTGCTGTTTCCGCTGAAGCTGGGGCTGCCGAGGCCGGAGCCGAGTGGATGGACGGCGCCGTTTTTCCACGCGCTGTATTTCAACGACCTGCCGTACAATCTGGCTCCATCGCTGCACATCAGTCTGCGGTCGATTGTGTGGGTGTTTTATGGGGCCCGTCTCACAGGACACCTGCGCACGGCGGTGAAGGTGTGGTTCATCCTGATCGGTCTTTCCACGCTGCTGGTGTGGCAGCATCACCTCATTGATGTGGCGGGCGGATTTATCATGGGCTGGGTGGTGGCGGCCCTGATCCCTGACCCGAGGCAGATGGGGACGCGGAATCCCTCGAAGAAATATGCGGTGCGTTATGGAGCGGGCGCGGTGGTGTTCGGGGCGCTGGGGTTCGCGTGGATCGGCTTTGTGTGGCCAGCGGTGGCGTGCGGAATCGTGGCGCTGGCGTATGCCACCGGGTTGTCGCGTCTTTTGGGCAAGGAGAACGGCACCCTGTCTCCCTCCGCCGAATGGTGCCTGCTGCCGATCCTGCTGGTGCGGGACTGGGTGCAGAAGAGGTGGCTGAAGCGGAAACCCGGCTGGTGTGAGGTGACGCCGGGCGTGTGCTTTGGGCGACGCATGACGGGCAAGGAGGCGGTGGCGATGGTAATGGCGGAAGGGCAGGGTGATCTGGCTGTGCTGGATCTGACGGCGGAAACGAATGCGCCGACGGCATTTCGGGAGCGGGCGTTTTACGTGAACCTGCCCCTGCTGGACTTGGTGCCGCTGAAGACGGAACAGATTGAAGCAGCGCTGGGGTTTATTCGTGAGCAGCGGGCGCTGGAGCGACGCGTGTTTGTGCATTGCCAGCTGGGCTTGCAACGATCGGCGCTGATCGCAGCCCACTGGGTGGTGGAGAGCGGGGAAGCAGTGGACCTGGCAGTGGCGGTGCGGCGCGTGCGGGAGCTGGAGCCAGATGTGGTTATCTGATAACCGAAGTGTGACCTCGTCATTTGTCATTATGACTTCGTTTTTTGCTCCTGCTTGCTCTCGCCGCTGCTCCGCTTACGTAACCCTCTATCATGCCTGATTTCACCACCCCCACCGGATTCAAAGAATGGTCCTTCGTCTGCGATGCCCTCGCGCAGGGCCGGCTCAGCATCATTTTGCGCAAAGGCGGCATCCACGAAGGTCGCGGCGGCTTTGAGTGGAAGCACCGGCAGTTCTTCCTCTTCCCTACCTGGTTCCACAATCAGGCCGAAAAACTCAGCTGGGTGCCCGAAAACACCCAGCGCGACTTCCCACCCGAAGAGGAACGCACCACCGTCGACATCGACGGCTGCGCCACGCTGGAGCAGGTCTGGAAAGTCACGGACTGGGACAAAGTGGCCGCACTGGCTCCGCTGCACATCTGGAATGAGGACGTGGTGAAGGATCGCTTCATCTATGACGATGAGACCTGCCTGCATGTCGCTCTCGTCCGTGCCTACAAACTGCCGCAGAACTGGCACTTCCCCTATGCCAAGAGCTACGGCGGCTGCCGCTCTTGGATCACCCTCCCTGAAGAAGGACTGCCCCTGGCTGCCGCAGCCACACCGGCGATGAGTGACGAAGCCTTTGCCGAAGTGTCAGCGAAGTTGAAAGCGATCCTGGGCTAGTCGAGTGTGCCCCACTTGAATCCAACCGACGCCATCCGCCCAGCCCACGTCGAGGTTAGCCTCGGTGCCATCGCGCAGAACTATGACGCCATCCGTGCGCATGTGGGCGCGGCGTCCGTCATGCCCGTGGTGAAGGCGAATGCCTACGGCCATGGCATCGTCGAGGTGGCGCGGCACCTGATGAATCATGGCGCGCCTTGCCTGGGCGTGGCGCTGCTGGAAGAAGCCATCGTCCTGCGTCAGGCCGGCATCACGCTGCCGATTCTCGTCTTTGGCGGTGTGGCCACGCGGCAGATCCCGCAGTTCATCGCGCATGATTTGATGATGGCGGCCTCTTCCATCGACAAGCTGCGCCAGATTGATGAAGCCGCCGCCGCAGTGAAAACAAAAGCGCGCGTGCATCTGAAGATCGACACCGGCATGGAGCGCATCGGCGTGCATTGGTACAACGCGGAGAAACTGCTGGAGGCCAGTCTGAGCTTCACGAATGTGGAAGTCGCCGGCATCTACTCGCATTTTGCCAATTCAGACTCCGCAGACCTCGCTTCAGCCAGAGAGCAGCTCGCACGCTTTGTTGAAGTGCTGGAGTTTTATCCAAAGCGCGGACTGCAGCCCCCCCAGCGCCACATCGCCAATTCCGGCGGCATACTGCAGCTTCCAGAGAGCCATCTCGATCTCGTCCGTCCGGGCATCATGCTCTATGGCGTCTATCCTTCAAAGGAGGTTCCGCATACCGTCACGTTGCAGCCGGCGCTGAGCTGGAAGTCTCAGGTGGTGTATTTCAAAGTCGTGCAGCCCGGTAGTTCCGTCAGTTACGGTGGTACCTGGCAGAGCGATCACCCGGTGCGTGTCGTCACCGTGCCCGTGGGCTATGGCGATGGTTATTTTCGGGCACTGTCCAATCGCGGACAGGTCGTCATTCGCGGCCAGCGGCATCCCATTGCGGGCCGTGTGTGCATGGATCAGTTCATGGTCAATCTGGAGTGGGGCACCGCCTACAATGGCGACGCCGTGACCCTCATTGGTGATGGCATATCCGCTCAAGACGTGGCGGATTGGGCGGGCACCATTCCCTATGAAGTGCTGACCAATATCAACTCCCGCGTGCCCCGGGTGTACGTTTAATGCCTTGCAATCAGCCTGCTATGGCCGCAACGAAGGGCTGGGATGCGACAGCGTGTTCCGCCCGCATTCATGAACCTCATCATCTTCGACCTCGAAACCACCGGCCTGTTACCCTCCCAGCATGAGATCATCCAGATCGCAGCCATGAAGGTGAAGAACGGCAAGTGGGATGAAGGAGAATACTTCGACAGCTATGTGCGGCCGGAAAACCGCATTCCGTCCTTCATCACCAAGCTGACTGGCATTTCGCAGGAGCAGGTGGCGGACGCTCCCCATCCCGTGGATGTGCTGATGGAGTTCTCCCGCTTCGTCGGTCATGATGCGACGCTCATTGCCCACAATGGCATTCGTTTCGACATGCGCTTCATTGCGGAGAACTGCAAACGCCACGCTATTCCGGTGCGCGAGACGAGCGCCCTCGATTCACGTGACTTCTCCCGCAAAATCTGGGGCGGCAAAGGTGGCCATGGTTTGGACGCGGTTCTGGGCCGCGTAGGCGTGTCCAGCAAAGGCGTGAAGCGCCACGATGCCCGCGTGGACGTTCAACTGCTGGCCCAGGCCGTTCAGTACATGTGGGAGCGTCTCACCCCGAGTGTGACCAACTGCCCGGTGGATCTTTCGGTCGGGGTGATTCCTGCGCTGGATCGCGTTTGTTGAAGTGGGGGCAAAGCTCTTGTGTCAGAACGCCACTGTCGAGCTGGTGCCATCGGTATATTTCCAAGCAGCAACGGATTGATGGAAAGCGTGGTTAAGACCGGAAGGTGTCAGGGATGTTTTGAAGCAAAAATTGCTTGAAGGCGAATGGTTGTTTTATCCTATGGTCATGATGCAAAAATTCTCCCGTCGTATTCTTATGGCTGTCGGCCTTTGTCTGGTCGCATGTGAAACGCCTTCCACAGTCAAAAATCCAGCCAAAGCTTATGCCAGCACCGAGGTCTTCCGGTTGAAGAGCGGTTCGCTGCTGGTGCAGGGAGATTGGGATTACATCGAGTTCACCACGACAACAGAACTTCCGCGGATGGTGCGAGGGGGGCTGGCTGCTCAAATAGCGTCTGGCAAGGCGCGCTATTTCCACTGTTATCAAAAAAATGTCCTGCAATTACAGGCGAGCGACATGCAGGAGACTGCAGAGGACCACGAGGTCACTTTGGAGGGACAGAGGTATGATCGTGCCGTCTTGGAACGGGCGGCTCAAGGCGAGGGCTTGGTCGTGTCGCTTCCGAACTCCCATCTGTCGCAGTCGCTCTCAGCGGCATACGTTCGTGGGTTTTTGCAAAAGGTGGACGAGGTGCTTAAAAACCCAGCAGCCAGCGGCGTCAAGACGATGATGGAGCCCGCGCAAAAAGTGCAGATGCGGCGATAAGAGGGCAGGGGGCGCCCCGCAGACTATACCGCGCGCTCCAGCTTTTCGTCGATGCGCGCCACCAGGGTGTCGAGCAGTTCGCCATTGCCAAAGCGTTCGATGACACCGGCCAGGAAGCCTTCGATGATGAGCTTGCGGCTTTCGCTGTCGCTGATGCCACGTGCTTTGAGATAAAAGAGCTCCTCATCGCTGATGGGGCCGCTGGTGGCACCATGGCTGCACTTGACCTGGTCGGCGCTGATTTCGAGTCCGGGCAGGCTCGTTGCCTCGGCTTCGTTGCTGTTGAGCAGGTTGCGGCAGGTCTGGTAGGCGTCGGTGTAATGCGCGCCTTCATCCACGGTGATGAGCCCGCTGAAGATGCTGCGCGATTTGCCGTAGAGGGCGTTCTTGTACAGCAGGTCGCTGCTGGCATGCGGGGCCTTGTGGTTCTGCAACGTGCGCTGATCGACCACCTGCTCGCCGATCGGCAATGACACGCTGAGCATGTCGCTGCGGGAGCCTTCGCCGATGAGATCGCTCACGCTTTCGCTGCGGCTGAAACTCGCGCCCAGCTGCACCTGGAAGCTCTTGATGGCGGAATCACGTCCTGCCACGATGCTGGAAAGATGCAGCGCCTGCGCATCATCCGCCAGCTCCTGGCATGCGGCATAGGTGATCTTGCTGCCACGTCCGCCGACGAGATCGGCAATGGCGATGCTGAGTCCGCCTTCGCCTTCGAGGCTGCGGTAATGATCGACCACACTGACTTCGGCATTGTCACCCGTCACGATGAGCGTGTGCGGGAAGATGGCGGCATGATCGCCGACCACCCAATGGAAGATTTCGACCGGCTTCTCAATCGCCACATTTTTTGGCACAATGATGACCGCACCTGCTTTCACGTGCGCGAGGTGCAGGGCCGCAAACTTCGCCGACCCCAGCGTCATCTCACGCTGCATGAAGTGCTCCTTGAGCACCTCGTTGTGATCCCGCAGCGCATCCGCAAAGGTCACGCAAACCACACCCGCAGGCAGGTTCGTGGTGTCAGACTCGACGAGCACGTCATTCACAAAGACAAAGCGTGCCGCACGTTCCTTGAGCCCTTCTGTGGCCGCGAGAGCAGCAGCGGTGTTTGCAGCCGTGGGGGCGATGGCAGGCTTATGATCAGCGAGCTCAATTTTCTTCGAGCTGGAGTAGCGCCAGTTCTCATCCTTGATGCCAGGCATCGGCAACGTCTGGAATTCAGCCCAGGCTGCTTCGGAGCGGGCGAGAAACCAGCCGGGGGCGGATTTCTCATCGCGCACAGGCACGGTGATTTCGAGGCCGGAAGGAGCGGGCTGATCAGGAGTGGCTTCGGCGGGCATGGAGGGGGATGTGGGAGCGAGGAGCGTGGCAGACATCGAAGGGAAGTGAGAGGTAAAAAGTCAGTGGTTAATGGCGGGCGGCATCTTTGGAACACAACGATGACAAACGCGTGGGTGTGATAAAAGCCGCGACAGCGTTTTGGAGTGCGCCGGCCCTCCGGCCCTCCGGCGCTTTCGGGCGATCACAGGCATGCGGAAAGGTCCGGCAGGATGGAATACTCCAGAGTGCCGTGACAAAGTCGGGCATCCCGCAGCTGGGATTCGTTGATGTTCGTTGTTCGTCATTCTGATTTCGTCATGCTGGCGCTAGCCCACGCTGCCTTCCATTTCGAGGTCGATGAGGCGCTTCAATTCCACGCTGTATTCCATCGGGAATTCCTTCACGAGGTCATTGATGAAGCCGTTCACGGACAAGCTCATGGCTTCAGCCTCGGTGAGGCCGCGCTGCATCAGGTAGAAAATCTGATCCGCGCTGACCTGGCTGACGCTCGCCTCATGCTGCGTGGAGTGCTGGTTGCCCCGCACGCTGATGGCGGGGTAGGTGTCCGTGTGGCTGTTGCTGTTGATCAGCAGCGCATCGCACTCCGTGTTGTTCTTGCAGCCCTTGAGGTGCTTTGGGATGTGAACCAGACCACGATAGGTGCTGCGGCCCTGACCGATGGAGATGGACTTGGAGATGACGTTGCTCGTGGTGTCATCGGCGGCATGGACCATCTTGGCTCCCGTGTCCTGATGCTGGCCGCTGTTCGCCAGAGCGATGCTGATGACTTCACCACGGGCGCGTTTGCCCTTCATGATGACGCCGGGGTACTTCATGGTGAGGCGGCTGCCGATGTTACAGTCGATCCAGCGCACTTCGGCGTCTTCATGCGCGATGCCGCGCTTCGTCACGAGGTTGAAGACATTGCTGCTCCAGTTCTGCACGGTCACATACTGAATCTTGGCACCCTTCATGGCGACGAGTTCCACCACCGCGCTATGCAGAGTGGCGGTTTCAAACTTCGGCGCGGTGCAGCCTTCCATGTACATCACTTCCGCACCTTCGTCGGCGATGATGAGCGTGCGCTCAAACTGGCCAAACTGCTCGCTGTTGATGCGGAAGTAAGCCTGCAGCGGATGCTTCACCTTCACGCCGGGCGGCACGTAGATGAATGAGCCGCCGGAGAACACGGCGCTGTTGAGCGCGGAGAACTTGTTGTCGCCCGTCGGGATCACCTTGCCAAACCACTTCCGGAAGATCTCGGGGTGTTTGTGCAGGCCTTCGGTGCTGTTCACAAAGATGACGCCCTGCTCTTCGACGGCTGCCTTGATGTTCGAATAGGCGGCTTCGGAGTCATACTGCGCTTCCACACCCGCGAGGAACTTGCGTTCCTGCTCAGGGATGCCGAGACGGTCAAAGGTCTTCTTCACGTCCTCGGGCACATCGTCCCAGGAGCGCTTCGGCTTCTGGCCGTCGCTGAGGTAGTAGCGGAATTCGTCGAACTTGATGTTCTCCAGATCCTTCGTGGCCCAATGTGTCGGCATCGGCTTGTCCTGGAAGACCTTGAGCGCCTTGTGCCGGAACTCCCGAATCCAGTCGGGATCATTCTTCACATCGGCGATGAAATCGACGGTCTTCTCGGTGATGCCAAAGCCGGAGTCGTACTTGTTGCGCTCGGGGAAAGTGAAATCGCCGACGCTGTCGACCTTGATGTCGGAGATGTCGTTGTCTGGGGCGGTGACCATAATGTTAAAGTTTGGCGGGTTTCAGGTTTAAAGTTTCAAGCTGGATGCACTCAGCTTTCAGTGTTTGCTGGAGGGTCTTCGCGGAGGATGAAGGATTCTGGAGGAGTGGACTGGTGGCTCGTGGAGCGACGGATGACGGGGCGGTTTGCCACGGGCCACCCCTCGCTTTTGAGTCGTTCGCTGACCTCATGCATGTGGGCGTTGAATTTGGAATGATCGTAACCACAACTGGCAAAGATCGCTTCACGATTGGCCCGCACTTCTGCGACGATAGGATCTTCGATGGTGTTCATGGCAGTCATTAGATGAGTTCGTCGGGGGTACCGATGACTGGTGGCGTAAAGCCTGCTTCCCGGCAGGTTTCTTCAATGCGTCGAAACATGTTCAGGTTGTTGATGTGTGTGCAGTTCCAAGTCAGCAGAAAGTCCATTCCGTGGACCGCCGCAATGGCGATGTGATATGCATCTGCCTCGGCTTTCTGAGGAAGACCGAGTTTGGCAATCAAACGCAAGGCCAGTAAACCAGTTTCCGGCGTTTCGGCTAACATGGGGATGCCTCTGAGACTGTCCAAGCGGAGGGCCGCCATTTCAGCTTCTCCACTGCTTGATTCTTCGATCACATACGAAGAGATGAAAAGGTCGAATTCTTTTCGGCGCTGCGTCCAAAAAATGCGCGTCGTTTCCTGATGCCCGGCGAGTACGATGTCACGACTAGGCCGGGCTACGAGGTAGCTCGGGATGGTCGTTTCGATATACACGCTGGGTTTCATCTCGATATGGCTTCAAAGGGTGGGGTTATGCTGCCGCCACCAGCGACTCATCAGTCACCCAGTCATAGCCGCGTTCTTCAAGCTCCAACGAGAGCTCTTTGCCGCCGGTCTTCACGATGCGGCCGTCTTTGAGGACGTGGACGATGTCGGGCTGGATGTAGTTCAGCAGGCGCTGGTAGTGGGTGATGACGAGGAAGCCGCGGTTCTCGCTGCGCATGGCGTTCACGCCGCGGGAGACAATTTTGAGGGCGTCGATGTCGAGGCCGGAGTCGGTTTCGTCGAGGATGGCGTACTTGGGTTCCAGCATCATGAGCTGGAGGATTTCATTGCGCTTCTTCTCACCGCCGGAGAAGCCTTCATTGACGCTGCGGCTGGTGAAGCTGCGGTCCATTTCCAGCTGGTCCATGCGGGCGTAGAGCTGCTTGTAGAACTTCACTGCATCGATGTCTTCACCCTTTGGCAGGCGGGCCTTCAAGGCGGCACGGAGGAAATTGGCGTTGCTGACACCGGGGATTTCATGCGGGTACTGGAAGGCCAGAAAGAGGCCGGCGCGGCTGCGGGCATCCACGGCCATGTCGAGGATGTTTTCGCCGTCCAGCAGGACTTCGCCGCTGGTGACTTCGTAGTCGTCGTGGCCGCAGAGGACCTTGCTCAGGGTGCTCTTTCCAGAGCCGTTCGGGCCCATGATGGCATGGACTTCACCGGGGTTGATCGTGAGGTTCAGGCCTTTGAGGATTTCGCGGCCGGGGATCTGGGCGTGGAGGGCTTTTATTTCGAGGGACATGGAAAGTGGTTTTGGGTTCAGGCTTACGAGTTCAGGGCTTTTTCCGCGCACTTGGAGCAGGTGCCATGGATGGCCAGATCCGTGCGGGCGATCTTGGTGCCGGCAGGGAGGTTCCAGAACTTGGCGGGATCGAAGTCGGTGGTGGGATGCGCGTCGATCACCTTGCCGCAGGTCTCGCAGTGGAAATGGATGTGCTCGTGCAGGTTCGCGCAGTAGCGGGACTGCCCACGCTCCAGATGGACGAGCTTGATGAGCCCTGCGGTGGTCAGGTGCTCCAGGCAGTTGTAAACGGTGGCCAGAGACATGCCGGGGCTGCGGCTTTTCACCCGGTCGAGGATGTCGTAGGCCGTGGGGTGGTCCGTGGAGGAGGCCAGGACTTCGAACACCTCACGCCGGTGCGGCGTCAGGCGCACGTCCGAACCCAGCACGGCAAGGCGGCAGTCCAGACCGGTAGGTTTGGCAGGAGTGCGTGAAGGGGAGGGGGGCATGACGAATTTAGAATTAGAATGATTCTAACTGCATTGGGAACGCTCACTTGGCAAGCGGGGATGCCGGTTTTGCTGAAAATTCTTTGCTCCAAATCACGCCAAAACGTCCGTCGCGTGCTACAACCTGCCCATATGACCCGCACCAATGCCGAAGACCTCCCCTGGACCCAGCAAAACTCCCCTCAAGGCAAGTACGGCCTCGCCCGCAAGTCACTCTCGATCGCCGCAGGCGGGCAGAAGGACATCGGCACCTGGGCTGGCGGCCATCCCTTCGATCTCGAAATCCAGCGCATTCCAGCGGGAAAGATCAATTTTCCCTTCCATGAACACACCGCCCAGTGGGAGGCCTACTACATCCTCAGCGGCGTCGGTGCGGTGCGCACCCCCAAGGGGCAGGAAGACATCAAGGCGGGCGACTACCTCGTCTTTCCTCCAGGAGAGGCCCACCAGCTCATCAACTACGGCACCGAAGACCTCACCTTTTTCGTCATTGCCGACCAGCCGCAGGCAGATGTGATCCACTACCCCGACTCCGGCAAATGGATGACTAAACCTCACCGGAAAGCCTTCGAAATGCAGGAAGTGGAGTACTTCAAAGGCGAGGAGTAGGCCAATTCCCGCACAAGCATTTGCGGTGTGAAGATCCGGAAATGCTGGCATGCTGAGTCATGAAACGACTTCTGCTCTCAGCCTGCCTCGTTCTGATTGCCTCCTGCACGCAGCCTGTCTGGGAAGAAAAATCTGCGACCGCGAGCGCCGGGTCTGGAAACTGGGGGCCGGCTCTCACCGTCCTCGAACATCAATGCGTGCACTGCCACGGCGACAACCGGCTCTCCACGATGCCGCCGATCAACGACACGCACGCACTTTCAAAGCTCATCGGCTCTCATTGGATTGTCCCCGGCAAACCGCAGTCCAGCCGCTTCTTCCAGGTCGTCATCTTTCCTGATGAAATCCCCGGAGCCATGCCGCCCAGCGGCCATGCCATCTCCAAAAAGGATGTTCAAGTCCTTCGCGATTGGATCAAAGCGGGGGCCAAACTGCCTGCGCAAAACGTGAAACTCATTCCAGTGGGGCCGCTGCCACGCTCGATCTGAATCACACGTGCGGCTTGCCGCGCCCGTGCGCCAGCTCGCGCAGCAGGTCGAGCTGGATTTGCTGCACCTCCATCAGCTTGGTGGCGTGCTGATGCAGCAGGTAGTCCATCTTTTCGTGCAGGTGGCGGATCTCGAGCTCGGCCTTGAGATTGATTTTGTAGTCACCCTCCGCGTGCTGGCGGTCGCGCGCCTCCTGCCGGTTCTGGCTCATCATGATCACCGGTGCCTGCAGCGAGGCCAGAAACGACAGCATGAGGTTCAGCAGGATAAATGGATACGGGTCAAATGGCTGCTTCAGCAGCACCCCGGCATTGATGACAATCCACAGGGCCAGAAACAAGCAGAATGAGATGATGAACGTCCAGCTCCCGCCGAAGTCCGCGATCTTGTCCGCCAGCCGCTGGCCAAAGGTGAGGTTCTGCACCTCCTCCGTCTCAGAGAGCGGGCGCTCGCTCAACACCTCATGTTTGTGCAGGCTTTCCACCACCTCCTCATCCAGTTTCGTCAGATCACCCACCTGGGTCTCCAGCAAATCGCGCATGTATTCCAGCCGGGCGGCGTTCACGGTATCCAAGCTCACCCGGGAGTCGTCGGCCAGTTCTGGATGACGGACGCGCAGGGTATGCGCAATGTTGGGACGCAGCTCCCGCAGGACAAAAAGCTTGGTGATCGGCTGTGACTTGCCAGTGACGGCACACACGCCTTGCTGCGCGGTTTTTGGACGGGTGGACTCCATGGCGGACAATACATCTGCGCAGCATTCGTCATTCGGAATTCGTCATCTGCCATTTTCCGCCTACTCTCCGCGCCCGTTTTCGTCTCATGCCGCACATCAGTTATCCCCCAGACCTGCCCATCACGGCCCGCCGTGACGAGATCGTTGCGGCCATTCGCCAAAATCAGGTGGTGATCCTGGCGGGCGAAACCGGCTCAGGAAAAACCACGCAGCTGCCCAAGATGTGCCTCGAAGCCCTGCACGATGTGCGCGGCCAGATCGGCTGCACGCAGCCGCGTCGTGTGGCGGCCATGAGCGTGTCCAAACGCGTGGCGGAAGAGCTGAATGTACCCTGGGGCCGCGAAGTCGGCTGCAAGATGCGCTTCAGCGACGACACCAGCCGCGACACCCGCATCAAGTTCATGACAGACGGCATCCTGCTGGCCGAGATCCAGAGCGATCCCATGCTGCGGAATTACTCCGTGCTCATTCTTGATGAGGCGCACGAACGCTCCCTGAACATCGACTTCCTGCTCGGCTATCTCGTGGGCCTGCTGAAAAAGCGCCCCGATCTCAAGCTGCTCGTCACCTCCGCCACCATCGACACCGAGCGCTTCTCGGCCCACTTCGGTGGCGCCCCGGTGGTGGAGGTGTCGGGTCGCTCCTACCCCGTCGAGCTGCGCTACCGGCCCATCGGGGACGAGCCCGGCGACCGGCGCGACCAGACCCAGGCCATCTGCGACGCCGTGCAGGAG
>NZ_JBAQCR010000148.1:0-34257 GCF_049294395.1 Prosthecobacter sp.
TACTTTCGCACCGAACCAACGGAGCAGGGACGATCGCAAAGAAGAGGGCCACGGCACCGAAGTTTGAAAAAAAATCCGCTTCGTCAAAAGCCAGGCCGCCTCCTTCCAGCGCTCCGCACCTCGATCAAAGCCCTTATTGGCAAACTTGGACAGATCAATCATCAGATCTTTGAAGCACTTGCTTACCCTGCCAACAAAGCGTCAAAACGACTCAAATTTTTCAGAACCGGACCACGCGGCCAAGCTGCCGCCAAAGGTCGCTTAAGCGGCGACCTGAAATTTTGCCGGGGGGTGGTTCGGCATTTCTCAAAAAGGGAGGTGACTGTACCATGCTGATACCCAGCGCAAAGAATAAAGTTCTCCGGTATGTTAACACTTTGACACCAAGCTGTGCTGGCAGCGTACATTTTTCTCCGGCAAAATATGAGTTGTCGTGGTGTCCCGAGTTCTTTTTGGATGAACCCGGCCTTTTTTGCATTTATCCATTTCCATGCGCCGCCCCCCTCCCCTTCTGACTGCCCTTGTCCTCGGCTTGGCCTCGTGTTTTTGCGCTCAGGGACAAACCAGCCTCAAGCCTGAAGGTGCCAGCCCAAATGCCCCTCGGGTGAGCAGCCTGGGCACGCGCTTTGCCAGCATTCCCGGCACTACTGTGCAGTTTGCCATCTGGGAGACGCGGCTCTCCGAATGGAATGAGTTTCTGCGCCAGAAAAAGTATCCATGGTCCTATCAGACGCACTTTGAGCAATCGCCAGAGCACCCTGTGGTAGGCGTCAACCTGCAGGATGCCGTGGCTTTCTGCAATTGGCTCACCGAAACTGAGCGCGAACAGCACCTGATCGACAGCTCCCAGAGCTATCGCCTGCCGACGCCGGAAGAGTGGGACTCTGCCGTGGGTCTGGCCCGTGGTCGCAAGAAGGTCAGCCTCTCCGCTGAAGACCGTCTGCTGGACGATCAAATCTATCCTTGGGGGCAGGACTGGCCGCCGCCAGCGAAGACCGCCAACTTTGCCGATGGTGAGATCACCGGCTACGCGAACGACGGCTATGCATTCACCGCACCGGTAGGAAGCTTCACTCCTACTCGGGAGGGACTGTTTGACCTCGCGGGGAATGTCTGGGAATGGACCCAGCCAGTGGAGATCCGGGCGCAACCGACCGGGGTCCTGCGCGGCGGCTCCTGGGCCTATTTCCGTGCTGAATGCCTCACCTCGGCCTATCAGTATGTCGTTCCTGCAGACCTGCGGGCCCCCACCATTGGCTTTCGCTGTGTGTTTGATGACAAACGCCGTACTGCCAGCCTCCTGGCCGCCTCAGATGCGGAGAAAAAGCAGGCTTTGGAGGAACGCATGAAGGCCATGACTGACAGCCGCAAGGTGGACGCCACTGCGGTGGAAGCACTGCGCAAGCAGATGCAGGGCAAGGGCGATGACGGCGGCCTGCCCGACCCTGGAAGTCTCAAACCCGCAGCAGCGGATGGCAGCTCCTTCATCAATGCGCTGGGCATGCGCTTTGTCCCCTTGCAGGAGAAAAGCGGCCCTCTCATCTGCGTCACGGAAACCAGCGTGCGCGATTTCGAAACCTGGCTGCGGGATACCGGACGCAACTGGAGCCAGAAACCCTCCTTTCTGCTGGGTGGGAATCATCCTGCCGCCGGTGTGTCCTGGGAAGATGCCATGGCTTTCTGCGCCTGGCTGACCGAGCGCGACCGCGCCAGCAAGCTCATCCCTGCCACTGCCTCCTACCGCCTGCCGAGCGACACCGAGTGGAGCCTGGCTGCGGGTTTGAAAAATGAAACCGGCGCCGATCCCGCCGCGAGGCATCTCGCGGACAAAACACATTACCCCTGGACGCCCAAGCCTGATGACTGGAAACCGCAAGCACTCGCTGCCAATCTGGATGCCACCAAAATCCCCGGCACTACAGACAATTACTCCTACACTGCACCTGTGGACAGCGCGCGCGGAAACGCTCTGGGCCTCTATGAAATGGGCGGCAATGTCTCTGAATGGTGCGCGGATGCATGGCCCGGTGCGCCGGAAGAGCGCGTCATCCGCGGCGGCAGCTGGCTGAGCTTTGACAAAGAAGCACTGCTGACTTCCGCCCGCTCACATGCGCTCAAGAACGCCTCCCGTGCAGATCTGGGCTTCCGCTGTGTGCTGGATTTTGGCACGCCTTAAGTGCCATCAGCACAGCTTCAACAGGCGCCGGATTGGGTCCGGAGAGGATGGTGATCTGGTGGCACTTAAGACAGCGCCGCGATCACTTCGATCTCCACCAAGGCTCCCAGCGGCAGTCCTGCCACGGCAACGGTCGAACGCGCGGGTTTGTGACCGGCAAACGCGGCCTCATACAGCGGATTGACCTTGGGGAAATCGGCCATGCTTTGCAAAAACACGGTCGCTTTGATGACAGAGCTCAGCGTCAGCCCCTGCGCTTCCAGCAGCGCGCGGATATTGGCCAGCACTTGGGTCGTCTGACCTTCCACATCCGTCGCCACGATCTTTCCCGCTGCCGGATCAATGGGAATCTGGCCTGAGCAAAACAGCAGACCTCCATGCTTCACTGCTTGAGAATACGGACCGACCGCAGCCGGGACCTGGGGAGTGTTGTTGATGAGTTCCATGCGGATGTCATAACGATCTGCACCCGTGATTCAAGCCTCGACATTCATTCGCCATCGATTCGCCTCATCAGGGCCGCGCTTGGCTCCAGTGACTATTCCCCATGCTCACCACCCGCCACCCAAGGCTTTGATCAGGGCCACGGTCGCGTTCAGACGACGCGAGCGGAGATCAATGGCACTGCGCTCGGCATTCAGGGCCGTGGCTTGCGCGGTGGCAACGTTGATGTAGCTCAAGGTACCCGCCTCATACTGATTGGTGGCGATTCGTTCGCTCTCCCGGGCCGCATGCACCGCTTCATTCTGGGCTTCAGTTTCGGCGGCCAAAATGCGCAGCGTGGACAGCGCATCTTCAGATTCCTGCATGGCGGTTAGCACAGCCTGCCGGTAATCTGCGACGGCCTGCCGCCAGGTGGCGTCCGCCTGCGCCTTGGCGGCCAACCGCTGGCCGCTGTCAAGAATCGCTAGGCTGGCATCAGGACCAAACGACCAGAAATTGTTCCCCTGCGCAAACAGGTTGGCCAAGGCACGCCAGCCAGTGGCGGTCCCCAAAGAGATGGTGGGGAAAAAGGCGGCGATGGCGGCACCAATACGTTCGTTGGCAGCAGCCACGCGACGCTCACCCGCGGCGATGTCAGGGCGGCGCTGAAGCAGCGTTGATGGAGCCGTGGCTGGCAATGCGGGAATGTGAGAAGTGAGAGTGGCCGGCTTTAAGCCGAAATCGGCGGGGGCACGGCCAGTCAGCACGGCCAGAGCATGCTCCATCGTCGCCCGTGTCACACCGGTTTCGATCAAAGCGGCACGCGAGGTCGCAAGCTGAGTCGCTGCGAGAGCGACATCCGCCTCGGAGGCCACACCTTGTGCTTTGCGGTTTTGCGTGAGTTCCAGCGACTTGGCGTAGCTGGCCACCTGGCGCTCCAGCAAGAGCCTCTGAGCGTCGGCAGCGCGCAGTGAAAAGTAGCTCTGCGCCGCCTGAGTTTGCAGGGTGAGCCTGGTGGACTCCACATCCGCCTGCACCGCCTCGACGTCCGCCTTGGTTGCCTTGGCGGTATGGCGCAGACGTCCCCAGAGATCCAGTTCCCAGTTGGCCGATCCTCCTACGGATTGAATACTTTTCACGCCTGAACCGCTGCGGGCGGCATTGATGGAGTTGGCGTTGCTGGAGCCGCCTAGGGCACCGCTCTTATTCACGGTGTAGTCGCTCGTAGCAGAGGCCGTTGGCAGGAAGGCAAGCTTGGCGGCCGTGAGCAAAGCCGAGGTCTGCTGCGCTTTCGCCACGGCGGATTGCAGCGATTGATTGGAAACCTCCAGACTTTTCATGATGGCGTCCAGATCGCTGTCATGAAAGATGGACCACCAGTTGCCACGCGGCAGATGATCGGCGGGCTGCGCAACTTTCCAGCCGCGGCTCTCCTTGAAGTTTGCCGGCAGATTCATCACCGGAGCCTGTTTCTTGGGTGAGAAACTGCAGCCTGCGGCGGAGAACAGGAGAATGATGACAAAAAGACGATTCATAGAGTAGCGGGAACAGGAGCAGCATTCATGACCGGAGCGGCACGATGTTTTTTCAGAAACCGCAGTCTGAGGCCATCAAGGAATAAGTAGACCACGGGCGTGGTGTAAAGTGTGAGCATCTGGCTGACAATCAACCCGCCAACGACCGCCACGCCGAGAGGCCTGCGCAGTTCCGAGCCAACACCAGTACCGAGTGCCAATGGCAAAGCACCGAGCAAGGCGGCACAGGTGGTCATCAAAATGGGGCGCAGACGCAGCTTGCAGGCTTCAAAGATGGCCTGGAATGAATCAAGCCCTCGTTCGCGTTCGGTTTGCAGAGCAAAGTCGATCATCATGATGGCGTTCTTTTTCACGATTCCGATGAGCAGGAAGATGCCGATCATCGCCATCACCGTGAAATCCATGCCGCAGACATACAGGGCAAGCAAGGCCCCTGCGCCTGCGGAAGGCAGGGTCGAGAGGATCGTCAGCGGATGCAGGAAGCTCTCATAAAGAATTCCCAGCACGAGGTAGATGACGAGCAGAGCGGTGAGAATCAGAACCGGCTGGCTGTCCAGCGAGGCCTGGAAGGCACCCGCCGTGCCGGCAAAAACGCGCTGAACATCTTCGGGAATCTGCAGTTTGTTCACCGCATTCGTGATGGCTTCCGTGGCGTCTGCAAACGCCACTCCGGGCGGGATGTTGAACGAAAAGGTCAGCGCCGCAAACTGCCCCTGATGGCTGATGGACAGCGCAGCAGGTGCGAACTCCCACCGCGAAAGCTGGTTCAATGGCACGAGCTTGCCGGAGTCGGAACGCACCATCACCTGATCAAAGGCTCCGGGGTCGTCATTTTGAGATGACTCTAAAATCACGCGGTATTGATTCAGCGGCGCATAGATCGTGGAAACCATGCGCTGGCCGAAAGAGCTGTTCAGCGCACTGTCCACCGCCTGCATGCTCACCCCAACACGAGCGCAGGCGTCACGGTCAATAACTAGCCTGGTGACGGTGCCCTTGTCTTCGAAATCACTGTTCACATCCACGAGTTCCTTGAGACCAAGGAGTGCCTGACGCACACGCGGCTCCCATTTGCGCAGGGTCTCCACATCCCCGGCCTGAAGCGTGTATTGATACAAGGCACGGCTGGAGCGCCCGCCAATGCGCAAATCCTGCGAAGGCATCAGCAGCAGGGTGGCACCTGCGATTTTTGAAAGCTTTCCTCGGAAACGAGCCAGCACGACATCGACCGTATCACGCTGGCTCAGAGGTTTGAGTGAGATGAAGACTCTGCCGCTGTTTTTCGGCCCGCCCATGCGTGAGTCAGAACCGCAGCTTGCATTCACCTTTTCAACCGCCGGATCTGCCTGCGCAATCTTGGCGATCTCGATGATTTTCTCGCGCATGGCCTGGAAGGAGATGTTCTGATCCGCGCTGATGCCGCCAATGAGCAGGCCCGCATCCTGCTGCGGAAAAAAGCCCTTGGGGATCGTGACATAAAGCCATCCGGTCAGACCAACGATGCCAATAAGCGCCGTCAATGTGAGCCAGTGATGCCGCAGGGCGATGTGCAGCGTGCTGGCGTAGAATGACTGAATCCAGTGAAAAATGCCGTCAGACAGCCGCGCAAAATAACCGGGCTTGTGGCCTTCCTTTTCTGCGCTCAGCAAACGCGCGCACATCATCGGCGTGGTCGTGAGCGAGACCACAAGCGAAACAGCAATGGCCACGGAGAGCACGACGGCGAACTCTCTGAACAACAGCCCCATGAGACCTCCCATGAGCAGGATGGGAATAAACACGGCGATCAGTGAGACGCTCATCGAAATGACCGTGAAAGTCACTTCACGCGTCCCCCGGCGCGCCGCCTCCATCACGGGCACGCCATTTTCGACATGGCGGGTGATGTTTTCCAGCACCACGACCGCATCATCAACCACAAAGCCAGTGCTGACGGTGAGGGCCATCAGTGAGAGATTGTCCAGGCTGTAGCCGCAGAGATACATGACACCAAAAGTGCCGAGAAGGGACACAGGCACCGCCACGCCCGGAATCAAGGTGGCCCGTACCCGGCGCAAAAAGGCAAACACCACCAGGATGACGAGCAAGGTGGCTATCAGCAGCGAGTACTGCACATCATCAATCGAGGCACGGATGGTCACTGTGCGCTCCATGGTGATGTCCAGATCCATCGAGGCGGGAGCCATCGCACGGAGTTTTGGCATCATGGCTTTAATCTTGTCCACCACCTCGATAATGTTCGCTCCGGCCTGACGGAAGACGATGAGCGACACGGAGACCTTGCCATTGGTGCTGCCGTAGTTGTAGGCGTCCTGCACAGAATCCGTCACTTCACCGAGATCCGCCAGCCGTACGGCCGCACCATTGACGTAGCTGACGATGACGTTTTTGTACTCGTCAGCCTTGTCCATTTGATCGCTTGCCAGCACCTGCCAGCGTCGATTTTCATCTTCAACCACCCCCTTGGGCCGGTTCACGTTCGCAGCGGCGATGGCGGCGCGGACGTCTTCCATGGTGAGATTCGCCCGCGTCATGGCCGGCATGTTCATGCTGACGCGCACGGCGGGCAGCGAACTGCCGCCGACGCTGACACTGCCCACGCCTTCGATTTGTGAAATCTTCTGCGCGATCACCGTCGAACCGACATCATACATCTGGCCAGAGGTGGCGACGTCCGAAGTCAGCGCCATGATCATGATCGGCGAGTCCGACATGTTCATTTTGCGGTAAGTCGGATTGCCCGGCATGCCCGTTGGCAGCAAACTGCGCGCTGCATTGATGGCTGCCTGCACGTCCCGAGCGGCGCTGTCCACGTCGCGGCTGATGTCAAACTGCAGGCTGATGCTCGTGCTGCCCTGCGAAGAGGATGAGGTCATCTCCGTGATCCCGGCGATGCGGCCCAGCGTACGCTCCAGTGGCGTGGCTACCGTGGCGGCCATGGTCTCGGGACTGGCGCCTGGCAGAGAGGCCGAGACGGAAATCGAAGGCATGTCCACCTGCGGCAAGGGCGACACCGGCAGATTCGTGTAAGCCAGGACACCCGACAACGCGATCGCCAGCGTGGCGAGCGTGGTCGCCACGGGACGGTGGATGAAGGTGTCGGTCAAATTCATGCAATGGCAGGAATTTCAGCCGCCTCTTCTTCCCGGCGTGAAGGCGCAAAGCGGTCAAACATCAGATAGATGACCGGTGTGGTGAAGAGGGTGAGCAACTGGCTGACAAGCAAACCACCCACCATCGTAAGTCCCAGCGGATGGCGCAGTTCAGAGCCCTCCCCGCTGCCAATCATGAGCGGGAGCGCACCGAGCAAGGCGGCCAGGGTGGTCATGAGGATCGGGCGGAAGCGCAGCAGGCAGGCCTGATAGATGGCCTCCCGTGGCGGCATGTTGTGCTCGCGCTCAGCCTCGATGGCGAAGTCGATCATCATGATGGCGTTCTTCTTCACGATGCCGATCAGCAGCACGATGCCAATGATGGCCATGACTCCGAGTTCAGTATGCGTCAGTTCCAGCGCCAGCAGGGCACCCACTGCAGCAGAAGGCAGCGTCGAAAGAATCGTCAGCGGATGAATGAAACTCTCATAGAGGATGCCGAGCACCAGATACATGACGACGACGGCGGCAAGGATGAGCAGCAGCTGATTGCTCAGCGCGCCTTGAAACGCGAGAGCCGTGCCGGCAAAGGCAGTCTCAATGCTTTCGGGCATGTTGATGTCGTCTTTGATGCGTTCGATTTCCGCCACCGCAGCCCCCAGAGAGGCACCGGGTGCCAGATTGAAAGAGACGGTGGCGGCGGGAAATTGATCCTGATGTGCAATGGCCAGCGTGGCGGGCTCCTCGATGATTTTGGCCATCGTGTTCAGGAGCACCTGCTGCCCGCCGGAGGATGGCACGCGCACCTGATCAAAAGCCGAGAGTCCTGACTGGAACTCCAGCCCATGCTCAAGGACCACGCGATACTGCCCGCTTTGGGTGAAAATGGTCGAAACAAGTCGCTGCCCAAAGGCATTGTAGAGTGCCGCATCGATGGCGGCGACCGTCACGCCGAGGCGGCTCGCCGTTTCACGGTCGATCACCACGCGCGCCTGCAGACCTTTGTCCAGCAGGTCGTCGGCCACGTCCGCCAGCAGGGGTGATTTCCGCAGTTCGTCCACCAACTGGTGCGTCCACAACTGCAATGATTCAATGCTGGGAGACTGAAGCGTGTATTGAAACTGGGTCCTGCTTACGCGGTCCTCGATGTTCAAATCCTGCACCGGTTGCAGATACAACTGCACGCCCGGCAGACGATTGGCCTTGTCCTGCAGACGTCGGACGACCTGCGCGGCAGTCACATTCCGCTCATGCCTCGGCACAAGATTGATCAGCATGCGTCCCGTGTTGGGGGTGGTGTTCACGCCATCCACACCGATGAAGGACGAAACACTTTTCACGGCCTCATCCTTCGTGACCAGACGTGAGAGCTCCTGCTGCTGCTGGCCCAGCGCCGCGAAAGACACGCTTTGCGGTGCCTCTACAAAGCCTTGGATAAGGCCAGTGTCCTGCAATGGGAAGAAGCCCTTTGACACGCTTTGATACAGCAGCCCGGTCGCCACAAGGGTGGCGGCAAAAACGAGCATCATCGTCGCGCCATGATCGAGCACCACACGCAGCACCCGGCCATAGAGCGAGATGATGGCATCAAAAGCACGGGACACCCTCTGCGCGATCGGCCCTTCCCCGCCATGCTTCAGCAGGCGGGCGCACATCATCGGCGTCAGAGTGAGCGAGACGACTGCCGAGATCACGATGGAAATGGCCAGCGTGATGGCGAATTCACGAAACAATCGGCCCACCACATCCTGCATGAACAGCAGCGGAATCAGCACCGCGATCAAGGACAGGGTGAGCGAGATGATGGTGAAACCAATCTGCTTCGCCCCTTTCAGCGCAGCCGGCATCGGCTCTTCACCATTCTCGATGTATCGCGCGATGTTTTCGATCATCACGATCGCGTCATCCACAACGAAGCCCGTCGCGATGGTCAGCGCCATGAGCGTCAGGTTGTTCAAACTGAAACCGCACAGCCACATCACGGCAAAGGTTCCCACGAGTGAAAGAGGCACCGCGACCGCCGGAATCAACGTCGCACGCAGGCTGCGCAGGAAGACAAAGATCACCGCGACCACGAGGAAGATGGAGAGCAGAAGTTCGTACTGCACATCCTCCACGGAAGCACGGATCGTGGTCGTCCGATCAGTGAGAAGCTGCATATCCACCGACTGCGGCAGATTCTCCTTCAGCTTCGGCAGCATCGTCTTGATGCGGTCAGCCACTTCGATGACATTGGCTCCCGGCTGGCGCTGCACATTGACGACGACCGCTGGCTGCACTGTCGTCGAAGGCTTCACATCCGCCCACGCGGCGAGGCGCATGTTCTCGGCATCATCCACCACGTCAGCAACATCGATCACTCGCACAGCGGCGCCATTGCGCCAGGCGATGACGAGATTGCGGTAGTCATCAACGGAGAGCAGCTGGTCGTTGGCATCGACCGTGCTGCTGCGCGTGGCATTGTCAAAGCCACCCTTGGGCTGGTTCACGTTTCCCATGGCAATGGCATTGCGCAGATCCTCGGTGCTAAGGCCACGTGAGGAGAGGGCCACGGGATTGGCGCGAATGCGCACCGCAGGCCGCATGCCTCCGCTGAGCGAGACAAGGCCCACCCCGGAAATCTGCGACAGCTTGGGCACGAGCCGCGTGTCAGCGGCGTCCTGCACCTTGATGAGCGGCAGCGTCTGCGAGGTCAGCGCCAGCGAGATGATGGGAGCATCAGCCGGATTGACTTTGTTATAGATGGGCGGATTGGGCAGATCCGTGGGCAGCAGTGTTGCGGCGGCATTGATGGCCGCCTGCACGCTTTGTTCGGCTATGTCCAGACGGAGCCCGAGCGTGAACCGCAGCGTGATCACAGAAGAGCCGCCGCTGCTGATCGAATACATCTGCGCGAGGCCGGGCATCTGCCCAAACTGACGCTCCAAAGGGGCGGTGATGGAGGAGGTCATCACCTCGGGTCCCGCGCCGGGATAAAGTGTGACGACCTGGATCGTCGGATAATCAACCTGGGGCAATGCCGCCACCGGCAGCAGCCGGTAAGCCAGCCCACCGACAAGCAAAACCGCCACCATCAGCAAGGTGGTTGCGACAGGGCGCTCGATGAAGATGCGGGAGGGATTCATGCGTCAATCTTCATGCGATTTCAGCCATCATGACAAAGGCGCGCTTTTGCCGCCCTTCCCTTCCCCCTTGGGCTTGTCTCCTTTGGGGCGTTCTCCCGGTGCCGTCTTGCCTGGCGTGATGACTTCCACTTTGGCGCCATCACGCAAACGATCCACTCCTTGAGTGATCACCTTTTCTCCCGGCTTCAATCCTTCAGTGATGAGAACACGCTCTCCTTGGACGGGCCCGGTGACGAGATTGCGCAAGGTGACGGTGCTGTCCTCTTCTTTCAGAACATAGGCATAGGCGCCCTTGGCACCGCGCTGGATGGCTGTTGCTGGTGCCACTGTGGCTTTCGTCCTTGTGTCCACCAGCAGGCGCGTGATGACAAACTGGTTCGGAAACAGCAGGCCGTCGGCATTGGGCAGCTCCGCCTTCAGTTTCAAGGTGCCTGAGGTGACATCGATCTGATTGTCGGTCGTCAGCAGCTTGCCGCGTCCAAGCACCTTGTTCATCTCCTTGTCCACGGCCTCCACCAACACGGGTTCACTGCCAGCGAGACGCTTGCGCACAGCAGCCACACGCTCCTGGGGAATGGAAGAGATCAGGCCAATGGGATCCATCTGCGTGATGATGACAAGACCGTTCACATCCGAGGCACGGATCATGTTGCCCGCATCCACCTGACGCAAGCCAACCCGCCCGGTGAGCGGAGCCGTGACCTTGGTGTAGCTGAGCTGAAGTTCCGCACTCGCCACCGTGGCACGATCCGAAATCAAGGCTGATTCATACTGCCGCACCAAGGAGATTTGAGTGTCCACCTGCTGTTTCGCGATGGAGTCCTGCTTGAGCAATTCGGTGTATCGGCTGAGATCTTTGTTGGCATTGGCCAGCAAGGCCTCGTCCCGGGCCAGCTGCCCTTTGGCCTGGTCGAGAGTCACTTGAAAGGGACGCGGATCAATCTCTGCGAGCAAATCACCCGCCTTGACCATCTGCCCTTCCACAAATCGCACCTTGTCCAGCTGCCCGTCCACACGACTGCGCACCACCACCACATTTAGAGGTGTAACGGTGCCTGCAAGACTTACCCATTCCTCGAAGTCTTCTTGCTTCACTTCCCCGACGGTTACTGCGGCAATCCCCCCTCGCGCGCCACCTTTGCCGGCCGCGCCCATCCCTCCTGCTGGAGGTGCTGGCCGGTGCATCCAAAGCCAGCCGCCGCCTGCTAAAACCAACAAGATGATCACGAAGCATCCGGCGCGGCCTTTCGGCGATGACGAATGGGAAGAAGGGGCGGTGTCTTTCATGTCAAAATCGGATCGCGCACGTGGACAACTATCCAAGTATCAGCGCACGCGAGACTACGAATCTGGCATGCGCTTAGAAGCAGTCCAGCGACAGAGCGGCAGAAGAAAAAAAATATAGGCAGTCGGAAAACGACTACAGCCATGGCCCTGTCAGGCCCGAATCCTATCAAGTGTAGCGGCTGCCACGAGAGCCGGATCAGCCCAGTTCTGAAACCGGCCTAGGCGTGAGGTCAGCAACCCCTTTTGGAAACATGCGGTCGCGGGCCGTGAGGATTTCAGGCTCGTCCGTCGTGACCAGAACCACATGCTCGAAATGTGCAGATGGTTTGCGGTCTGTGGTGACGACAGTCCATTTGTCCTCAAGAATGCGTGTCTTCCCTGTTCCCATGTTGATCATGGGCTCGATGGCCAGCGTCATGCCAGCTTTGAGGCGTGGGCGGTCGCCTTTTTTTCCGTAGTTCGGCACCTGCGGCTCTTCGTGAAGTTTTCTGCCGACTCCATGGCCGACGAACTCACGCACGACGGTGTAGCCATATTGGGTGACGTGGTGTTCCACGCTGTGGCACAAATCGCCAAGCATCCAGCCGTCACGTGCATATTTGACGGCATTGAGAAGTGATTCTTCCGTAGCCGCCAAAAGGTGCAGCGTTTCCTTGGCGACATTGCCAACAGGTACAGTCAGAGCATTGTCCCCTACCCAGCCGTCGTAATAGACACCGACATCGATTTTGACGATGTCGCCATCCTGAATCACGCGCGGACCACCGATGCCATGAACGACTTCTTCGTTAATGGAGATGCAGATGGTGCCAGGAAACTGGCGGTAGCCGAGAAAGGCGCTGGTGGCGCCGCACGCCTTGATTTCGGCGGCGGCAAAACGATCAACTTCGGCGGTCGTCACCCCAACATGGACCTGCGAGGCGGTTTTGATCAGCACATCACGTGCGACCTGGCAGGCCCTGCGGATACCTTGCTGCTGCGCGCCGTGACGGATTGGGATGTTCCCGGATTTTACAAAAGCCATGACGCGCTGGATGAAGCTCACTTAAGGGCAAGTTTATACACGACGCCAATCAAGACCATGATGGCGAGAGCAACCCACAGCCACACGACGGTGGTGGAGTCCACGGCGCGTGCGCCTTGCTGAATGCGATCGACACGACCACGGATACGGCCCTTCTTGAGGAAACCATCATAGTGGCTCTGCAGGAGATGCGTTTCGACCTGGCGCATGACATCAAGCACGACACCGACAAGAATCAGCAGGCTGGTGCCGCCAAAGAACTGCGCAGCGGAGCTTGAAATTTTCATCGAGCTGCTGACGACGCCCGGCATTACATAGAGACCCGTGAGGAAGATCGCACCAGCAAAGGTGAGACGGCTCATGGTGAAGTCGAGGAAGTCGGCAGTCGGCTTGCCTGGGCGAATGCCCGGAACGTAGCCACCGCTCTTCTTGAGATCTTCCGAAATCTGCGTGGGCTGGAACATCGTGGCCACCCAGAAGTAGCTGAAGAAGAAGATCAGCAGCGAGGAAGCCACATAATAAACCCAGCCACTGCTGATAAACAGCGCCATGCGCTGGATCCAGTTCACATCCTTGAAGAGCGAAGCCAGAATGGTGGAGGGGAACAGAAGAATGGCCTGGGCGAAGATGATCGGCATGACGCCGGAATAATTGATCTTGAGCGGCAGATACTGTGTCTGACCACCATAGACCTTGCGACCGACAACGCGTTTGGCGTAGGTGATCGCGATGCGTCGTGTCGCCTGGGTCAGGGCAATGACACCAGCGATGACGAGAATCATGAAGCCCATGAGAAGGACGAGAGTGAAGGCGCTGGCAGGGCTGGCCTTGATGCTGCCCACAAATGTCTGCCAGACCTGAATCAGAGCGCCTGGAAGATCGGAAACGATGTTCACGCAAATGAGGATGGAGACACCGTTGCCAATGCCGCGATCCGTGATCTGCTCACCCAGCCACATCATCAGCATGGTGCCTGCAGTGATGGTGATAACGCTGGTGAAAACGAATCCAGCTCCGTAGTTTGGAACGAGCGGCCTTCCGCCCAATTTATCGATGGCATCCTGCAAACCAGCCATGAGGTAGTTCTGGGCAGGATCGTGCAGAGACTGGGCCAGAAGTGTGGCCTGAAAGACGCAGAGCACAATGGTGGCAATACGGGTGTATTGCGTGATCTTCTGCCGACCACCTTCTTCACGAGCCAGCTTGCTCAGAGGCGGCCAGACGGCTGTAAGGAGCTGCAGCATGATGCTGGCGCTGATGTAGGGCATAATGCCCAGAGCGAAAATAGCGCAGTTTTGCAGCCCACCCCCGCTGAAGATATTGAGCAGCGCGGCGACCTGTGAGGCACCGGAGGCATTGTCACCCGCTTTGTTTTCAATCCAGGCATTCAGCACGGTGGCATCAACACCCGGAAGTGTGATGGACGTGCCGATGCGGACGATGACAATCATCGCCAAGGTGAAAAGAATGCGCGAGCGAAGTTCGGGAACTTTGAAGCTGTTGGCGAAAGCAGAGATCATGAGAGAGAGGCTCTAAGCGAAGATGGGCCTGCTTCCTGACAGCGTTCGCTGCGCGGAGACCGGCCCATCAAAGAGGTTGGTTGGGTCAGAAAAAATCAGGCAGCGATGGAACCGCCGGCCTTCTCAATCTTTTCACGGGCCGTAGCGCTGACTTTCGCGCCCTGAATAGTGAGCTTGAGGGCAAGATCACCAGTGCCGAGAATCTTGATGAAGTCGCAATTGCGGCTCACCAGACCTGATTCGCGCAGTGCGGCTTCATTGATGACAGCGCCATCTTGGAAGGCTTCGTTAAGCTCGCCAACGTTCACGACTTCGAAGACGTCCTTGAACTGCTTGTTGTTGAAGCCCTTCTTTGGCAGACGGCGATGCATTGGCATCTGACCACCTTCAAAGCCGGGGCGGATGCCACGACCAGCGCGTGCCATCTGACCTTTGTTGCCTTTACCGGAGGTTTTACCGTGACCGGAGCTTTCGCCACAGCCGATGCGCTTGCGGCGCGTCTTGGCACCGGGGCGGGGTTTGACGTCTTGGAGTTGCATGGAAATTTAAAAGAGGAAAAAGAGATTCAATCAGAGGGCCTTGCGCTCTTTGATTTCCTTGCCGCGAGCGCGGAGGATTTCATCGGCAGGGCGCAGTGCGGTGAGCGCAGCAAGAGTAGCGCGAACGACGTTGGCGTGGTTGCTGGAACCCAGCGACTTGCCGATCACGTCCTTGACGCCTGCGGCTTCAAGAACGGCGCGGGCGCCGCCACCAGCAATGATGCCGGTACCTGCCGTGGCAGGCTTGAGGAGGATGTGTCCGCCACCATGGGAGCCCACCACTTCATGAGGGATGGTGCTGTCCTTGAGGCAGATGGAGAACATGTTCTTGCGGGAAGCTTCGGTCGCCTTCTTGATGGCGTCGGAGACTTCGTTGGCCTTGCCAAAACCGCAGCCCACTTTGCCCTTGGCATCGCCGGAAACGACGAGTGCGCTGAAGCTGAAGCGACGACCACCTTTGACCACCTTGGCGCATCGGTTGATGTGAACGACTTTTTCGACACCATCCGTCTCACGCGGCGCGCGATCATCACGACCACGGAAACCACCGTAGGAAGGAGTCGGAGCTGGTGCAGGAGCCTCCGCAGGTGCGGCGGCTGGGGGATCGATAACTACTGTTTCTTCGGCCATAAATTTACGCGAGGCGGTTTTAGAATTTCAGACCCTTTTCACGGGCGGCATCTGCAAGGGCTTTCACCTTGCCGTGATAAATGAAACCGGCACGGTCAAAGACCACTTCGGTGATGTTTTTTGCCATGGCGCGCTCAGCGAGGAGAGCACCGACTTTCGTGGCGTTCTCGACGTTGGCCTTGCCAGCGCCGTAGCCTTTTTCCTTGGTGGAAGCCGAAACGATCGTCTTGCCGGCAGTGTCGTCGATGACCTGAGCGTAAACGTTCGTGTTCGAGAAGTAAACTGCGAGACGGGGACGCTCGGCGGTGCCGCTGAGTTTGCGGCGGATGCGCTTGTGGATACGAGCGCGGATATCTTTGCGATTGGTAAGAGCCATGATGAGTATCTCCGGAAATTATTTGACGGATTTGCCGGCTTTACGGCGGATGTGTTCGCCCACATAACGCACGCCCTTGGCCTTGTAAGGCTCTGGCGGGTAGTAAGCACGAATGTCAGCAGCGAGCTGGCCGACAACCTGTTTGTCGATGCCTTCGATGGCGATCTTGGTGTTTTCAGTGACGGTCACTTTCACGCCCGCTGGAATGGGGTGCAGACGGTCATGGGACTGGCCAAGCTGAAGATCGATGTTCGAACCTTTGACCGCAGCACGGAAACCCACGCCGTGGATCTCAAGATTGCGGGTGTAGCCCTGGCTGACGCCGATGAGCATGTTCGAGATCAGACGCTGAGTGGTGCCGTGAAGGGCGCGCACTTTGCGGTCTTCGGAATCGCGGGTGACGTTGATGGTCTTGGCGTCCGAATTGACTTTAACACCGAGCGGAAGAGTCCAGCCGAGTTCGCCCTTCGGGCCCTTGACCTGCACAGAGCGGTCGTCACCAACCTTGATGGTGACCTTGTCTGGAATGGAAATGATTTGTTTGCCTACGCGTGACATGATGGTTGTGACGGTTGGGGGTTACCAGACAGTGGCGAGGAGTTCACCGCCCACTTTGGCCTTGCGGGCCTTGGCACCTGTCATGATGCCACGTGGTGTGGAAAGGATGGAGATGCCCAGGCCGCCGAGGACGCGAGGAATCTCGGTGCTGCCGACATACTTGCGCAGACCAGGCTTGCTGACGCGGTCGATCTTGCGAATGACGGCGGTCTTGTCCTGATACTTGAGCTTGAGCTTAAGGCGGGGATGGGTGGCGTTGGTGTCCACTTCGTAGCCCCAGATGTAGCCTTCTTCCTGCAAAATGCGGGAGAGTTCGGCCTTCAACTTGGAGAAGGGAATGAGCACCTGCTCCTGCTGTGCTGAGCAGGCGTTGCGGATGCGGGTGAGAAAATCTGCGATCGGGTCGGTCATGACGCTGAGGGTGTCCGGGTGTTGGGGTTATGCGGCGGCTTCAGTGCCATCTTCCTTCTTCGGCTGAGCGACGCGGGTGCGGAATGGCATGCCCAGGGTGCGCAGCATTTCACGCGCGTGGTCATCATTGTTCGTGCTGGTCACGAAGGTGATGTCGAAACCAAGCTGACGCTTGATCTTATCGAGCTCGATTTCTGGGAAGATCGACTGTTCGGCGACGCCGAGGGTGTAGTTGCCACGACCGTCAAAGGCACGGGGGGCGACACCACGGAAGTCACGGATACGAGGGATGGCGGTGCGCACGAGGCGCATCATGAAGTCATACATCTTGCCACCACGAAGTGTGACCTTGACGCCGACGTTTTCACCTTCACGCAGCTTGAAGTTGGCGATCGCCTTCTTGCTCTTGGTGATGACGGGCTTCTGGCCGGTGATGAGAGTCACTTCATTCACGGCGTCTTCGATCGCCTGCTTACGCTCCGCCTGACTGCCGATGGCGCAGTTCACGACGATTTTTTTGAGCTGGGGGACCTGGTGGATGTTGGCAAGACCGAGCTGGGTTTGCAGCTCAGTGCGTTTTTCTTTATATAGGGTCTGTAGTATGTGTTCCATGATTCAGTTTGGGCTGTGCCGCCTTTCCCTCGATGATCGCACCGTGCGGGAGCGACGATGACGAGGGGGGAGGCAAATGGGGGGCGTTGCTTTAGGCCTTGGCCTTCTTCTTCGCAACTTTCTTTTTCTTCTCTTTCACAGGCGCATCAACGCGCTTGACATTGGAGATGTGGATCGGGGCTTCCTGCTCTTGAAAGCCGCCGGCCTGGTTCTGCTGGGTTGGCTTGATCGCTTTCTTGATCATGCGCACGCCTTCGACGAGCACGCGGTTTTTAGCGGTCTGCACTGCCAGAACGACTCCCTGGGCGCCTTTGGCGGCTCCGGAAATGACGACGACATTGTCGCCTTTTTTAACGTGGGTCTTGGTACGGCTCATTGGAATTACAGCACTTCAGGTGCGAGGGAAACGATCTTCATGAAGTTTTTGTCGCGCAGTTCACGGGCCACAGGGCCAAAGATGCGGGTGCCACGCGGGTTGTTATCTTTGTCGATGATGACCATGGCATTGCGGTCAAAGCGCAGGATCGAACCATCGACGCGGCGGATTGGATGCGAGGTGCGCACGATCACAGCGCGGACGACTTCACCTTTTTTCACGGCTGCGGTCGGGGTCGACTCACGCACGTGGGCGGTGATGATGTCGCCAACGTAGGCGAAGCGGGTGTTTTTCTTGCCGAGCACGCCGATCATCGTGGCCAGTCGGGCACCGGTGTTGTCAGCCACCGGGATTGAGGACTCCATTTGCAACATAAACTGTTTCTCCTGGTCAGGTTAGGGGGTTCAAAAAATACGACTAGTGCTTCTGCACTTCGATCAGCTCCCAGCGCTTAAGCTTGGAAAGAGGACGGGTTTCAGCGATCAGCACCTTGTCACCTTCTTTGGCCACGCTGTTTTCGTCGTGGGCATAGAACTTGGAGGTTTTGCGCACAATCTTCTTGAAGATTGGATGCGGAACGCGGCGTTCGACTTTGACGACGATGGTCTTCGTCATCTTGTCAGACACCACGGTGCCGACGCGCGTCTTGCGCACGGCTGGTTTTTCGGTGGCTGCAGGGGCTGCTGCGGTGGGTTCGCTCATGATATTAGAAATGCTTCAGGGGGTGATGACCGGATCAGGCGGCCTTCTTGGCAGCCGCAGCGCGGGTGCGCTCGGTGATGATGGTTTCGATCCGGGCGATCTCGCGGCGGATATGGGTCAGACGGGCTGGATTTTCGAGCTGACCGCCACCTGCGCTCTGCTGCACACGCAGATTCAGCGCTTCCTGCTTCAGTTCGCGACGGCGTGCGGAGAGTTCTTCCACAGTCGATTCACGGAGTTCTTTGATCTTCATAATTCAGTTCGCGTTGGTTATTTGTGCAGGCTTTCGCGGCTGACGAAGCGGCAGCGGAGGCCCAGCTTCGTAGCGGCAAGACGGCAGGCTTCACGAGCAGTGGCTTCGTTCACGCCGGAGATTTCAAAGAGCATGTGTCCTGGAAGGACCACTGCAACCCAGAATTCTGGAGCGCCTTTACCCTTACCCATTCGGACTTCTGGTGGACGCTGGGTGACTGGCTTGTGAGGGAAAATACGGCAGAAGACTTTTCCCTTACGCTTGAGGTAGCGGGTGATGGCCACACGGCAGGCTTCGATGTGGATGTTTTTGATCCAGCCGCGCTCAAGGGTCTGGAGACCGAAGTCACCAAAGTCCAGTTTGTTGCCGCTGGTGGCGTTGCCGCCGCGGTTGCCGCGCTGCGATTTGCGATATTTTACTCTGCTTGGAAGAAGGGCCATACGTCTAGGTCCGGTGGAAAGGGTTTAGTTCGAAAGAAAAGGGCAAATTAAGCCTGGGCTGCTGGGGCGGGGGCTGGAGCTGGGGCACCATAGCCACCACCACCACCTGGACGGCCACGGTCACCACCGCGGGGACCAGGAGCGCCAGGACGGCGATCTCCACGGTCATCTCTGCGTGGGCGACGGTCGCCGGAAGGACGGGACACGCCTTCTGGAGCATTGCCACGGTTCATCCAGCACTTGACGCCGATGATGCCGTAAACAGTGCGAGCTTCAGCGAAGCCATAATCAATCGGAATACGCAGGGTCTGAAGAGGCACCTTGCCCTGGCGATACCACTCAGCGCGGGCGATGTCAGCACCACCGAGACGACCGGCGCAGCGGAGACGAATGCCATCAGCACCCATGTCCATGGCGGTCTGCACGGAGCGCTTCATGGCGCGGCGGAAGGAAATACGGCGCTCAAGCTGAACGGCCACGGCTTCTGCGACGAGCTGGGCGTCGAGTTCTGGCTGCTTGATTTCGAAGATGTCGATCTTGACCTGCTTGCCACCGCACATTTCAGAGACCTTCTGGCTCATGACGTCGATTTCCTGACCTTTACGGCCAATGACGAGACCCGGGCGGGCGGTGTGAAGAGTCACGCGGACCTGGTTCCAAGCGCGCTCAATCACGATCTTGGAGATGGCGGCCTGCATGAGCTTTTCCTTGAGGTAAGCACGGATGGCAAGGTCGCTGTGGAGCGAGTCTGCGTATTCTTTTTCAGGTGCGTACCACTTGGAGCGCCAGTCTTTGGTGACTGCAAGGCGGAAGCCGATCGGATTTACTTTCTGTCCCATAAAGTGAAGAGGTGCGGTTGGGGGGCGTTGCGGTTATTCAGAAGCTTTCTTGGCTTTGGCTGCCTTCTTGAGGGCAGGAGCGTTGCGGCGGGCGGATTTAGGAGCCTTCTTCTCGCCTTCAGCCTTGGCTTCTTCAGCCTTAGGTGCGCCGATGATGACGGTGATGTGAGTCATGCGCTTCTTGATCGGAGCGGCTGAACCACGGGCACGTGGCATGATGCGGCTCAGCACCGGGCCCGGAGTGGCGATGGCGGACTGAACGATGAATTCAGAGGCATCCTGCTCGTGGTTGTTCTCAGCGTTCGCGATGGCGGAACGAAGAGTCTTGCCAACAAGGAAGGCGGCTTTCTTTGGAGTGAAGTCGAGAACGCTCAGCGCCTGGGAGACGGGCATGCCGGTGATGGCACGTGTGACCTGACGGGCTTTCTGCGAGGAGATCCTGGCGTATTTGAGGACGGAACGGACGGACATAAAGCGAGGGGGGGTTCTTGACTTCGTTAGAGAGATTTGTTGAGATCGACGCGACCCCGGTCACCGACGCGGACGGGATCATTGGCAGTGGCCAGTTCCTGGACTACCGCACCACAAACAGAGTTGCGGACTTCAGTAACAAGGACTTTCGCGATGGGCTTGTCTTCGCGGTAAATTTCAAAGGGCATACCCGGCTTAACCCCATCTTTAGCACCGATGGAGAGAACGGCGATGCCGAGTTCACTCTTCAGGCTGACGACGCGGGCGTTTTGCAGGTCACCCACAGCCTGGCCGTTCTGACCACCACCGGCTTTGACAAGCGCGGCATCGGCAGTGGTAATGGCTTTGTTCAGACGGTCGGCGGCGGCAGGATCAGCGTTTTGAGCGCTTTTCATCAGGCCCATGCCCGACTCAGCGAGTTCAATCAGAGCGTTGGCGAGTTCGTCGCGCTGCTCTTTCATGATGCGCAGGTCGCTGAGTGCAGCGAGCAGGCGCTCCTGAGTTTGATCCTTGGAGTTTTCGAGTGCTCCAACACCAAGACCTTCGAGGAGACCGCGTAGTTTTTCGTAGCGATCTTTCAGTTCGTTGGTTTCAGCATTGGCGGCAGCGGCGCTCTGAGCCAGTGCGTCGTTCTTATCCTTGGCCGCAAGGATTTGAGCATCCTGGGCTTGGATCTTCGCGGCGGCGACTTGGAGCGAGATGTGCAGTTCCTGATTTTCGAGCCTGTCATCCGCACGCAGACCTGACACACCCACTGCAAGAAGCAGCGAGAAAGTGATGCAGGTGATGGAAGTGCGGAGTGACATGAAAAAGCTCGATGCTCAGGAATTACTTGGCAGCCTTGACGGTGACAGCACCGTGAGACTTGAACAGACGGGTCAGGGAGAACTCGCCGAGGCGGTGACCGACCATGTTTTCAGTCACGTAGACAGAGACAAAGTCTTTGCCGTTATGGACCAGGAAGGTGTGGCCGACGAGGTCAGGAGTGACCATGGAGGAACGTGCCCAAGTCTTGATGGGGCGTTTCTGCTTGGCGTCGTTAAGCTTGTCCACCTTGTCGAGGAGGGCTTGCTGAACGAAGGGACCTTTTTTGAGGGAGCGTGCCATGTGAGTGCGTGAGTGAGGAATGGATTACTTCTTGGCGTGACGGCTCTGGATGATGAGCTTGTTGGTCGCCTTCTTCTTGTTGCGGGTCTTCTCACCCTTCGCGTGGCCCCAAGGGCTGAGCAGGTGCTGACGACCACCACCGGACTTGGAACGACCTTCACCACCACCGTTCGGATGGTCAATCGGGTTCATACACATACCGCGGACGGTTGGACGTGTACCCTGCCAGCGAGTGCGGCCCGCCTTGGCGCTGACGACGTTCATGTGCTCGACGTTGCCGACCTGGCCAATCGTGGCGTAGCAGACGGAGAGGATCTTGCGGATTTCTCCGGAAGGCATGCGCACCAGGGCGAAGTCACCTTCACGGTTAGAAAGGACGGCGGCCTGACCTGCAGCACGGGCGACGACGCCGCCTTTGCCTGGGGAGAGTTCGATGTTGTGGATCGAAGTACCGAGAGGGATTTTGCTCAGCGGAAGAGCGTTGCCAACTTCAGGAGCGGCTTTTTCGCCAGCCATCACCGAAGCACCGACGCTGAGGGCGTTTGGAGCGAGGATGTAGGCGCGCTGGCCGTCCTTGTATTCGACGAGGGCGATGCGAGCGGAGCGATTGGGATCGTATTCGATGCCGACCACTTTGGCTGCTTCATCACGGCGGGACCGCTTGAAGTCGATGAGACGGTAACGCTTGTCGTGACCACCACCGATGTGACGGCAGGTGATACGGCCAGTGTTGTTACGGCCACCGGATTTGCGGAGAGCCACGGTAAGGCTTTTCTCCGGAGAATGCTTGGTGATCTCCTCGAAGGAGTTCCACTCTTTATAGCGATTGGTGGGCGTGGTTGGCTTGAATGTTTTCAGCGCCATGACGGTAGGATAAGTTAAAGGGTTGCGGGCCTGGGGTTACGCGAGGTCGAACTTTTCGCCAGCCTTGAGGCGGACGATCGCTTTCTTCCAGTGATTGGTGCGGCCGTAATCGGCGCGGCGCTCACGACGGGCCTTGCCGTCATAGTTCGCAGTGCGGACACCGGTGACTTTTTTGCCAAACAGCTTTTCGATGGCCTGTTTGATGTCGATCTTGGTGGCTTCGACGTCCACAGAGAACACGTACTCGTTGTTCTGTTCGCCCAGCAGCGTGGCTTTTTCGCTGAGACGGATGTTTTTGATGACTTTATGAAGGTCTTTCATGATCAGGCGGTCCTCTTGGCAAGGGTTTCAAGGGCGTCACCGGTCACCACAACGCTGCGATAGCGAAGGAGGTGTTCGGCATTCACTTCGTCAGCGGAGATAAGCTGAACGTTCTGGACATTGCGGCCGGCGCGGAAGGTGAGTTCATCAAAGCCTTTGCCGATGAGCAGCACATTTTTCGCGGTGGTCAGGCCATTGACGGCGGCGATGAAGCTCTTCGTCTTGCCATCAGCCACGGAAAAGCTGCCGGTGGTGAGCACTTCACCATCAAGGATCCGGGCGGTCAAAGCGGCGCGCAGAGCGAGCTTCTTGGTTCCCTTGGTGGTTTTCTTGGCCCAAACGGTTGTGTTGCGTGGGCCGAAGACGACACCACCACCACTCCAGATGGGGGAACGCTTGCTGCCCATACGAGCATTGCCAGTTCCCTTCTGGTTCCAGAGTTTCTTGCCGGAGCCGGAAACTTCAGAACGGTTCTTGGTGTGGGCGTTGCCCTGACGACGGTTGGCGCGGTAGGCCACCAGCGTGTCGTTGAGAGCCTGAGAGCCTTTATAGCCCTCGGTCAGTTGAATGTTAGCCGCCTTGGCGGCGTCGGCTGAGAGAATGGTAGCGGACATGGTTCAGTTCCTCGTTATTACTTCTTGGCGACGGCTTTTTTGCCGGGGCGCACCACAACGATGCTGCCTTTGTTGCCGGGGAGTGCGCCTTTGATGAGCAGGATGCCTTCTTCAGGACGGCTTTGCACGACGACCAGATTCTGGGTGGTGCAGCGGGTGGTGCCGTCATGGCCAGGCATCTTCTGGTTCTTCCAGACGAGACCGGGAGTCAGACGGCAACCGATGGAACCAGGACGACGATGCATCATGTGACCATGCGAAGCTGGCTGACCGGCGAAGTTCCAGCGCTTCACAACGCCTTGGAAACCTTTGCCCTTGGTGTTGCCGATGACGTCAACCACCTGGCCGTTGCTGAAGATGCTCGCGTCGAGCTTGGCGTCAGCTGCTGGCAGTTGGTCGTCGCCAGTGAGGCGGAATTCCTTGACGATGCGCTTGGCAGTCGTGCAACCGTGCTTCTTGAAGTGGCCCAGCAGTGGTTTGGTCACGCGGGAATCCTTCAACTGGTCGCCGTAGCCGACCTGCACTGCGCTGTACTTGTCTTTGCCATCGCTGCGCTTCACCTGAAGAATGGTGTTGCCGCTGACGTCAACCACTGTGACCGAGATTGCGTCGCCCTTGGCGTCGTAAACTTTGGTCATACCGAGTTTTTTACCGATCAATCCGAGACTCATGAGTGTGTCCTCCTGTTATTAAAGTGATGAGATCGAGTTAGATCTTGATGGTGATGTCCACGCCGGAAGGAAGGTTGAGCTTCTTGAGCTCGTCCACGGTGCGGGAGGTTGGGTCAACGATGTCCAGCAGACGCTTGTGTGTGCGGATTTCGAACTGGTCCATCGACTTCTTATCGACGTGCGGTGAGCGGTTCACGGTGAACTTCTCGATGCGGGTTGGCAGCGGGATGGGGCCTGCAACACGTGCGCCGGTGCGCTTCGCGGTTTCGACGATGTCGGCGGTGCTCTTGTCGAGCACGCGGTAGTCATAGGCGCGGAGGCGGATTCTGATGCGTTGATTAGTCATGACGATGGTCCTTAGGGTAGGGTTTCAGTGCGCGTGGGCCGTGTTACTTGGAGCCTCCACGCTGCTCGACGATCTGCTCAACAATCTGATGCGGGACCTGCTCGAAGTGAGAAGGCTGCATCGAGTAGCTGGCGCGTCCGGAAGAAAGAGTGCGGATGGCGGTGGAATAACCAAACATTTCAGCAAGGGGAACTTCAGCGCGCAGGATGGCGGTGGTGCCGCGGCTGTCCATGCCCTGAATCTTGCCACGACGGCGGTTCAAGTCACCCATGATGTCGCCCTGATAATCTTCTGGCGTGGAAGCTTCCACAGCCATGATCGGTTCAAGGAGAATGCACTTGGCTTTCTTGAGAGCGTCCTTGACGGCGAAGATGCCGGCCATCTTGAAGGCGTTTTCGTTGGAGTCCACTTCGTGGCTGGATCCATCGACAAGGTCGATGTGCATGTCGATCACCGGATAACCAGCGATGATGCCGTTGAGAGCTGCTTCGATGCAACCCGCCTTGGCTGGGTTGATGAATTCCTTTGGAATCGTTCCGCCGACCACTTTGTTTTCGACGACGATGCCCGAGCCCTTCTCACCAGGACGCACCTTGATGACGACGTGTCCGTATTGACCACGGCCACCAGACTGCTTGACCAGCTTGCCTTCGCCATCGGCAGGGATGGTGAGCGTTTCGCGGTAGGCGATCTGCGGCTTGCCAGTGGTGGTTTCCACTTTGTGCTCGCGCTTGAGGCGGTCGCAGAGAATTTCGAGGTGTAGCTCGCCCATGCCGGCGATGATGACCTGGCCGGTTTCTTCGTCCGTCTTGACGAAGAACGTTGGATCTTCTTCGGAGAGGCGCTGAAGGGCGTTGCCCATCTTTTCCTGGTCGCCCTTGGTCTTTGGCTCGACGGCCATCGAGATCACGGGTTCTGGGAATGTTGGTGGCTCGAGCAGGATGTCGAGATCTTCATCACAGAAGGTGTCGCCAGTGCGAACGTCCTTCACACCCACGAGGGCGGCGATGTCACCCGAGTAGCAGGTGTCGATGTCCTTATGAACGCTGGCCTGAATCTGAATCAGACGGCCCACGCGCTCAGATTTGCGGGTGCGGGGATTGTAGATCGTGTCGCCCTTTGAAACCTTGCCGGAATACACACGGAAGAACACGAGACGGCCAAACTTGTCGGACCAGAGCTTGAAGCCGAGGGCGCAGAACTTGCCATTGTCATCCGGCACTGCTTCAACCTTGGTTTCTGGATCGTCGACGAGCTGTCCGGTCTGCGGCTCAATGTCAAGCGGTCCTGGGAGATAATCGATAACGGCGTCGATCAGATACTGCACGCCTTTGTTCTTGAAGGCGGAACCACCGGCCATCGGGATGATCTTGTTGGCGATCACCGTGCGGCGAAGGGCTTCCTTCACTTCCTTGATCGTGATTGGCAGTTCCTCGAGGAACTTCATGCCCAGCTCTTCGTCCTGGTTGCAGATTTCTGCGACGAGGCCTTCATAAGCTTCCTTGGCCTTGGCGATTTCAGCACCTTCAAGGTCACGCACCTTGTAGGAGGAACCAAACTTTTCGTCGTCGTTGTAAATGATCGCCTTCTGGTTCACCACGTCGATCTGGCCGATGAGGTCTTCTTCAGCACCGATCGGGATGAGGATCGGCCAGGCATTGGCACCGAGCTTCTTGCGAACGTCGTTAACCACATTGTCGAAGTTGGCACCGGTGCGGTCCATCTTGTTCACGAAAGCGATACGAGGAACGCGATACTTTTCAGCCTGACGATAAACGGTTTCGGACTGAGGCTGCACGCCAGCCACACCGCAAAGCACGAAGATGGCGCCATCGAGCACACGGAGGGAACGTTCCACTTCAGCGGTGAAGTCCACGTGTCCGGGGGTGTCGATGATGTTGACGCGAATGTCTTCCATCTCACGCAGCTTGAAGATGCCTTCTTCCTTGAGCTGCTTCCAGCGTGCCGTCACGGCAGCAGAGGTGATGGTGATACCACGCTCTTTTTCCTGTTCCATCCAGTCTGTGGTCGCAGCGCCGTCATGCACTTCGCCGATCTTGTGGATCATGCCGGTGTAGAACAGAATACGCTCGGTCAGGGTCGTCTTGCCCGCGTCAATGTGGGCACAAATCCCGATGTTGCGGGTGCGCTCAAGTGGGTATTCGCGGTTGGGGGAATTGGGGTTCGACATGGGTCGGAAAAACGAAAAGTGGACGGAAACAGTAAAGTGAAACGATTAGAAGCGGAAGTGGGCGAAGGCGCGATTGGCCTGTGCCTGCTTGTGAACGTCGTCGCGCTTGCGGACGGCATTCCCCTGCCCCTGTGCGGCATCCTTCAGCTCATTGGCAAGAGCGCGGTGCATGGCCTGACCTTTACGGCCGCGGGCAAAACCAACGATCCAGCGCATGGCCAGGGATTCCTGACGACGAGGAGAAACTTCGAGAGGCACCTGGTAGGTGGCACCACCGACGCGGCGGGCTTTGACTTCCACGCGTGGCTTGGTGTTCTCAATGGCGCGATTGAAGAGCTCAAGAGGATCGACGCTGTCGGTCTTGTCGTTAAGCGCCTCGATGGCGGAATAAACGATGCGCTCGGCGAGCGACTTCTTCCCATCAAGCATGATGTTGCTGATGAGAGTTGCAACGAGTTCGCTGTCGTAGCGGCTGTCCTTGCGAACCTCTTTGTTATAAACGCGTTTTCTGCGGGCCATGGCGTGTGGAAATTAGGAGTGAAATCAGCGGAAATTATTTCTTCTTCGCGGCAGCGGCGGCAGCACCTGGCTTTGGACGCTTTGCACCGTACTTGGAACGGCCACGACGACGGGCATCAACACCAAGGCAGTCAAGGGTGCCGCGGACGATGTGATAACGCACACCGGGCAAATCCTTCACACGACCACCGCGAACCAGCACGATGCTGTGTTCTTGAAGATTGTGACCTTCACCACCGATGTAGGCGATGACTTCGTAGCCGTTGGTCAGACGCACCTTGGCCACCTTACGCAAAGCGGAGTTGGGCTTTTTAGGTGTGCGGGTCATCACCTGAAGGCAGACGCCACGACGCTGCGGGCACTTTGCAAGCGCAGGAGACTTCGACTTTACCGCTTTATCTTTGCGGCCGTGTCTGACGAGTTGATTGATGGTGGGCATGGTGTGAAAGAGCTGTGAACCCTTGGCTTTATTCGTAGCCAGTTTCGGGGGACAGCGCGCCATGCTCACAATGAGCATACGCAGACTTTTCCGGTTCTGGTTCCGATAATGAAGAGCCTCCGTGGAGGATCTTGATTTGCCGGTCTCGTTGAAGAGGCCGGGCCTTGGGGAGCGCGCATTCTGGCGAGTCCCTTGCAGCCCGCAAGCACTATTTCACACTTTTTGAAATAATTATTCACATTCTCGCCGCAGACGAAGGCGTTTTTGTGAACAACCGGCACTGAATTCATCCAAATTGCACTCACCGTGAATTCGAGGATACCCGTCACTGCCGCGTCACCTTCAGCCGCATGAAACGTCGTGGCGCATCTTGCATGCTTACGATGTCTTTCACTTCGACGTTCAAAGGTTGCAGAGGAGGAGCCAGGCCAATCTGTCCAATAATGCCTATGGTTAATCCTGTTTCACCCACAAAGCCCGGCCCGCTGGTCACCGCCCCGCCTGCGCTGGAGGCCAGTGTCGTCCAGGGTCCGCCGGGGCTGTCCGCCGCCTGCACCTCGTAGGTCACATCCGTCTTCGTGGGATCACGCTGGAAAGTGAGGCTAAGATGCTGCGCTCCTGAGTAGTCCTTCAACTGCGGCTGCGGTGGCACTCCCGACTTGGCCGGGTCCATGTTGAGCGCGTACTTCAGCAGATTGGGCACGCCGTCGCCAGACGGATTCGCCATGTCTGCCGCGTTGCCAGCATCCTGTGTCGTGTTGAAGACCTGCTGACGCCATGCCTGCACAGGCGAGATCGTGGTCACGCTGGCATCGTCTCCATAGTAGTTGTTGCCGTAGCCATCGCTCAGCTTCAAACGGTAGTGATAGGTCGTCAGTGGCAGAAGAGATGCCGCTGGGGCTGTGACGTTCTGGGAAGTGCTCCCGCCACCAATAATGATTCCTCCACCGCCGATACCAATACCTCCACCACCAATGATAATCCCTCCGCCGCCGATCAATACACCTCCCGGTGTGGCTGTATGCCCGTAGGCAGTCGTCAGGCCGTAGTCGAATGTGACGGTGTAATTGCCGTTCTGCCTGTTGTAGCTGCCATTGAGCATCGTGCTCGTGGCAGAGACGTTCGTGGCGGCATTCGTGGTGACCGTGGGCAGAGACAAGGTGGTGAAGCTCATGTCCATTCCGGTGCTGCTGCCTTCGCCATTGGTCACGATGATGCGGTAATGGTAGGCCGTGTTGGGCGTCAGCCCCAGCAGCGCGTAGGTCGTCGTCGCTTCCGTGCTCGCTCCAAAAGCAGCCGGGGCGGTATACCGGCTGCCGTAGGCGGTGGTGGTGCCGTATTCGAAAACAACCGTTGCAGGTGAACTGCCGGTTTCAAAGAGCGCATTCAAAGTCGCAGCGGTGGGCGCGAGGGCAGAAGCGCTCTGTGTCGTCGCCGTGGGCGGCGTGGCGGGCGGCCCCGTGGTGAAGGTTTGATCCGCACCGTAGTAGTTGTAGGAAGTGAACTGCAAGAGTCCGTTTACCACAACCAATTCCTGCGCTCGCACACGGTAGTGATAGGTGGTGTTTGGCAGCAGGTGGCTGGCCGCCGCGGCAAAGGTGCCGGTGGTCTGCCCTGTGAGGAGGTTTCCCGTGATCGGCGTGAAACTCAGGCCGTAGTCTGTGCTCGTGCCAATTTCAAAGAACACGGCATAACTGGCACCTCCATTGGCATTGGCCGTGGCATTCAAGACGGCCGTGACGTCGGCCACGCTTGTGGCTGCAGTTGTGGTGAGCGTCGGGGCGACGGGTGTGGTGAAAGAAGCATATGTGCTGTACGCAGTCCCCTGCCCGTTGGTGGCTCCACAGCGGCAGGTATAGGTGGTGCCGGGCACAAGCTGGCTCAGAGTGAATCCGTACGGACTCTCGGTGCCAAGAGCCCGCGTGGCGGGATTTCCCAGCACGGTTTGCACGCTGCCGCCCTGAGCTTGGTATTCCAAGAAAATCTCGGCATCTGAGCTGCCAGCATTAATGCTGGAGACACTGATCAAGGCAGTGGTGGTGGTGACCTGGGAGGCAGCGGCGGTGCCCACGCTTGGCGGCGTATTCGCGGCTGCGGTGGTGAAGTACACATACGGTCCGTAATAATCCTCACCTCCGAAAATCGAGTAGTGGGCCTTTGCGCGGTAGCGATACGTCGTGCTGGGCCGGAGGTAGGCGACAGGAAGGGTGAATGCGCCCCCGCCCAGGAGGTTTGCAGGCGTGGCGTTGTAGGGGAGGGTGTCCTCCGGGCCGGTGCCAAATTCAAAACTCAGCGCGGCCTGATGGATGGTGTCGGTGGAATTGAGGACACCATTCAGCACTGCGGAGAGATCCGCCACACTCGTCGCCGCGCCGGTGGTCACAGTGGCCGGCGAGGCTGTGGTGAAAGTGATGTCCGCCGAGGATGCCGTGCCCTGGCCATTGGTGAGCACACATCTCGCGTGATAGGTGGTGCTGGGAGCCAGCCCAGTAAGCTCCCCATAAAAACTGCTGTCGGAGATGTCCATCGCCATCTCCCCTGTAGCCGCCGCCGAACTGCCATACGCGCCTGTCAGCCCGTACTGAAAGACGGCAGTCGTGGTGGAGCTTCCCGAGTAAACTGGCGCGCAAGTGAGATTTGCGCTCGTGGTCCCCACCCCGCTCACCGCGATGCCTCCGACCGTCGGCGGAGTGGCGGCTGCCTCCGTGGTGAAGATCTGATCCCCGCCGTAGTAAACCCACGTGTTGTCAAACACATCGGTCGCCTTCATCCGGTAATGGTAGGTCGTGCCGGGCAGAAGCGACCGAGCCTGCATGCTCATTGACTGGTCCGCCGTGTTGGTGATTCTCTTGTAAAAAACCGTCTGCCCATAACTTGTGCTCAGACCGTATTCGAACTCGATGTTGAGGGCCAACCCGCCCGTGTTGACTGTTCCATTCAGCGTGGCAGCGAGGTCAGTGACATTGGTTGCCGCAGCTGTCACCGCCGCCGGCCCCGCAGCCGTGGTAAAGCTTCTGTCCTCGGAGTAAACCGTGCCCTGCTGGTTCACCACTTTGCAACGATAGTGATACGTCGTGGCAATCTGCAGATCGGAGACAAAGACAAAAGCGCCCGAGCTGAGGCGGCTGTCCTTGGCCAGCGTCGTTGAAGCCATGACTTCATGATCGTACGCGGTCGTAAGGCCATACTGATAGTACACCGTGGCTGACGAACTTCCCGCATGCACATCTATCGCGTTGAACATGGCTGTCGTTGGCGAGTAAACTGACGTGGAAACCTCGGCATAACCAACCATGGGCGGATTCGCCAGCGTCGTGAAAGTCATGTCATTGCCAACGAACCTTTGCCCGCCATCCACCGTTTGGGCAATGAATCGATAGTGATACGTCGTGTTCGTCGCAAGTGCCGCCGGGTGAAAGCCATAGGCCTGCACCCCAGTGCCGGAGAAATTGTAGGAGAGTGGCGTGAGGGAGCCATAGCCCGTGTCCAGGCCGTACTCCGCCCGCACCACAAAGGTGCCGCCCAGGGGATCGATGGTGCCATTGAGCAAGGCGTCTGTATCCGTCACCAACGTCGCAGCGGTGGTCGTCAGCACCGGTGTCACAGCCCCTGCCGGGGGCGCAGCCATCAGCCACAGTCCGGCGACCAAGAAAAGTGCGGCTCGATGTAGCATTCCTAGGAAAAGATTGTGAAGCCGGGCGGGGAATCCCAGCATATTTTCGATTCTGCTTGTTAACGCCGTTTTGGCAAGATGAATAAGAGCATCAACGCAGCCCCCACCCGCATAAAAAGGTGCTCCTTCTTCAGTGCCTTGCTCACATGGTGGCGTTTGCTTCTGCAGCCAGTTCACGCCACACTGCCAGCCCATGCGCCAGCTTTTCCGCCTCCTGCCTCTGCTTCTCTTGGTCAACTTCTTGCCCGCGCAGCAGCCTGACGCGCCGGAGCGCAAACTCGAATCCCTCCTGCTTATGCCGGAGCCCAAGGCCATGCGTGGGGCCTATTCTATCCCCCTGCTGAATTCGAAGAAAACGGTGTTCACGTGCTATCGTGAAAGCACCGCAGAGGTCAGCGGAGTGGAGGCCTACTCCGTGGAAGCCTTCACGAAACTCGGCCTCAGTGTCGAGTCTTTCGCCGCCCGCGCCAAGGCCGCCGCTGACAAACGCCTGCTGCAGCTCAAGCCCGAACTCATCAAGGGCGAGGATGGCAGGATCGCCTACGCCGTGTATCGGGGAGATTCCCCCCTCCACGCCACGCTGATCGTCGCCCCCTCCCTGCCCAAGATTTTTGCCGAACTGTTTGGCCAGGAAATCTGGGTGGCCGCCCCCGACCGCCACGCTTTGTACATCTTTCCCGCCAAGGCCGACCTCCTTGATGAGTTTGCCGCCGACCTCGCCGAACGCTATACGACCGACGCCTTTGCTGCGAGCTGCGAAATCTTCTCGATCAAGGCAGGTGCTGAACCACGGGTGATTGCCACATTCGCAGGAGATGAATAGACCGTCAAAGCTCCTGCCTGTTTTTTATGAAAACAATCCTGCTCCCCGCCCTCCTCATCCCCATGGCGTGCTGTCTGGCAGAACGAAAGCTGTGGCAACCCCCATAGGTACAGCTGCGCAGACGTGCCGGCACTGACGGCTTCACGGCCCGTCAAACACTACTCCACCATCGTCAGCCGCTTCTTTGGCCGCGCCTTTTTTGTGTTCCAGCCCCTCCGCACGCCGACGGCGGGCTTCGGCGAAGAACTCCTTGATGATGCGGACGCAGTCGTCGTTGAGGACACCGGGGGTGATCTCGGTGCGGTGATTGAGATTCGGCGCCTGCAGGAGGTTCCAGAAGCCACCCGCAGCACCGCCTTTGACATCGGGACAACCGAAGATCACGCGGCGCACACGACAGTGCATGATGGCCCCGGCGCACATGGGACAGGGCTCCTTGGTGACGTACAGATCACAATCCGTGAGCCGCCAGTCGCCCAGAGCACTCTCCGCCTGGGTGAGCGCGAGCATTTCAGCGTGGGCCGTGGCATCCTTGAGCGTCTCCACCTGATTCCAGGCACGGCCAATGACGGTGCCCTGATGTACGATCACTGCCCCGATGGGCACTTCGTCCTGCTTGGCAGCCTTGCGCGCCTGGCGCAGCGCATCGCGCATGTAGTACTCGTCGTCGAACGGATTGATGATCAGGGGGTCGGTCACCGCGTTTTATAAACGCAGTCCGCATCAACTCAAACCTTGAACTTTAAACCCAGAACCTTATCTCAAGGCATGAATCACACGACGAACCTCATCCTCCCTTCCCTGCTGGCCTCTGACTGGTCAAAGATCGACGTTGAAGTCAAACGTGCCGCCACTGCCGGGGCGCAGTGGCTGCATCTGGATGTGATGGACGGGAACTTCGTGGACAACATTTCCTTTGGCCCGCAAATGGTGCAGGTGGTGCGCAAATGCACGGACATGTATCTGGACGTGCACCTCATGATCCACCGCCCGGATCACTATCTGGAGCGTTTCATCAAGGCCGGAGCGCAGAACATCACGATCCACGTCGAGGCAAACTACGACACCAGCGTTGCCGAGACCCTGAAGCGCATCCGCGCGGCCGGGCTGCACTGCGGCATCGCCCTGCACCCCAGCACGCCGTTTGAAGCCGCGCTGCCGTTTGTCCACGATATTGACCTGCTGCTGGTCATGACCGTGGTGCCAGGATTCGGCGGGCAGCCCTTCATGGAGAAGGAAACGATGCCAAAGCTGGCTGCGGCACGTGACTACCGCGACGCAAACGGATTAAAATTCCACCTCGAAGTGGATGGCGGCATTTACACCACCACGGCCCCCATTGCGAAACAGCACGGCGCCAACCTCTTCGTCTGCGGCACCTCGTCCTTCGGCCCGCCGGACATGAACCAGTCCATGCGTGATCTCGCCGCCTCAGTGGCGTAAAAGAAAAAGGGCAGGAAATGAATCCTGCCCTTCGTGGGGATCTTGGAGTTATTCAGCGGCTGGTGGCGGCGGCGCCTCAGCCTGCATCGGTGGCGGGGACGCGTCTGCGTGGTCCGTATCCGAGTGATGGCCGTCGACATGATCATCGTGATGATCGTCATGCTCATCGTGCTTGTCCTCGCGCGGATCATGCCCCTCTTCGTGGAGGATGTCCTTGTGTTCAGTGACACCTTTGAGGTGGGTCTTGAACTTGCGCTGGCGCTGACGCTCCGGTAACGGACTGAGCTGCATGTTGATGTTACGGCCCGCCATGCGCGGATCCTGATCGACGTGGCCCATGGTGAGCAGGTCGGCCTTGATCTTTTTGGCAAGCAAGTGACCGAGCTCCTGATGCGCCATCTGGCGACCACGGAACTGCAGCTGGATGCGCACCTTGTGGCCTTCCGCGAGGAAGTCTTCCGCATGCGTAATTTTGATCAGGTAATCATGAGGATCGATGCCGATGCGGAATTTCATTTCCTTCACCTTGCCGCCCTTCTGATGCTTGTGGGCCTCCTTCTTGTGCTTCTCCTGGATGTACTTGTACTTGCCGTAATTGACAATTTTGCACACGGGCGGATCGGCGTTCGGAGCCACTTCCACCAGGTCCAGCCCACGCTCTTTGGCGATGCGGATGGCCTGCGAAGTCGGGATGACGCCAAGCTGATGATGACCATCTTCTTCGACGACGCGCACCTTCGGCGCACGAATGCGTTCGTTGACACGGGTTTGATCCACAAAACGGCCATTGGGTCGGTCACGACCGCCTGGACGATTGCCACCACCACCGGGACGAAACGCTCCACTGGAACCTTGAT
>NZ_JBAQCR010000149.1:0-36083 GCF_049294395.1 Prosthecobacter sp.
GGGCGGTACAGAGGGAGAGTTGACGATGGTTTACGGTTGTTGCCGGAGGTTTGCGGTGTTGGAGATGCCCGGCCCTAGTGAAATACATTGGTGGGGATTCACCTATTGAACCTGGCGTTTGGCGAGGGTGCCGAGGGTGTGGATGGCGGCGGCGAGGCGGGGGGACCAAGGGTGACCGCAGGAGATGCGGATGCAGTGGGTGTAGCGGGGCTCGGGGGAGAAGAGGTGGCCGGGGGCGATGCTGATGCCTTTGGCGAGGGCGCGGTCGTAGAGGTCGATGGCATCGACCTGCGGGGGCAGGGTGACCCAGAGGAGGAAACCGCCCTGAGGGGAGGTGACGGTGGTGCCTGCGGGGAATTCCTCCAGGATGGCGCGGCGCATGCGGGTGACGTTCTCTTTATAGATGGTGCGGACGCTGCGGAGCCAGTGGTCGTAGCCGCCCTCTGCGAGAAAGCCGGCGATGGCGAGCTCGGGCAGGGTGGCGGTAGCGAGGGTGTGGGTGAGCTTGGCCATGCGGACGGCATGGTAATAGCGGCCGGGGACGACCCAGCCGACGCGGTAGCCGGGGGCGAGGGTCTTGGAGAAGGAACTGCAGTAGAGGACGAGGCCGGAGTCGTCGTAGGACTTGCAGGTGCGGGCGTGTTTGGGGCCGAAGGGGAGCTCGCCAAAGACGTCGTCTTCGATGAGGGGGATGTCGTGCTGTTTGAGGAGGGCGACGAGGCGCTGCTTGGTTTCGTCCGGCATGGCGGCGCCGAGGGGGTTGCTGCAGGCGGGCAGGGCGATGCAGGCGTGGACGGGCTGGGTTTTCAAGACGCGCTCGAAAACATCGAGCCGCAGACCGTGATGGGAGTCGGTGGGGATTTCGAGAGCGCGGAGGGAGAGGGCCTCGAGGACGTGGAGGATGCCGAAGTAGGTGGGGGTCTCGACAGCAACGACGTCCCCCGGTTTGGTGACGGCGCGGAGGCAGAGCATGAGGGCCTCGGTGGCGCCGCAGGTGGTGATGATGTCTGCGGGGGCAACGACGGCACCGCCTTTGAGCATGCGTTTACTGATCTGGCGGCGGAGGAGCTCGGAGCCGGGGGGGAGGTCGTACATGACGCCGCGGGCACCGGCGTGGCGGGCTTTTTCGGCGAGGATGCGGTTGAGTTTGATGGTGGGAAGGATGTCCGGGCTGGGGACGGCACCGCCGAGGGCGAGCAGATTGGAGGAGGCGACGGCGTCAAAGAGGCTGGCGTGGCGGTTGCCAAGGCTGCCGGACATGGGGACGCGGGGCGGGCCGGGGAGATCGAAGAGGGCCTGGGGCGGGGCTTTGACGAAGAAGCCGGACTTGTGCCTGGGCTCGACGAGGCCGGCGGATTCGAGCTCGACGAAGGCCTGGACGGCGGTGCTCATGCTGACGCCGTGCTGATCGCAGATGGCACGGAGGGAGGGGGTGCGCTCGCCGGGCCGCAGGACGCCGTCGTGGATCATTTTGGCCACGGTATCGGCGAGGTGTTTGTAGAGCGGCGGCGGGGGCATGGGATGGGCAGAGGGAAGTTTGCGATTGTTTGCCGTGGTTGGCGATTGTTTTTGAGGGGGATGGAATGGTGGAGGAGCGAGTTCGATTGTCCGACATGTGCAAAAAAAAACGGATAGCCTGAGCAGGGGATGGGGGACTACCCGCAAAAATGGCTGGAAATGTGCCTTTCCGCATTTGCACTCGTAACGAATGGGAGCATTCTGCTCATCCCCCCTCATGAGTGCTACATTGCCGTACCGCGCAAACGCGGATTTCCTCGAGTCCAAATACGCGGACTGGAAAAAAGATGCTGGTTCCGTCGAACCACTTTGGTCATCGTTTTTTGAAGGTTTCGAACTGGGCATGGCCCGTCTCCCCACGAAAGGCACGGAAACGGCCGGTGGTGATGCGGCTCCGCTTTCAGAGAAGACTCTCAATTTCCGCATGCGAGTTTCGAACGCGCTGCAGAGCTTCCGTGCGCTGGGCCACACCGCCGCGCACCTGGATCCGCTGGACAAGGAAGGACCTGAAGTGCCCGGGCTGACGCTGGCGGGCCTGGGATTCACGGCGGACGAGCTGGAGGAGGATGTGCAGACGCACCTGTTCCGCAACGGGCAGCCGATGAAGCTGAAAACGATGCTGGCGGAACTGCAGCGCAATTATTGCGGCAAGACGGGCTTTGAGTTCATGCACATTCACCACCCTGAGGTGCGTGCATGGCTGCTGGACCGGATTGAAGGCCGTAATCTGGATGCCAAGCCGGCGGCCCAGGATCAGATCAACGCGCTGCGCTGGCTGCTGGAGGCTGAATCGTTCGAGCGCTTCCTACACCGTCGTTTCGTGGGGCAGAAGCGTTTCTCCGTCGAGGGCGGCGAATCGATGCTGGTGGCACTGGAGACCCTTCTCGAAGCTCTGCCAGCCGCCGGCGGCAAAGAAATCATTCTGGGCATGGCCCATCGCGGACGCCTCAGCGTGCTGGCCAATTTCCTGCGCAAGCCGCTGGAGTATCTCTTCTATGAGTTCAGCGAGAACTATGTGCCGAACATGGTTTCCGGGGATGGTGACGTGAAGTACCATCTGGGCTTTGAAACGGTGAGGCAGACCAGCAGCGGTGATTCGGTCGGGGTGATGCTTGCGCCGAATCCGAGCCATCTGGAAGCCGTGGACCCTGTGGTCGAAGGCATGGCGCGTGCGCGCCAGCGTGCGCTGAATGACACCAAGGACCGCAAAAAGGTGATCCCCGTGCTCATCCATGGTGATGCGGCCTTTGCCGGCCAGGGTCTTGTGGCCGAAGTGCTGAATCTTTCCCAGCTGCCGGGCTATCGCACCGGCGGAACGGTGCACATCATCGTGAACAACCAGATTGGTTTCACCACGATGCCGGAAGATGCCCGCAGCTCCGACTATTGTACGGACGTGGCGAAAATGATCGAAGCGCCCGTGTTCCATGTGAACGGGGACTGCCCGCTGGAAGTGATGAATGCGACGAGACTCGCGTTTGAATTCCGTCAGACCTTTGGTCGTGACGTGATCGTGGACATTGTGTGCTATCGTCGTTACGGCCACAACGAAACCGACGAGCCCGGATTTACGCAGCCGAACATGGCGCGTGCGATTGCCGAGCATCCGTCCACGGCGACGCTGTTCCGCCTGGATCTGGCAGCCACCGGAGTGCTGGATGAAGCCGGCGCCGCCGCGCTGCAGCGCGAGCTGGATGACGAACTGGAGCAGGGCATCACGACCCTGGCGGATCGTGACAAGAACGCCGAAGGCGGCAATCCCTTTGAAGGCAGCATGGCGATGCCGCAGCCTGCCTATGATTACAATCCGGTGAAAACAGGGGTGGAGCTGACGACGCTGACAAAGATCGGCGAGCGCCTGCTCGAAGTGCCGGAGGAGTTCAACCTGCATCCGACGATTGCGAAACGCTTCCTTGCGGCGCGCAGGAAGGCCATCGAGGCGGGTGAAGGCATTGACTGGGCCTATGCTGAGTCATTGGCTTTTGGCACGCTGCTCACGGAAGGCCACGGTGTGCGCCTGAGCGGGCAGGATGTGCGACGCGGCACTTTCAGCCAGCGTCACAGTGTGTTTTATGATTCCCAGACCCGGGAGCGCCATATTCCGCTGAACAATCTGGCTGCGGAACAGGGTCGTTACTGTGTGTATAACAGCCTCCTGTCGGAAGCTGCTGTGCTTGGTTTTGATTACGGCTACTCGCTGCTGACCAGCAACCTGCTGGTGTGCTGGGAGGCGCAGTTTGGCGACTTCGTGAACGGTGCGCAGGTCATCATCGACCAGTTCATCGCGAGCGCGGAAAGCAAATGGCAGCGCCCGAGCCACATCACGCTGCTCCTGCCGCATGGTTACGAAGGCCAGGGGCCGGAACACTCCAGCGCAAGGCTTGAGCGCTTCCTGCAACTCTGCGCCGGTGGCAACATGCAGGTGTGCAACTTCACCACTCCCGGGCAGTACTTCCATGCGCTGCGCCGCCAGATCAAGCGCAGCACGCGCAAGCCGCTGATCGTGATGACGCCGAAGAGTCTGCTGCGGCATCCGAAGTGCGTGTCCAAGCTGAGTGACATGGCTGAGGGCACGACCTTCAAGGAAGTGCTGGACGACGAGAATCTGCTGGCCGCGCCGGAGCGCATCACGCGTCTCATTCTATGCAGCGGCAAGGTCTATTATGACCTGCTGGCATTCCGCGAGGAGCACAAGATCAAAAACGCCGCCATCATCCGCATCGAGCAGCTTTACCCGCTGAACTACGAGATGCTGAAGGAGATCGTCGCGAAATATCCGCGTGCGCAGAAGAAGTGGATCTGGTGCCAGGAGGAGCCGCGCAACATGGGCGCCTTCTATTACATCCGTCCGCGCCTCGAAGAGCTTTCCAACCACAAGCTGCGCTACTCCGGCCGGGAGCGCAGTTCCAGCCCCGCCGCCGGTTCCAAAGCCATTCACACCCTCGAACAGGAAAACCTGGTCGAGTCGGCATTCAGCGTGTGATTCGTCCAGACTTAGATTTTCTACCACTACCCCGTCATGCCCTCAGACATTAAAATACCCGCACTCGGCGAATCCGTCGCCGGTGGTCAGATCGCCAAATGGCACTTCAAAGAAGGTGACCTCGTCAAGACTGGCGACGTCCTGCTCACGCTCGAGACCGACAAGGTTGCCGCTGAAGTCACCGCTGAAAGCAGTGGTGCCCTGCACATCAGCAAGCAAGCCGGTGAAGATGTCGAGGTGGGTGGCGTGGTGGGCCAGATCGACGAAAATGCGACCGCTCCTGCTGCGAAGGCCGAAGCTCCGAAGCCAGCCCCAGCCCCAGCCGCCGCTGCTCCTTCGCCTGCGCCTGCCGCCAAGGCCGAGCCGGAAAAGCCTGCGAACGTTACGGAATTCAAAGTGGTGCCGAAGCCTGAACCCGCGCCTGCGCCAGTGGCCAAGGCTGCACCGGAAGGGCGTGTCACGCGCAAGAAGATGAGCCCGCTCCGCAAGAAGATTGCGGATCAGCTCGTCAGTGCGCAGCGCACGGCCGCCATTCTCACCACGTTCAATGAATGTGACATGAGCAATGTGATGGCGCTGCGTTCGAAGCTGCAGGACGCCTTTGTGGCGAAGAACGGCGTGAAGCTCGGCTTCATGAGCTTCTTCATCAAGGCGGTGGTGGAGGCCCTCAAGGCGGTGCCGCAGGTCAATGTGCGAGTTGAAGGAGAAGAAATCGTGCAGCAGCACTTTTTTGACATCGGCGTGGCCGTGGGTACGGAGCGCGGCCTGATCGTGCCGGTGCTGCGTGACGCGGACCAGAAGAGTTTTGCGGACCTTGAAAAAGACATTCTCGGCTACGCAGCCAAGGCCAAGGAAGGCAAGATCCAGGTCAGCGATCTGACCGGCGGTGTTTTCACCATTTCCAACGGCGGTGTTTACGGGTCCCTGCTCAGCACCCCGATCATCAATCCTCCGCAGAGCGCGATTCTGGGCATGCACAGCATCCAGCAGCGCCCGGTGGCGGTCGATGGCCAGGTGGTGATCCGCCCGATGATGTACCTCGCGCTCAGCTACGACCACCGTGTGGTGGATGGCAAGGAAGCCGTGTCGTTCTTGATTCGCATCAAGGATTGCATCGAAAACCCGGCCAGAATGCTGGTGGGCGCGTAATATCTGCACGAGTGCAGATATTATTGCTGAACAAAGCTGCTGCCATACGTTCTCATCTTCACAGTGAAGCTGTTTTAAATGGCATTTGAGACCCCCAGTACGATTCCGATGACCGAAGCGCCTGCGCCGAAAGGCTGGGGCGTGTGGTTGCGGAACAAGTTTCTGGCGGGGCTGGCGCTGGCGCTGCCGCTGATCATCACATTCTGGATTTTGTCCTTTGTCTATGACCTGCTGCACGCGTGGAGCAAGCCGGTGCTGGGGCAGGCGGTGAGCCTCGTCAATGAGTTCAGTGACGAGCCGATCCTGAACATTGAGGACCCGAAGCTGGAAAGCCTCACCAATTTTATTGGTTTCCTGTTTTCGGTGCTGGCCATTCTGGGTCTTGGCTTCATGGCCACCAACGTGATCGGCGTTCACATTGTCACCGCCGTGGACAAGCTGCTGCTGCGCATTCCGCTGGTGGCGGTGATCTACCGGCCGCTCAAGCAGGTGATCGACGCCTTTCGCAGCCTGGGCGGCACGAAGCAGAATTTCAAGCGGGTCGTGTACATTGACTATCCGGTCCCCGGCATGCGCATGATCGGTTTTGCCACCGGACAGTATTGTGATCCGCAGACAGGAAAGGCGATGACCTGCGTCCTGCTGCCCACGGCGCCGAGTCCGATGACGGGCATTCTGCTGGTGGTGGATTCCGAGAAGATCACGGATGCGCCGATCACGATCGAAGAGGCGATGAAGATGATCATTTCCGGCGGACTGGTTTCGCCGCTGAATGCCGTGGCACCGCTGAATCAAAAACCACCGGCGGCCCCCCTGCCTGAGCAGCTGCCGGTGCCTGAACCTGAGTTCGAGCTGCCTGCCGGCCTGCCGCGTGCGGAGGATTTTGATGCGGGAGACACGGAGATCCTGGCGCAATCCATGGACATCAAGAGTGGAAAACGCTGGCTGCGTGCCCTGCCATGGAAGAAACGCTGAGTCCATGGTGATCACCGACTGGAAAACTTGGGAGCCGGGCGTTCGTGCGACACTGATGTTCGTCATCGATGAGGCAAAGCGCGAAGTTTTGCTCATTCGTAAAAAGCGTGGCCTGGGTGCCGGCAAGATCAACGGGCCCGGAGGCAAAATGGATCCTGGTGAAACCTCGCTGCAATGCGCGGTGCGTGAAACGCAGGAGGAACTTGGAGTGACCGCGCTGAATCCGGTGCATCACGGTGAGCTTTGGTTCCGGTTCGTGGATGGTCTGTGCATGCACGTCGATGTGTATGTGGCCACGCAGCATGAAGGGGAGGCGGTGGAAACGCCCGAGGCGGTGCCGCTGTGGACCTCGCTGGATGCGCTGCCCTTTGATGAAATGTGGGCGGATGACATTCACTGGCTGGCGCAGACCTTGATCGAACGCCGACGTTTCATGGGGCGGTTCACCTTTGATGACGACACCATGCTGTCGCACGAAGTGAAGTGGCTGTGATATGGGTTAACGCAATTAATTAGTGGTGTTTTGGCGCGCTATATATAACAATTGTGATCATCACCTTGGTCTACAGTCGTTTCAGAATTATTCTTATCGCTGCTGTGCTATTAGGACGCGCAAATTTAGCAGCGTCAGAAATTATTTTGTTTGAGGCCCCCTTGGGAACGCTGTCATTTGTTTCAATTCATGAAGCTGGGCACGTTACGGTTGCAAAATCTTGCGGATTTCTTGCGGTTAGTGCCAAGGTTTTCCAGATGTCCAAATACGGAGTGGGAACCTTTTGGAAGGGGCAAACGAGCTTAACGGGGGGCGGCGCGGGGAAAGGGATGGCCTTGATCAAACTCGGAGGCAGGTTTGCCGAACAGTTCCTTGATAAATCGAACCGAATACATCAGCCTAGTTTTCTTGATGTGATTGGGGATCGCAGCATCATAAGTCATTCTGACAAGTTAAGCCAGATTGATCTTGGATCCTTCAGTCTTCTGGAAGCACAGCGAAGAACATATCTTATTCTAACAAGCAGAATGACTGATTTAGATCGGATTTACAAATCACTATACCATCGCCACACATATCCATAATTTGATGTTTACCGCAAAGTGTGGCGCGGCACCCACTATGCCTTGCAAGGTTTCACACCAAGGCAACAGCTAGTGCAAAAATTTAGCAACAGACTTCAGCCAAGGGGTTAGTTTTGGCTATTGATCCAATAGTTTTAAAATGCGCGGATGCTGTTGAATCCAGATTTTTGATTTTTCCTTGCTGCTGACTTTCCAAGTTTCGAGTACTTGAGTGAGGCACATCTTTTGAAGTGCCAAATCACTGATAGAGGAAGCCAGCTCAGCGGCGGCCTCGGGGTCCGAATCTGTCAAGACATTAGCAAGTTTGCTGAGTCCAATATTCTTTTCCAAACCGCCTTGTTGCTGCTTTACCCAGGATTGACAGGCTGAGAAGTCAGCCAGTGCCCAATTTTCGAGAATGATTTCCAAGGCGGCTGCCTGGCTGTCTTTGGACGTCAAAGTCTGAGTCCATTTCAAAGCTTCAAGGGGGTAAGCGGTTGCCCAATTTCCAAGGATTAATTTGCGGCTATTTGAAAAAGATTCGCCTTCCAAATTGGCCTCTGCCCAAGTGTATGCAGCAGCAGAATTATATTCTGCCCATTCAGTGGCAATGGCAGCTTTGCACAAGCTGGAAAGCTGACGGTCTGCTAACTGTGATACCCAGCTGGCGGCGGCAGTGCGGTCAAAATCTGCCCACTTTGAGATAGCACTTGGAAGCAGCCAGTGGTGTTCGGGTGCTGCCACCAGCCAGTCTGAAGTCATCTCTGGATAGTGCTGCACCCATATTTTGACCACTTTGGAAACCATCAGATCGTGGAATTTTCCAAGGGGCAGAGCTGCAGCCCAGTGAGCGGCATCCATCGGTCGGAGTTCGGTCCAATTTTCGAGAACTTCAACAACATAAAAAACACGCTCGATTTCATTCGAAAGCTTCATGCCCCAGTTGATGGCAAGGGAAGGTTCTGTTTTTCCCCAAACTTCGCCAATTTGAGCGTAAGCGGTTCTCCGATAACCATTCGAGAGATTTTCAGACGCCCATTGGAGCGCTGCCAAGGGTGCTTTGGCGGCCCAGCCCTCCAAGGCCTTGTTCGTGGCGAGCATGCGCACTTCACCATCAGGCAATTCTCTGGTATGATTCAAGGCTTCCGCGGGATTGTTCCTGCCCCAGACTTTCATGAAGGGACCCAAAAATAACAGACGATCAGGCAGAAAGGCTAATTGCCCCATCAAATTCCAGGCTTTTTCGGGATCCGAGGCGCCCAATTTCTTAGAAAGCAGGGCAAGAAAAATGTGTCGTTCTTCGAAATCGTCAACCTTTAGGATCGATTTCAATTCGGCTTCGTAGTCGAATGAAGCACCTGATTTCCCATTTTGCTTTTCTGGTGATTCCGGCCCTTGTGCGGAGCACTCGCAGAAATCAAAAACAAGCAAGGCAATGCCAGCAGAGAGGCCTGATCGCAGAGATTTCATGAGTAAATTTTTCAAAAAATATTGGTCAGAAACTTTGGATGTCGAAATGGATGACGCTCAGATAGTAAAAGGTGGTTCTAAAATGCGCCATTGGAAGTGCAAAAAGTGCCGTGCATGACAATAATACGATTGCCGTTGTGCACTTCGGTGTTAGTTTAATAAAGCAATCAGCGGTTATCGACAAATCTATATTTTAATCATTTCCATAATTTCTAAAATTATAGATTGCGTGATGTTGATTGTGTGTGAATGTAGAGTTCTTATTGCGGGTATAGCTTAGTGGTAAAGTTCCAGCCTTCCACGCTGGCCATGTGGGTTCGATTCCCACTACCCGCTCTGAAAATGGGGGAAACCCCAAATAAACAACTCGTCATGAAAGCATTCCTTTTGATACCCAACTCCAAGAAATTGGTCATCATCCTGAGCGTGGCATTTTCGCTCAATGCAATGGCACAGTCTGCAAATAATTGTGCCGACATCTGCAATGATGTTAAAACTGCGGTTGAAAAAGATCCATCCAAGGTGCTGATGATTCTGGAAGATGCTCTGGTCATCAATGAAGGATGTGCGGGTGATATTGTGAAAATAGCGATTACGGCTTCCAAAGCAGATGAAACGCTTGCAGGACAGATTGCTCAAACTGGTGTCAGCGTGGCACCCAAAATGGAAGTGGCGATAAACGAGGCGGCTACATCCTTGTTCCCTGGTTTAAAAGCTGTCACAGTTGCTGCAGAACGTCCGATTGCGGTCTCTGGAAAAAACCCGGTCTTTGAAAAGAACCCGGGGAAAAACCCGGTCTTAGATTCACCTGAACCTAAAACTTTGGATTCACCTGAGCCCTCAATCTCGATGGGGCCCGTTCGTGGAGTTTTCCTCATGCCGCCTGTGTCAGGTCCGCTGCCCCCCCGGACGACGACCAATCCAGTTTCGCCTTCGAACGCAATACCTTGATCATTTTGCAAGGCAATATGCAGCCACATTGATCATTCGAACTGTTCCCACAACCCATGCGTATTAAACTGGCAATGCTCATCCTGGCAGTCGCTGCACTCAGCCCAGCGGCATTGCGTGCGCAGGGGTTGGTCGGGATCCAAAATTATTCGGCCGATTTCAGCACCGAGGAGCCGCTCACGTTTTCAATCACCGGCAACACCGGCTATGACGTGCTCAAGTACAAGGTGCCTTCGGCCTCGTTGAGCAACATTGATTCGTGGTACATGCAGGCGGGTGCAGGGACATCTTACACCCATGCGGACCAGACCACACCCTACAGTTTCAGTCTTGAAGGCAGCGTTCTTGAATACGTGAACGGAGTGCCGGTTTACGGCAGCACCTTTTACAATGGCAGGGCGACCTTCAATTTTGAGCACCAGTTTTCGGAACGCCTGAAGATGAGCAACAACTTCTACCTCACTTACGGGACGAATCCCAACAGTGCGTTTGGCTACGGTGCCACAAGCGCCCTGTGGAACGGGCAGTTTTTGTACGGCTACAACAATTTCAATGTGAGCTATGCCTGGACGCCGCGGTTCTCCACCACAACGTCCTACACGTTCGACGGCATCGCCTACGAGGACTCTACGGTAGCCACTTCTCAGGACCGTTACTCGCATTTGCTTGCCCAGCAATTTGCCTATAAAATTGCGCAGCGGACCAGTCTGACGGCAGAGTACCGCTACCGCCTGACGGACTACCCCAAGAGCGGCTTCCAAAACTACCATTCACATTTCGCCCTGGCTGGAGTCGACCATGCATGGAGCGAGAACATGTCCACTTCAGTGCGGGCTGGTGCGGAACTTTACGAAAACGGCCGTGGGAGACAAACGAAGCCCTATGCTGAAGCTGCGCTCAACTATGCGGTGGCTAAGCAGACGCAACTGCGCTGGTTTACGATGCTGGGTTTCAACGGCGCGCTGCTGGGCAGCTACAGAAGCAGCTATGGGGTGAACACCGGCGTGCAGCTGAACCATCAAGTCACCAAGCGTTTCAGCGTCAATGGCGGGGCGAGCTATGCGCACTCAGAGCTCTCTGGGGGAACCACTCCGGATCAGACGCAGGACTCGGTTTTCCTCAACACGGGCATTGGCTATCAGCTGATGGATAACGTCAATCTGAACGCCAACTACTCATTCTCCACGCAGTTGTCGAACAACGCTCTGGTTGAATTCAATCGCAATCAAGTCTCCCTCGGAGCGACGGCCACCTTTTAGTCCCAACAGCCAAAACAGCAATCCGCCGGCGGGCAGATTCGGACATCACGAATCTCCCGCTGGCGGCATTTCAAGACCGCTTTCTTAACCTCTCCGAATAATCAAACCCGAGCAGTCATGAACGAGTCAGGCACCGAACTGCAAAAGCATGCGATGGACACCTGGCAGGTGGTCAAGAATCGCTTTGGGCTCATCTCGCTTTCGTTCATTCTGATCTTCGCGGCGGCAGCAGTGCTCACCTACATCATGCCGCGCAAGTATCGCGGGCATGTCGAAATGACCATTGAGCGCATCACGCAGGACATCAATGTGTTTGACCGCAACCGCAGTGACGGCCTCGCCTTCACGCAGGAGTACATCAAGACTCAGTTTGAGACGATCACGAAGCCCACCACGCTTTATCCGGTGATCGAAAAACTGGAGCTCACCAAAAAGTGGGAGCTGCCGAGCCGCCAGGCGGCATTGGCCAAACTGCGCTCCAATCTGGACACGCAATCGATGCTGCGCTCAGATTTTGTCACCATTGATTATTACGACCAGGATTCCCAGCTCGCGGCCGCCATCGCCAATGAAGTGGCCAAGAGCTACATGGATCAGCGCAACAACATTGAGAGCGGCAAGAAGCAGAAGGCCCTCGACGTGCTGCAGCAGCAAATTTCGGAGCAGGAGTCTCTTCGTGGGCAGGCGCAGGTGCGTGCTCAGGAGGCCCGGCGCAAGGCTGGCATTGTGGGCGACTGGATCGTCGGCGGTGGCAGCTCGCTGAATCCCGGCGGTGAGATGCGCAGTGAAAAAGACTCCATGGTCATCTCACGTGAGCAGGCCCTCATGATCGCCGATCAGGAAATTTTAACGCTGCAGTCAGAGATCGATCAGGTGAGCAAGCTGACTCCCGAGCAACTCATTGACCAGGCGTCTGGACTGAAACTGGAAAATCAAAACATCATCGCCATCACGTCGAAGCTGCAGGACCTCAAGGTTTCGCGTGAAGGCCTGATGAATGAAGGGCGTGGGCGTCTGCATCCGCAGGTGCTGAGTGTGGACAGCCAGATGGCTGAGTACCAAAAGCTCATTCAAGGAGAAGCCAAAGCGCATGTGGCGGGCCTGCAAAACCGGCTTGATGCTGCAAGGAAGAAGCGGGAATCCCTCAAGCTTTACAACGACGACGCCAAGCAGGAGCTGCAGAACATGTCGTCTCTTTACACCGAGTACAAGACGGCCAAGGACGAGGTGACCTATCTGGAAGATCTGCTGGTGAAAATGCGCTCACGCTTCTTCGAGGAAAAAGCGGGCATCGAGCTCGTGAAATCTCCCGCCACGATTTATTCGGAAGCAGAGCCGGAAGGAAAGCCTGCCAAGCCCAACGTGCCGCTGCACCTTGCGCTGGGCGGTGTGCTGGGGCTCATGTTTGGTCTGGGTCTCGCCTTCTTCCTGGAATACATGGACACGACGGTGAAGAACCTGGATGACGTGGAGCGCTACCTCGGTGTGCCCGTTTTGGCGGTGGTGCCCAAGGATGTGGGAGTGCTGCACCGCTCCAGCGGTTTCAATCCAGATGCCGAAGCGTACCGCATTCTGCGCACGAACATCGAATTCAACCGCAAAACGCCTGACGCCAACTGCCTCAGTGTGGTGAGCGGCGGGGCAGGGGAGGGGAAATCCACCACGATGGTGAATCTTGCCTATGTCTGCGCGCAGGGTGGCTACAATGTGCTGCTCATTGACGCTGATTTGCGCCGTCCGAGTCTGCACACGCATTTCGACGTGAGCCATGCCACGGGACTGACCAATTACCTCACCACCGACATCCGGCTGGAAGATGTGGTGCTGCGCACGCCGGTGGAAAATCTGTTCTTCCTTCCCAGCGGCCTGCTGCCAGCGGACAGCGCGGGATTGCTCAATTCCCAGCGCATGGTGGATCTGATCACCGAAGTCAAAAGTCGCTTTGATCTCGTCTTGATCGACTCTCCGCCTATCCTTGGTGTCAGCGACGCGTCGGTTCTTGCCAACCTGGCGGACATGACAATGATCGTGGTGCAGCACCGCAAACTGCCGCGCCACATGCTGATGCGCGTTAAGCAGGGCGTGGAAAATGTCGGAGGCAAGGTGGTGGGGGTGGTCCTCAACAACGTGGATCTGCGCAGCGATGCGCAGTACCAATATTACACCAGTTACTACACGTACTACTCGCCGACGAACTCGCCCAACGGCGGCTCGGGAGGCAAGTCCCGCCGTCGCAAGATCAAAGCCGAAACCACCGCCACCGTACTGGGTGGCTCCCAGTCAGTTTCGCGGCTGGATGGTGACGATGTCTTTTAATTTCACTTCAACACGCACTGCATGAAAACACGCATTCTCTCCTGCCTCTTCGCTGTCTGCGCGCTGGTCACAGCGCAGGCCCAGAACGGTGAAATCGCCCTGCACCCGAACAACCGCGTCACGATCTCCATCGGGGGCATCCCTGACAATGAAGTGCCGCAGATCAGCAAGGTGTACACGATCAGCGACAACGGTACGATCAATCTTCTCCACATTGGAGAGGTGCGCGCCGCCGGCCTCAAGCCCTCCACTCTGCAACGCATGATCGAGCAGACCTACATTGCGCGTGAGATTTACACCCGGCCGACGGTGACGGTGACCACCAATGACAGCGCCACCACCGCCCAGATGATCTACGTCGTCGGCGGCATCAAGGGCAACGGAACGGTGCCTTACAATTCCAGCATGACCATTCTGAAAGCCATCTCCGCAGCGGGTGGCTTTTCACCCTTTGCCAAGCCCAGCAGGACGAAGCTGATCCGCAACGGAGTGACCACCGAGATCAACCTCAAGGACATCAGCAACGATCCTTCCCGCGACATCAAGCTCCAGCCTGATGATCAGATCATTGTGCCGGATTGAGGAAGCGAAGGTCGTTTGGTGGGGAGGGATCGATTTGATCCCTCCGCGTTCCACCAGTCCCCAAAGGGGATCAAGATGATCCCCTTCTACAACGGACGCTAATCTATTAGAGCCCGAGATCGGTCACAGCGCCCTGGCTGGCGTTGCTGGTGAGCTTGGCGTACTTGGCGAGGACGCCGTGGGTGTAGCGGGGCTTAGGCTGCTTCCATTTGGCGAGGCGTGCCTTAAGCTCCGTGGCGGGAATGCCGAGGGTGATGGCACGTTTTTCGGCGTCGATGGTGATGGGGTCGCCGTTTTTGATGACGGCGATCGGGCCGCCGACGAAAGCTTCGGGCGTGACGTGGCCGACGACGAAGCCGTGGCTGCCGCCGCTGAAGCGACCGTCGGTGATGAAGGCAACGTCTTTGCCGAGGCCTTTGCCCATGATGGCGGAGGTCGGAGAGAGCATCTCGCGCATGCCGGGGCCGCCTTTCGGGCCTTCCATGCGGACGACGATGACGTGGCCTTTCTTGACCTTGTCATTGAGGATGGCCTGCAGCGCGGTCTCTTCGGACTCGAACACGATGGCCTTGCCTTCGAACTTGAGGCCTTCCTTGCCGGAGATTTTGCCGACAGCGCCTTCGGGGCAGAGGTTGCCTTTGAAGATGACGAGGTGGCTGTCCTTCTTGAGCGGATTGCTCAGCGGGCTGACGATCTTCTGATCCTTGGGCCAGAAGATTTTGGAGTTCTTCATGTTCTCCTTCATGGTCTTGCCGGTGACGGTGAGGCAGTCGCCGTGCATGAGGCCTTCGTTGACCAAGATGCGGATGAGCGGGACGGTGCCGCCGATCTTGACGAGGTCGTTCATGAAGTATTTGCCGCTGGGCTTGAGGTCGGCGAGCACGGGGGTCTTCTTGCCGATGCGGACGAAGTCCTCGATGCCCAGCTTCACGCCGGCGCTGTGGGCCATGGCGATGAGGTGGAGGACGGCATTGGTGCTGCCGCCGAGGGTGATGATGAGGGTGATGGCGTTTTCGAAGGCCTCCTTCGTCATGATGTCGCGGGGGGTGATGCCCTTCTTGATCATGTTCATGACGGCGGCGCCGGCGTCGAAGCAGTCGATGAGCTTTTCATTGCCGACGGCGGACTGAGCGCCGGAGTTCGGAAGGCTCATGCCGAGGGCCTCGATGGCGCTGGCCATGGTGTTGGCGGTGTACATGCCGCCGCAGCTGCCTTCGCCGGGGATGGCGTGCTCTTCGATGTCGATGAGCTCCTTGTCATTGATGAGGCAGTTGGCATGCTTGCCGACGGCTTCGAAAACGGTGACGATGTCCGCGTCCTTCTTTTCAGGGCCGACGCAGCCGGGGAGGATGGTGCCGCCGTAAACAAAGACGCTGGGGCGGTTCAGGCGCGCCATGGCCATGAGGCAGCCGGGCATGTTTTTGTCGCAACCGCCAATGGCGACGAAGCCGTCCATGCCTTCGCAGCCGACGACGGTCTCGATGGAGTCGGCGATGACTTCACGGGAGACGAGGGAGTATTTCATCCCTTCGGTGCCCATGGAGATGCCATCCGAGATGGTGATGGTGTTGAAGATGATGCTCTTGCCACCGGCTGCATCCACGCCTTTGGCGGACTCTCTGGCCAAGCGGTCGATGTGCATGTTGCACGGAGTGACCATGCTCCACAGGGAGGCGATGCCGATCTGGGATTTTTTGAAGTCTTCGCGCTTGAAGCCGACGGCGTGCAGCATGGCGCGGCTGGCGGCGCGGTCCACCCCATCGACAACGATGGCGCTGTGTTTGCGGTGGAGGTCGGTCTTGGCGGCGGAGGCTTTCTTGGGCATGGTCAGGGGATGGATTGGAAATGAGCAAAATGGCAGACGCCTCCCCGCACGCAAGCAGCTTTGCGGCAGTTCTGGCGCAGGCTTTGGCAATTACGGCGTGGTTTCCGGCGTTCAAAGAGCGATAAGAACGGTGTGAACTTGTATTGCCGATGCACCTTTATTTTCCTGGCCCTGGCAGCCGCGCTGACTGCGGCAGATCAGGCCGCGCCGCTGGACTTCAACCTCTACATGGAAGGGAAGTATGTGTATGAGCGCAACTGCATCGTGTGCCATGGGCAGAGGGGGGATGGGAACGGGGAGCTGAGCCCAACGCTGAAACCGAAACCGAGGTCGTTTCGGGAGGGGATGTTTAAATTTCGGTCCACACCGTATGGCATGCTGCCGACGGATGAGGATCTGCGCCGGACCATCACGCATGGGCTGAGCGGGACGGCGATGGGGGCGTTTACCTATCTGCCTGCCGAGGACCTGGATGCGGTGATCGTTTACCTGAAATCGTTTTCGCGCCGGTGGAAGAAGGCGGAGAACCATGCGCCTGCGATGAAGTTTCCGGCGCAGCCGGAGTGGTTCAAGGCTGGGGATGTGATCAAGACGCATGAGGAGGCGGGGAAGAAGCTCTTTGCGGCGAACTGCATGGCCTGCCATGGCGAGAAGGCGGATGGCAAGGGGCCTGCGGCCATCGCTTTGAAGGACATCTGGGGCATCCAAGCGGCTCCGGCCGACCTGCGGCAGCCGCATTTAAGATGCGGTGATACCCCGGCAGATCTGTTTCGTGTGCTGGCCACGGGATTGAACGGGACGCCGATGGTGAGCTTTGAGGCGACACTGACTGAAGCGCAGCGCTGGGACATCATTGCTTACATTTTGAGCGTGCGGCTGCCATCGGTGCCAGTACTGTGAGAGGGGCATTTATGGACAGACTGCGTGATGTCTTATGAATGATTGTTTGCCTCGGCTGATGGTTAACTTTAGCCTTGAGGCAGCATGAGCCAAACCTCCCGTACTCCTGAGAACATTGAAACGTCCTTTGCCCCTTTTCGTCAGAAAATGGAGGCTGAAGGGCTGAGTGAGTCTGCCATTCGTGCGTTTCGCGGCAGCTATGCGGCGCTGCTGGCGGGGGAGACGGGGATGATTCCTGAGGACACGATTTCACCGGCGCGGGATCTGCCCTGTGCGGATGCGCTGACGGCTCCGGCGGCGGAGCGTGCGGCGGCATTGCTCAAGCAGACGGTGATCATCAAGCTGAACGGGGGGCTCGGCACGGGCATGGGGCTGGAGAAGGCGAAGTCGCTGCTGCCGGTGCGCGGGGAGGACACGTTTCTCGATTTGATCGCGCGGCAGATTTTGCTGCTGCGCTCCCAGACGGGAGGCGAGGTGCCGATGTTCATGCTGATGAACAGCTTTAGCACGTCGGCAGATACGGCCGGGCATCTGGCGAAACGCTTCCCACAACTGGGCGGGACCGAAACGTGGGAGCTGATGCAGAACAAGGTGCCGAAGGTGCTGGCGAGCTCGCTGGAGCCTGCGACTGCACCGGGCAGTCCGGATCAGGAATGGTGCCCGCCGGGGCATGGGGACATCTATGCATGCCTTGCCGGATCGGGCTGGCTGGAGCGCCTGCTCAGCAATGGTGTGAGGTATGCTTTTGTGTCGAACTCGGACAACCTGGGGGCGACGCTGGACCCGGCGATCCTCGCTTGGTTTGTAGAGAGCGGCATGCCGTTTGCGATGGAAGTGACGCGCCGTACGGAATCGGACAAGAAGGGCGGACATCTGGCGGTGCGCTTGAGCGACGGGCGCTTCCTGCTGCGGGAGTCGGCGCAGTGTCCAAAGGCCGACGAGGGGCACTTTCAAAACATTGACCAGCATCGTTATTTCAACACGAACAACCTGTGGATTGATCTTCAGGCGCTGAAGTCTGCGCTGCAGGCGAATGACGGGCTGATCCCGCTGCCGCCAATCATGAACAAGAAGACGGTGGACCCGCGCGATGCGACTTCGTCTGCGGTGGTGCAGTTGGAGACGGCGATGGGAGCGGCCATCGAGTGCTTTGCGGGAGCGGGTGCGATTGAAGTTTCACGGGTGCGGTTTGCACCGGTGAAGACGACGAGTGATCTGCTGGCGGTGCGCTCGGATGCGTATGAGCTCACGGAGGACTTCTGCCTGAGGCTGCACCCCAGCCGCAATGGCCAGCCGCCGCACCTGCATCTGGATCAAAAGCTGTGCAAGCTGGTGGACGGACTGGAGCATAACTTTCCGCATACGCCGAGCCTGCTGCACTGCCGCAGCCTGCTGGTGCACGGGCCGGTGGAATGCGGCGCGGGTGTTGTCTTCAAGGGGGATGCGGTGATTCACAATCACACGCATGCCGCAGTGAAGCTGAAGGCGGGGGTGCATGAAGGACCGATCAGCATCGGGTGAATTGCGGGCCAGAAACTCATGATCTCTGACGTTTCGTGCTTCTCATGAAACTCTTTGTTGTATTGCTGTCTGCACTGTGTGGCTGCCTGCGGGCCGCTGATGTCGCGTCACTTCAAAAGCTGGGGGCAAAGGTCACAGAGACGGCGGGTGTCGTCACGCAGGTGCAGGTGAAGTGTGATGCCTTCACCGAGGCGGATTTCCGCACGCTGGGGAGTTTTACGACGATCAAAAATCTCACGATCAGCGGGAAGACTATCACGGATGACATGCTGGCGCTGCTGACGGGACTGGTGGAACTGGAGCAGCTCAGCACGGATGGCATTTTGCTGACTGACGCGGGTTACAAGCACTTTGCGGCGTTTCAGAAGCTCAAGTCACTCGCGTTTTTCCATCCGGCTTTTCGTTCGAAGGATTTCACGGGCAGCGGGCTCGTGAGTCTCAAGGCATTGCCGAAGCTGGAGAGGCTGACGTTTGCGGGATCGACGGCGGGTGATGTGGCGATGGAGGCCATTGGCCAGCTTACGCAGATCAAGGAGTTCCGTACCTGGCACACGGCGCAGACGCAGGCAGGGAATGCGAATCTGGTGAAGCTGACGAATCTGACTGCGCTGCGCATGGGGCAGCGGCTGCCGGAGTGGGGCAAGGATTCGCCGGTGAGTTTTGATGAATCGACGATGGCAATGATTGCGCAGATTAAGACGCTGGAGTCGCTGGAACTCACCGAGGCGCGATTGAGTGCGAAGATTATTCCGCAGCTTCAGGCGCTGCCGAAGCTGGCGAAACTGAAGATCGAGACCGTGGACATCTCGGCCGCCGATGTGGAGGCGATCAAGGCTGCGCTGCCGAAGTGCAAAGTCGACTGGAAGCCGATGAGTGATGCTGAGAAGGAAGCGACGCTGGTGAAGAAGCTGAGGCTTTGATGGAGAGGCTCCCAGCCCACTTCACTGTTTCCGCCACTCGTTGTCTGATTGCTCCAACTGGGTGTTATCGCGGACTTCAATGTCCTTTGACTGATCATGGATGAGGCAGTGGGTGACGCGGTGGGATTTCCCCTCGAAGAAGAACCCTGCGCCGAGGTTGTGATGGACTTCGCAGTGGGTGTAGGTCGTGGTGCAGTCATTCACATCGGCGACGCCACCGGCGGAGGAACCGTTCCAGGCGATCTCAGAATTCACGACGTCCATCTGCACGGTTTCATGGGCGCTGATGCCTTCGTCGCCATTGGAAAAGGCTTTCACGTTTTCCAAGCGGATGCCGAGGCGGTTGCCGTGGATGTTGAAGCCATCGTTGGCGGCATGCAGCGCGGTGATGTTTTTCACCGTGAGGTAGGAGCAGGCGATGTTCACACAGCTCGCGAGTCCGGCGGGTGGCAGGTAGATTTTGGCTGAGCCGGGCGTCTTGCCGGCAGGCCAGCGGAAATAGAGGGAGCCATCGGATTTAAATCCTATCTGGCCGGGCTGCAGCGCTTCGGGCGCCATGAAGATGACCTTGCCTTTTTCTCCGCTTTTTTGCTCGGCGGCGCGGTCACGAGTGATGCTCATGGGCACTTCCTCGATGAAGAGCGCGGCGCGCTGGACATCATCCACTGCGGGATGTTTGTCGAAGGGGCCGCGTGAGGTCCACACATCACCCTGCTTTTCCCAATCGTGTGAGGTTACATCGATTCCGAGATCAATGATCATGCCCTTGCCATCAAAGACAGCGGGCTTTTCGGGAGTGCCGCCATCTTTGAGTGTGAGTGGCGTGCGGCGGATTTCCTGGGCGTGCGTTGTGAAGGCGAGCAGCAGAAAGAGGGCAAGTCGGTGCATGGGTCTTTGCTCTTTAAGCCTTCCACAGGTCTTCACCATAGCTCCAGCCTTCGCGGACGGGCTCCTTGATCCAGGCATCGAATTCAGGCGCACCTTTGACCTTCATGTTTGCAGCGTCCCATTCGATGGTTTTGCCAGAGCGGATGGCCATGACGCCAGTGTTCACAAGCTCGGTCAGCGGGCAGGCGTAGTCGAAGTGGGAACCTGCATGCGGGATGGTGCCGCGAATGGCGGCGAAGAGCTCGCCGATGGGTTCGCCAGCGACGGAACGAGGGAGCGGCTTGCGGCGCAGGATGTCGATGATGGGCGTCATGCGCTCACGGGGCCAGAGCTGCGGGCTTTGCACTCGCATGCCTTCAGAGAAGAGCGTTTCCTTGCTGCCTTTCATGATCATGCCGTTGTCCGGCAGGCCTTTCGCCATGCCTGGCAGGGCTTCAGGAAGAAGGCCGCCTTCATACCAATGAATCTGGACGGGTGGGAGTGAACCGCGCGCGGCGAAGTGGAAGATGATGTGTGACTTCGGCGCCGTGTAGCCTTTGAATTCGCCGGCCTGCTGCTCGACGACTTCGACTTTTTCGGGCATGCCGAGCTGCAGTGTCCAGAAGGGTGCATCGAGGCAATGGCAGCCGATATCGCCGAGGCCGCCGCAGCCGTAGTTCCACCAGCCGCGCCAGAATTGAGGCAGGTATTGGGAGTTGTATTCAGCCTCGGCCACCGGTCCTTGCCATAGCTTCCAGTCCACCTCTTTCGGCACGGGTTCGCCAGCGGGGATCTGCGTTGGGAACTTCGGCAAAAAGCCGACCTTGCTCACAGGGCGCTCGGTCCAGCAGTGGACTTCGCGCACCTCACCAAGCACGCCTGCTTCGAACCATTCCTTCACCAGGCGGATGCCTTCCCAGCAGTGGCCTTGATTCCCCATGACGGTCTGCACGCCGTATTTTTTCGCGGCCTTTTGCAGGGTGCGCACCTGCCAGATGTTGTGCGCCAGCGGCTTCTGCACAAAGACGTGCTTCCTCGCCTCCATGGCGGCCATCGCGGCGGCGAAATGGGTGTGGTCCGGAGTGGAGATGAGGACGGCATCGATCTCGCCGCCTTTTTTGTCCAGCATCTCGCGGAAGTCCGTGAACTTGGGGACGTTTGGATACTTCTTGGCTTGTTCAAAGGCGCTGCGGCCGCCGAGATCGCGCCAGTCCACATCGCAAAAGGCCACGATCTCTTCGTCGCGTGAGGCCTGAACGGCACCGCCACCCATCTGGCCGACGCCGACGCAGGCGACACGGATTTTCTGCTTCGAGTCAGCGGCACGCAGAATGTTGGGACCGGCGAGTGCGCTGAGGGCGGCGGTTTTGAGGAATTGGCGGCGGGGAGAAGTAGGCATCTTTTCTTAACGGTAAAACTCCACTCAGATTGCATGGAACTGCAACGGTCATTGTTCACCGGTGAGGCTTCTATCGCCTTCTTCCGCCTTAGCGTTTGACCGGCGAACGATTGCGCGTCAACAGTCGGGCTCCCGGGCATTTTTTTGAAGCGCCTTTACCCCTAAAACTCGCATACTCATGGAAACAACTCTCGTCTCTGTCGGCTCCAACGTTCCCGATTTCGAAATGGAAACCTACGAGCCTTCTCTTGGTGACTTTGGCAAGGTCTCGCTCGCTGACATCAAGAAAGCTGGCAAATGGACTGTCCTGGTGTTCTACCCGGCTGACTTCACCTTCGTCTGCCCCACCGAACTGGCGGATCTCGCGGATCAGCAGGACAAGCTGGCTGAGCTCGGCGCCCGTGTTGTTGCTGTCTCCACGGACACGAAGTTTGCCCACATGGTCTGGCGCAATACCGAAGGCCTGATGAAGAACGTGAAGTACACGCTGGCCGCTGACACCACCGGCGCCGTGAGCCGTCTCTTCGGCGTGTATGACAGCGGCACCGGTCTGGCGCTGCGCGGCACTTTCATCATCAATCCTGAGGGCAAGCTGGTGACCTCCGAGGTGAACTTCTACAACGTGGGCCGTGATGCAGGCGAACTCGTCCGCAAGATGGAAGCGAATGTGCACCTGATGGCGAACCCGAGCGAAGCCTGCCCCGCCAAGTGGACTCCGGGTTCCAAGACGCTGACGCCCGGCAAGGACCTTGTGGGCAATGTGGCTGCGGCGATGGCTTCTTAATCGATCGATCTGACTCTTCACTCAGTCTTGCGGATGCTTGTCCGCAAGGCTGTTTTATTTCCAAGGCTTCTTTGCACATCAAGTATGGCAGAAGTGCGCGCCGAGATGCGTTGAGTGAGGCATGAAATTCGCCGCGCTGCTTTCCGCCTTTTTGTTTTCCATCGTTTCCGTCCGTGCTGACATCACGATTGGGAAGTTTGACATGGCATCCATCCGCGACACAAAGACGCTGGAAACGAAAGTCATTGAAGACTGGCATGCGAATCCCAAAGACGCCGCGATTCGCCAGAAGATTGTCGAGATCACGGTGTGCGAATGGTGGCCCGGGATGAAGGTGCGGCTGCCAGTGACTTTCCTCGCGCCAGCGACGGGTGTTTGTACCAATGTGCTGATCGAGAACACGGGGTTGCAATTGAAGCCTGCGGCTGCATCTGGTGCGAAGCTGCGCCTGCTGAAAGAGCAGGGCGTCGGCCTGGTTTTCATCGGCATGGTTCCGATCGATGCGATGGAGCCTGTGGGAAAGCTTCACCTGATGATGGAGGAGCATTTCATCCAGACGAAGGACACGCGCTACACACCCGCGTGGATCTGGGGCATCAGCGACATGCGCGCTCTCACGGCTGCGATTGCGGAAAAGGAGGTGTTTCATCCGAAGAAGGTGCTGGCAACGGGGGGCTCCAAGCGTGGGGTGGCCACCGCAGCGGCGGGCATTGCGGATGATCGTGTCACCGCCATCATGCCTGTGGTGGCACCGGTAATTGAAAGCCCCGGTGGTCCCTATGTGGAAGGAATGCTGTCTCCGGAGATCACGAAGATGAACGAGGAATTCATCGCGAAGATGGCCGACCCTGTGGGACGTGAAAAATTGCTGGTGCGGCAGAAGGCGCGTTCGGACGAACGCATCACGGTGAAAATGGCGCGTGATGCTGGGTGGAGTGATGCCGAGATGAAAACGGCATGCAATGCCGCGTGGGAGGCCTGCCGCACGACGAACTACCTCGATGTACTGAAACAGCGTGGCACCGAAATTTTCTACAACCAGGGCTCCAATGACAATGTAAGTCCCGGTCTTGTCGAGATGGGCCGCCTCTTCCCGCAAGTGCCTGTGTACATTGTTCCTGGCGGACAGCATGGCGGAGCTAAAGAGGCGGGTTTTGTGAAGTCCGTCGGTGGTCTGCCGGAAGTGGATGAAAATCTCCGTGCCTTTGCGCTTCATCACTTCTTTGGGACACGTCACATGGTGGCGCCGCCGCAGGTTACCACGAAGTGGGACAAGGCCTCGAAGCGTCTTGCGGTGAAGGTTGTTTTTCCCGATCATAGTGAGCCGCAGGAAAACACCGTCTGGTGGTCTGTGAACCGCCACCCCGATTACTCCATCGCCATGGAGTTCGACGCGTGGTCTTCAGCGCCGCTGGAAAAGACCGGTGCAGATACTTACAGCGGGGAAGTCTCCATCGAAGGTGACGTGAAGACACTGGATGTCATCACCGTGCACAGGCAGGAGGAAAACGGTTCCACGCTGATGGTGTCGAGTCCTGAATTCCGGCTTGAGTAAGATGCGTCAGCGCATGCGGCCCTGCGCGGGTTTGGGACCTGAGACGCCGCCGAGCTGATTGCGGAATTCGTACGCATCGCTGCGGTAAAGTGTCTCTTCATACCAGAGGGGGGCACCGCCTTCGAGAAAGCCGGTGGCGACGACCAGAAGGCATGCGGTGTTGGGCGGGATGTCGAGCGCCGAGGCCTGGGCGGCTGAGGCGTTTACGGCGCGGATGGATTCGTCTGCACCGGAGATGGTCAGGCGGCACTTGGTCGTCCAGAAGCCGTAGAGCGAGCCTTTGGCATCGGCTTTGGTCATGCCGTTGCAAAAGCGTGCCATGACGTGCCTGCGCTCATAGATGACGGGTTGCTCGTCTGCGAGGCGAAGACGCTCAAGATAGAGCAGTGGTTCATCGGGAGAAGCGTGCAGGGCTTGAGCCACGGCTGCGGGCGCATCGGCGGCTGAGATTTTTTGCAGGGCGATGAGCTGGGTGCCGGGCTTCTTCCCTGCGGCTTTGGCTTTTTCCGTGAAGCTCACGAGATGCTGCAAATCGTAGTCCAGCACGCTTCCGCGTACGAAGGTTCCCGCACCCTGGCGGAACTCCAGCAGGCCGGTCGAAACGAGACTGCTGAGCGCCTTGTTGGCCGTGGGGCGGCTGGTATCGAAGCGTTCGGCGATTTCGCGCTCGGTTAGAAACTTGGCCCCCGGCACGAACTGGCGGCTGCGGAGGAGTTTCCGCAGTTTTTCGATCAGTTGTTCGTGAAAGGATGCTGGCCGGGCCACAACAAAGACATTGGGCAAAAATCGGGCTTTGACAAGTGGCTAAGCCAATTTAGAAATTGGCTTAGCCAATCGAACCCTATGAAATACAGCTATTCCGACCTTGCCAAGATGATCGACCACAGCCTGCTGCATCCCACGATGACGGACGCGGACATGGAAGCCGGATGCAAGCTGGCGGCGCAGTATCAGGTGGCGTCGGTGTGCATCAAGCCCTATGCCGTGAAGCAGGCGGTCGAATGGCTGCGCGGTTCTGGAGTGCTGGTGGGTTGTGTGATTGGTTTCCCCCATGGGAACAGCGCCACAGAGTCGAAGCGCTATGAGACGGAGCTGGCCTGCAAAGACGGAGCGAACGAGATCGACATGGTGGTCAATCTTGGCAAGGCGCTCGGCGGTGACTGGGGCTACGTCGAGGCCGATGTGAAAGCGGTCTGCGATGAAGCGCACAAGCATGGAGCGAAGGTGAAGGTCATTTTTGAAAACGATTATCTGACCAATGGCGGCACGGGTCTGAGCAGCGACGACTTCAAGCGCAAGCTCTGCGAGATCTGCGAACGTGCTGGAGCGGACTGGGTGAAGACGAGCACGGGCTACGGCTTCGTGAAGCAGGCCGACGGCAGCTACAATTATAAAGGGGCCACGGAGCATGATCTGGCGCTCATGCGCGCCAGTTGCAGTCCGAAGGTGCAGGTAAAGGCGGCGGGTGGGGTGCGTGATCTGGACGGCCTGATCAAAGTGCGCGATCTTGGCGGGTCACGCTGCGGAGCTACGGCGACGGCGGCCATGATGGATGAGTACCGCAAACGGGAAACGGCAGGCACGTTGGACAGTGCGGGCGGCAAGATTGGGGCAGGCGGGTATTGACCTGGCTTGCTTTTCTCTTGGCTGATCCTGCTTGGGGCGTGTCTTGTGGTCAGAAATCGCCTTCTCATGGCGTTCTCAACCCAACGCAATGACACGCCACGCCCTCCTTTTCTGCCTTGCCCTGCCAGCCGCTGGATTCGCCGTCGATTTCAATCGTGATGTGCGTCCAGTGCTGGCGCAGCATTGTTTCAAATGCCACGGCATGGATGACCAGGGACGCAAAGGCAAGTTGCGGCTGGATTTGCGGGATTCGGCCATTGGCAAAGGCAAGTCGGGTGAGCTGGCCGTCGTGCCGGGGAAGCCGGACTCGAGTGAAGTGATCAAGCGCGTCTTCTCGACGGATGAGGATGAAGTCATGCCGCCGCCGCACACGAAGACGGTGTTGCCGGAGAGCGCCAAGAACATCCTGAGGCAGTGGATCACGGAGGGAGCGCCGTATGAGGCGCATTGGGCGTATGTGCCGCCGAAGCAGGCAGCGCTGCCTCTGGCCGGCGTGCATCCGATTGATTCCTTCATTCAAGATCGGCTGAAGAAGGAGGGGTTGAAGCCTTCACCGGAGGCGGACAGCTACACGCTCGTGCGCCGCGTTTATCTGGATCTCACCGGCCTGCCGCCGACACCTGCGGAGGCGGACGCGTTTGTGAATGACAAGACGCCTGATGCTTATGACAAGCTGGTGGACCACCTGCTGGCCTCCAAGCAGTATGGCGAGCGCTGGGCACGGCGCTGGCTGGACCTTGCGCGATATGCAGACACGAACGGCTTTGAGAAAGACCGCCCGCGCCAGATCTGGCCGTATCGCGACTGGGTGGTGAAGGCGCTGAACGCTGACATGCCTTTTGATCAGTTCAGCATCAAACAACTTGCCGGTGACATGCTGCCGAACGCGACGCCGGACGACCTCATTGCCACGGGGTTTCACCGCAATACGATGCTGAATGAGGAGGGTGGCATTGATCCGAACGAGTACCGTTTTTATGCGATGGTGGACCGCGTAAGCGTCACCGGCACGGCATGGATGGGCCTGACGATGAACTGCTGCCAGTGCCACACGCACAAGTACGATCCGATCCTGCACACGGACTTTTACCGCACGCTGGCGCTGCTGAACAATGCCAGCGAGCCAACCTATTTTATTCCGACGCCGGAAGTGGAAGCCCAGAAAAAAGCGCAGGCTGCGAAGATCGCCAAACTTGAGGCTGATCTGCCTGCGAAGTTTCCCGGGGGGAAGGCGGCCATGGAAAGCCGTTTCGCAGGGTGGATTGAGGGTGAGTCACACCGGGCATCCAAGTGGGAAGTCATTCGCCCGACGAAGATGGCCACGACGATGCCGCATCTGGAGCAGCAGGCGGATGGCTTCATCCTCGGCAGCGGTGATATCTCGAAGAGCGATGTCTATGATCTGAGCTTCAAGGCGCCGATCAAGGGAGTGCGGGCGCTGCGCATTGAGGTGACTTCACATTCCAGCCTCCCGAATGACGGGCCCGGACTCACCAACTACGAAGGGCCGCTCGGTGGTTTCTTCATGAGTGAATTTCAGGCTTCGCAAAACGGTCAGCGCGTCAAGATTGCGCGGGCTGAGGACACCAACGAGGACGAAGACGACCGCATCAATGATGCCGCCGCCAGCAATCCCAAAGCCAAGGCGAAAGCCGCCGCGAAAAAGAAAAATAACGCCGGAGCCACGCTGGATGGCGAGATGTCCAGCGGCTGGCAGGTGTTGGGCGGGTATGGCGTGCAGCATGCGGCGGTGTTTCATTTTGAGCAGCCGGTGGATCTCACCAACGGCTTGGATTTGAAGATGCTGTTTGAAAAGCATTTTGCCTGTCCGCTTGGCCACTTCCGCATTTCCGTCACGACCAGTGATCATGCTGAAGCAACAGGGCTGCCGGCGGAAGTCGAGGACGCACTGGCCACCGGAGACAAATCAAAACATGATATTCTGCTGCGGAGCTTTCTAGAAACAGCCGATGAAATGAAGCAGGCTGCTGCGCCTTTGCTCGCCGCTCGGAAGAATCCGCCACGCGGCCAGGCCACGCTGGTGATGGAGGAACGTCCTGCGAACAATCCGCGCAGCACGCATCGCTATCATCGTGGTGAGTACCTGCAGCCGAAGGAGGAGGTGACGCCGGGCGTGCCTGCTTTCCTGCCTGCGCTGCCCAAGAATGCGCCCGCGAACCGGCTCACTTTTGCGAAGTGGCTGTTTGCCGCCGAGAATCCGCTCACGGCGCGTGTGACGGTGAACCGCCAGTGGCAGGCATTTTTCGGCCGTGGCATCGTGAAGTCGCTGGAAGACTTCGGCTACCAGAGTGATCCGCCTTCGCACTCCGAACTGATCGACTGGCTTGCGGTGGAGCTTGTGAAGCAGGGTTGGTCGATGAAGAAACTGCACCGGCTCATTGTGACGAGTGCGACCTACAAGCAGAGCAGCCGCATCACGCCTGAGCATGCGCAGAAAGATCCAGAGAATATTTTGCTCGCACGCGGTGCGCGCTTCAGATTGGACGCTGAAGTGATTCGTGATTCCGCGCTGAAGGCCGCGGGGGTGCTGTCGCCGAAGATGGGTGGCCCCGGGGTGTATCCACCGCAGCCTGCCAGCGTCACCTCTGAAGGCACCTACGGCAAAGTGGAGTGGAAGACAAGCGAGGGGGAGGACCACTACCGCCGCAGCCTCTACACTTTCACCAAGCGCACCGCACCGTTCGCAATGGCCACCACCTTTGATGCTCCCACCGGTGAATCTTGTCTGGCCAAACGCGAAGTTTCGAACAGCCCGCTACAGGCCCTCACGCTGCTCAACGACCAGATGTTTGTGGAGGCAGCGCAGGCGATGGCGAAGCAGGTCATGGCGGAATCGCAGAGCGATGAGGAGCGTCTGCAAAACATCTTCCGCCGAGTCGCCACACGGCCTGCTGCGCCGGATGAACTGGCGCTGCTCAAAGCCTTCCTGCAAAAGCAGCGCGAACGGAAAATCGAAGGCGAGGCCCTGTGGGCCGATGTGAGTCGCGCCGCACTGAATCTTGACGAAGCCATCACGCATCCATGAACACTTCCAACATCACCCGCCGTCACTTCTTCCAAGACTGTGCTGTCGGCACCGGCAAAATCGCGCTGGCATCGCTGCTGGCGGAATCGGCTTATGGCGCGGCGCAGAGTCCGAATGTCACCGCACCAACTCATTTCCCGCCGAAGGCCAAGGCGGTGATTCACATGTTCATGGCGGGTGCGCCGTCGCAGTTGGAGCTGTTCGACAACAAACCCATGCTGACGAAGTACGAAGGCAAGCCGCTGCCGCCTTCGATCATTGGCGGGCAGCGCTATGCCTTCATCAGGCCGGACGCGGCGGTGCTGGGGCCACGCTACAAGTTTGCGAAGCACGGTCAGTGCGGTGCGGAGCTTTCTGAAATGCTGCCACACCTGGCTTCGGTGGTGGACGACATCGCCATCGTGAAGTCCTGCCGCACCACGCAGTTCAACCATGCGCCGGCGCAGATTTATATGAACACGGGCTTCTCCCAGCCGGGGCGGCCCAGCATGGGCTCTTGGATCACGTATGGCCTGGGGGCCGAGACGCGGGATCTGCCGTCGTTTGTGGTGATGAGCACCGGCAGCGGCATCAGCGGTGGTGCGGCGTGCTGGAGCAGCGGCTTTCTGCCCAGCGTGTATTCCGGCACGCGCTTCCGCAACACGGGCGATCCCATCTTGAACGTGAGCACGCCGCAGGGAATCGAGGCCGGCACGCAACGCGACACGATTGAACTCATCAACGCGATGAACCAGCGCCGACTCAAGCTGGATGGCGACAGCGAAACGGGGACGCGCATCGCCAATTACGAGATGGCCTACCGCCTGCAAAGTTCCGCGCCGGAGCTGATGGACCTCACCAAGGAGGACGAGGCAACGCTGAAAATGTACGGCTGCGATCCGAAGGTGCCATCTTTTGCCCGCGCCTGCCTGCTGGCACGGCGGATGGTCGAGCGCGGTGTGCGCTTCATCAACATCTACAACGAAGGCTGGGATGCGCACAGCGATGTGGCGGGGAATGTGAAGAAGAACTGCGGCATTACGGACCAGGCCAGCGCCGCCTTGATCAAGGATCTCAAACAGCGTGGACTGCTCGACAGCACGCTGGTGGTCTGGGGTGGTGAGTTTGGACGCACGCCAATGGTGGAGGCAAGTGTTTCGTTGGGACGCAGCCTGGGGCGTGATCATCATCCGCAGGCATTCACCATGTGGATGGCCGGTGGGGGGATCAAAGGCGGCGTCACCCTTGGCGCGACGGATGAGATGGGCTTCAACATCATCGAGGACGAAACCCACGTGGCCGACTTGCAGGCGACGATTCTTCACTGCCTGGGCATTGACCATGAACGCCTCACCTTCAGCAAAGCCGGCCTCGACTTCAAGCTGACGGGCGTGGAGCCGTGCCATGTGATCAAGCAGATTTTGGCATGATCCCAGCCACCATCGTTCAAGGCCATCGTGTGGCCTCAGGGTTGAATGGCAATCCGCGTTTTCCAGGCGGCACGCTGCGCATGCAACTGCCGTTCTTTGCGGAGCTTGGGCTGGATCTGAGCTCGTTTTATCCCGGCACGCTGAATGTGAGCATCGCGCCGCTGAGTTATCGTGTGGTGCAGCCCCGGCATACGTTTCGTGCGCTGAAGTGGCATCCCGAAGATCCGGCCGAGGATTTTTCGTTCTTTGATGTCACGGCGCATCGCGATGGGGCTGAGCCCGTTGAAGGATGGATCTACTTCCCGCATCCCGACACGAAGCCCGTGCATTTTCAAAAGCCGGACGTACTTGAACTGCTGTTGCCGTGGACGGAAGGGCTGAGCTATGGGGCGAAAATCAGGCTGGAAGTCCCGGCTGAGCAGATGATGATCGAAGCATGAAGAAGTTCATTTGCTGCCTTGTTTTACTTTCCTCTGCGGCACTGGCGGACACGCAGACGGACATTGAATATGCCAAGGTGGGGGAGACTTCGCTGAAGCTGGATCTGCATCGTCCGCAGGGGGAGAATCCGCCGCTGATCGTTTATGTGCATGGTGGTGGGTGGCGGGCGGGTTCCAAAGAGGACGTGCCGATCGCCGACTTGTACGACAAGGGTTTTGCCATCGCGAGCGTGGATTACCGGCTGTCCACGCAGGCGCTGTTTCCAGCGCAGGTGCATGACATCAAGGCGGCGATTCGTTTTCTGCGGGCCAAAGCGGGGTTGTATCATATCAACGCCAGCAAGGTTGCCATCATCGGCTCCTCGGCGGGCGGGCATCTGGCAGCTCTGGTGGGAGTGAGCAATGGGAACCCAGAGCTCGAAGGCAAAGTCGGTGAGCATCTGGATCAAAGCAGCGATGTGCAGGTCATCGTGAGTTTTTTCGGCGCGTCGAATCTGGAGACCATTCTTTCCCAGAGCACTCCGAAGGGCCGTGATTTCCGCATTCCTGCGCTGAAACTGCTGCTGGGGGATACGCCTGACAAAAAGCCCGAACTGGCAAAGCTGGCGAGTTCGGTGACGCATCTGGACAAGAATGATCCGCCGCTGCTGCTGATTCATGGTGATGCGGATCCGCAGATGCCGCCGCAGCAGTCGCAGGAACTGGCCAAAGCCTATGAGTCCTTGGGGCTGCCGGTGACTTTGATCCTGCTGCCGGGCAGCCTGCATGGTGGCGCAGAGTTTTATGATGAGGAACGCACGGCCATCGTTGCCAAGTTTCTCGACAAGGTGCTGCGTTGAGTCAGAGTGACGGTTCATGCCGAAACCACTCATTGCCATCACCATGGGCGACCCTGCGGGGGTTGGTCCCGAAATTTGTCTGCAACTGCTCGCGAACACGGAGGTGTGTGAGCTGGCTACGCCGGTGGTTTTTGGGGATGCACGGCTGTTAGCTCGCTGTGCGCGGCAGACCGGACTCCCAGCACCGAAGCGTATCATTAGCGAGATCGGATGGGCGGAGAAGTGCGGGAGCATCGACGAGCCGGCTGTGCTGGATCTTTTTGGTTTTGATGCGGAGGATTTCACTCCGGGCACGGTGAGTGCCAAGACGGGTGCGGCGGGTTACCGCTACGTGGAGAAGAGCATCGAGGCCGCTCTGGCAAAACAAGTCGCTGCGGTGACCACGGCACCGCTCAACAAAGAGGCGCTGCATGCCGCTGGCATCAAGTATCCGGGGCACACGGAGATGTTCGCGGAGAAGATGCAGGCAGAGCGCTCCTGCATGACCTTTTTCTGCGAGGAAATGATCTGCAGTCTGGTGACGGTGCACATTGGTTACCAGGACGTGGTGCCTGCGCTGACGACCCAGCGCATTCTGGATGTCATTGAGCTTACCGCCGAGGCAGTGCAGCGTGTGCGTGGAAAGAAGCCGCGTATCGCGGTTTGCGGGCTAAATCCTCACGCGGGCGAGCATGGCCTGTTTGGCCGTGGTGAAGAGGAATTGATCATCGTGCCTGCCATTGAAGCGGCCCGCGCGAAAGGCCACACGATCGAAGGACCGCTGCCACCAGACACCGCATTCATTGCGCCGAAGCGCCGGGCGGTGGATGCCTACATCTGCCTGTATCACGATCAGGCGCTCATCCCCCTGAAGGCTCTGGCGTTTGACACGGCAGTGAATACCACGCTGGGGCTACCGGTGCCGCGCACCAGCGTGGATCACGGCACCGCGTGCGACATTGCATGGCAGGGCAAAGCCAACTGGCGCAGCCTGGTGGAGGCTGTGCTGCTGGCGGCCAAGATGGCCAAGTAGACCTGTTCCTGCTGATCAGGGGCCTTGTTGCAGTGCAACAAGGCTACTTTCGGTCGGCCACCCAGCGGGGCACGCAGCCTTGGTGGGCCTGAGTGACAGTTGCTGCAAAGTCCGCGAGATAGCCGAAGGGATGGCTGACTGGGAAAGCTACGCGGGGACGAGCATCCAGGTCGGCATTGACGTGAATGGTGCCTGCGAGCAGGTCGAATTCGATTTCATCGCCATCTTCCACGACGGAAATTGGGCCGCCCACGGCGGCTTCCGGACTGCAATGCACGCCCACGGCCCCACCGGAGACGCCGGAGACACGGGTGTCAGAAAGCAGGGCGACTTTGCCATAGAGCTCCGGCACGGCGAGCGCGGCGCTGGCCACGTGCATTTCCGGCATGCCGAGGGCCACGGGGCCACAGCCACGAATGACAACGATGTGGCCGGGCTGGATGCGTCCGGCGGCTGCGGCATCGGAGACGCCTTTGGAATCCGTGAAGCAGATGGCTTTGCCACGGAAGCGGGGCTCGTCCAGCGAGGAAACTTTGAAGACGATGCCGTCCGGGGCGAGGTTGCCAAAGCAGATTTGGATGTCGGCGAATTCTTTGAACGGCGCGTCGATGGGCGCGATGAGTTCGTTAGGGAAGGGAACTTCGGCGGCATTGGCTAGATTTTCCGCCAGCGTCTGACCGGTGACGGTGATGCAGGAGCCATCCAGCAGCCCAGTTTTCATGAGGTGCTTGAGCAGCATGGTGGTGCCGCCAAGGCGATGGAGATCCACCATGGTGCCCCGGCCGCGTGGTGCGAAATTGCACAGGACGGGCGTGCGGCGGCCGATGGCCTGCACGTCACGCAGGGTGAAATCAACGCCTGCTTCGCGTGCGACAGCAAGAATGTGCAGCACTCCATTGGTGGAGCCGCCGATGGCGCAGATGGCCGTCATGGCGTTGGTGATGGAGGCCTTGGTGATGATGTCGCGCGGGCGCAAATTCAATTCCAGCAGGCGGCGCACGGCTTTGCCGACGCGCAGGCATTCCTCACGTTTGCCGGCCTCGATGGCAGGCATGGAGGAGGTATCCGGCAGGCTGAGGCCCATGGCCTCGAGGGCGATACCCCAGGTGTTGAAGGAGGCGGCGATACCGCAGCCACCTGCGCCAGGGCAGGCGGTACGGATGATCTGCTCGGACTCCTCGTAGCTCATCGTACCCTGCTTTTCCTTCGCAGCGGCATCATAGACATCGAGGATGGAGGTGGAGTGACCTTTGTGGCAGCCGGGCATGATGCTGCCGCCATTGACGATGAGGCCGGGGTAGTTGGTACGTGCCAGAGCCATGGCAAAGGCCGGGCCGTTTTTGTCGCAGTGATGCAGGCCGATCAGCGCATCGTAGCAGTGCGAGGTGCAGATCATCTCGGCGCCGTTGGCCATGAGATTGCGTGAGCAGAGGGAGGCTGCACCACCCACATTTCCCTGCGTGATGTTGTCACTTACCGGCGAGACGCCGAAGGGGAAGCCGATGAGGCCTGCTTCTTTGCAGCCCTGGGCGATGAGCTGGGCCAGCTCGTGCGCGTGGACGTTGCAGATGTTGCCATCGAGCAGCGGTGTGCCGATGCCGATCTGGGCCTTGTCGAAATCTGCAGGCTTAAAACCCAGGCCCCAGAAGAAGGCGTTGACGCCGCGCTGCCAGCCATGGGTGAGGTTGTTCGAGTTCCAGTTGAGCGGATGTTCAGTCATGCAGCACGGATGCTAGGCAGGAAGACGTTCCGCGCCAAAAAAAAAGCTCCCGGTCAGTGAACGAACTGACCGGGAGCCCCAACCTAATATCAGACAAGTGTGTTCAGGGCTTCGAGCCCCGACGAATTAGAACGCGAAGCTCAGCTTGGTGCCCCAGTACAATTCGTTCTGGGTGGTGTTGAGCTGCGTGCGAAGCTTTTCGCCATGGTTCAATGCCACGTAGCTCGTCCAGGTCACCGACTTGGTCAGCTTGACTGGGACGGCGAGGGTGTAGAGAACGTGGGTGAAGCCAGAAGTCGGACCAGAGTTCATGCTCTGACCTTTGTTGCCAGTAAAGGTGCTGCCAGGAACCGAACCTGAACCATTGCCGGTGTAGTAGTCGATGCCGAAACCGGTGTTGACGGAAGGCACAATGCTCAGCCAATCAGTGACTGCGAAGGTGTAGTCCGCACCGAGGGAGATGTAGGAACCATTGATTCGGAGGTCATAGTAGTAGCCTGCATAGATGTTGAAGCCCTTGATTGGCACTGCAACCGTCCAGCCCAGTTCACCCGCACCTTTGAGTGCGAATTCTGGGTCGGCACCTGCAATAGGGACGCCACCAAAGCTGCCACCGTAGTTATCTGGATAGAAGTAGTACTGATACTGCATTCCGAACTTCGCCCATCCTGCGTCGAAGCTCAGATTGGTGATCGCATCGACTTCCGAATAGGCGAAGCCACTTTTGGAACCCAGAAAAGGAGTGCCAGCGGTGTTGATGTAGGCGCCACCGATGCCCCAGGTCAGCTTGTCAGTGATCGGCACGCTGATGTTCAGCGCCGTCCACATGATGTTATCAGCGAACCAAAGACCGCGGAAGTAGTAGCGGCTGTCGTAGCCGGCGTCGAAGGTGGCTCCGATCGATTCGAACAGAGCTCCTGATTTTTCTTCCACAGGGACGGGGTTTTTAACGGGGGCGGATGTGCCGGCAGATGCGTTCAGCGCTGCACAGGCAGCAAGAACGGTCACCGACTTGGCAATGAATGATGTCATGCTTTTGGGCTTCATGTGTTGGTCGAGTTTAGTTATTGTTGGTGTTGAGGCGCTGACCGGCCGGGAAGGCAAGCAGCGGTAACATGAGAGAGCAGGTGCCGTGCCATGTTATCGCGGTGATCACTTTTTGTTTATTTTCATGAATAAACCATCGTCGCTATAACGACTCTTAGGGAAGTATCAGCTAAAGGCCTATTCATGGGAGCCGAGTGCGTCGGCTGAAAACCAAATATTCTGCATGCTTGGCACCGTGAGGCCTGCTTGAAAAAGGTGCGCAGAGAGGTCGTGAAGACGGAGCGGGACAATAGCAATCCAAAATTTTCTACTGATATGTGCAAGCGGTACGGTTGGATTCTTGTTGGATCTCCAAAAAAAATCGTGCCTTGCTGGGCTGTAAGAAGAGCAGTGAAGCGAGGCCCCTTCGCTCGCTGAAGTTGCGCGTCATGAACATCAGGACATTGCGTGCTCAAAGAGGCGGCGGCATGAAGGTCTGAGCTGTCGGAGCCCCTAGAGGCTGACCATCTACCCATGGTGCCATTGTTTGGAGCAATTTTTTTCCTGCCTGAAATGAGCCTGAGGAGACGCCAGATGGCGTGAGGCTGGAAGTTGCATGCGGCTATCATGCCCTCAGGTGAAAGGGGGCTGTGCTCAAGGCAGGAATGGACTTGAAGGATTCTTAACTCCGCCAGGCCCGGATTTGCATATGAGGCTGCTCAGTAGAATTCACTCAACACAAAAAAACCTCCCGGCTTGCGCCGGGAGGTTAACCTAGAAGGGTTGAATCGTTCAGAGAACGATCTGAATTAGAAGCGGACGCTGAGGGTCACGCCGTAATACACAATGCTGTGGAACGGGGTGGCAGGACCACCGACTGGGGTGCCAGGGTAGTTCGTGGTCGAGTGTGCCAGATTCTTCATCGGACCCATTGG
>NZ_JBAQCR010000150.1:0-9218 GCF_049294395.1 Prosthecobacter sp.
GGTGTAGCCAAAGAGGAGGGAAAGCTTGGTGCGGTCGCTGGTGGTCGGCATGTCCTGCTTGCGCAGTTCCGCGTTCCAGTTGGGCTCGCCGAGTTTGTCGAGCACGGAGAAAACTTCGCTCGGGACCGGGACGATCACGTCGTCCACGACCTTGCCCGGGAAAGCGAGCGGGTCGAACTCCTCCACCCCCTTGGTGCCCTTGGGAGCGGCGGTGAGAGGCAGAATGCCGGCCAGAAGCAGGGCGGCAGTCAAGGTGGGGCGAATGAACAGGGAGCGTTTCATGACAAAATAACCAGGGTAAGAGCGCAAATTGGGTTAAGCCAACTCAAACCCCATTACCCTTAAATCGCAAATGGTTTGACCACCAACCGTACGAAGCCGCGTCTTTTCGCTGCGGAAATCCCTCCGCCGTCCCAGCCGCAGTCCACTCCAGCCTGCATGCCAGGGAAAACAACAGGCCGCGCTTTGTTTCCCGTTTCCCTCCCAGGGGGGTTCGTGGTGGAAACGAAGGCTGGGGGGGATTTTCCACCGCCCTAGCTGAACAAAAAGTCCTTCACATTCGTCTTCAACCGCTCCAGTTCTGTGGCATTGTGGGCCAGCATGTCGTGGCCCCAAGTCTCGTTGGTGTTTTGATCACAGTCAGTTGCCAGCCGTTTGCCCAAAGTTTCAAGCTTGCTACCTTCTTCAGCGCGGATGCCCGTGGAGGCGAGGGAGGCCAGAAGCGCCTCGGGCTCATCTGAGCAGCTGAGGATATAAAAGCGGCTCTTCAATTCTGCCGGAATTTCGCTCAAGATCTGATCACGCCTTTCGGAGTGACCATCAAAATCGATGACCAGCAGGACATGCCGTTTTGGAAATTTACGCATCAATGGAACATGCTCATCTTTAACTAACTTCACTGCCACGAGCCATCCCCCGGCAATGTTTTGCACATCCATCTTCCTGAAATTCACGGCATGATGGTTCCTAAAACCCACCAAGATCTGACGGTTGGCATCATCTTCTGGCAGCACCAAAAGGTGAGGCAGATAGTTGTTGGCGCTCATGGCTCGATTTCTCCGCGCGTGAGCGCGCCAATCAGATCCCCTTTGTAGCCGATGCTGGCGAGAGACCTGATCTGCGAAGGTTCCAGGTGATTGCGCCGGTAGATAACAAAGGTGTTGTCATCCGAAAACTGCCGGATGGCCTCCGCATTGTGTGAGGTGGCGATGAACTGCCCCCCGCCCTGAAAGGCACGCCGGAGATCGGTGGCAAAATTGGCGATCTCCGAGAGAGCCAGATAGTTGTCCGGCTCATCCCAGAAGCACAGCAAGGGGCCATAGGCCTCATTGGCCGCCATGGTCAGCGCCCAGATGACCATGCACTTTTCACCGTCTGATAGGAGTTCAAAGGCCAGGGATGACGCTGAATTCTTCTGTCCTTCGAACTGCACCACGAGACTGCGTGAGTCCTTGCCGACCACTGGATTTTTAATGTCCTTTAGATCAGGCATCAGTTGCTTCAGGCTGGCATCGATTTTCAAATAAGCAGCCGGAGCATGCGCGAGGAGCCCGCTCCACCAACCGCCCAGGTTGATGCCATCAGCATGGGGATGCAGGGTTTCGTCTGTGGAATTTCCGTCGATAAGAAGCGGCAGGGGTCGCAGGATGATCATGTGTGCCAACCACTGCTTGAAGATGTGCACCGGATCTGTCTCTTTGCCCGCCATCATTGGGAGCCAGACCAAGTGCCGGTCGATAGGAAAAGTGAGGTCCAAGTCATCATCATCCCAGAAGTTAGTGGCAACGCCCTCCGCACTACGAGCAAACTTTGGTTTCCCTGCGATTGTCAGGGACTCTTCAGCCACGCGCAGTTCTTTCGTCCCCTTCGGCAGTTCGAACGCCAGCTTGTACTCGTAGCGGACTTTTTCGATCTCCACTTCCAGTTCCAAACGCACAGGGACTTCAGTGCGCCCATGGCTGATGTCTCTTGGTAACAGAAGATCATCCACCTTATTTGTTCCTCTGCCTATCTGCTGCAAAATTTCCAATGCATAACCCACAGACGATTTGCCCGACCCATTCTTGCCGATCAGCAATGCCGAGGAAAGCCCGCCAACGGGCAGCTCGAAGTTTTCGAGGCTTCGATAGTTGTGAACATAAAATCGTTGGATCATGGCGGCGAGTCAGAAGTCATGCGTGTTTTTGAATTATTCGGAATAGCTCCACACTGGGTGATGTCGCAGAATTGGCAAGAATTCAAACGGGCCGCTTCCCGCTCTCGGCGGCGGTTGGAGGACCAACCGCCCTACCTTCGCGCTGAGCGCGTGCGTGGACGCTGAAACATTATGACATCCTCGGCAGCACCTCGACCACATCCGCCAGCACACGGCCGCTGCCGTGGCGCAGCTCATTGCAGCGACCGAAGAGCATCTGGCCGCTGGTGGCTCCGAGGAGGTCTGCGAGGCGCTGGTCCACCGAAATGCGGAAGTAGCCGCGGGGGTGGCTTGAGTGCGGGACTTGATAGCGCTCCAGGATGGCACCGAAGGGCACGAGGCCTTCGAGGACAAGTTTCTGCGCTTCCTCGGGCAGGAGATCGAGGTGAATGCCGATGGCCCCAAACTCCACGGGCATGCCGTCCGTGTGGCGATGCAGCACTGAGGCACGCACGAGGTAATTGCCGATGCGGGCACGGGCGGCGACATCCAGATCGATCTCGCTGGCGTGAAAATCCCGCAGGCGCGGCGTCATGTCTTTGTCATGCACCAGCAGGCCGCGCTCCTGCTCGGCCAGGTCCCGGGGATCCACAAAGGTCACGCGCGGACGTGTGCTGCCGATGCCGTAAAAAAAGATCAGGGGTGCCAGGATGTCCTCGTCCTGCCGGGGTGCCTCGTTCATCGCCGTCGTTGTCGTTCGATTGCGTCGGAGGGCTTCAGGTGTAGCGGGCGTACTGGCGGTGCTGCGGCAGGAAGAAATCGTGCAGCAGGCGGTCCACCTGCAGCAGGCCATCGCGCGAGAGCGTGACGCCCGCCGCATCCAGCGTGGCAAAGCCTTCCTTGGCCAGGTAGTCGAGCTGCGGGCCGAAGTGTTTGCGCGGATCTTCACCGAACTTTTGGATGTAGTAATCGAACTCGCTGCGGCCAAGCTTGAGTTTGAGGATGAACTCGCGCACGAAGCGGTCTTCCGCCGTGGTTTGGTAGGCGCGGAAGATCGGCAGCTGGCCGGCATCCACGGCCTGCATGTAGGGGCCCACATCGGCCTGATTTTGGTAATGCACGCCACCGAGATGACCGAAGGAAGCCACGCCGCAGCTCAAGAGATCCGCACCTTCCCAGAGGGAGTCGCGATAGACGAACTTGATGCGCTTGGGGTCCTTCACCACGGTGTAGGCGCTGGTGACGGTGTAGCCGTCTTTTTGGAATTCATCGAAGGCGTAGCTGACCCAGTCGCGCTTGGTCTGCCAGTCGGCCACGGGTGCGGTGACTTTGCCCTCGGCCTTCATCTGCTGATACATGGTGGTGTTGTAGGGCACCTCCATCTGGTAGATGGTCACGGCGTCAGGCTGCAGGGCGATGGCCTTGCGCACTGTGTCCTTCCAATTCTCCCAAGTCTCGTTCATCATCCCCGCGATGAGGTCGATGTTGATGTGCTCAAAGCCGAGCGTGCGGGCAAAGCGGTAGGCCTTCTCGATCTCGCCGCTGCGATGGGCACGTCCGTTCGTTTCGAGGATGTGATCGTCGAAGTTTTCCACGCCGAGGCTCAGACGTGTGACACCAATGTCACGGATGCCGGTGAGCTTGACTTCATTGAGCGTGCCGGGTTCGGCCTCGAAGGCGACTTCTTCCGCCTCGTCCCAGGGGATCATGTCCTTCATGCGGTTGGTCAGATCCTTGAGCTGCGGCACGGAAAGGTAGCTGGGGGTGCCGCCGCCGAAGTACACGAAGTGCGCCTTGCGTCCCTTCAAGTAGGGCTGGCTGGTGAAGCGCTCCATCTCGCGCATTCCGGCGTCGATGTAGGCCTTCACCTCCTGCGCATTCTTGTCGGTGTAGACTTTGAAATAGCAGAAGTGGCAGCGTTTGCGGCAGAACGGGATGTGGAAATAAACGCCCAGCGGGATGTTGGCCGGTGCGGGCTGCTTCAGCACTTCCTCCACCACGGGAACTTGATCAGGCTTCCAGAATGAGAACGGCGGATAATTGGAGACAAAGTAGTTTCCAGCCTCGGTCTGTTCGACCTTTTTCTCCGGAGCGGGAGTTTCGAGAGCGGTTTGCATGATGGGGTAAAAGAATAACGACTGCCGCAGGAAGTTCTACGAGCAAAATGTGCGCGAAGCGAGGCGAAGGGAGGATTTTCTCCCTGAGGAAGGGACCCCGCATAAAGAGATGGCTGGGTATTTTGAGCCAAAGGCTTCGGCAAAGCTCCCCCCCCTCACTTTCCATGCGCCAGCACCACACGGAAGCCGATGGTGTTCCGCCGTGTTTCCGGCGGCACGGGCATGCGTGCTGAGGCCAGGAGTTCATCCTGGGAGGCGGAGCGCCAGTTGCCGCCGCGCGTGGTTCCGAGAACGGGTTTCGCGGGTTCACCTGGCTTGGCGGGTGGCAGCGGTGTGAAGTCCGTTTCCACCCATTCGGAGACATTGCCTGCGAGTCCGGCGATGCCGCGATCATTCGGGCGCAGCGCGGTCACGGGAGCGAGGAATGGAAATCTGTCGTCGTAGCCGGGAATGGCGCTGTCGAGGCTGGCTTTGCGTGCGCCGCTCATGTCGGCGAGATTGTCCACGTCCTGTGGCGGCGGCCATTCAAAACCCCACGGATAGATGCCACGGATACGGCCGTTGCGCTCCTCGGGCGACGAACCGCGCTCCAGCGGCAGGCCCACCGCACGGCTCCACTCTTCATCCGTGGGCAGGCGGTACGAATCCTTCGCGCCGATCAGCCCGGCATTGCGCTCACGCTCTGTCAGCCACGCGCAGAAGGCCCGGGCCTCCTCGCGGTCCACTCCCACCACAGGCAGGGTGCCGCCGCCTTTGTTGGTGCCGTCCACCCGCCCCGGGCGGCGCGCCTGAGTGGCTTTGCAAAACTCCATGTAGTCGCGATGGCGGGTCTCCCACGCAGAAAGCATCACGTCCCCGAGCGGCACCAGATTCATCCCGAGACTGTTCGCCTTCCATTGGCGGCCGAAGGTGACGGCCTTGCGTGTCTGCATGTCGGCAATGAGTTCCGCCTGCTCCCCTTCCCTCACCTCGCCTTCCAGCACCACATCCGCGAAGCCTTCCTCGCGCAGTTCAAACTCCACGGGGCCGGTACGCACCCGGGGAAGTTCCAGCGGGGTCTCGCCCAGAAACTGATCGTGCTGAAACACGCGCACTTTCTCGGGCTGGCTGTGCACCACCACGCTGCCGTAGGTCTGCCGCTCCACGCGCAGGTGAAACGCACGCCAGTTCTTTTCCTCCGTCAGCTCCCCTTTGTCCATTTCCCGGCCATCCGGCATGTCATCGGCAGCGGCCTGCCCGCTTTCCACAAAGTAGAACGGTTCCACCTCATAACGGTGTTCCTGACTCAGAAAGGCCTCGCTGCGATCACGGTCCGTCAACCAGTAGCGGAAGGCTTCCGCATCGCCGTCAGGCACCACGACAAGGTAGGCCGACTCCTGGTCTTTGCCGCTCTGAAAACGCACCACTTTGCCTTCAAACGATCTGCCGGTGGCCTCCAGAAAGCGCTTGAAGAATTTCATCTCCACCGGCTCCGCGCTGATGTGTCCGCCAGCTCCGGGCTTGAAGACCATGCCGAGGCTGTTCACCCAGCGCTCGCCCTTTTGCGGCAGCTTGGAGGGCTCCAGTTTCAGGTCAAACATCGCCGGCTTTTCATCCAGGGCGATGTGGTCGATCTCGATCTGCTTGTAGCCCGGCAGGCGCAGTTGATAGATCACCGGCACGCCTTCAGCAGGATTAAGCTCCAGCGGCGTCACGCCCAGCTTTTCTTCACCGGCAAAGACTACCGCGCCCGGAGGCGTCGTCACGATCTTCAGGCGCGGTACGCTGTTGTTCACCGCCATGAGCGTGCGCGTCCGATGATTCTGCGCCAGCCACATGCCAAATCCCACCGCCAGCAGGAGCGCCACGGAGCCGACTGCGATCCACGACCACATGAGCCGACGTGAGGAAGGCAAAGGCTCTCCTCGAAGCGCCAGCGCCATCTCCCGCGCACTGACAAAACGCCCTTTCGCCTTCGGCGCACAGGCCGTGCACACCACATCTTGAAGCCTGCGCCAGACCTCCAGGCTGGAGCCCGTTTCCGCGCAGGATGGCAGGTCCGGGAAATCCAGTCGGTCCTTCCCGGTGCTCGCTTCATACAGCACCATGCCCAGAGAGAAAATGTCGGAGGCCGCCGTGCCCGGCCCCTCGGGTGCCACAAAGCCCTCCGTGCCCACAAAACTGCGCTGCCCCAGCAGGGCCACCAGCCCGATGTCCGCCAACCGGCAGATGCCGTCGATGAAGATGAGGTTCGACGGTTTGACGTCGCGGTGAATGAGTTGATTGCGGTGCAGGTAGTCCAGCCCCTCGGCAATGGTCGCGCCCAGCTTGATGCACAGATCGGCAGACACGCATTTGTCCCGCTTCATCTGCAGACCCAGCGTGTGAGGCTTGTAGGTGTCGGCATGGATTTCGCGACCGGTCTCCAAGTCATCCGCCAGCTCCATCACATAGTAATAGAAGCCCTCAAGGTCGTTGCGCCCCACCTGCAGGATGGGCACCAGCGCCTCATGCCGGCGGGAGATGGGCTCGAAGCGCTTGATGGCTTCAAACTCTCGCTCAAAGGATTCGGGCCGGTCGTAGTCCTCCCGCCACACCACCTTCACCGCCCGCAGCACCCCGGTGACACTGCGCGCCAGCCAGACCTCTCCAAACGCCCCCTGGCCGATAATACGAAGGGTCTCGTGATCGCGAATATCGGGCGCTGTTCGTGACTTGGACTGCATGCAGGAGGTTGGAATAGCGGAATTACACCGCAACCACGCCTGCTTGTCGAGTTGTGAAGTGGAGAAACTGGAGCCCTCCAAGGGGCACCAGCTCCAATTGACTCCCAGCTCCTCCGGCGACCGACGCTCTTAAAATGACCGCATTTCTGCCTCGGCCTCCTGACCGCCCATCAAATCCCTCCCTTGATCCGCACCAAAATCCGCGAGCCTTGCGTGTGCAGTTTCTCAATGCGGCCAGCGAGCGGGGATGTGGGAATCTCCAGGTGGGCCAGATCGTGGGACAGGAGAATGCAAAGCACACTGGAGTGCTTGCTGGCCAGTTCGTTCAGACCGTCGGTGCCACGCACCATCTTGAGCGGTGGATGCGGCGTGAAGTAGGGCTGCACATGCTCCAGGCTGGAAGGAAAGAAAATGACGCCTTCAGGCATCTTGCCGGTGTAGTAGGTCACCGCACGGGCAATAAAGCTCGAAGTGACGAGCGGCTCGCCGGACTGGCGCACTTTCACCGCCTCGGCGGCAATATCCCGCGTAGAGGTGTAAATCGGGATCTTTTCATCCACACCGTACTGCATCACAATCACGATGACCGCCGTCACCACGACGGTGAAGCCCGCCCAGGCGACCGTGCGGCGCATCAGCAGGAGCACCATGGGGACACTGATGAAAGCAGCCAGCGTGTAGATGACCGGCACGAGGTCTTTGATGAAGACATTGCTCTCCTTGGGCGGCAGGATCAAGGACACGACGGCAGCCGCACCCAGCACCAGAACCGTCTGCAGAACCGCCAGGGAGGAAGCCAGAATGCGCTCCCCCTTGCTCCGGAAACCGTTGCTGATCCATTGATCCAGCGTGTGGCCCATCAGCAGCGCGATGGTGACAAAAAAGAAGAACGTGTAGGTGGGCAGCTTGCTGTTGCAGATGGTGAAGAAGATCAGGTTCGGCACGAACCAGCACGCCATGAACAGCATGCGGCGGTCCGTTTTGAGCTCTTTCACCGTGCGCACCACGGCGGCGATGACGAGGGGAATCCAAGGCAGCGAACCCGCCACGAGAATCATGAGGTAGTAGTACCAGTGGTTGCTGTGCTTGTGCTCCGCGCTGGTGAGCCGCTCCCAGTTTTCATGCACAAAGAAGCGGTGCCAGTACTCCATGCCATACTTCTGAAACATGACGGCATACCACGGTCCGGCGATGGCCAGCCAGGCCAGAATGCCGATCCACAGACCTTTGCCACGCCAGGGGGAGCGTTTGCCCGAGAGCCAGATATAGCCAATGGAGCCAATCGTGGGCACCAGCAGGCCGACAGGCCCCTTCGTCAGCATGGCAAACGCCGAGGCGACAAAGTGCAGGATCATCCAGCGGTCACGTTTGTCTTCCTCCTCCGTGGCCAGCCAGAAGCAGAACACGGAGGCGCTGATGCACAGCGCCAGACAGATGTCCGTGAGCATCAGCCGCGACATAAGGACATACTCCACCCCGGTGGCCAGCACCACGGCGGCGCAGAAACCGGCGCGCGGTGAGAACATGCGCCGCCCAAACCACCAGGTGAGAAAGACCAGCAGCGTGGCCGCAGCGGCGGAGGGTGCCCGGCAGGCAAAGGGGTTGTCGCCAAAAATTTTCATGGAGATCATGGACTGCCAGTAGAAAAAGATCGGCTTCTCAAACTGCCGCTCGCCAAAGATCGTTGGGGTCAGCCATTCATTCCCCTGCACCATTTCCCTGGTGGTTTCCGCGTAGAACGGCTCATCCGGGTCGATCAGGGGCAGATGCCCGAGGCGCCACCAGAACATGACTGTACAAATAGCGAGGAGGGTGACAAATTGGGAGCGCGTGGACATCAGACTGGGTTGGATGGAATGAAGATTTCTTGATCGCGTGCATACCCGCAAAAGCGGGAGCTGCTAAGGAAAAGTTGGGTTTCGTGGCACTCGATGGCTGCGAGCTTGCGGGCCTTTTGCTTCAAAGTGAGGTGAAGGGTGAGCCCGGCGGCCTCAGGGCAAAACCAGCGGCGGTGGATGAGGTAGGCCCACTGCGGCAGGTCCATCCCGGCACGGTGCATGGACTCTTGAATAAGGTCGTAGGAGCCAACGTGGTCCGGGTGGTTGTCATCCTGGGAGGGCACCACCAGCAGCGTGGGGCGGAAGGTTTGCAGCTCAGACACGTGCAGATCCAGGGTGCTCGCGTCTTTCTGCTGTGAAAGCCGGGTCAGCCCCTGGTCCGGCAGGCCGAAAAAGGACGCCGCATCCGCCGGCAGACCGAGGG
>NZ_JBAQCR010000151.1:0-83071 GCF_049294395.1 Prosthecobacter sp.
GCGCTCCACGTGCTCCACGTGCTCCGCCAGCATCGCACGGCCACGCGCCAGACGCTGCTTCACCGCGTCTTCAGACAGCCCCAGAGACTCCGCCACCGCGCCCACGGATTCCTGCTGACGATAATACAGCACCATGGGTTCTCGATAATTCGATGGCAGGGTCTGCAGCGCGCTCCAAAGCATCGCCGTTTCCTGTTCATTGATCGCGCACTCATCGGGCGAAAGTTCGCCTGATGCCGGATGCATCACCTCATCTAGCTCAGTCGCCATCGCGGTGGGAGTGCGCTGCTGACGGCGCAGGAAATTATGGATCACATGCCGCGTAATGCCGCAGAGCCAGCCGCGAAGATTGCCCTTCTCACGCAGATTGCGCAACTGCTGCCACGCAGTGATGAAGGTTTCCTGGGCCAGGTCTTCGCTCACATGCACATTGCCGCAGGCGCTGTAGGCCAGCCCGCAGACGAGCGACTGATGTCGCTCCACGATGCGGCCGAAGGCCTGTGCGTCGCCCAGCAGGCTGAGTTCCACGAGTTGGGTGTCGTCTGTAGTTCCAGGGATGAGTGTTGCAGTATTCATGTCATCCTCCAGTGGTCGCCGCCGCATGCGCGGTGACAAAAAAATGTGTTCTTTCCCGCGAAACGTCAAACACAACGCAGCCACCAACCACTCAAGACCGAAACTTGCGCTATCATATCCAGCAGGCCGTGGCAAAAATCTCCCCCATGAAACTCTCCAGCTCTTCTTTCTTAACCGGGCTGCTCACCTGCCTTTTCGGAGCGCTCCAGCAGACTTCGGCTGAACCGATTCAGGTGAAAGCTCAATTTGTGCATGAGGATGGCCGTGCGATTTCTGGCATGACCGTGCGCATGGTCATTGGCAGCGAGAAAGATTCACGCGCTCCGAGTGCGGGAAAAACCCTCACCACCGACGGTGAGGGCCGCGTGAGCTACACCATCGATGCTCCCATCAAGGAGCGGAAGATCCAAACCGGCTCCGCCTTCTTCCGTTCGGCAGCGCAATTGATTGAGGTCGGCATCGAGATGGAATTGCTGGGGCGCCGGGCCTTGTATTGGATTGAACTGGACCTCATCAAGGCCGGCCCATTGATGGGCCAGGCTGCCTACGTAGCAGGTTCCAACGGTCGCTTTGACCAGATGCTCAAGTTCAATGATAAAACGCATAGCTGGTCCTTTCCTGACGATCCCAAAGGCATGCAACTGACCGGCACGGGAGCGAATGTTCTCCAGCATGACATGAAGAAAAACGCCGCAACGGGTCGCTGGGAAATCGATCTGAAAGTGGAAAAGCAGAAGTGGGAACAGCGCTGAAGCAGTTCAAGCCACGGCCATGCGGGCTCCATCCGTGAATGTCTGGAGCCAGTCGATGCGTCGCTGAAGCCGCGACTGACGCTCCTCGTTTGGATTCGGGTAGAGGATCGGATACCAGGCGGTCATCACAGCCGCGCGGCCGATGAGACTTTGCTGCAAGGCGCAGGCGTCAATGCTCCCTCCTGCCTCGCAATACGCATCACAGATCGCCTGCACAGTGGCGTGGTCTTCATCAAGAATCTGCGCATTCCAGATGATGGAGGCCACATCCCATTCGATGGGCCCAGCGAAGGTGTCTTCCCAATCGGTCCATAGCAGTCCGCGCGTGGTGTTTATGAGGTTGCCCATGTGGGCATCTCCATGCAGAGCCTGATGCGGATAGCGGTTGAGCACCTTGATGGAGCGCGTGAGGTGATCCCTCAGCATCTGCTGCGTGTCTGAAGGAAACAGTTCACGGTTTTGCAAAATCTCGAGGCTTTCCGTGAGGATCGCCAGCTTGGGAAGTGGCTCCTCAAAACGGCGCATGATGTCGTGGCATTGGCACAGCGTGTGCCCGATTTCACTAGCATCAGGCTCGGTATCCACGCGAGTGACAAACTGCCAAAAATTCATCGGATAGCCCAGATGCTCATGGGGCCCCGGCGGAAGATCGGGGTGCAGCGGGATCACCGGTGCGCCGCTCTCCGTCAAATGGTGGGCGATGGCATTCTCCCGCGCAAACCACTCCGTGCCCTTCCGTGGCCCGTCCACATCCTGCACCACGCGTGCCACCAGCGTTTCCGTGAGACGCAGCACCAGCGTGCTGCCGTTTTGAAGAATGTCGCAGCGGTCCGGCGTGATGCCATGGGCAATGGCTGTTTCCGTGGCGGCGCGGATGGGAAGATCGGTGTCGGTCATGAATTATTAAAGCGCTAAGACTCACCCCACCCACTCGCACGATTTCACGCACGCCCCTGCGAGCGTCGCTGCCCAGCGCACGCGCCAGCCAGCAATCTCCGTGGCATATTCCCGAGCTTCATCGTCGTGGTAAGCGGGCTGTGGCTGCAGGGCGAGCGATTGGTCAATGATCACACGCACGTCATCGGGCACGGCGCTGTCACAGTCCCAGCGCACCGGCAGCCGCTGCGGTGCTTCATCCGCGAAACCGCTGCGCGCATCAGGCAGCGAATCGGCAAAGCGGACATAGGGTTTGATGTCGAGAATGGGCGTACCATCGACGAGATCGACGCCTGAAACAAACAGGCGCGGCGCGGCATCGCCTTCGAGTTCCACGCGATCCAGCTTCACCACGCTGAGTGTCAGCCGGTTTGGCCGAAAGGGCGAGCGCGTGGCAAACACCCCGCGCCGTTCATTGCCCCCGAGCCGTGGCGGGCGCACCGTGAGGGCTGTGGGCTCTTCGATGACCAGATGAAACTGCGTGATGAGCCACAGGTGGCTGAACTGCTCAATGCCACGCACCGCCTCCATGCGCCGGTACGCAGGCTCAAACTCCACCACGCCCCAGGCACTGGGGACCAGCCCGGACTGCCGTGGCACACCGAACTTGTCGGTGTAGCACGTGCGCAGGGTGGCGATGATGTTCAATGAAATCATGAGACGAAGTGAGCGCGCACTTACTTGTTCGCATCCATTTTCTTCATCACTTGCCGAATCGGACGCCCACCTCATCTTCATCACACATGCCCCCCGCCCGCCTGCTGCTCTCCATTCTGCTCCTATCGCCCCCCCTCCATGCCGAACGCATGAGCTGGCTGGAGAACGACCGCATCAAGCTGGGCGTGGATCTTGATCATGGCGGTGCCATCACCTTTCTGGCCAGCGTGAAGGACGGTGCGAATGTGATCAACAACTTCGATCTGGGGCGGCAGGTGCAGCTTTCATTTTACTCCGGCCCTGTGCCCTTTGAAGCGGATGGGCAGAAGCCCGCGGAGCACTGGCGGCACATCGGCTGGAACCCGATTCAGACAGGTGACGATTTCAAAAATGCCAGCCGCATTGTGACGCACAAAAACGACGGCAAGCAGATCCACCTCACCTGCGTGCCGCTGCAATGGCCCCTCAACAACGTGCCGGGAGAATGCACCTTCGACTCCTGGCTGGAACTCGACGGCGCGGTGGTGAAGGCACGGGCGCGGCTCACCAACACGCGCAGCGACATCACGCAGTACCCTGCACGTTTGCAGGAGCTTCCCGCCGTCTATGCCAATGCTGCATTTCCTCGTGTGGTCAGCTACATGAATGACAAGCCCTTCACCCAAGATGCCGTGTCCGCAGCGCCCGCACCTCAGGGCAAACATCCGTGGTCTTTCTGGACCGGCACCGAGGGCTGGGCGGCGCTGCTGGATGAGAAAGACTACGGCCTCGGACTCATCACTCCGGGGCGAGTGCACTTCACCGGCGGCTTTGCCGGCAAGCCAGGCCCCAATGACACCCATGGCAACAGCACCGGCTATCTCGCGGGTCAGGCACTGGAAATTCTCGATCACAACATCGTCTATGAATTCCGCTACGAGCTAGTGCTGGGCACCATGCAGGAGATCCGCGCACGCGCAGACATACACCGCCCGCAGAGAAAACCCTCCTGGAGTTTCACGCAGGATCGCCAGGGCTGGCACTACCAAAACGCCCGGGACACCGGCTGGCCGGTGAAAGACCACCTGCACCTACAGCTTGAGCAGGACGATCCGCAGATCATCAGCCCGCAGACTTTCTGGCAGGCAGCAGATGCACCGTATCTCATCATTGATGCCGCCTTTCATACCAAGCAGAAACAGGGCATCGTGATGTGGCAACAGCATGGGACACAGGGCTACTCATCAGAAAACAAGATCTCCTTTCCCATCACCGCTGACGATGAATTTCACCGCCATGTCATTCCGCTGTCCTCCATCCCTAGCTATCGCGGCGGCATGCTGCGCCTGCGGATCGATCCCGTGGGCAGCGCCGAAGCTGGCGCATGGATGAAGGTGCGCAGCATTCAGCTCTCGGCCAAGCCGGAGTGAGTTGCATATGGGTGAAACAGTTCACAAGAGTCGGCGTCTTTCTTCGTTTAGTCGCACACCTCTCCATTACCATGCTCCGCTCAACCATCTGCGCACTGTCACTCGCCATCGCACTTCCCATTGCTGCCAAAGACCAGGCGGCACCGGAAGGTTTCACCCCCATCTTCAATGGCAAAGACCTCAGCGGCTGGAGCGGCAGCGACAAATACTGGTCCGTCGAAGACGGCTGCCTCACCGGCGTCGCCGATGGCAAGCTGGACTACAACCGATTCATCACCTGGAAAGACGGCAAGGTGAAAAACTTCGAGCTGCGCGTGAAGGTGAAAGTCACCCCCGGCGGCAACAGCGGCCTGCAATATCGCGGCCAGGAGCGCCCCGACCTCGGCGAGTGGGTCGTCACGGGTTATCAGTGCGATGTTGTCCCGGCGAAGGACGACTACAACGGCATGCTCTACGAAGAGCGCGGACGCCGCATTCTTGCTCACACCGGCGAGAAGGTCATCATCGATCCCCAGGGCCAGCCCTGGGTCGTCGGCAAGCTGCCCATCCAGAACTTCCCCGCCGACCAATGGCACGACTACCGCATCCTCGTTGAAGGCAATCACCACCAACACTGGATCGACGGCGTGCAAACCGTGGACGTCATCGACCTCGACGAAAAAGGCCGCGCTCTCGAAGGCGTCATCGCCGTGCAGGTCCACGTCGGCCCCGCCATGAAGATCCAGTACAAAGACTTCTTCGTGAAGCATCTCCCCGCCGATCTGCCCATTCGGACCGCTGCCGAAGCGATCATCCCCGCAGACGCCGTGAAGGTTGTGCCTCAGGGTGGCAAGCCGAAAAAAGCTGCGAAGTAATCAGTTGCTCACTTCCACACGTTTCCAGCTCCAGACACCTCGGATTGAAGTGCCCCACGGCGCGCCAGTCTCGCACAGGGTATGCCTTTGAAAGCGGTCACTGCGTGTCGGGTTTCTTTGGCTCCCCTCACTTGTGGTGCATGGCGCTACATTCCGTTAACTGGGAACTTTAACTGATGCGTTTTTGATTTTTTTGATTCGGAATAAGCCCGTTTCTCATCGCTATGCAGCTGTTGTGTGTCATTAAAGTCCCCCCTTTTTTGACCCATGTTTTGTGTTCTGACTTCCTGGAGAATCATTCCGGCCCTCATTCTCTTTGCCTTCGTATCGCAGACCGCTGCCAGCACTTTGATCTGGGATGGAAACACCAGCACCACAGGCCTTCAGGACGGCGGGGGAAACTGGAACAACTCGGACACCAACCGGTGGCACGATGGTTCAAGCTACCAGATCTGGAGCAGCACCACACCGGACAGCGCCATTTTTGGCAATGCCAGCGGCGCGGCGGGCACCATCACGCTCACATCGCCCATTTCCGCCAATGACCTCACGTTCAATCCCGCAGGCACCGGCACTTACACGATCACAGGTACGGCGACCAACAAGCTGACGCTCACCGGCGATCACACGCCTGTCATTCAGGTCAACCTTGATTCAGCGAGCGCCGCCACCATCAACGCAGTCGTCGCCGGGACTCAGGGACTTACCAAAACCGGCGCCGGCATTCTGGTGCTGGGGGGCACCGTGGCCAATGAATACACCGGCAGCACCACCGTTTCCGCAGGCACCCTGAAAATGTCAAAAACAGCCGGCCTGGCAGCCATCAATGGAGATGTCATCATCGACGGTGGCACGCTCCAATGGACTGCGGCCAATCAGATGGCTGACACCGCCAGCGTGACATTGAACACCGGCACGCTTTGGATTGGCGGACAAACGGAGACCATTCGCAATCTCACGCTCAATGGTGGCACCACCAATGGCGGCACCGGCTCCAATGGCGGCACCTTTACCATCACCGACACTCTCACCGTCACCAGCAACACCAATCTGGGGCTGAACAGCGGCGCCAACTGGTCTGCAAATACAGTCGTTTTCACCGGCAGCGGCACCGCCCTTTCTATGACTGGCAACAACAGCACCGTCATCTCCCAGTTCGTGGTCGGCACTGGCGGACTTTCGATAACGAGTCGAACGATCAGCCTCAACACGGGCAACGCAGGAAACTCCACCGCGAAGGGCAGCAAGATCGTCCTCAACGGCAACGTCACCGCCACAGGTGTGAACACCTTCAATAAAAATGGCACCAATGTCGGTGTGGCGCAGGTGGATCTCGGCAGCGCCACGCGCACCTGGAATGTCACCACGATATTGAGCACGGATGTCACCAACGTCGGTATTGCCATTGTCGGCACCGGCTCTGCCGGGCTGACCAAGACCGGGGGCGGCACGCTGCTTTTTTCCGGCGAAGACGCCAACACCTACACCGGCCTCACCACCATCTCGGCCGGCATTCTTCAAGTCGGCAAAAATGCAGGCGTCAATGCGATCGCCGGCGACATCCAGATCAACTCCGGCGGCAAGCTTGCTTACACCACGCTCAATGACCAGCTCGCAGACACCACCTCCATCACGCTCAATGGTGGCACCATCAACTTCAACAACCGTACTGAGACCTTTGCCAACCTCTATCAGATTGCCGCTGGCAGCAATGTGAATCCGGATCAAGGAAACGGCTCCATCGTCACCATCACCGGAACGCTTCGTGCCACCGCCGGTGGCACCATCAATCTCAACAGCGGCGGTCGCTGGACCGTTTACAACACGGAGTTTGCCAGCACCTTTACCGGGAATGCCATCGCGCTGAATGGCAACAGCACCACCAGCATGAACCGCTACACCGCAGGTTTGGCCGGCAACGGTGGCATCAGCCTGACCGGCCAGACCATCAGTCTTGCCAAAGGCACCACAGCCTCGGCCAAAGGCAGTGAACTGGTGCTCGACGGCACGCTCACCGCCAGCGGCACGAACAACATCAACGCGGGCGGTGGCACCATCGGCGTGGCGCAGGTGAATCTTGATGGGGGCCAGCGCGAGTTCAACATCACCAGCGGCACCACCACCAGCAACGCCGCAGTGGTCAGCACCACGGTCACCGTCACGAATGACGATTCCACGCCCACGGCTGGCGGCGTCACCAAGACCGGTGCTGGCACCCTGGTGTTCACGGCGGTGAACACCTACACCGGTGCCACCGTGGTGCAGGCGGGGACGCTGCGCCTTGGCAGCACAGGTTCCATTGATGCCTCTCCCACCATCACCGTCGCCAGCGGTGCCACATTTGATGTGGCCAGTGTCAGCGGCGGCTATGCCGTGAAGTCCGGCCAGACCCTGCAAGGCGGCGGCACCGTTTCCGGAGCCACCACGATCAACAGCGGTGCCACACTCTCCATGGGCACCACCGGCGGCGATGTCACCCAGACTCTGACGGTGACTGGAAATCTCACTCTCGCCTCCGGTTCCACCACCGTGTTTGATCTGGACACGCCCACCTTCACCAGCACCAACAGCTTTGACGGCAATGACGTCGGCACCGTCGGCTACAACACGTACATTCAAGGCTTCGCCACCGCCTCCACCGGCGACCACGACCGACTGATTTCTTCCGGCAGCATCACTCAGGCCGTGGGTGCCGCCATCACCGTCCTGGCCAATGGCATCACTCCGACCTACGGGCAAATCTTCAACTTGGTGGACTGGCAGACCACCTTCAACGCTTCCTCGAATCTTGGCACCAATTACCGCACTGGTGCGGGGGATGGCGCATTCGACCTCGACCTGCCGGACATCTCCGCCAGCGGCCTCGTTTGGGACATGAGTTTCTTTGCCTCCAGCGGCATCCTCGTCGTCGTGCCGGAACCCTCCCGCGCGCTCCTCCTTCTCATCGGGCTCGGCCTCGCATCGCTGCGCCGCCGCAGGGCTCGATGATGGAAGCCAGCAATCTGACAGGTTTTGAAACCGCCTGTGCAGCACCGCGCTCCTGTGTCACCAAAGGCGAAGGCGCCGGGATTTCTCCCGACGCCTTCATTGTGGATCGGCCCTCATAAGCCGGATTCTGTGTCCCCGATGCCCTTCGACACCTGGCTGTGATCATTTATCTGTCAGGCTGATCACTCAGCCTGCCCCCGCTTGCGCAGTGGAGCGACTATTACCCGGAGTTATCCATCCCTTGCGGGACTTGCGGCCAGGCGGGCCTTTCTCCTGTTCTGTCTTGCACCGCATGAGGTTTGTCGTGCCCCCTTCCTCGCGGTTGGGGCGGTGGGCTCTTACCCCGCCGTTTCACCCTTACCCCCTTTCGCTCTTGCGAGTTACGGAGGGCGGTTTGTTTTCTGTGATACTGTCTGTGACTGCGGCTTGCACCGCAGCCCCCACGCTTTCACGTGGCATGCTGCCCTGTGGTGTCCGGACTTTCCTCTGGCATCTCCGCCTTGCAGCAAAAATACCAGCGATCACTCCGACCGACCCGCCGTGAGAGTAAGGGCTTCAGCGGAAAGGGCAAGCCGGGTGTACGTGGAAAGATGCCGTGAAACTTATTCCCCGGCTCCGGTGTTGAACCGCATGCACCCACCACCGCGCCATGAAACTCCTGCCTTCTTTTCTGCTCGCCCTCACAATCAGCTTCTCTCTGACCCATGCCGAAGACGCCCCGAAACAACGCCCCGATGCCGCAGGCACCGGCGGCCCGGGCCGCAAGAAGATCAAGGAGATGCTGCTGCAGAAGTTTGACGCCAATAAAAACGGCACGCTCGATCCCGATGAAAAAGCTGCCGCCATGAAAGCCATGCAGGAACGCCGTGGCGGCGGCCCCAAAGGCGGCTCCCCCGGCGAACCCACGAAAGGCGGTGGCCCGATGCAGGCGATGCTTCTGCAAAAATTTGACGCCAACAAGAACGGCGTCCTCGATCCCGACGAAAAAGCTGCCGCCATGAAAGCCATGCAGGAGCGCAAGGGCAAATCAGGCGGGTTCCCCGGTGCTGCTGGCCCCAGCACGGAAAGTGGCAGCAAGTTCCGCCGTCCGCCGGAAGCACCAAAAGAAGGCGACGCCAAATAAGCTGGCAGCGATCCTTACTTCGCAACGCTGTCCTTGAGCAGCTTCAGCAGCGCATAGTCTGCGTACTGGATGTCGCTGATCTTCCATGCGCCGCCCTGCTGCACGCAGTGGAAGGTGATGCGCTTCTTCTCTTCAAAGTTCACAAAGGTCACCAGGACGGTGGCCTTGCCCTCTTCCGTCTTCGCCGGGTGGATCACGAAATTTTTGATCTCCATGTCCTGGGCGTCGTAGAGCGGGTCGCCATCGAGCGCGCCGACTTCGCCTTTGGAGTCGATGGAGTCCTTCCAGAGGAGATCTCCAAGCTCCTTCGTGAAGTAGTGGTCCACCAGCGCCCGGTCATTGTCTTGGAAAAAGGGTGACGCTTTTTTCTTCTCCGACTTGTAGAGCTCCGCGACCAGCGCATCTGGCGTGGCAGCCTTGTCAGCAGCGTGAAGAGTCAGACCGCAGGAAACAAACAGCAAAAACAAAGTCAGGAGGCGCATGCGGCTGTTATCGCCGCAAACGCGCCAAAGTCGAGTTCATCGTGCCTCACTCGTCCGCGTCCTTCTTGCCCTTCTTTTTGGGCGCATCCGGCAGAGGCACACCGCGCTGGCGGGCCTCCCACTCCGCGTAGCCTTTTTTGCTGTGATTTCCCACATACTGATAGGTGTCAAAGATCGCTCCATTACCCAGCACGCGCGGGTCTTTTTCCTCTTTGAGCATGGTCTCCAGCTTCGCGCGCAGCTCTTGTTTCTTCACGGCAAACTCGGGCACGTTGGCCAGGTTTTTCAGACACTCGGGATCCTGGGCGATGTTATAGAGCTCCTCCTCCGGGCGGTAGTTAAACGCGAGATCATAGAAGAGCTCCTTGTTCTCCACGATCCATGATTTCGTGGGCCCATCATCGCAGTTGCCGTAGCCGGTTTCCGGATTGCAGGCGGGCCAGCGCTCCGGGTGGTAGTTGTGGCTGTAGAAAAACTCGGGCGTGCGGATGGCGCGCACGGGATAACCCCAGTCGTTCGGACGCCCCAGATCGTGACGCTCCTTGCCAGCCAGCATGACTTTGCGATCTTCCACGAAGCCGCTTTTGTCACTGCTCAAAATCTTTACCAAACTGCTGCCGCTCATCTGCTCATGCTTCGGCAGTCCGGCCAGTTCGAGATAGGTCGGCGCAAGATCGCGCACGTTGATAAAATCTTCAACGACACGCCCCGGCTTGATCCCCTTCCCCCAACGCATGGCAAGCGGCAGGTGATAGCCGTCCTCATAAATCTGCCCCTTCACCCGTGGAAACGGCATGCCATGATCCGAAGTCACAATGACCAGCGTGTCCTCCAGCAGGCCGGACTTCTCCAGAAGGTCGAGCGTCTGCCCGATCTGCTTGTCGCCCCATTCCACCTCGATTGCGTAGTCCGCCAGATCACCTCGCACCGTGGCGTTGTCCGGCAGGTAGCCGGGCACCTTCACGTCCTCGAGTTTCTTGCCCAGACGCACACCGGAATCGAGCTCATAAGAGCGGTGCGGCTCCTTGAATCCCATCCAGAAACAGAAGGGCTGCGCCTTTTCGCGCTGCGCCAGAAAGGCTTCGAAGTTGCGAGGGTAGTCCGTGGTCGTGATGCCCTTCGCTGGTACTTCTTGTTTGAATTCATCAAACGCCGGCCCGGCAGGATTGCGCGTGCGGCCTTCCAGTTTGAACTCGCCCGGCCCCCAACCCTTGCCAGTGAGGCCCACGGTGTAGCCGCCTTTTTCCAACAGGTCGGGATACACGGCAAACTTCGGCGGGAAGATGCCCCCATGGCAAACCGCCTCCTCAAGCTGCCAGGAGTTGCGCCCCGTGAGGATGGTGGCGCGGCATGGACTGCACTTCGGATTGGAGGTGAAGGCGTTCTTAAACAGCACCCCTTCCTTCGCCACACGGTCAAAGTTCGGCGTCTTGACCCAGTCACAGCCATACGCACCCGCATGCTGCCAGCCCCAGTCATCAAAGATGATGAAAAGGATGTTCGGACGCGGCACATCCGCAGCACGGATGCCGGCAGCGAAGGCGAGAGCAGCTAGGACGGCCAGATGGAATTTCATGCGCCGTGAAACGCATGAGAAGTCCTCAACTTGCAGCCGCTTCTTCCACGCTCACACAGGTGCAGACGAGGTGGCGGTCGCCATACACGTTGTCGATGCGCGAGACCGGCGGCCAGTACTTGGACTCCTGCACCCACGGCAGCGGGAAGGCGGCGGCTTCACGCGTGTAGGCGTGCGGCCAGTCGCTCTTAGTGACGGCGGCGGCGGTGTGCGGGGCCTGCTTGAGCGTGTTGTCCGTGGGATGATACGTGCTGCTTTCGACACCGATCATCTCCGCGTGGATGCACTGCATGGCCTCACAGAAGCGGTCGATCTCGGCCTGGCTCTCGCTCTCCGTGGGTTCGATCATGAGCGTGCCGGAAACAGGCCAGCTCATCGTCGGCGCATGATAACCAAAATCCATCAGCCGCTTCGCCACGTCTTCCACGGTGACCTTGTGGAAATGGCTGAAGTCGAGAATGCACTCGTGCGCGACGAAGCCCTTGGAGCCCTTGTAAAGCGTAGGGAAATTCGCCTCCAACTTTCTGGCGACATAGTTCGCATTGAGGATGGCGTACTTGGTCGCATCAACAAGACGCGGCCCCATCATGGCGATATACATCCAGGAGATCGTGCAGATGCTGGCGCTGCCCCAGGGAGCGGAGCAAACCGCGCCTTCACGGCGGTCCGTCTGCCATGTGTGGTGCCCCGGCAGATGCGCACGCAGATGCGCGGCCACCGCGATGGGCCCGACGCCCGGCCCGCCACCGCCATGCGGAATGCAGAAAGTCTTGTGCAGATTCAGATGGCACACATCCGCACCGATGCGCCCCGGCGAAGTCAGCCCCACCTGCGCATTCATGTTGGCGCCGTCCATGTACACCTGTCCGCCATGGTCATGCACCAGTCGGCAGACTTCGACGATGGACTCCTCAAACACACCATGCGTCGAAGGATACGTGACCATCAGCGCGGCCACCTTCTCTTTGTTCGCCTCCAGCTTCGCCTTCAAATCATCGACCGAAATATTGCCCTGATTGTCACAGGTCACCGGCACGACTTTGAATCCGCTCATCACCGCGCTGGCCGGATTTGTGCCGTGCGCCGAGGTGGGAATGAGGCAGACATCGCGGTGGTCCTCGCCGCGTGCGGCATGGAAACGTTTGATCGCCAGCAGGCCGGCATACTCACCCTGAGACCCCGCATTCGGCTGCAACGACACCGCATCAAAACCGGTGCATTCAGCCAGCCAGCCTTCGAGGTCACTGAACATCGAGCGATAGCCCTCGGTCTGATCATGCGGCGCGAAGGGGTGCAGGCCGTTCACTTCCGGCCAGCTCAGCGGCATCATCTCCGCCGCCGCGTTCAGCTTCATCGTGCAGGAGCCCAGCGGAATCATGCTGCGGTTCAGCGCGATGTCCTTCGACTCCAGACGGTGCAGATAGCGCATCATCTCCGTCTCGGAGTGGTAGGAATTGAACACTGGATGCGTCAGAAACGCGGACTTGCGGTGGTGCCGCGCGGAGCAGTGCAGCGGATTTTCATCATCGAGCACCGGCGGCTGCTGCGCCTTGGAAATGCCAAAGGCTGTAAGCAGGTTGAGCAGCTCTTCTTCCCGCACGCGTTCATCCAAAGCGACTCCCACCGTGGTGGCGTCGATCTTGCGCAGATTGATGCCGAAGATCAGCGCGCGCTTGAGCAGGTCATCGGCGTTCGGCACGCGTACGCTCAGCGTGTCAAAGAAGTCGTCGCTCAGCACATCCAGGCCCGCACGCAGCAGCTCGCCAGCCAGCCATACCGCTGCGTCATGCACACGGTGCGCGATGGTCTTGAGTCCCTGCGGCCCGTGATACACGGCATACATGGACGCCATCACGGCAAGCAGCACCTGCGCGGTGCAGATGTTGCTGGTGGCCTTTTCACGACGGATGTGCTGCTCACGTGTTTGCAGAGAGAGCCGATAGGCAGGTCTGCCGGAGGCATCCTTGGAAACACCGATCAAGCGACCGGGCAGCCGGCGCTTCAGCGCATCACGCACGGCCATGAAGGCAGCATGCGGGCCTCCAAAACCCAGCGGCACACCAAAGCGCTGGCTGTTGCCCACGCAGATGTCCGCTCCGAATTCACCCGGCGGCCTGAGCACCGTGAGCGCAAGCAGATCAGCACTGACGACGAGCAAAGCTCCCGCCTCATGAGTCTCGTTCGCCAGTTCGGCAAAATCATGAATGACCCCCAGCGTGTCAGGATATTGCACGAGGACGGCGGCCAGTCCCTTGGTGCCATCATGCTTCCATTTCAGCACATCCCCCACCTCCACGCGGATTCCCAGCGCATCCATGCGCGTGCGCACCACCTCGATGTTGTGCGGGTGGCATTGGTCGGAGACAAACACGCGTGATGCGCCAGCCACCTGCGCCACCGCAAGGCCCAATGCTTCAGCACACGCAGTGCCTTCATCGAGCAGCGAGGCGTTCGCCACATCCAGCGCCGTGAGGTCGCGGATCATCGTCTGAAAATTGATCAATGCCTCAAGACGGCCCTGCGCGATCTCCGCCTGATAAGGCGTGTAGGCTGTGTACCAGCCGGGATTTTCGAGGATGTTCCGCTGAATGACCGGCGGTGTGAAGGTGTCATGGAAGCCGAGCCCGATGAACGAGCGCATGACCTTGTTCAGGCCCATGATCTGCCGCATGCGGCGCAACGCCTGCTCCTCGCTCAGCGGGGGTGCCAGATTGAGCGGCTCGCGCACGCGAATGCCTTCCGGCACCACCTGGTCGATGAGCTCATCGAGCGTTTTAAAACCGAGCGTTTGCAGCATGCTCTCCGCCTCGGCGGCGGAGGGACCAATGTGACGGCGGGAAAAGTTTGTAGGCATCGAAATCGGAGCGGTTTGAGGAGGCCGCCACGGTATCTAGCCGAGGGCCTGTGTCACTTGCCAAACAAGGCCCAGAATTTTTTCTCGGAGGCCTTCTGCTTGCCCTTAGCTTCGCGCAAAAACGGTGCCAGCGAGGCCAGATTCAAGATCAAGTGATTGAGAAAATTGAACGGCGCCCGCAGCGGACGCTCGAAATCCACGAACAGCACCACGCGATAGCCGTCGGTGTCGTTCCAGACTTCGTGATTGTAAGTGTCATCAAAGATGATCGCGCTGCCCTCCTGCCAGGCATAGACCTGATCGGCGATGCGAATGCGACACTGGTGGCGCGGCTCCGGCACCATCAGCCCGAGATGCATGCGCAGCACACCCGCGAAGGGGCCCCGGTGCTCAGGGATGTGTTTGTTCGGAGAAAGGATGGAGAAGAAGCCGGTCGTGCAGCCAGGGATCTGGGCCAGCACTTTCATGGTCTCCGGGCAGTGGCGGGCGTTTTCCTCGCAGTCCATGCCGACCCCTTTGAGAAAGAACGTCTTCCACTGGTCATCGCCCTGGATCATGCCGACCTCCTTCACGATGTCCTGAAAGCTGGGCATCGCATCGCGGTATTTCATCACTGAGTCGACTTCGGCACGAACCTTCTGCCAGTCTGCCTCAATACCCTTGACCCAAGGGAAGTGCCGCGAGTCATAGATCGGCGGATCACCATGAATGGAACAATGCGCAATGACCGCCTCGACGACGTCCTGCAGACGATTGGTGATGCGCTCCACCCAGCCGTTGGCCGGAAAGGTGCGATGACGGCGGTGATAAGCGTCAATCGGCTTGAGCTGAAAGCCGGCTGGGACGGTGGCGATGGAAGAGGATGCTTCGGGAGGCATGGGACTAAACTCCGTGACGAGTAACGAATCCGTCACTTTTTGCAGCCAAAAAATAGCGCGTCAAACGCTCAAAACCACACAGGCTTCAGGCAATGTGTTTGCCGTAGGTGGCGGCGTCCATCAATGCCTCAAACTCCGCAAGATTGGAGGACTGGATTTTGAAAATCCAGCCACCGGCATAAGGATCACGATTGAGAAGACCCGGGTCGCCGGTCAGCGCCTCATTGACGGCCACGATTTCTCCAGACACCGGAGCATAAATATCACTCGCCGCTTTGACAGATTCGATCACGCACACCTGCTGCCCCGCAGTGACCTGGGTGCCCACCTTGGGAGGGTCCACAAAGACCACGTCCGTCAGTTCCGCCTGCGCATGATCCGTGATTCCGACCGGAGACGGGCTTTGGGTGGGATCGATCCATTCGTGGGAGTCACGGTAGCGGAGGTTTTCGGGGACGTTGCTCATGGGGATGTCTGTTTGGGAATATTAAAGGGAGGGCTTGCGATAAAACGGCTTCTTCACCACTTCCGCCGGGAAACGCCGCCCGCGGATTTCGATTTCCAGCGTGCTGCCGATCGTGGCGGCGCTCAGCGGCACGTAGGCCATGCCGATGCCGGCTCCGAGGCTGGGAGACTGCGTGCCGCTGCACACCTCGCCGATGATCTCCCCGGCAAATGCCACCGGATAATGCGGCCGTGGTGGCGGAGCCGCGCCCGTCATGCGGAAGGCGGCCAGCTTGTCGGGCAGTCCGGCGGCTTTTTGCGCCACAAGAGCTTCACGGCCCGTGAAGTCGCCTTTGTCCAGATCCACAAAGAAGCCGAGTCCGGCCTGCAACGGCGTGCGCGTTTCCGAAAGATCATTGCCATTGAGCGGATAGCCCATCTCAAGCCGCAGCGTGTCACGCGCCCCGAGTCCGCAGGGCATGCCACCAGCAGCCTTCACGGCATCCACGATTTTGCGGAACCACGTCTCCGCCGTCTCTATGGGCATGAAAAATTCAAAGCCTTCCTCCCCGGTGTAGCCAGTGCCGCACAGCCACATCGGCCCTTCACTGGTCATGGAGACGAGGATGGTGTTGTGCTCAGGAAAAGATGCGGCACTGCCAAAGACCGCTGCCGCCACTTCACGCGCCTTGGGTCCCTGAATGGCCAGACCGGCGGTAAAATCACTCGCGTTGGCCATCATCACCTCATCATCCTTGTTGAGCTGCGTTTCCAGATGCGCCCAGTCCGCATCAATGCGCGAAGCATTCACGACGAGGTAAAATTCACGCTCGCTGGTGCGGTAGGCGATCAGGTCATCAATCACGCCGCCGAGTCCGTTCAGCAGCAGGGTGTACTGCCCCTGGCCGGGCTGCAGCTTGGTGATGTTGTTGGTCAGCACCCTGTTCAGAAAAGCCTCGGAACCGGGGCCGCTCACGATGAACTGGCCCATGTGGGAAATATCAAAAACGCCGACGCTCTGGCGCACGGCTTTGTGTTCATCGACGATGCCGGTGTACTGCACCGGCATGTCCCAGCCGGCAAAGGGCACCATGCGAGCCCCCATTTCCACATGCACGGCGTGTAGAGGAGTACGGCGAAGAGGAGTGGTATCAGACACAGTGCGCGCATGTTGTGAAGCACGGAGGCTTTGTCAATTCTCGCGGCATTTTAAGCCAATTTCTGAATGCCAATCTTATTTGCAGGCCCTCGCATCCACTCCATACTCCGCCTCCCCAAACGCCCGCGAAAAAAAAGCCCCAACCATGGCAGCCCCTTTCCTCACCCAGGACTTTCACATCCGCTGGTCCACCCTGACCCCCGAACACATCGAAGCAGACATCCGCGCCGCCCTTGAAAAAGCGCAGGCGAATCTGGATGCCGTCATCGATCAGGACCGCGGCAAGCTGATGAACTTTGACTCCGTCGTGCTCGGGCTCGACGAATGCACCCGCGAACTGAATGAAGCCTGGGGCCTGGTCACCCATCTCGATTCGCTGTGCAACTCCCCCGCCCTGCGTGAGGCGCACAACAAGATGCTGTCGGAAGTCAGCTCCTTCTTCGCCAAGATCCCCCTCAATGAGCACCTCTGGGACCTCTTTGTCACCTACAGCAAGACCGACGAGGCGAAGCAGCTCACGCCAGTGCGCAAACGCGCCCTGCAGGAGGCCATGGAAGGCTTCATCGAGGCTGGTGCCGATCTGCCGCCGGACAAGAAGAAGCGCATGGAGGAGATCGAAGCCGAGCTCTCCAAGCACACGCAGAAGTATTCCGAGAACGTGCTCGATTCCACGAACAAGTGGGAGCTGCTCATCGAGGACGTGGATCGTCTCAAAGGCCTGCCACAGACCGCCATCGAAGCCGCCAAGGCGGATGCGCTGGCCAAAAACCTCGGCACGCCTGAGAAGCCCGTCTATCGCTTCACTCTGAAGGCTCCCTCGATGATTCCTGTCATGGAATACCTCGAAGACGAAAGCATTCGCCGTCAGGTCTGGGAAGGCTCCTGCAGCATTGGCTGCGGCGGCGAACACGACAACACCGAGCTCGTCTGGAAGATCCTGCGCCTGCGCCATGAGAAGGCGCAGATCATGGGCAAGGCAAACTTCGCCGATCATGTGCTGAACCATCGCATGGCCAAGAACGGCCAGAGCGCCCTCCGTTTTATCACGGACCTCTATGAGCGCGTGCATGAGGCCTTCCAGCGTGAAACCATCGAGCTGCAGGAATTCCGCGCCGACAACGCCCACCAGGCCGTCGATCTGTTCGAGCCCTGGGAAGTCTCCTTCTGGAGCGAACGGCAGCGCAAATCGAAGTACGATTTTGATGAAGAAGAGCTGCGCCCCTTCTTCCCCATCGACAAGGTGCTCAACGGCATGTTCCAGCTGGCCGAAAAAGTGTTCGACCTTCGCATCACCAGCCGCGAGGTCGTGTACGTCGAGCCCGGCAAGGACGCCCCCGCCAATGTCAGCTCCCAGCCCGGCAAAGCAGGCCCTGTGGAGGTCTGGCACCCCGAGGTGAAATTTTACGAAGTGCGCAATGAGAAGGGCGTGCACATCGGCTCTTTCTACGCCGACTGGCATCCGCGTGACTCCAAGCGCGGCGGTGCCTGGATGAATTATCTCCGAATGGGCGTGCCACCCAGCGGCGAGCGCGACCGCCGCCTGCACCTTGGCCTCATCTGCGGCAACATGACGCCGCCTGTGGATGGCAAGCCTGCGCTGCTCACGCATGATGAAGTCACCACCGTCTTCCATGAGTTCGGACATCTGCTGCACCAGCTCTGCGGCAATGTGGAGATCCCCTCGCTCAACGGCGTCAGTGTTTACTGGGACTTCGTGGAGTTGCCCTCGCAGCTCATGGAAAACTTCTGCTGGGAGCGTGAGAGCCTCGATCTCTTCGCCCGCCATCATGAAACTGGCGAAACGATCCCTGCGCGCCTCTTCAAAAAGCTGCTCGCCGCCAAGAACTACCGCAGCGCCAGCGACATCATGCGCCAGCTCGCTTTCGGCAAGCTGGACCTCGAACTGCACATGCACCACGCGACCGATGAAGGCGTGGACCTCGACAAGCTCGCGCGCTCGATTCTCAAAGGCTACATCATGCAGCTCAAAACTGAGCAGCCGACCATGGCACGTCGTTTCGGCCATCTCTTCAGCAGCCCCGTCGGTTATGCCGCCGGCTACTACAGCTACAAGTGGGCCGAAGTGCTGGATGCCGATGCCTTCACCCGCTTCCAGCAGGAAGGCGTGCTCAATCCCACCGTGGGCCGCGAGTTCCGCGACACGATCCTCAGCAAAGGTAACTCCGAAGACCCCGCCAAGCTCTTCCAAAAATTCATGGGCCGCGACCCCGACGCCATGGCCCTCCTCGTCCGCGCCGGTTTGGCATAAAGTAGGATGGGCGTGGCGACAGCCCGCCCGTCCATGAGCGTGTGGAAACATCCACGACTACGCGCTTCCCAGACCTATTCTACGTCCTCGCCGCCCGTCCTCGATACGCCACGGCAAAGAACACACACACCGCCGCAGTCAGCGCCGTCTCTCCCCACCAAAAGCGGGGCCAGTCGGTGGTCTTGCCCACCGTGCAGGCATCAAACCACCAGCCACCGCCGAGGTAGCCGAGGAGATTACCCACACCGCTCATCAGCATGGCCAGCAGCGCCTGCGCGCGCACCCGCCATTTCGGATCAATGCGCTCCTCCAGGTAAATCTGTGTAGTGATGAAATAGAGCGTATAGGCAAAGCCGTGCAGAAAGGTGCCAAACACCACACTCGGCAGCGTGTTGAACGTATTGAGAGAGTAGCGCACCACACAGATCGCAATGCCGGAGAGGAAAACCCACTTCAACCGGAAACGCGTCAGCAATCCCGACAGCAGCAGCATGACCACCACCTCGGTCGTCTGACCAATCGAGATGACTGCGGAGATGTTCTGCACGCCAAGATCATGCAGCTGACGTGAAGTGTAGGGATAAAAAGCCGCCAGCGGAATGCAGTACAACGCCGCCGTCAGAAAGACCACCCGGTGATCCCGGTGTATAAGCAGCCCCAGCGCATCCAGGCCAAGGACCTGCTTCCAAGTTCGGTGCTGCACGATCTCCCCGGGCGGAATCATCGGCAGCCGCCATGTCAGCGTCATCACCACCAGCCACAGTCCCGCAGCGGTGACTCCTGCCAACAACGATGCATCGGCACGCAGCACAAAGCTCACGATCCAGCAGCCGACCATCCAGCCCCCCGTTGCCCAGGCACGCAGCGGACCGAACTGAACCTTGGCATCGTGCAGCTGGGAGAACACAATGCTGCTGGTCACGCTCCAGGCTGGCAAAGCCACAAGAGCCAGGATCTGCGCGCAGATCAAAACCGCCGCATCACTCCAGCCCCAGGCCAATGAACCACACGTGAGGAGCAGGGCAATGCTCGTTGCCGCTGTCAGCCACCGCAGCAGCAGCACCGGCGAGTGTTTTTGATCCGCCAGCGCTCCCACAAACAAAGGCGAGATGAACGCGGCGGTCGCAGTCGTGGCAAACACCCAGGGCACCAGATGCCCCCGGCCGTGCGCATTGAAGACGTTCGCCAGCGGCACACTCCACATCCCCATGGGCATCGCTGTGCAGAAAAACAGCGTCGCCAGCGATTTGCGGCTGGCCTTGGCATCCGGGGCGGGGTTGGACATCGTTGTTATTTTTGAAATAAGCCGGGAGGCGGTAAACTCCAACAACGAGTCTGTAAAAAGCGTTGGTTGCACCCCCGGCTCACCTTTCCATCTTCCGCGACCTTTCTACCTCCCCTCCCAACCTCCCCTTTCTCATGGAAAACGTCATCATCATCGGCACCGGCTGCGCCGGATACACCGCAGCCATCTACACCGGCCGCGCGAACTTGAAGCCTCTGATCCTCTCTGGCAACATGCCCGGCGGCCAGCTCACCACGACCACGGAGGTCGAAAATTTCCCCGGCTTCCCGAACGGCATCATGGGCCCGGAGCTGATGATGAACATGCAGACGCAGGCTGAAAAGTTCGGCGCACGCATCGAGTACGCCCTCGTCAGCAACGTCAAAAAGACCGCCGCAGGCCACTTCGAAGTGCACACCGACGGCGGCACCGTCTATGAGACCCACACGGTGATCGTCGCCACCGGCGCCTCCCCCAAGCACCTCGGCCTGCCAAACGAAAAGGGCCTCATCGGCCGTGGTTTGACCAGCTGCGCCACCTGCGACGGTGCCTTCTACCGCAACGTCCCCGTCTGCGTCATCGGCGGTGGCGACAGCGCCTGCGAAGAAGCCGGATTCCTCACCAAATTCGCCAGCACCGTCTATTTGATTCATCGCCGCGACGAATTGCGCGCCTCGAAAATCATGGCCGACCGCGCCCTCGCCAATCCGAAGATCAAACCGGTCTGGAACTCCACAGTCAGCGAATACCTGACCGACGAGAAGGGCGAAATGCGCGCCGTGACCCTCGAAAACCTCGTTACGGGTGAAAAGAGCGAGCTGGAGCTGAAGTGCGTCTTCGTCGCCATCGGCCACGTCCCGAACGGCCAGTTCCTCGGCGATCTCGTCGACACCGACGAAGGCGGCTACATCCTGCAGACCGAAGGCACCCGCACCAAAACGGAGGGCCTCTTCGCCGCCGGTGACGTGGCCGACCATGTCTATCGTCAGGCCATCACCGCCGCGGGCCAGGGCTGTGCCGCCGCCCTCGAAGCGGAACGCTACCTCGCCGATCACGGCGTGCATTGATTGACGCTGGACAGATGCGCTGCGGCAAGGCATATGAATCGCGGCTTCCCAAGCCGCGCACACGTAACCCTTACGCATGAGTCAATTGGTAATCCCCCCAGCCGTCCGCCTCGCTCTACTTTCCGCACTTGCTCTGCTGGCCTCCTGCCAGAGCTCGTCTTCGCGTGGACAGACGCAGTACCTCGAAGCCTTCTCCACCACAAGCGTCCCGCATTCCGCGCTGTACAATGCGGACCAGGACTCCTACTGGGATGGCGACGGCATGTCCGGCGCGCCCAGCATCATCATCGATATCAGCGACCAGAAGGCCTACTTTTACAAAGGCGGTGCGCTCGCGGGTGTCTCCGCTCTATCCACTGGCGACGAACGGCACGCCACCAAAACTGGCAACTTCAAGATCTTCGAGAAGGACCAGTGGCACAAATCCAATCTCTACGGCGACTTTGTGGACAGCGCAGGAAACGTCGTCCAGGCCAACGTGGACGTCACCAAGGACAAGGCGCCTCCCGGCACACGGTTCGAGGGCTCCAAGATGCACCACTTTATGCGCTTCGTCGGCGGCATCGGCATGCACGAGGGATTCCTCCCCGGCTACGCCGCTTCCCACGGGTGCGTCCGCATGCCTCCGCACATGGCGGCCATTTTTTACAACAACGTCTCCAAAGGCACCCCCGTCACGGTTCGTCCCTGATGCTTCGCTGCTGCTGAAATCATGACACCGGAAACACCGCTCGAAATCGACCCTACGGATGTCAGCAATCTGCTGCAGCATCCCGGCGAGCGCACCTTCCGGCTCATCGACTGCCGCGAAGAAAGCGAATGGCAGATCTGCCACCTGCCGCACGCGCAGCTCGTCCCTCTCTCACGCTTCGGTGAGCTGGTGCCCCAGGTGTTCACCGACACTCAGGAGCACGTCATCATCTACTGCCACCACGGCATGCGCAGCCTCCGCGCCGCCCAGTTTCTGCGGCAGCATGGCTTCGCCCGTGCCCAGAGCATGAGCGGCGGCATTGACGCATGGTCGGACATGGTCGACCCCGCTACGCCACGTTACTGACACACATCCGGGTGAGTTTGCTGTGGCACCCAGTGCCTGCGCGACTACCCTCACGCTACCCCCGCACACGCACCCACGCATGGTACGACTCATCACACAGCAAGGACAGCTCATCGACTGGAATGACGAAAAGACACATCCGTTCCCGGATAATCTCGTCTTCCTCGATTTGCTGAATCCCGGCCGTGCTGAGGAGCTGGAAGCGGAAAAATGGCTCGAATACCAGCTCCCCACGCGTGAAGAAATGCAGGAGATCGAGGAATCCAGCCGACTCTACACCGAGAAGGGCACGCTCTACATGACCGCGTGGCTGCCCGTCGGACTGGACAACCCGGATCCTGACAACACGTCCATTTCCTTCGTCATCGCGCCCGACTGCCTCACCACCGTGCGCTATGCCGACCCGCTGTCCTTCCGCATACTCGCAGATCAGGCGAAGCGCCAGTGCACCCTGCCCCTGACCAGCGATGCCGTTTTCCTCCTCCTGCTGGAGCTCATCGTCGCCCGCATTGCCGATGCGCTGCAGGGTGTCGAAGGCGACATGAAAAAAATCTGCCGCGACATCTTCAGCCTCGATCCGCACAAAGCGCACGCCGCGATGGAAAAAGACCTCAGCGATGTCGTCAAGCTGCTGGGCCGCCGCAGCGCCCTCGTCGCCAACGTGCGTGAGAGCCTCCTCAGCATCAGCCGCATGCTGCAGTATTTCCTCAACAACGCCGCCAGTTGGATGCGCGGAGACCTCGCCGCGCAGTTCCGCAGCGTCATGCGCGACATCAAGAGCATGGACGACTACACCAACCAGCAGACCCAGGAAATGACCTTCCTGCTGGAGTCCACCCTCGGCCTCATCAACATCCAGCAGAACCAGATCATCAAGATCTTCACCGTCGCCAGCGTGCTCTTCATGCCGCCGACCCTCATCGCCAGCATCTACGGCATGAACGTCGGCCTGCCCGCCGCCACCAACGGCTGGGCCTTCCTCCTCGTCATGATCATGATCGTGCTCTCCGCGATCCTGCCCATCGTCTACTTCAAGCGCAAGCGACTGCTGTAAAACAGGCGCGGCCGCCGGCTAGAACTGGTAGCTGAAGCGGATGCTGCCAAAGTGCGCCTGCAAATCATGGCGGAAGAACTGCCCCTGATAGGACAGCATGAGGCTGAACCGGTCGGTGAATGCAAGGCTCACCCCAAGTCCGGCCACCAGATAATCCTGACCAGGAGCCTGCTGGTCGCCAGTGGAGGAGAAGGGCACATTGATCAGTGACACACTGGTGCCGTTGTTGTTTTTGATGTTCTGCCGCTCATAGCTCAGACGCACCTGCGGTGTGATCGTCCCAAAGCTTGCCTTGATCTGCTTGGAGGCAGACCAGCCAACCCGGCTGACCAGAGATTGATAACTCTGCGCGTTGTAATGCAAGGCCGCCAGACCGCCGCCAGTTTCATTGTAGGCGTCAATCGAACCATGCAAGTAGTCCACGCCTGCGAAGGGGCCGGTGACCAGCGTATCATTCTGGAAACGCATGTTCCAGCCTGTGTTGTACTGCACCGAGTGCGTGTAGGTGCGGGTTGAGCCAAAGGCCGTCGGGAATGCCACCCCAGTGTTGCGAATGGAGTCCATCTGGTAGGTGCCAAAGCTGTAGAGCAGGCTGTTCCAGAAGCCGCCACGCACATAGGAGACGTAAGCAGACAGCGCCGGACCTTCGAGATGCAGGCTGCCTGCATTGCCGGTGTACCCCTGGCTGCTCTGCAGGAAGGATGCGGCAAATCCGAGGGTCAGCCCCCGTGAGAAATGACGCTCTGCACCGACGCCCGAAGCCCACGAGTCAATCTGCACACCTGACTGCGTGCGGATGGGATTGAGTTTGACGTTGCCGTAATTCACCGTGGCAAACACTTCCCATTGGCGGGAGCGCGCCACCCGTTTGGCTATGGGCGAGGCCTTCTTGGGATCACCGTCCCCTTCACCGACAATGACCCCGTCATCAAGTGCAGCGGTGATGGAGCCTGAATCGTCGTCCTCTTCACCACCACCAGCCCGAAGATTGAAGAGGTGCCCGTTCAGATCATTCGTCACGGTGTTGCCACCGGACACCAGCGCCTGCACTTCGACAGCGGCAAGTGCCAGACCGCCATTCGTGTCGATGATGGAGAACACACCATTGCTCTGGTCGAGGTAGCTAGTGAAGCCGCTCGCCAGGTGCAGGCTGCTGTCATTCAAAGCCAGACTGGCCGCGAAGCTCCCCGCATTGGCATCGCCGCTGTTGAGGTGAACCAGCTGCCATTGGTCGCCGCCGCGGAAGTTCGTCATGTCATTGGGATTACCGATGACGACCGTGCCGCCAGCCGTGGCATCCACCTTGCCATGCAGATTGATGGAATCTGCTGCCGTGGCATTGCCGGTGTTGTTACCCAAACCCGCGCCACTGAACAAATCCAGCCGGATCACGCTGCCAGCCCCCATCACCACGGCTCCCGAGCCCGATGTGGTGAGCGCGAAATTCGTCGGCGTCGCCGCCACTCCTGGATCACCCACGCTGAACGTGCCATTGATGAACATGGACTGGTTCACCGCCGTGGTGATGGCACCGGTTCCAGCCAGCATGCTGTCACTGCTGAGGTCCAGCCGCGTCGTGGTCACCGATGCATTGGCAATCAAGGCAGCGCTGTTCTGCACCGTGGTGGGACCGCTGTAGTCGCTGTCGGCGCTGACCACCAGCGTCGTTCCATCCACCACAAGATCGGAACTGGCGCTGGCTCCACTGATGCCTGTGCCGCTCACATACACCGTCCCGCCTCCCGTGATGGTGAGCACCGTGCCGTCCTTCACCAGACCGCCCGTGAGGTTCAAGATACCACCACCCGCATTGATGCTGGCATTCGTTTCCGCAGTGATCGCCCCAGTGTAGGTGCTCGTGCCGCTGTTGCGTAGCGCACCGCTACTGCCCGTACCGCTGCCATTAAGAGAAAGGGATTCGGCAGTACTGTAGTTCACGTTGTTGAGCAGCAGTGTCGCACCACTGCTCACCGTGGTGCCCGCGTCTGCTGTGCCCAGCGCATTGTTGTGGGTCACTTCCAATGTACCTGCGCGGACGTTCGTCGTGCCCGTGTAGGTGTTGTCGCCATTGAGTGTCAGCGTGCCGCTGCCGGCCTGGGTCACCCCGCCGCTGCCGCTGATCACACTGGCAAAATCGCTTCCCTGAACCACTCCATCCGTGCGATTGAATGCCAGCGTGCCATTGCTGATGAGCGCACTGCTCGTGGACAGCGAACCCGTCGTGCCACCGTTGCCGATCTGCAGCACTCCCGCACCGATCGTCGTGGCACCAGTGTAGCTGTTCGCCCCGGTGAGAACCCAGGTGCCAGCACCAGTCTTCGTCAGCGCGGTGGCATCCCCATTGTCGCCGATGATTGCGGCAAGGATGTTGCCACCCGTGTTTGTCCCGGTGAGGGTCAACGTGCGAACGCCGCTCTGACCGTTGAAGTCCATGCTACCGGTGTTCGTAAAATTCACAGCTCCGGTGCCAGAAGCATCCAGCGTGCCTCCGCTGCTGCCAATGCTGAACAGCCGGTCCGTGCTGGTGGCTCCGCCGGTGTACTGCAAGGTGCCGCCATTGAGCACCAAGTTGGACGCGGCATTGGTGGATGCCCCCACGTTGCTGCTGGCACCACCATCTGCGAGGACCGCCACACTGAGCACCCCTGCGTTGATCGTCGTGCTGCCTGTATAACTGCTGGTTCCAGTCAGCGTGGTGGTCCCGGAACCCGCCTGGGTGAATGAACCGCTGCCGCCGATCGCATTGGCAATGGTGAGGGCATCCGAACGGTTGATGATGAGGCTGGCGTTGTTGATCACTGCTCCCGTACCAAGCGTCCCCGTCGTACCGCCCGAGCCGATCTGAAGCTCGCCCGCGCTGATGGTGGTGGTTCCAGTGTAGGTGTTGCTGCCGGTGAGCGTGAACTTCCCCGAACCTTCCTTGACCAGTGACAACGCTCCTGCGCCACCGTCCCGAATGACCCCGCTGAAGATGGTGCTGGAGTTGTTGCTGCTGGTCGTCAGGGTGGCCGCAGTGGTGGAATTGTTTTGCACGGTGCCTGAGCCGGCCAGCGAGCCGATCCGCGTGTTCAGTCCATTCAGCTCCAAGGTGGCATGCGCCCCCACAATGATGGCCGATGCCAGATTGCTGCCGCCGATTTGCAGCACCCCGGAACTGACCGTCGTGGCTCCCGTGTAGGTGTTGGCTCCGGTGAGCAGCCAGGTGGCATCACCTTCAATGCTCACCGAGGTGGCCCCGCCAAAGTCACCAATGGCTGCGGCGATGATGTTCACCCCTGTCGCGTTCGTTCCGGAAAGCACCAGCGTGCGCGCACCACTCTCGCCATTGAACCCCATGCTGCCCGTGTTGGTAAAGTTCAGGTTGCCGCTGCCGGACACATCAATGCCCCCGCTGCCGAGCCCCAGGCTGAACAAGCGATCCGTGCTCAGGTTCGCGCTGCCTGTGTATTGCAGTGTGCCACCATTGATCACGAGATTGGTTGCCGCACTGCTGGAGGCACCGATGCCGCTGTTCGTCCCGCCGTTGGCAAGGGTCGTCACATTGAGCACCCCTGAGGTGATCGTCGTCACCCCGGTGTATGAATTGCTTCCGCTGAGCGTGGTCGTGCCCGCGCCTGCCTGGGTGAATGTTCCGTTGCCGCTGATGGTGTTGGCAATCGTCACTGCATTCGAACGGTTGACGACAAGGCTGGCGTTGTTGGTCACCGCACCGCTGCCCAGCGTGCCGGTGGTGCTGCCACTGCCGACTTGCAGCACTCCCGCGCTGACGGTTGTGGTGCCGGAGTACGTGTTCGTTCCCGTGAGCACCCAGGTGCCGGCCCCAGATTTCACCAGCGCTGTGGCACCACCGTTGTCGCCGATGGCTGCGGCAATCGTGTTGTTGCCGGTGTTCGTTCCGGTGAGGGTCAAAGTACGGGCACCGCTCTGGCTGTTGAATCCCATGCTGCCCGTGTTGGTGAAATTCACCGCGCCAGTGCCTGAGGAATCCAGCGTGCCGCCGGAGGTCGTGACCGTGAACAGTTTGTCCGTGGAAACTGCGGCGCCAGTGTAGCGCAGCGTGCCGCCGTTGAGGATGAGGCTGGAGGCCGCGTTGCTGGCGGCACCGATGTTGCTGGCCACCCCACCGTTCGCCAGTGAGGAAACGCTCAGCACCCCGGCGCTGACGACCGTGCCGCCGGTGTAGGTGTTTGCCCCCGTCAGCGTGAGCGTGCCAGAACCGTTCTTGTTGAAAGCCAAAAAGGCGCTGCCGCCATTCTGTATGAGTCCGTCAAAGGTCGTGCTCAGGGTGCCGCCAGAGTTCAAGGTCGCCCCCGTGGACGTGCCGTTCTGCACCGTGCCCGATCCGGAGAGGGTGCCGATGGCATTGGTAAAGCCATTGATTTCGAGAATAGCACCGCTCTCGAGCGTGACTGCGGAAGAATTGCTGAAAACATAGGATCCACCCGCCTGAAGTTTTCCTGCGTTGATCAGGGTGGCACCCGTGTAAGTGTTCGCACCTGAAAGCATCCAGGTGCCAGCACCTGACTTCGTCAGCGAAGTGGAGCCGCCGTTGTTGCCGATCACTGCAGCAAGGGTGTTGCTGCCGGTGTTCGTGCCGGTGAGGGTCAGCGTGCGTGCGCCGCTCTGGCTGTTGAAGCCCATGCTGCCGGTGTTGGTGAAGTTCACCGTGCCGCTGCCTGAGGCATCCAGCGTACCGCCGCTGATCCCCACGCTGAACAACCGGTCTGTGCTGGACCCGATTCCCGTGTATTGCAGCGTGCCGCCATTGAGCACCAAGTTGGTGGAGATGGAGGCGGCAGCGCCAATGCTGCTGTTGCTGCCTCCGTTGAACAGCGTGACGGCTTTGAGCACCCCGCTGTTGATCGTGGTCACTCCGGTGTATCCGTTGCTTCCGCTCAGCAGCCAGGTGCCGGCACCGGACTTCGTGATTGCTGTGGCTCCGCTGTTGTCACCGATCAGAATGGAGATGGTGTTGCTGCCGGTGTTGGTTCCGGTGAGGGTCAGTGTGCGCGCGCCATTCTGACTGTTGAAGCCCATGATGCCCACACTGGTAAAGTTCACCGCACCACTGCCCGATGAGTCCAGCGCACTGCCCGCCGCGGTTCCCACGCTGAAGACGCGGCTGGTGCTGACAGCACCTCCCGTGTACTGCAGCGTGCCGCCGTTGAGCACCAGATTGGTCACGGCATTGGTGGCCGCACCGATGCCGCTGGCAGAACCACCATTGGCAAGACTGGAAATGGACAGCACACCACCATTGATCGTTGTGGCCCCGGTGTAAGAATTCGCACCAGACAGCACCCAGGTGCCGGCGCCGCTTTTCACCAAGGCGGTGGAACCGGTGTTGTCACCGATGACAGCAGCGAGGGTGTTGCTGCCCGTGTTCGTGCCCGTGAGGGTCAAGGTACGTGCGCCAGTCTGGCTGTTGAGCCCCATGCTGCCTGTGTTGGTGAAATTCACCGCCCCGGTGCCGGAGGCATCCAGCGTGCCACCGCTGCTGCCAATGCTGAAGAGACGATCCGTGCTGACAGCGGCACCCGTATATTTCAAAACAGCGCTTGTGTTGTTCAGGATGAGGTTTGTGGCGGCGTTGCTGGAGGCACCGATGTTGCTGGCACTGCCACCATCCGCCAGGGTCGAAATACTCAAGGTGCCGCCCGTGATGGTAGTCGCGCCGGTATAAGTGCTGCTGCCCGACAGCGTCAGCGTTGTGATCGCCCCCATTTTGGTCAGGAACAGGGTGCCAGTACCGCCGTCCTGAAGCACGCCGCTGAATGCGCTGCTGATGTTTCCACTGACGATCAAACCCGAATTGTTGCTGCTGCCATTTTTTACAATCCCTGAGCCGGAAATCGAGCCGACTGCGGCTCCCAAAGGATTCCCGTTGGTGGCCAATGTACCACCGCTGTTGACGATCATCGCGGACGCATTCCCCAGTCCGCTGGCAACCCCGGCAGAGAGAATCCCCGCGTTCACCGTGGCACTGCCCCAGTTGTTGCTCAGACCGCTGAGGGTTGTGGTTCCCGTGCCGTTCTGGATCAAAGCACCTGTTCCGCTCATGGTGCCGGAAATCGTGATCGCATTGGATCGGTTGATGATGAGCGTGCCATTGTTGGTGATCGTCCCGCTGCCAAGCGTTCCCGTCGTACCACCGTCGCCTATCTGCAGTGTGCCGGCACTGATCGTGGTCACACCGGCATAGCTGTTGGCACCAGTCAGAATGGTCGTACCCGTTCCAGCCTGGGTGAGCGCACCTGTGCCGCTGATGCTGTTTGAAATGGTGACACTGTCAGAGCGTTTAAAGGTCAGGTTGGCATTGTCCGTCACTGCGCCGCTGCCGAGCGTGCCGGTGGTGCCGCCGCTTCCGACCTGCAGCACCCCGGTGCTGATAGTCGTCGTCCCCGTGAAGTTGTTCGTTCCAGTCAGCACCCAGGTGCCGACACCAGATTTCGTCAGCGAAGTGGCGCCACCATTATCTCCGATCGCAGCAGCGAGTGTATTGGCCCCCGTGTTCGTACCCGTCAGCGTCAAAGTGCGCGCACCGGTCAGACTGTTGAACCCCATGCTGCCTGTGTTCGTGAAATTCACCGCCCCTGTGCCTGAGGCATTCAGCGTGCCGCCCAAGGTGCCGATGCCAAACAAACGGTCCGTGGAGGAACCGGCGCCGGTGTATTTGAGAATGCCATTGTTGAGGACGATGTTGGTTGCCGAATTGCTGGCCGCCCCCAGATTGCTGGCCACACCACCGTCAGCGAGGGTCGCAACAGAAAGAGTCAGCCCGCCCGCAATGCTTGTCACGCCTGTGTACGTGTTGGTTCCGCTCAGGGTGTGCGAACCGGCATTCACCGTGACCCCGCCCGTTCCGCTGATGGTTTGTGACAGGGTGAGGCCGGCCGTGTTGTTCAGCATGAGCGTGCCATTGTCCACAATGTCCCCGCTGATGGAGCCGCTGCTGCCAAAGTTCCCAAGGATCAATGTGCCTCCGCTGATGGTGGTCAGGCCCGTGTAAGTATTGTTTCCGGTCAGCATCCAGGTGCCTGTGCCAGATTTGATCAGAGACGTGGCACCTCCGTTGTCGCCAATCACTGCAGCGAGGACATTGCCCCCACCATTGGTCCCCGTCAATGTCAGGGTGCGAGCACCAGACTGCCCGTTGAACCCCATGCTGCCCGTGTTCGTAAAACTCAGCACGACTCCGGAGGAGTCGAGCGTGCCCCCTGAGGTTCCCACGCTGAACAACCGGTCGATGCTCACGGCACTACCGCCCGTGTACTTCAAAGTTCCGCCGTTGAGAACGAGGTTGGTTGCCACATTGGAAGACGCGCCAATGTTGCTGTTGCTCCCGCCATTCGCAAGGAATGTGACGTTCACAACCCCCGCATTGATGACCGTCACACCAGTATATGAATTGCTCCCGCTCAGCGTGGTGGTGCCGGCACCCGCCTGAGTCACCGAACCGCTGCCGCTGATGGCATTGGCCACCGTCAGACTGTCAGAACGATTGAAAGTCAGATTGCCATTGTCGGTGACTGCCCCGCTGCCCAGGGTGCCGCTGGTGCCGCCATTCCCCACCTGCAGCACACCGCCGCTGATCGTCGTCACCCCCGTGTACGTGTTGTTGCCCGCAAGCACCCATTTTCCGGTTCCAGACTTGGTCAGCGCGGTCGCCCCCGAATTGTCGCCAATCACCGGCGTCATCGTGTTGTCCTGCGCATTGCTGCCGCTCAAGACGAGTGTCCTTGCTCCAGTCGAGGAGCCAAATCCCATGGCTCCCGTATTGGTAAACACCAGCGCCCCGCTGCCGGACGCGTCAATGGTCGCCACAGGATTGGCCGTGCCCGTGGGCACTTCAAACAGGCGGTCCGTCGAAGCTCCCGTCCCCACATATTTCAACGTGCCCAGATTGGTGATGGACAGATTGCCTGCAGCAGAACTCGAAGCCCCGATGCTGCTGGCCACCCCGCCATTTTTAATGTCACTCACCGTCACAACTCCCCCGTTGCTGATGATGCGGGTCACCCCGGTGTAAGTATTGGTGCCGCTCAGCGTCAGAGCTGTGTTTCCATTGCTGGTCACGCCACCAGCACCGCTGATGGTCTGCGCCAGATTCACCGATCCCGAACGCGAGACAAACAATGTCCCTCCAGTGTTGATGATAATGTTCCCGGAGCCAATGCTCCCGGTGCTGCCACCCACGATGCCAATCGACACCGCGCCTCCGTTGATCGTTGTCGTCCCTGTGTATGCATTGTTGTCATTGGTCAGCCGAAGCGTCCCAAACGTGTTTGCCTTCACCACAGAAGTCGCGCCACCGTTGTCACCGATGCCGCTGGCCAGCGAAATGATGCCGCCGGCGGTGCTGTTGCTGAATGCGAAGGTCAGCGTGCGCGCGCCAGATTCACCATTGAATCCCAGGTTGCCTGTGTTGGTAAAGTTGAGTGTTCCAGTCACAGGAAGAGCGATGGTGCCGCCTGCGGTGCCCACACCAAACAAACGGTCCGTGTTCGCGGTGATGGTGTTGGCATACTGCAGTGTGCCACCTTTGAGGACCAGATTGGCCGCCTCATTTGTAGAAGCACCTATGTTGCTGCTGCTGCCTCCGTTGGCCAGCGCGGTCACGCTGAGCACACCGCTGCTGATGGTGGTCGCCCCCGTGTAGGTGTTCATGGCAGAGAGCGTCAGTGATCCCGTGCCGTTCTTGGTCAGGCCGGAGCTGCCGCCGAGCACAGCGCCGATGATCGTATTCGCATTGGTGGTGATCGTTGAATTCGCAAGCGTCAGCGTATTCCCGCCACCCAGCACAGTGTACGCAGAATTAAACACCATGTTCCCTGCCGTCACAGCGCCCCCAAGTGTCACCGTACCCGCCGTCCCGCCAAAGATCGCAGAGTCCGGCGTGGAGTTGTTCCAGAGGGTGTCACCACTGCCGGTGTTCCAGTTGCCCAGTCCATCAGTCCAAGTCCCACTCCCACCCGTGATGATGCCACCATCTCCAGTCACAGTGTCCCAAGTCAACGTCGCTGCCTGCGAAACAGCTCCCATCTGCCCAAAGCCTGAAACAGCCAAAAATAACACCCCCACTCGTACCCGGAACCGGCGGAATACCTTCAAGGACACACCCACTTGCTTGGTCACCCTGAAGTAATGGGTTTCACAGGCTGCACTAAGATCATTGTTCATGTGTCGATTTATAAAAAGTTTTAACCACCAATTATCTTTTAAGATTTAATCTTGAAACAGGCATCAAACGGCAGCCTGACTTTCCACCAGCGCGCTGAATTCACCTTCAGAGAATACTCGCTTAGCGAGTAACAGCGCCTGCCCGTGCCAGCAGCAAAGACTCGCAGATGCCGCTGTGAAATAATAAGAAATTCACCTCGTGTGGAGGAGTGTAAACACAGGTGAAGCGGTCGATTTGCATAGTCCTAGGCGGCGAATTAAATTAAAGATTATATCAAAATAAGATAAAACTTTACCATCCCGCAAGGATAAAACTTCACTCCATGCAGGGTTCGACCAGCCCCGCCAACCTAAAAGCAAACATTCAAGATCAATTGATTACTTATCCAGGATCACCATCGGAAAATCCGCACTAGGTGCATGCTGCCCCGCCATAATCGTTTTCATCCTGGCGATGAGATCGGCATGACCGGCAGCCACGTCTCGAGTCTCGGCGGGATCGGTGGCAATGTTAAAGAGTTCTTCTGTTACGGTGGCAGCTTTGGCCTTCCCCTTGCCTTTGGGGGCAAGATTTCGGCGCACAAGTTTCCAGTCGCCCATGCGCAGGATCTGCTGGCCGCCGTAGCTGGCAAACTCACGGTAGAGGAACTCGCGCTCCGGCTGTTTTTCGCCTAGCAGCGTCGGAGCAAAGCTGATGCCGTCAGTTCGGGGCGTTTGGTCTTTGGCCCCCACGAGTTCGAGCAGCGTGGGCATCCAGTCCTCAAAACCCGTGATACGGTCGCTGGTCGTTCCGGCCTTGATCCTGCCCTGCCAGCGCACCACGCAGGGAGAACGGAAGCCGCCTTCATACAGCGTGCCTTTGCCATCGCGCCGGCCTTCGTTGGAGTTGAAGAAAGCGCAGTCCGTACCGGCGAGTCCCTGGTGCGTACCGCTCACCGGGCCGTTGTCACTGACAAAGACGAAGATCGTGTCCTTATCGAGGCCCAGTTCCGTGATGAGCGCCTGCATGCGCCCAATCTCACGATCCATGCGCGTGATCATCGCGGCATACGCAGCCTTGGGCTTGAAATGCGGAAGGTAGCCGTTGCCACCGGGATAGGGCGGGTCATCAAATTTGCCGAGGTATTCTTGCAGCGAATCATCCGGCACCTGCAGCGCCACGTGCGGCACGGTCGTGGGCCAGTAGAGAAAGAACGGCTTGTCCTTGTTGGCACGGGCGAATTTCAGCGCCTCTTCCGCGATGAGATCAGCCGAGTACTCGCTGCCCTTGAAGCGCTGGTAGCTCTCCGGCTTCGACGGGTCTTCATCAGCCCTGAGCTTGTCATTCGAAGGAAAGGGCGGATTCTTAAGCTCAATGGTGTGGTCGTTGTCCCACAGGTAGGTCGGATAAAAGTTATGCGCCACGCCCTGACAGTTGTAGCCAAACCAGCGGTCAAAGCCCTGCTTCAGAGGCTCCCCGGTGGAACCCGGTCCACCCAGGCCCCACTTGCCAAAACCACCCGTTGCATACCCGAGCGGCTTCAGGACTTCAGGAATAAGAACCGTGTCAGCGGGAATGGGAAACTGACCTTCGTGCTCGGGTTTGCCCAGCTTAGGCAACCCCTTGGCATCATCCGCCTGCCGGTTGTCGCGAATGAAAGCATGCCCAGGGTGCAGGCCGCTCATCAGCACGCAGCGTGACGGCGCGCACACTGCATTGCCAGAGTAGTGCTGCGTGAAACGCATGCCCTCGGCCGCCATGCGGTCGATGTTCGGAGTCCTGATGATCTTCTGCCCATAGCATCCCAGATCCCCGGGCCCGAGATCGTCAGCCATGATGAAGATGACATTGGGCTGGCGGGCCTGCACCGTCAGCGTCAGGGCGAGCAGAAGAAAGAGAGACTTCATGGTGGATGAGAAACGGCAGCAGGAGCAGTTTGTTTCGCTTTCTGCTTCGGCAGCGAATCGATCTTCCATTGCAGCCACAGCGTCAGCAGCAGCATCGCCGCAATGAGCAGGAAGATGACATAAAAGCCGGGACGGGAGAGAAACTTCATGAGATGAATCAGGCAAATAAAGCGAGTTTCACCCTGCTCGCTCCGTCTTTCCCTTGCCATGAAATTCACCGCCCTGCTTGTTCTGTTTTTTGCCGCCCTCCAGTCTGCACGGGCGCTCCCGGAGGCGGAGCTGCAGCGCTTCATCAATGAGGCCATCAAAGCCGGCGGCGGTGAGGTGGTCATTCCCCCGGGCGTACATGTCATCGAGCGCGGTCTCATCGTGAAAGACGCCAAGAAACTCCGCATCATTGGTCTCGATGCCGAGAACACCGTTCTGCAACTTCCGCCCGTCGCCTATGCACTCGCTACAGGCACCACGGCCGCAGGCACCACGACGATCCCGGTGAAATCCCAGCGCGGATTCAAGCCGGGCATGCGTTTGAAGATCGAGGCGGATGGCGAGCTCGACAGCTTCACCCAAAAGCCCAGGCCTTACCATCTTGCCATCGTGAAGGCCGTCGAGAAGGAGACCATCCAGCTCGAATCAGCACTCAAATTTCCCGTGCCAGACGGCACCATGATCCGCCATGAGGATGCACCGAACCTCATCGAAATTCGCGGAGCCAGCGAAGAGGTGAGAATTGAAAAGCTCACACTGGACGGCGGTCGCGTGGATGGCGACCCAGCCATTCGCGGCCATACGCAGCTCTGCGCCGTGTTGGCCTCGGGAGCCTACAACTACGAAAAAGGTCCCACGGGACCAAAGATAAAGAAACTCGGCATCTCCCGCTGCTTCATCCAGAACTGCCACGGCCGCGGCATCGCCTTGTACTCCGTGGAAGGAACCGAAATCGACGGCTGCACCATTCGTGACACCTCGGATGAGGCGATCGACTTTGATCACTTCACCGTGAAGTCCATCGCCACGCACAACCACATCGCCCGCTGTCTCCTTGGGGTGGAGTTGAATGATGCGAACGACTGCCTCGTGGCCGGCAATGAATTCCTCGAATGCGGCACCGGCATCAATCTCTGGCGCTGGTGCAAGCTGCCCGGGCTGAACGAAGGAAATCTGATCGTGCAAAACGTCTTTGAACGCACCCGGGGCAACGCCGTGCAGATCGCCACCGGTACGAAAGGCAACACCGTCGCACAAAATGAAATCAACGCTTCCGGCAAAAACGGCATCATCCTGTCCGGGGAAGCCCAGATCGTGAAAGCGAACAAGATCACAGGCAGCGGCATGAAGGCCCTTGTGATCCAGGAAGGCAAACACGATGTCTCCGAATGATCACCCGCCGTAAAGCGCCCGCACCAACCCCAGCGCGCGCTCACCCGGCAGAGCACCGATTTCCATCTGGTTCATCGCGTAGGCAAAGCTGATGCCGTTCTCAGGATCCGCAAAGGCAAGGCTGCCCCCTGCACCGGGGTGGCCGTAGGCGCGGCGGCTCGGGCCATAAAGCTGTCGCAGCTTGCCGCCATCAGACTCAGGGTCCTCGTTCAAGGGATCCTGCATCATGCCCGTGGAGAATGCGATGGGAGTGAGCAGCACGGAATCCACCTCCTGCGTAAGCGTCTGCTCAAACCGGCGCACCACTGTTTCAGGAATGAGCTGAACACCATTCCACACACCGCCCTGAGCCAGCATGGAGTAAAATTTGGCAAGCCCCTGCGCACTGCCCACGCCACCCATGCTCGCGTAACCGCGTGACCACATTTCGCTTTGATTGAAATCGCTGACCGCGTTCAGGCCAAAGGGCGAGGTGAACGTGCGCTGCGTGAGCGTGCCCGCCGTATTGAAAGCTTTGATGAAAGGCTGGTCACTGTTGGCAATGCTGATCTTCCCCGGATAGACCGGCGAGACGCGGTCCCACTGCGCACTGGGGAGCCCGATCCAGAAATCGAGCGCCATCGGGCTGCCAAACACCTCACGATAATACTCACCCAGCGATTCCGCCTCCGTGAGCCGACGCACGATTTCATCCAGCAGAAAACCAAAGGTGCGTGCGTGATAGCCTTGGCGCGTGCCAGGCTCCCACAAGGGCCGCTGATGTTCCAGCGCCTGAATCACGGCATCATAGTTATAGATGGGCGTGCGCTCATCCAAGGCGCACAAGCCTGCGGTGTGAGAGAGCAGGTGAATGAAGGCGATGTTGGACTTTCCACCTCCGACAAATTCGGGCCACACCTCCGCCACCGGGCATTCCAGCGGGATGCCCGCCTCTTCCAGCGCAAGCAGGCAGCACACGGCGGCAGGGCCTTTGGTGGCGGACCACACGGGGACGAGCGTGTCGCGGTCCCACTCCCGGGTATGTGCCCGGTCACGATGACCATGCGCAAGGTTCAGCACCTCCTGCCCATGCTGCCAGATGGAGACCGAGGCCCCCATCTCCCAGCGGGTGCGGAAGCTCTCTTCGAACCATGCGCGTACTGCCTGAAGATTTGCGGAACTGACAGGGGAACTCATGCGTGGTGGGACTCTAGTTGCGCCCGCAAACAGTCGAGATCGCGGTCTCTTCTGGCATGCTGGCGCAGTTCACCGTCCATCTCAAAAGCCCGCTTCAGATAGGAGAGAGATTTGTCCAGATGTCCGAGGCAGGCGTTGTAGCAGCCCATGTTGTAATAGTAGACCGGCTTGGCTCGCAGGGTGGCGGGGCCGCGCGAAAGCACATCCACCGCCTCGGCGGTGCGCCCGAGTTCATGCAGGCAGAAAGCCGCATGGATGAAGCCTCCGGGCTCCATCGGTTCCTGGGAGCAGAGCTTGGTGGCCAGTGTCAGGGCCTCTTCCCACCGGTGTCCGCCCATGAGGCAGAGCAGCGTGATCTCGATCACATCTACCCGGTTGTGCATTTCCGCCGGCAGTGGTGACAATTCCACCCGAGCCTCGTCAAAGAGACCCAGCTCCACGTATCCCTGGGCGGCGATGATCCTGCGTTCAGCTTCGGTCATTTTTTGAGTAAGAATGGCCTGATCAGAACGCAAAGCATGCGCGGGAACAAGGTTTTTCGTGCCTGACGACACGCAAAAAAGAGGTTCATTCGCCCATGGATGCTTCAAACAGCGGCCGCTTTCACGTCCCGCAATTTTTTTGCCATCTCCATGCGCAATCCAATTTCCCAGCAGCTCCAGGTGGCGATGTAGCTGACGAGGGACACCACTGCCCCGAGGATGATGCCCCCCATCAGCATGACCGGCGCATGCTCCTTGAGCACGATCCAGGCATCCACCATGGACTCCGGCAGATGCTTGGGAAACGGTGAGGTGGGCACCGTGGTGTACAGCGCCAGCACCCATTTCCCAATGGCATATTCCAGCCACGCCATGAACGGCACGGTGAATGGATTGCTCACCCAGCACATGGCGATGGCAATGGGGATGTTCACCCGGAAAATCGCGGACAGAATGACGGCCGTCGGCATCTGGATCGGCAGCAGTTGCAGGGTGATGAACATCCCCACCGCCATGCCGCCGGAAAGCGTGTGCTGCGTGGGCTTCCACACGCGCTTGTCGAGAAAGTGCCGTGCAAACCACCGCCGGGCCGGGCTTTGCCTCAGCTTGCGCGGATGTTTGAGAAAGCGGATGGTTTTGAACACCGAACGGCGAAACCAGCCCCGGGCGAGCGCGAGCATGATCAGTGTCCTCCCCCATTATAAACCCAGATCAGCAGCGCACTGCCAAGCGCGATGCGATACCAGGCAAAACCGTTGAACGTGTGTCCCTGAACAAAACGAATGAGCCACTTCACCACGATGAAGGCGGAGACGGCTGAAACCACCGTGCCGAGAACCACCATGCCCCAGTCTTCATCACCTGCCTTGCCGTCCTTGATCACGGAGAGGATTTTAAACGCCCCGGCCGCCATCAGAGTAGGAATACCCAAAAGGAAGGAAAACTCCGTGGCGGCAGGCCGTGAAACGCCAAAAGCCAGCGCCATCAGAATGCTGGCCCCCGAACGCGAGGTCCCTGGAAACACCGCCGCCAGCAGCTGCGCCAGCGCCACGGCCACCACAACCGCCCAAGTGATGTCCGCCGTACCCGCCTTGTCTTTGTGCAAAAATTCCAAAGCCAGGATGATGAAACCGCCAATCAACGTGGCCCACGCCACCGGCGGAATCGTTTCCGGCAGCTTGATGTCTAATTTCTTGATGATCAATCCACCGACGGCGGTGATGAAAAAAGACACAAACAGCTTCGCCAGATAAGTCCGTGTGGTGGCATCCCCCAGCGTGGTGGCCAGATGTTTCAGCCGCTGGGTGAAAACCGCCAGCACCGCCAGCACCGCACCGCTCTGGATCACCACATTGAACAAGTCGCTTTTCTGCGGCAGCCAGTGCAGATTTTGCGGGATGAGAAGGTGCCCTGTGGAGGAGATGGGAAGGAATTCGGTGACACCTTCAATGATGCCGAGGAGAATAATCGCAAGCCAGTCGGGCATGGCGGGTATGGAAAAAGGGGGTGGTGGTAAAGAGCTTGGAACAATCAGGCGGGTGGCGCAGTTTGCAACTTCACTGAATGCATTGAACCTGATAATTCGCAGCAAGCCGCCGTTCTCTTCCACCGCAATGGTTTTCAGGCTGGCCTTTGCAACGATTTCGACTACCATCTCCATCCCTTCGGCATGCCAGCCAGTGCCTCCCATTCTCCCATCTCGTTGTCCGCCCCCCGTTTTTCGTGGTGGCACGCGCTGATGTGTGCCTGCGCCGCGCTGCTCCTGACGGTGCCTGCCGCCGCCCAGTCCGGCTCCACGATTCGCGTGCGCCTGGCGGATGGCTTTGATTTTCCTGTGGGCAAGCCGGACGCTGACGGCTTTTACAAAGCACGCGGCTACTGGCCCAACGGTCATCTGGGTGAAGACTGGAACGGCCGCGGCGGCGGGGACACCGATCTCGGGGAGCCGATTTATTCCATTGGCCGTGGCGTGGTGATTTTGTCACAAAACATCGGTGTTGGCTGGGGTAACTGCATCTTGGTACGCCACATTTTCCGCGAGGCTGATGGCAAAGTCGCCATGGTGGATTCGCTCTACGGCCACCTGCATGAGCGCAAGGTCAAGCTCCATGACCTCGTCGAAAAAGGCCAGCTCGTCGGCACCATGGGCGGCAACAACGGCATGTACCCGGTGCATTTGCACCTTGAAGTGCGCAAGAATCTTCAGATCGGCATGAACCGCTCCTCGTTTGCCCGTGATTCTTCCAACTACTACAGCCCGACGGCCTTTATCAACGCACGTCGCGTGCTGCCTTCAAGCATGCAGAAATACTCCGTGCCGGTGAACAATTTCGCCCCCTACGGTCGGGCGCTGGCGGACACCAACAGTGATGGCTCAAGCGCCGCCAGTGTGGATGTGCCCGCCTTCAAAGGCAGCTCTGGCTCCGCCAAGGACGATTCCAAACAGGATGATGACTTCTGGTCACGCCTGAAAGCCAAAATGCGCAACGGCCAGACAACGAACGCTACTGACGAGAAACGCTGAGCAGGCCACGGCAGATAATAGCCCTTGATTCATCGCTACCCGTGGTGGCATCTTTGCTGCTATAATAGGACCTCTTACTCCCGGCCATGCAAATACCGCCCCGCTCCTCCCCCTCCCGATCCGTTTACGGCGGCAGTCTTGTGCCTGTTCTCATCGTCGTGGGCGCACTCGCGCTCAGCACCGCCATTTTCTTCCTCTTTACCAAGAAGAAAATTCAGTCCCAAAAGGACGCCGTGGCCGAAGCTCCTGGCTCCACCGACTCACCCGCCAGGTCAGCCGCTGAGGCCGCCAAGTCGGCTGCAGCCGCAGTCCCTGCCAAGCCACCCATGGTAAAACCTCCGGAGCCTCCTAAGCCTGCACCTCCGGCCTTTGCCTTCGCCCGCCCGCTGGATCTGGGCAGGCAGCTGGTGCGCAGTCTTACCACGGGAGATTTTGCCACCGCTGGCAAGCTCGCAGCCGCCTCAGATGCGGAGCAGTCAAACAGCGCCGCCAAGCTCTTCGAAAAGCTCGCCTCCATGGGCTACAAGCCTGCGGCGGAGGATCAGGTGGAGCTGCTCGGCCTTGTCGAAAATCGCACCCGCATCACCCTTCCCTTTGTCATGGCTGGCTCGCAGGAAACCGTGCGCATCCAGCTCGATCTGGAGCGTGACGAAAAAATGGGCTGGAAAATCGCCAAAGCCACCCTGCCCAAGGCCATGAGCAGTGCCATCGCCGCCATGCCGGCCACTTCCCCTGCTGCGGCTCCTGCAGCCGCAGCCGCAGCTGCAGCCACACCTGGCACTCCGGCATCTAAAACGGCCCCAGCCCCTGTTGTTGCAGCCTCCATGAAGCCGCTCTTCACCGTTGAAGACGGCACCGACGCGCTGGCCTTCGCCAGTGATTTTGTCCGCCACCTTCTAAAGCACGACTTCAATGCCGCACGCGCTTTTGTCGATGACAAAAAAGTCCCGGTCGAGCGCCTCCTCGGCCTCTGCATCGTCTTTGAGGAAGGCCAGTATTCTTTGAACCCGGCCAAGCCGCTCATCGTGACCATCGCCAACCCCGAAGTCTCCTGGGTCATTGCCCAGGTGCAGTCGGAGTCGCTCCAGCAGAACACCGAATTTGGCGTGGAGCTCAAGCGTGCGGACACCGCCCAGCCATGGAAAATCGTGGGACTCAATCTCTCAGACATCCTCGGTGCCTTCGCCAAAAGCGCCTCCAAGCTCGGCGTGCCCTACACGCCCATCGTGAAAAATCCCAAGGGCGGCGAATCTCTCGCCCTCTACTTTGAATACGACCGCGCCGAACTGCACCCCCGCGCCCTGAAGCAGCTCGAAGTCATCGCCGCCCTGATGAAGGCGGACCCGTCCAAAAAACTCCGCATCGCCGGCCACACCGATGAAAAAGGCGAGGATGACTACAACATCCGTCTCTCACGTGGACGCGCAGAGTCGGTGAAGAAGCAGCTCGCCGCCCTCGGCGTGCCAGCCGAGCAGGTGGAAACCACCGGCCTCGGCAAAGCCCAGCCGCTCAGCCCGAACAAAAAATCCGACGGCACCGACGATCCCGAAGGCCGCAGCCACAACCGCCGCGCTGAGATCTACCTCGATTTCTGATTCTTTGCCGCGTCTTGCACCGTTGTCGCGTCCGCCTAGTCTGGCGCACGCATGAAGAAAAAGTCCCCACCCGCCCCGCCACCACCCGAATCATCGTGGAAGGCCGGGCTGTTCCTCGGTGGCATTGCCGCAGGCGTGGTGGCCTTGGTCTCATGGGCTTTATGGCCGCAGAAAAAGTACACCCCTCTGCCCGCTCCCGTGGCGGTCTCCCTCGCGAAAGCTGAACCCTACGCAATGCCGGACGAAAAAACGGCCTTCGCCCAATACGCCGGCTCCCAAAGCTGCCGTGAATGCCACGCCGATCAGTTCGCCAAGTGGCAGGGGTCCCACCACGGCCTCGCGGAACGCAAACCCGACCCCAAGCTCGACGACCCGGGCTTTGTTCCCACCCGCAGCTTCCAGCACGGCACGCAGACGACTGAGGTGCGCAAAAACGGCAGTGACTACGAACTGACCGCCCTCGGCTTTGGCAATAAAATCACCCCCTACCGCGTCGAACGCGTCATCGGCCACGACCCACTGCGCCAGTTCCTCGTCGATGGTGGCCATGGCCGCCTGCAGGCCATGGAAGCCTGCCTCGATCCAAAGAAAAACGAGTGGTTCAATGTCTATGGCAATGAAGACCGCAAGCCCGGCGAATGGGGCCACTGGACCGGTCGCGGCATGGTGTGGAACCAGATGTGCGCCTCCTGCCACAACACCCGACTGCGCAAAAATTACGACGCCAAGACCGATGCCTACCGCACCACCATGGCAGAGATGTCCGTGAGCTGCGAATCCTGCCACGGCCCCATGAAGCCGCACAACACCTGGCAGCACGCCCATCCCGGTGCCAAAGGTGATCCCACCCTCACCAAATTCACCCGCGACCAGCACATCGAAAACTGCGCCGGATGCCACGCCCTCCGCAGTGAAGTCACCGGCGATTTCGTCCCCGGCGAATCCTTCTGGGACCACTACCGCCTCTCCATCACCGATCAAAGCGACACCTTCTACCCCGACGGCCAGATTCGCGGAGAAGACTACGAGTTCAGCAGCTTTCTCAGCAGCCGCATGCACAACGCCGGCGTGCGCTGCATGGACTGCCACGACATGCACAGCATGAAGACCGTCCTGCCCGGCAATCAGCTCTGCATGCGCTGCCACACCCCCGGCGGCTTCCCCAATGCACCGCCCATCATGCCTGAAGCGCACAGCTTCCATCAAACCGCCAGCACCGGCAATCAATGCGTGAACTGCCACATGCCCCAGACGGTTTACATGCAGCGCCACCCACGCCACGACCACGGCTTCACCATTCCCGATCCGCTGCTCACCAAGCAGTTCAACGTGCCCAACGCCTGCAACAAATGCCACACCGACAAAACCACCGACTGGGCGCTCGAAGCCACCCAAAAGTGGTGGGGCCCCAAAATGGACCGCAAAACGCGCACCCGCGCCACGCTCATCGCCCAGGCTCGCCAGGGAAATGAAGAGGCCCGCAGCGGACTCATTGATCTGCTCAGCAGCGATGAAATCCCCCACTGGAAGGCCAGCACCACACTGCTCCTCGACCGCTGGATCGACCAGCCTGCCGTACAAACCGCCGTGACCGCCCAGTTGCAACACGCTCATCCGCTCGTACGTGAGAGCGCCATCCGCACCCTCGAACCCGTCTTGCAAAACGGCTCGATCCGCTCCGCCATCGAGCCCCTGCTCAATGACCCCGCACGCAGCGTTCGCGTCTCCGCTGCATGGGCTCTGCGCGAAAGCCTGCACCTCGACTCCCCCGCCGGCCAGGATCTTCAGCACATGCTCAACTGGAACGCCGACCAGCCCAGCGGCCAGATGCAGCTCGCCCAGTTCGAGTTCGCCCGGCGCAATCTTTCCGCCGCCACTGCGCACATGGAAACCGCCATCCGCTGGGATCCCAACTCACCCCCTTTCCACCACGATCTGGCCATGATGTACAGCACCACCGGCCAGACCCAGCTCGCCATCGCCAAGCTGCGCGATGCCATCAAACTCGCTCCCAATCACGCCGAGTATCATTACGAACTCGGCCTCGCTCTCAGCGAAACGGGCGACATACCGGCCGTGATTCAATCCTTAGAGGAAGCCACGCGGCTCGATCCCAGCTTGTCACGCGCTTGGTACAATCTGGGCCTCGCCAAAAACGGCCAGGGCGACATCCCCGGAGCCCTCGGCGCATTACAACGCGGCGAACTCGCCAATCCCCGCGATCCCGGCATCCCCTATGCCCGCGCCACCATTCTCGCACGGCAAAACCGTATCCCCGAAGCCATCGCGGCACTCGATCGCGCCTTGCGCATCTCCCCCGGCTACGGTGAGGCTCTGGAACTCCGCGCCGCTTTGACGAGGCGCTGATCAGCCGTCCGCCTTCTTCCACTCCTCACCTTCCTCGTCGTCGTCATCGCCGCCGAAGCCGTCGTCATACTCATCCTCACTCTTGCCAGGTTCGAGGCCCGCAATCGTGTTGATGTCTTCATCGCTGAACTCCTCGATGTCGTCCTCATCATCATCTTCGTCCTCCTCCGCAGCCGCTTCAGCCGCCTGCTGCACTTCCAGCCCCTTCTTTTCGATCTGCGCCAGCGTGTCGCTCACATCTTCCACCGTATCCCACACAGACTTCGCCACAAAAATCGGCGCGCTTTGCTGCACCGCCATCGCAATGCTGTCGCTCGGGCGCGCATCCAGCTCGATCACCTTGCGCGTCGTCTGCAGTTCGTTCTCCGCAGAGATGATGAGCCGCGCATGGAAGACGCTGCCATTGATGTTGTTGATCACCACGCGCTCCACCCTGGCGCCAAAGGCCAGCAGCAGATGCCCCACCAGATCATGGGTCAGCGGCCGCTCTTTGGAGACCCCCCGCATGAACATGGAAATCGCCGTCCCCACCGACTCGTCGATGTAGATCACGAAGACCTTCGTTTCATTCCCCAGGAAAACGGCAAAGCTGCCCTCCAGCGGCAGCACCGCTCTCACCTGCACTTCGATGACGTCCTTGTTCATTAACTCCAATTAAAAACCGCACGCAGCCCGATGGCAACACACACCGTGGGTTTTTGTGCGCCTAAACTGGAGCCCCCCCGGCGATCTCCACCACCCCTCCGCCAAGTCCCATGGCCAGGAAACGCCGCGAGACCTCGACATACTTCAGCGCCAGCTTCGCATTCGTCTGCTGCTCCTCCAGAGACAGTGCACGCACCACCCGTGCCGGTGAGCCGACGACCAGCGAGCCCTCAGGAATGATCGTGTTTTTGGTCACCAAAGCTCCCGCCGCAATGATGCTGCGCGCTCCGATCTGCGCACCGTCCAGAATGATCGCCCCCATGCCCACCAGCACCTCATCCCCCACGGTGCAGGCATGCACCACGGCGCGGTGCCCCACCGTCACGCGATCCCCCAGCACGCACGCGCAGTCATCGCTCACATGCAGCACGCTGCCATCCTGCACATTGCTTTGCACACCCACCACGATGCGGTTGATGTCTCCCCTTAGGACCGCGCCGAACCAGACGCTGGACTGCGCCCCCAGTTCCACCGCGCCCAGCACAATGGCTCCTTGGGCAATAAACACATCCGCAGCCACAGAAGGCCGTGATTCAGGAAGCAAGAATTTCTTTAATGGATCCATGGGCAGGAAGAAAGATTTTATGATTGTGAAACGAATCGGAAAGCGCCATAAAAAGCGCCGCGCCACATGCATTCTGGAACGGACTGACCTTCTATCCAACAACGAATCTCACCCACGCTCATGAACAAAGCTCAACTCATCGACGCAGTGCAGGAAATCCTTGGTGGCGACACCTCCAAGCGAGCCGCCTCTGAAGCTCTGGACGCTGTGCTGACCGCCATCACCAAAGGTGTGAAAAAGGGCCCCGTGCAGCTCATCGGCTTCGGCACCTTCAAGCCGGTGGACCGCAACGCACGCATGGGCCGCAATCCCAAGACCAAGGAGCCTGTGGAAATCAAAGCCTCCAAGACCGTGCGCTTCGTCGCCTCCGCCGCTCTCAAGTCCTCACTCTAAGACAGGCCACTCACTTTCCCCCGCGCTTCGTTCACGGAGCGCGGGTTTTTTGTGCCTCAGTCTTTCAGTTCTTGCTCCATGCGCTCACTCAGCCACTGCTTGATCATGCTCTGGTAGTTCAGGTAGCGCCGGCGGGCCACCCGCTTGATGCGGCTCAGCATGCGCGGGTCAAACCGCAGCGTGATCGTGGTGGACTCACGCACATCCGCGCGATGGATGGACGCCTGCATCAGGCGCGCGTCCAGCTGATGCCTGGCCCAGAATTGTCCTTCGGCTTCGTCGCCATCAAATGCCGGCACATCTTTCCATGCTCGGACAGGCTTCAAATCGGCAGGTGCGGTTTCCATGATGGTGCTGGGTGGGTTCAGAGTTCTTCCGCCTTCTTGCGCTCGAAAAAGTCATGCTCCCCGGGAGTCATCAGCCGGGCGAAAATGACACGGTAGTGTTTGCCGTCGGTCCAAAACACACTGAACACCGACTTCCCCTGAAGTGATTTGCCCAGGTTGTAGTAACGAGCCTCCGCGCTCCCCTCCTGGCCGTCCGGCAGCAGCTTGATCGAGAACGGATCCTCAAACGACTCCTCAATATCCTTCGGAGGAAGGAGTGAGAGGTCAAACGCGGCGCCGATCCAGTCAAAGTCCATGGAGTTGTATTTACGAGATTATTTGCGGTATTCGATCAGTTCTATCTCATAACCCTCGGGAGCGTCAATGAAAGCAAATACACCGCTCGAGCTGGGGGTCGGCCCGTCCGAGAGCGGATAACCCAGTGCAGCGGCATGTTTGGCAAACTCTTCAATGCTCTCCACCTCAAACGCCAGATGCGTCAGATCGCTGCAAAAGGTCACCGGCCCGCTGGCGGGAAAGCTGCAAATCTCAATGAGTTCATCGCTGTTCGGTGTCTGCAGAAAGACCAGCTCGGAACCACGCGGCGACTTGTGGCGGCGCACTTCCTTCAGGCCGAGCACCTGCGTGTAAAAGTTGATCGTCTTTTCGAGATCGTTCACCCGGTAGCGGGTGTGGAGGAGTTTTTTGACCATGATGCACGGTTTATGCCACAGGCTGCAGGACGTGGCAAATGATCCTCCATGTAGAGGAAAGCTTGATGTGTCGGGCGACGTCTCCTAAATCCTCACACATGATTTCCATCGATCTCACAGGTAAAGTCGCCCTCATCACCGGCGCATCGCAGGGTATCGGCACGCAGGTGGCCCGCACCTTCCATCGTGCAGGCGCCACGGTCGTCATCAACCACCTCGGCACCCCCGGCACCACGGAAGGCGCTCAAGCCCTCGCCGATGAACTCAACCTCCTCCGCACAGACAGCGCCAGCATCATTGCTGCAGATGTCGCCAAACCCGAGCAGGTGCAGAGCATGATGGGAGACATCCAGGCCCGTCACGGCGGCCTCGATTTCCTGGTGAACAATGCCGCCATCATCAAGGACCGCACCATCGCCAAAATGGGCCTCGATGAATGGGACGCCGTCATCGATGTGAACCTCTCCGGCGTGTTCTACTGCTGCAAATACGCCCTGGAGATCATGCGTGATGGCGGTGCCATCGTCAGCTTCGGCAGCATCGCCGCCATTCAGGGCTTCTTTGGCCAGGCCAACTACGCCGCCGCCAAGTCCGGCGTGCAGGCCATGATGCGCGTCCTCAGCCGCGAAGCCGCCCGCAAGCAGATCCGCGCCAACGCCATCGCCCCCGGCGTCATCGATACCGCCATGGCCGCCACCATTCCCGAAAATGTCCGCGCCGAGATGATCAAAAACGTCCCCCTCGCTCGCTTCGGCACCACAGAGGAAGTCGCCAATGTCGTCCTCTTCCTCTGCTCTCCGCTGGCATCGTATGTCACCGGCCAGACAATCGAAATCAACGGCGGCTGGAGAGGCTGACTAAATACTCCAAAACAGCTCTCCCTCTCCCCGCCCCTGACTCACGACAACGCATATTCCTCTTCGGGGAACCGGAGCGCAGCGGAGATAGACGAAGTCAAAGGGCCGGGGTGAGGGGACAACGGAAGCCCTTCGCCAGCATGAAGTGGCCCCTCTACATACCTCCCCTCCAAGGAATATAAAACGTTTCAATGCGCGCCCCAGCCATACTAGCCACAGCAGACGAAGCCATCGCCGCCATTCCCAGCGGTGCCACCGTGGCCGTCAGTGGTTTCGTCGGTGCCGGACATGCGGAAATGCTCACTGCCGCCCTGGAGCGGCGCTTCCTGCAAACCGGCACGCCAAACGATCTCACTCTTTATTACTGCGCAGGTCAGGGAGACCGCGCAGAGCGCGGCTTGAACCACCTCGCCCATCGCGGCTTGCTCAAACGCATCGTCGGTGGCCATTGGAACCTCGCGCCAAAACTCGGGGCGCTGGCTCTGGCCAACGAAGTCGAGGCCTACAACCTGCCTCAGGGCGTCCTCTCCGTCCTCACCCGCGAAATCGCCGCCAAACGTCCCGGCTTGTTCACCCAGGTCGGGCTGAACACCTTCATCGACCCCATTCACGGCGGCGGCATGCTCAACGCCCGTACCACCGAACCACTCGTGGAGCGCATCGAACTCGATGGTCAAATCTGGCTGCGCTACAAACCCATGCCCATCCATGTGGCCCTGATCCGCGCCACCTATGCCGATCCTCGCGGCAATCTCAGCATGGAGCGCGAAGGCCTGATCAGCGAGGTGCTGCCGATGGCGCAGGCCGCGAAAAATCACGGTGGCATTGTCATCGCCCAAGTTGAAAAGATCGTCGATCAGCTGTCCGATCCCAAATCCGTACGCGTCCCCGGTCTGCTCGTTGATTACATCGTCACCTCGGGCGGCCAGCAGCATGACCAGACCTTTGGCGAAGTCTTCAAAGAAGACTTCGTCGTCACAAGTGACGGCACTTTCACCCTGCCCCCAATGCCGGAATCCGAGCGCAAACGCATCGGCGCGCGTGCGCTGCGCGAAGTGCGCAACGGCGACATCGTCAATCTCGGCATCGGCCTTCCCGAAGCCGTGGCCATGGTCGCTGCGGAAACCGGCCGCCTGAGTGAATTCACCCTCACAGTCGAAAGCGGCCCCACCGGCGGCGTGCCTGCCTCCGGTCTCAGCTTTGGCTGCAGCCACTTTCCAGAAGCCATCATCGACCAGCCTTCTCAGTTCGACTTCTACGACGGCGGCGGGCTCGACATCGGCGTGCTCGGCGCCGTCGAAATCGATGCCGAAGGCAGCGTGAACGTCGCCAGCTTTGCAGACCGCTTCGCAGGCGTCGGCGGTTTCGTAAACATCGCCCAGTGCGCACGCCGCCTCGTCTTCTGCTGCACGTTTCAGGCAAAGGGAAACGCCAAGTTCGTGAATCACATCCAGCACGTCTGCTTCCACGGCCCCTCCGCCATCGCCCGCAGCCAGCAGGTGCTTTACGTTACTGAACGCGCCGTGTTCGAACTCACCCCGCACGGCCTCCGCCTCATCGAAATCGCCGCTGGACTCGATCTGCAACGCGACGTCCTCGATCACATGCAGTTCAAACCCCTGCTCGCAGAAACCATCTCCATCATCCCATGAAACCCGTTTACATCATCGACGCCAAGCGCACCCCCATCGGCCGTTTCGGCGGTGGCTTGAAAGCCCTCACCGCAGCAGAACTCGGACACGCTCTCGGAGATGCCATGCTTCCACAGGAACTGCGCGCCCACATTCAGCAGGTCATCCTCGGCCATGTTCTTCAGGCAGGCAGCGGCATGAACGTGGCGCGTCAGATCGGACTCAAGCTCGGCCTGCCGCAGGAAGTCCCCGCCTACACCGTCAACATGGCCTGCGGCTCCTCTCTCAAAGCCGTCGCGCTCGCCGCCGATGCCATCCGCAGTGGTGAGAACGATCTCGTGCTCGCCGGCGGCGTGGAGATGATGAGCCGCTCCCCGCATTACGCCATGGATCTGCGCTGGGGCAAAAAGCTCGGCGATTCTTCCATGCAGGACGCCATGTTCGTCGATGGCCTCACCGATCCCCTTCTCAAAATAGGCATGGGCGAAACCGCCGAACGCATCGCCGACAAACACGGTATCACCCGCGCCGAGCAGGATGCCTTCTCCGCACTCAGCCAGAGCCGTGTCGCCGCCAGTCGCGCCGCCTTGAGCCGCGAGATCATTCCCGCCGGCGATTTGACCGAAGACGAGCATCCGCGCGCCGAAACCACGGTCGATACCCTATCAAAGCTAAAGCCAGCCTTCCGCAAAGACGGCACCGTCACCGCCGGCAATGCCTCAGGCATCAATGATGGAGCCGCTTTGGCCTTGCTAGCCAGCGAGGACGCCGTCTCACGCCACGGCCTGAAACCCCGCGCACGCATCATCGCCAGCGCCGCTGTCGGCTGTGATCCCGCCTTGATGGGCCTCGGTCCCGTGGGTGCCATTCGCAAAGTCTGCGCCCAGACCGGCTGGAGCCTCGGTGAAGTTGATGCCATCGAGATCAATGAAGCCTTCGCCGCCCAGGCGCTCGGCTGCATCAAGGAGCTCAATATCGACACAGCGAAGCTCAATCCACGCGGAGGCGCCATCGCCCTCGGTCACCCCCTCGGCGCCAGCGGCGCCCGTGTGCTGGTCACCCTTCTGCACTATCTCGAAGATCACGGCCTGCGACGCGGCATCGCCAGCCTCTGCATCGGCGGCGGCATGGGCATCGCCATGGCGGTGGAGCGGGATTGAGACGTGTTCGCAGCAGGCATTCCTCAGGAAAATTGCACGCTCGGCTTGCACAGCCGCATCGTATCTCCATGATGAAATCCTCCCCACATGAGCGCTGTTTTTGACTCCCTTTCGCGATTTTACGCCTCCTCCATTGGCAAGAAGATTCTTGTGGCCCTCACCGGCCTCGCACTGATCGGCTTTGTACTTGGCCACATGATTGGCAACCTGCTGATCTTTGTCGGCAAGGACGCCATCAATGAATACGGTCACATGCTTCAGACCGCGCTGCATGGCGGTGGTGTTTGGATCGCCCGCATCGGCCTGCTGGTCGCAGTGGTGATTCACATCGTGGCCACCATCTCTCTGACCCGCGCCAACCGCGCCGCACGTCTGGACAAGTATGGTCAGCACAAGGCGCAGGTGAGCAGCAAATCCTCCCGCATCATGATCTGGAGCGGCCTGACAATCCTGGCCTTCATCGTTTACCACCTGCTGCACTTTACCGTCCACGCCGGCAACAACTACGGCACCTACAAGACCACGCTCCACGGCGAAACCGTCCATGACGTCTACCGCATGGTCATCGCAGGCTTCTCCTGGGCCCCAGCGGTGTTCTTCTACATCCTCGCCATGCTGCTGCTCACCAGCCACCTCAGCCACGGCTTCAGCAGCCTGTTCCAGACACTCGGCGTCGCCACGGACAAGACGGAGCCGCTGTTCAAGAAACTCGGTTACGCCTTCGCGGGTCTGATCCTCGTGGGCAACTGCTCCATCCCCATCGCCATCTACTTCTTCGGCTACGGACGTTAATTTTTTCTGCGACTCGCCATGTCTCTTAATTCCAACATTCCCTCCGGCCCGATGGCCACGAAGTGGTCCAAGCACAAGCAGGACTCGAAGCTCATCAATCCGAAGAACAAACGCAAGTTCACCGTGCTCGTCGTGGGCAGCGGCCTTGCTGGCTCCTCCGCAGCGGCGACGCTCTCGGAGCTCGGCTACAAGGTGAAGTGCTTCTGCTTCCAGGACAGCGCCCGTCGTGCCCACTCCATCGCAGCGCAGGGCGGCATCAACGCGGCCAAGAACTATCAGAACGACGGTGACAGCGTTCATCGTCTTTTCTATGACACCGTCAAAGGCGGCGACTTCCGCGCCCGCGAGGCCAACGTGCATCGCCTCGCCGAAGTCAGTGTCAACATCATCGACCAGTGCGTGGCGCAGGGCGTGCCCTTCGCGCGTGAATACGGCGGCATGCTGGCCAACCGCTCCTTCGGCGGTGCTCAGGTGAGCCGCACCTTTTATGCCCGTGGTCAGACCGGACAGCAGCTTCTGCTCGGTGCCTACTCGGCCCTGAACAAGGAAATCGCCTCCGGCGGCGTGAAGATGTACCCGCGCACTGAAATGCTCGATCTCGTGACCGTGGACGGCCACGCCAAGGGCATCGTCACACGCGATCTCGTCACCGGCAAAATCGAATCTCACGCAGGTGATGCCGTGCTGCTTTGCACCGGCGGTTACGGCAACGTCTTCTACCTCTCCACCAACGCGATGGGCTGCAACGTCACTGCGACGTGGCGCGCTCACCGCAAAGGCGCGTTCTTTGCCAATCCCTGCTACACGCAGATCCACCCGACCTGCATTCCCGTCAGCGGCGACTACCAGAGCAAGCTCACGCTCATGTCCGAGTCCCTCCGCAACGACGGTCGCGTCTGGGTCCCCAAAAAGAAGGAAGACTGCGGCAAGGCTCCGGACCAGATCCCAGAAGCGGACCGCGACTACTACCTGGAGCGCAAGTACCCCAGCTTCGGCAACCTTGCCCCTCGTGACATCTCCTCCCGTGCAGCCAAGGAAGCCTGCGATGACGGACGCGGCGTCGGCCCTGGCGGTCGCGGCGTGTATCTCGATTTCGCGGAAGCCATTGGCCAGTTCGGAGCCAAGACCATCGCCGAGCGTTACGGCAACCTCTTTGACATGTACGAGCGCATCACCGGTGAAAGCGCCTACAAGCGCCCGATGCGCATCTACCCCGCCGTTCATTACACCATGGGCGGCCTCTGGGTGGACTACAACCTCATGAGCAACCTCCCTGGCCTGCACGTGCTTGGCGAGGCGAACTTCTCCGACCACGGCGCCAACCGCCTCGGTGCCAGCGCGCTCATGCAGGGCCTCGCGGATGGCTATTTCGTCATCCCGACGACCATCGCCAACTACCTCGTGAATCAGAAGCCCGGCAGCATCACCACCGAGCATCCTGAATTCAAGAAGGCTGTCGAAAACTGCACCGCCCAGACCAAGCGCTTCCTCAACATCAAGGGCAAGCGCAGCGTGGACAGCTTCCACCGTGAACTCGGTCTCCTCGTTTGGGACAAATGCGGCATGGCCCGCACCAAGGAAGGCCTTACCGAGGCCATCAACCGCATCCCCGCCCTGCGCGAAGAATTCTGGCAGAACGTCAATGTCCCCGGCAGCGGCGACTTCACCAATCCCGAGCTCGAAAAAGCCGGCCGCGTGGCTGACTTCATGGAGTTCGCCGAACTCCTCTGCCTCGACGCCCGCCACCGCGAAGAAAGCTGCGGCGGCCACTTCCGCTCTGAATATCAATACCCGGATGGCGAAGCCAAGCGCGACGACGAAAACTTCAGCTACGCCGCCGCTTGGGAATACACCGGCAATCTAAGCCAGCCCATCCTCAACAAGGAGCCGCTGACCTTCGAAGAAGTCCACCTCGCCGTCCGCAGCTACAAATAGTGGTTTCCTGCCGTCATGACCCGCGAATCTGAGTCCGAACTCCTCCATTTCTGCGCCACCCAGCGCGGGGAGTTCCACGAAGACGCGTGGACCAGCTTCGCCCCCATCGAAAAAAAAGAGATGGCCGCCGTCTGCCTCTTCCTGGCAGGCGTGGACTGGTTCGGGCATCAGCAAGACCTCCGAAACGCTGCTCGCAAATTGCTCAATGGTGCCGAGACCACCTTTGGTGTACTCGCTCGTTCTCTCCGCTTCGACACTCCTCGATTCGCCAACTCGCTCAAAAGGAGGCTCGGCCATGCATAGTCTGCACCCAGAACTCACCCGCGCCATGGGCGAAATGATGGATCGTATAGACGGATTCCTGCGCGACAGCGGATACGCCGGAGAGCCCGTTCAGATGTATCTCGCAGGAGGCATGGCCGTTCACTACTACTGCGGCACACGTTACACGGATGACGTGGACGCCACTTTCTCCCGACGGCTGATCCTCCCATTTGAAAAGCTGGTCATCGACTACATGCGTGAAACGGGAAAGCCGTCCTGCATCTACTTCGACACCACTTACAACGACACCTTCGCTCTCCTGCATCCCGATCATCGCGAGTGCTGCGTTGAATGGGAGGGGATGGGCAATGAGCACCGGCTGATTCATCTGCTCGTCTTCTGTCCGGTCGATCTGGCTGTCTCGAAACTCTCCAGGTTTTCACCGAACGATCAGGCTGACATTCTCGCACTGGCCCGCCAGCGTTATTTCACCACGGATCAACTCCAAACCCGCGCCACTGAAGCGCTCGACCATTACGTTGGCGAAACGCGCTGGATTCACCTCAATCTGGCCCAGATCAGCCAGGAAATCGCCCTCGCCGCTTAATTTTTCATCAAACCAAGTTCCCATGTCTCAACTCAATCTGCACCTCAAAGTCTGGCGTCAGAACGGCTCGCAACCCGGTCATTTCCAGGACATCGACGCCCCGGACATTCCCGATCATGCCTCCTTCCTGGAGATGATGGACATCGTCAACGAGCGCCTCATCTCCAAGGGCGAAGATCCCGTGGCCTTTGACCACGACTGCCGTGAAGGCATCTGCGGCATGTGCTCCATGCAGATCAACGGCGTTCCACACGGCCCTGAAAAAGCCACCACGACCTGCCAGCTTCACATGCGCAAGTTCCGCAGCGGAGACACCATCTGGGTCGAGCCTTTCCGCGCACGTGCCTTCCCGGTCCTGAAGGATCTCATGATCGACCGCAGCGCCTTTGACCGCATCCAGCAGGCCGGCGGTTTCGTCAGCGTGCGCACAGGTGCGCCGCAGGACGCCAATGCCCTGCCCATCGGCAAGGAAGTCGCTGATTCCGCCATGGACGCAGCCGAGTGCATCGGCTGCGGTGCCTGCGTGGCCGCCTGTAAAAACGCCAGCGCCATGCTCTTCGTCTCCGCGAAAGCCGGCCAGCTCAATTCCCTGCCCCAAGGCCAGCCTGAAAAAGACCGCCGCACCCTCGGCATGGTCCGCCAGATGGACAAAGAAGGCTTCGGCAACTGCACCAATCAATACGAGTGCGAAGCCGCCTGCCCCAAGGAGATCAGCGTCCGCTGGATCACCAAGCTCAACCGCGACTATGCCGTGGCTGCCGTCAAAGACGCCTTTGGCAACAGCCGCAAGGAAGCGGGCGGCGGAGATTGATCCGTTTTACGGCTTCGGCTGCCCGGGAGGAGGAGCAGGCTTGTCCTGCTCCGGTGGCGGACGGCGGAACCCGTCCTTGGGCTCTCCTCCCCGCTCACGAAATTTCATGAATTCCTGACCCGCAGCCTCGCGGTAGATGTCGCGGAATTTTTTGAAGGCCTCCATGCGCTCTGCAGTAGGCAGTGTATCCAGCCTCGCCAGGGCTTCTTTGACACGCGGCAGCTGCAGCAGCCGCTCATGGAAAACCCGCGTCTCATCACGACGCTCAGGCCGTGAGATGGATTGCAATTCAGCCCCGAGTCGGATGGCCGCCATGTGGGCGAAATTGGGCGAATCCGGCTTCGGCATCTCTGGCAGGCCACGCTGATCCATCGGAAACTGCGGTTTGATCTTTTCCAGGATGCCCACGACTTCAGGATCAATTTCCTTCAGGGCGTTGTGCAGCGTGTTGCGCATCTCCTCATTCGCCCGCAGTGCTCTGTCCCGCGATTCGATCACCTCGGGACGCTGCCAGGCCTTTTCGAAAGCGGCCCGCACCTTCTGCTTCTCGACTTCAGAGAGTTTTTCAAAGCCGTCAAACCCACGGGGTCTGCCCATGCCCGGAGGTCCTCGATGTTCTCCTTCACGATACGGCGGCGGGCCGTCGCCAGGTTTGGGCGGAGGTGGCGGCGGCATTGGTTTGTCACCTTCCGACTGAGCGAGAGCAGCCGTGGCGAGGGTAAATAGGAAGACCAGAGGTCGCATGGCGGTCATTTTCCGCCGCTGCACCCTGTTGGCAACTTGATAGCTGGTCTCAGTCTTCATTGAGGCTAATAACCCGTCTGCCAGCCAAAAGTTGCACTCACTTGATGCGCTCCAGTTTCAGCAGGGGTGCCGCCGGCGAAGCAAACTGCGCCACGTAAAGGTTTCCCTCGGCATCCACAGCCACGCCATGAGGATGAATGAAGGTCTTGTGATCGCTCTGCATTGGCTGCAATACCCCATCCACATAAACAGCCGCTGGTGCACCTATGTTGGACACGATCCGATACTCCCGGTCCACAATGGAAATGAAGCCGGGGGAGTTCTTGTCCTTCGGCCACTGATCACCCAGATGCGGCACAATCACATTCTCCCCCCAAAATACGATGTCCCTCGGATTCCCGCCGGGCATGGCGATTTTGTCGATGAACTGCCCGTCTGCCGTAAAACGTTTGATCTCCTGCTGGTCGCTCATGGCGATAATCACCCGTGTTTTTGCGGAATCCGACACATCAATTCCGCCGCCATGCGGCCCCCAATGCTTCAGTTGGTTCTCCCCTTCCCCCAGATTTCCACCCCACGAGCGCAGCAGCGAGCCATCCGGTTTGTAGTGAAAAATGTAGTCCTTCCCGTAACCGTCGAACACGAAGAACTCCCCGTTCGCGAAATGAATCGTTTTCGAGGGCCGGTACTCATTCGCGCTCGCATGCAGCTTCGCCTGCTCCGGCCATGCAAAATGCGCCAGTTCTTCGCCATCCAGCGTCAATTTGCGCACCTCATGGAGCTGCGTGTCTGTGATGAAGAGCACCTCGCGCTCCCCTTCACGCACCAGACTCATCCCATGCGCTCCCGGCATGCGCGCCGTCCAGTGCTTGATCAAGGCCCCCGTTTTCGGATCGAGCACAACCACATTGTTCCTGACGTCATCCGTCAGAAACAACAAGCGTCCATTTGCATCAATGTTCACTGCGTGACCATTTTTGACGTTCACCTGCGCAAGCGCCTCACGTCCCCAGCCAGGCACCACCCGATAACGAAACTCCCCTTGGCCAAGAATGTCTTCAGCATGGGAAAAACCTGCTGCAAGCAGGCACAAGATAACAAAACGAATCATGCAGCCATGCAATCATGCCTCCCGCCCCGGCGCAAGATCAACGCATGGATGGTTTGCCAGCACCCGTATTGCTGCGAGGGTGATCCCCGCTTCCTCTCATGGTCTTCATTCTCATTGTCGCTGCTCTTTTCCTCGGCCTCGCCGTTGCCCGCTGGGCTCAGGCACGCCATGAGTCGATGATGCTCAAAGGCTTTCGGGCGAATGCCCCCACCGCGCATACGGGCAGCGAGATCGCCCTCATGTTTTTAAAATCCGAAGGCGTGGATGACGTGCAGATCGTCGAGCACAACGCTGTTGTGACCGATTACTTCGATCCGACCCGCCGCCGGCTGTTTCTGAGACGGGATGTCGCCGAGGGCACGACTTTGTCCGCTTGGGCCATCGCCCTGCATGAGGCGGCGCATGCGCTGCAGACAGGAGAGGCTCTCAGCGAACTTAAGTGGAGACAGAGCTGCATCCGCATGAGCCGCTACCTTCCCATGGCCGCCGTCTTCGCCATCGTGGGATTGATGATCGCCCGCATTCTCATAGCGAAGAACGCCATTTTCGTCACCGCCGGCGTCATCGTCATCCTGCTGCTGCTGAACCTCGGCAGCGTGCCGCTGGAGTTCAACGCCAACAAGCGTCTGCGCCGTTTCCTGGATGGTTATCTCAAAAATCATCCGCAAGCTGGTGGTCGGCTTGATGAACTGCTTTTTTGCATGGCCATTCGTGAAGTCGGCGATCTGCTGCGCTCGCCCCGTTATTTCTTCCTGAGCGCCCTGCCCGGCACGGGAAAGATGAGGCCGCAGTGATCTGAGTGGCAAGGCGTCCATCTTGGGTGACGTTGTATTCTCATGGTCAAACTTGCCGCCTTCTTCATTCTTGCCACCTCGTCCGTACTTCTCGCAGACACACAAACACCGGCTTCATACAGCGGTGATTTTGTCATCAAGGTCAACTACCGCTACCTCCTGAGCAAGCCGGAGGGCTACACAGACAACAAGGATAAAAAATGGCCTCTGGTGGTCTTCCTCCACGGTTCAGGTGAACGGGGCACCGATCTTGAACTGATCAAAAAACACGGACCGCCGAAGCTGCTGGCTGCCGGGCAGAAATTTCCCGCCATCATCGCCAGCCTGCAATGCGAACCCAACAACCTGTGGAATCCGCACAGTGTCCAGGCGGTCACCGAACACTTGGTCAAAACGCTGCGTGTCGATCCCAAGCGCGTTTATCTAACTGGCATCAGCATGGGCGGCTTCGGCACCTGGGAAACCGCTTTTGAGTATCCTGAGACCTATGCCGCCATCGCGCCCATCTGTGGCGGTGCTGGTGTGCGCTGGGTGACGGCGCAGCGTCTCAAGAGCATGCCCTGCTGGATCTTCCATGGCGACAAGGACGGCGCGGTTCCGATCGAGAACAGCCAGAAGATTTATGATGCTCTGAAAAAGATCGACGCGCCGGTCAAATTCACCATCTACCCCGGCGTCGGTCATGATTCGTGGACTCAAACTTATGCCAACCCAGAGTTCTGGAGCTGGCTGTTTGAGCAGAAGAAGCCATGACAGGCGGCAGGTCCGGCGGGCGTTTGATCTCTCATGATCCGCCCTCTCCTCCCGCTACTCATTGCCACCTCATTGCAGGCTCAGGTGCTGCCAGGCACCCAGCCGCTGGAGCCGAATCCCGATTTCTCCGCCACCATGGTGGCGGGGATCGACAAAATGGCGCTGCGGCTCATCGACCAGTCGAAAACAGGCCGCAAGCCGACCCGCGAAAAATTGAAGGCCATCATCGGTGCGGTGGACGAGCGCCTGCCTATCACGGCGCTCGAACTCGTGGGTGATACAAACAATCCGGCGCTCCTGGCGGAAACCGACACCGCACGCATCCTGCGGGTGCGCTGGCCAGTGTTTGACGGCGTGCATGGAGAGGGCATCCTGATTCAGCCGAAAGACAAGCCAGTAGCGCGGGTGATCTACATCCCGGATGCGGATACTGATCCCGAGAAGCTGGCGAATGACGCCATGCTGGCCTATAGCGGCTGCGAGATCGTCATCCCTGCGCTTATCAGCCGCAGCAGCGAGTTCAGCACCAATGACAAGTTTGGCGTTAAGACGAACGTGCCGCACCGTGAGTGGATCTACCGCCAGTCGTATGAGCTGGGACGTCACATCATCGGTTACGAAGTGCAGAAGATGCTCTCCCTCGTCGATTACTTCGGCACGCAGACGAAGCTGCCGCTGCTTCTAGCCGGACTCGGTGAAGGCGGCCTGATCGCCATGTACTCCGGAGCCATCGACGAGCGCATCAGCTCTGTCTATGTGTGGGGCTGTTTTGAGCCGCGTGAAGGCGTTTGGGCCGAGCCGATCTACCGCAATGTCTTCAACCTGCTGCGTGACTTTGGCGATGCCGAAGTGGCCTCCCTCATCGGGCCACGCCCCCTGGTGGTGCAAAACCTCGGCTTCCCGAATGTGCAGGGCCCGCCGAAGGCAAAGCCGGGCGAACGTGAAATCGCAGCCCCTGGCAAGATCAGCAAACCGACACTCGAAGCCGTCAAGGCCGAGGTCGCCCGCGCCAAGGCACTCGTGCCCGGTGACTGGCTGATGCTGGCCACGGAGGAGCATGGCCTGAAGGATGTGGTCACCCATCTGCTGCCCTCAGAAGTTGCCGAACAGCTCGTGAAACGGATCGAGCCGATCATGCCACAGAAAAACGAGCAGCATGCCCGAGTGGATGTCACGCGCCAGAAGCGCATGGTGCGCGAACTGGAGACATTCACGCAACGTCTGCTCGTCAGCACCGAAATGGAGCGCAAAACACAATTCTGGGACAAGCTGCCACTCAAAACCCTGGCGGAGTTTGAAAAGCATACCGCCGGTGAGCGTGACCGCTTTTGGAATGAAGTCATCGGCCGCCTGCCAGATCCGAGCCTGCCAGCGAATGCCAAAAGCCGCTTTGTGCGTGAGACTGACAAGGTCAAGATCTATGAGGTGACGATGGATGTGTGGGACGATGTCTTTGCCTGGGGATGGCTGTGCATGCCCAAGGATCTCAAGCCCGGCGAGAAGCGCCCCGTCGTCGTCTGCCAGCATGGTCTGGAAGGACTGCCGGAAGACACCATCACCACGGATGAGACCAACCGCGCCTACGGAGCCTACAAGGCTTTCACGCTGCGTCTGGCTGAGCAGGGCTTCATCACCTTTGCTCCGCACAATCCCTACCGTGGCAAAGATGCGTTTCGCACGCTGCAGCGGAAGCTCAATCCGCTGGGCCTCACGCTCTACAGCGTCATTAATGGCCAGCACCAGCGCATTCTGGAGTGGCTGAAGGCGCAGCCGTTCACGCAGCCGGGCAAGATCGCCTTCTACGGCCTGAGCTACGGTGGAAAATCCGCCATGCGCACGCCTGCCGTGCTGACGGATTACTGCCTGAGCATCTGCAGCGGCGACTTCAATGAATGGGTGCGCAAGTGCGTGAGCACTGACATGCCCATGAGCTACATCCACACCCATGAGTATGAAATCTGGGAGTGGAACATGGGCCGCACTTTCAACTATGCGGAAATGGCAGCCCTCATCGCGCCGAGGCCCTTTATGGTCGAGCGCGGTCACAACGACGGTGTGGGCGTGGATGAATGGGTGAACTACGAGTTCGCCAAGGTGCGCCGGCTTTACAACAAGCTCCTCATCGGTGACCGCACGACCATCGAGCACTTCGACGGCCCTCACACCATCCACGGAGTTGGGACATTTGAATTTTTGAAACAGAATCTCGGGTGGAAGTAATTTCCTGCATTTAACAAAGCTCTCCAATCCATTCCGGACTTAGAGGCAAAGGCTTAGGTTCTTTTGAACCAACTGCCAAGGGATGGCCGTGGCCATTCACCTATGGTCTCGCGCAATGAGCGTGACCCATTTTTTAAAGAAGCCTGTATTCTCCCTGCCGGCGCGCCAGGAGCTGCCCAATTTGCGGCATTTTTTCAGGCGTCTTTGGCTCATCTTCGGGGGGTCTGCACTGCTTCTGCTGGTCAGCTTTATCGTGTTTGAAAACATCGGAGCCACTCTGGAAAAAGAACGTACCGCGACGGTGAACGCGGTCAATTTGCTGGGGAGGCAGCGTGCAGACAGCCAGACACTCAGCCGACTGATGCTTCAGGCGGAGAGCAGCACCGCACCGCTGCAGACTTACTATCTGGGACGCATAGATCTCGTCTGGGGCCTCATGAACACCTGCGAGGAAACCCTCCATTCTGGCAAGCTGGTGAAGCACGCCACAGGGAACCAGCTGGCCAGCATCCTGCAAAAGCTGGAGGAGGCCCATGGAAGCTATTTAAAGGCAGCCAAGCTGATGAGGAGGCTCTATCCCCGCACCGACGCCACCCCCACTCTGCTGAGGGGCATGGGAGAATTGCTGACCGAAGACTGCGACGCTCTGGCAGGTTCCCTGGATCAGGCCGCCCAAAAAATTCTTCAGGTCAATGCGGACATCAACGAGCATATCCGGCTGCTGGACTGGTTGCAGATCGGAGTGACAGGAGGCATCGCCTTGATGACAGCCCTGCTGCTGACGCGCGGACAGATCTCCACCATGGAGCGGCTGATCGACACCAGTGTGAAACTCCAGGAACTGACGTATCTGCAGAATGGCGTGCTGGAGAGCGCCGCCTGCGGCATCATCAGCACCAACACGAAGGGACTGATCGCCACGTTCAACTGCGGAGCAGAAAAGCTCACCGGGTATTTACGGCAGGAGGTTGTCGGCAGCCTGACACCGGAACTGTTCCATGATGCGTCCGACATGGAGCGCATGGCCGCCGAGGTCTCGCGCGAAACAGGAATGACCATTGCACCGGGATTTGAGGTGTTCGTGGCCCATGTCAAATGCGGCATCCTGAGAGAACGGGAATGCACCTACGTGCGGAAAGATGGCAGCCGCGTCTCCGTCTCCCTGAATATCACAGCCATGCTGGACGAGGAGGGAGAGATCACCGGCTTCCTCGGCATCGTGACCGACATCACTGAGAAGAAGAAGCTGGAGCAGCAGTTCCTGCGCGCACAGCGGATCGAAAGTGTGGGCACGCTGGCAGGCGGCATCGCCCATGACCTTAACAATGTGCTCACGCCGATCATCATGTCGATCGAGCTGCTGCGACTCACCCATACGAACGAACGCACACTCTCCATCCTGGGCAACATTGAAAGCAGTGCCAGGCGCGGGGCGGATCTGGTGCGGCAGATCCTCACGTTTGCGCGCGGAGTGGAGGGCAGACGGACGGAATTGCGCGCCGGCCCTCTCATCAAGGACATCCAGCACTTCGTTCAGGACACCTTCCCCAAGAACATCTGCTGTTTCAGCAAACTGCCTGACGAACTGCCTTCATTTCTGGGGGATCCCACGCAGCTGCATCAAATTCTGCTCAATCTGTGCGTGAATGCGCGTGATGCCATGCCCGACGGCGGAACACTGACCATCGCTGCCGGCTGTTCCGTCATGGACGAGGCCGCAGCAGCCTTGCAAATGGATGCCAAACCCGGCCCCTATGTCACGATCAGCGTGAGTGACACCGGCAGCGGCATTCCCCCGGAGGTCTTGGACAAGATTTTCGACCCCTTCTTCACCACCAAGGAGATCGGCAAGGGCACGGGGCTCGGCCTGTCCACGGTGCTGAGCATCACCAAGAGCCATGGTGGCTTCGTCACGGTCACCAGCGAACCCACCAAGGAAACCGCCTTCACCATCTGGCTGCCAGCCGTTCCCAATACAGGCAGCTGCATCAAATCCCCACTCAAGGAGGAACCACCGATGCCGCTTGGCAAAGGCGAGCTGATTCTGATCGTGGATGATGAGGAGGCCATCCGCACCACCACGCGGCAGACCCTCGAGGCGCTGGACTACCGCACCCTGGTGGCCGCCAATGGGGCTGAGGCAGTGGCGCTTTATACCCAGCACAACGCGGAAATCGCCGTGGTGCTGACGGACATGATGATGCCAGTCATGGATGGCCCGGCCACCATTCAGATGCTCCAGCGCATCAATCCCGATGTGAAAATCATCGCGGCCAGCGGTGTCGCCCACCTGGGCGGGCCGGCCAAAGTGGCCGAGATGGGTGTCAGGCACTTCCTGCCCAAACCTTACACGGCCCAGACTGTGATGACGACTCTTCACCTCGTGATCAACGAGGCAGACACTTGGCGGGAAGCGCCGGTCAGCAGCATGACCTTGTAAGGAGCCGCCCCCCTCAGCTTTTCATTGGCGCTGTCGAGAGCACGGGCTGGATGTGATGTTCGGAGACGAGCGTGACGAGCAGATTGTTCACCATGGTGGATTTGGAGGCTGCGTCGAGCTGCACGATGCCGTCGGTTTCAAGCTTGCGCAGCGCCATTTCGACCATGCCGATGGCGCCATCCACGATGATCTGGCGCGCGGCGAGAACCGCCTGTGCCTGCTGGCGGCGCAGCATGGCCTGGGCAATTTCCGGGCTGTAGGCCAGATGGCTAAGCTGGGCCTCCAAAATCTCAATGCCCGCCAGACTGGTGCGTTCCTCAAGTTCCGCACGCAACTGGCGTGCGATGTCCACAGGGTGGCTGCGGAGGGCGATTTCCCCGGGCGTGTGCGGCTCATAGGGGAAAAGATTGGAGAGGTGGCGCAGTGCCGTCTCCCCCTGCAGACGAACGAAGTTATTGCAGTTCTCGACGGCAAAGGTCGCCTTGGCCGAGTCCACCACACGCCAGACGATCACCGCTGCGATTTCAATCGGATTGCCATGAGCATCGTTGACCTTGAGCTGCTCGCTTTGGAAGTTGGCGATTTTGAGGGAGATCTTCTGCCTGCCGGCGAAGGGGTTGATCCACCAGAACCCGTTGTGAACGAGGCTGCCGGTGTACTTGCCAAAGAAAGTGAGCACCACGGCTTCATTGGGAGAAACGATGACGAAACCCTTCAGCAGCAAGAACCCGATGATGGCCGCTGGAACTGTCAGCAGTGGGATGTACTGAGGGAATTGGTAAAAGCTGATGGCCACAAGACCAAGGGCCGCAAAAATGACGAGGATGCCGGGAAGGGCCAGAGCATTGCGTTCTTTCATAATCAGAAGGTTGTTTAGGACGCAATTGAACTGGTTTCTTGAATTCCCGTCACTGAGAATTTTACAGAGATTTTCCGCCCACCTGCGACCACGACAGCCCATTTGCATTCGCTGCATCGTCCGCTAGGCTGAAGGCGTAACCCAACGCGCTATGCAAACACCCAAAATCACCGCCTACCTGAAAACCTACTGTGGCTGGAGCGAAGGCGTCCGTGCCATCTTCCGCAAATACGATCTCGCTTTCGAAGAGAAGGACATCATCAAAAATCCGGCCTTCCGCTGGGAAATGGAACAGAAGAGCGGCCAGCCGCTGTCCCCCTGCGTGGAAATCAACGGCACCATGCTGGCCGACATCAGCGGCGCTGAAGTGGAAGCCTGGATGAATGACAACGGCCTGCTCGAAAAGAACGAAGCTCCGGCCGATGCACCGATCGATTCCGCCTGCACCGACGCGCAGCACGCCGCCATGGCCGCAGGTCAGGTGGGCACCTTGAAATTCGTGGGCTGATTCTGCATGCGTTCCCGGCTTTTCCTCCTTGGGCTGGCGGTTTCACTCGCTGCCTGCAACACCGTTTATTACGCCGCCTGGGAAAAGCTGGGCTACGAGAAGCGTGACCTGCTCAAGAGCGCGGTCAAGAAGGCTCGTGGCGAGCAAAAAGATGCGGGTGAGCAGTTTCAAGATGCACTCACCCAGCTCAAAAAGCTGACCAACTACAACGGCGGCAATCTCGAGTCTGCGTACAACCGCTTTAAAGGCGAATATGAAGACTGCGAAGCCCAGGCAACTCGGGTACGCGGCCAGATCCGCGAGGTGGACACGGTGGCGCGGGATCTCTTCCGCGAATGGGAGAGCGAGATCCGCCAGTATGAAAACGCCTCTCTGGCGGCCGACAGCCGCCGCAAGCTGGCGGACACTCGCAGCCGGTTTGAGCCCCTTTCACGTTCCCTGCACTCGGCCGAAGCCACGATGGAGCCCGTGCTGCGCCAGTTTCACGATCAGGTGCTTTATTTGAAGCATAATCTGAACGCCGCAGCCATTGGCTCGCTGCGTGGTACGGCGGACAACATCCAAAGCGACATCCAGCGACTGCTCGACCAGATGAACCGCTCCATTGCTGAGGCGGACCGGTTTATTCAGACGCTGTAAAAAGTACGACAGACACTCTTGTCTGTCGGTCTGGGACAATTTGTGAACGCTGATCGACAGACAGGAGTGTCTGTCGTACTCCAGAAAAAAGCCCCCCCGCTTCGCAGCAGGAGGGCTTTCCAACCTAACTCTCAAAAACCTATCAGGCTTTGATCATGCCGTGAGGGTCGATGACGTACTTGCGGGCAGCGCCCTTGTCGAAGTCCACGTAGCCTTTGGGAGCACCCTTCAGGGAGATCACCTGGACATTGGTCGCCTTGGCGATTTTGATCTTGTCGTGAAGGATGGCCATCATGAGGCGGCGATGGTACTTCATGACCGGGCACTGGCCGGTGACGAAGGTGTGGCTCTTGGCCCAGCCGAGACCGATGCGGATGGAAAGACTGCCCACTTTGGCAGCTTCATCGACCGCGCCTGGATCACCCGTGACGTAGAGGCCGGGAATGCCGATGGCACCGCCCGCCTTGGTGAGTTCCATGACGCTGTTGAGCACCTGAGCAGGCACTTCCTTGCTGTGGTCATGGCCGCAGCCACGGGCTTCAAAGCCGACGCAATCCACCGAGCAGTCCACTTCAGGCACGCCGAGGATGTTTTCGATCTGATCCTGAATGGAAGCAGAGAGGGAAACGTCCACGGTTTCACAACCGAAGCGGCGGGCCTGGGCCAGACGCTCCTTGTTCAAATCACCGACGATGACGACAGCGGCGCCGAGCAGATGACAGGAAGCCGCACAGGCGAGGCCGACAGGGCCGGCACCAGCGATGTAGACCGTCGCACCCGGGCCCACTCCTGCGGAGACGGCACCGTGATAGCCGGTGGGGAAAATGTCCGAAAGCAGGGTGAGGTCTTTGATCTTGGCCAGCGCCTGATCGCGATCCGGGAACTTCAGGAGATTGAAGTCAGCGTAGGGCACCATGACGTATTCCGCCTGCCCACCGACCCAGCCGCCCATGTCCACGTAGCCATAAGCCGCGCCAGGACGGGCAGGATTCACATTCAGACAGATGCCGGTCTTGCCTTCTTTGCAGTTGGCGCAACGTCCGCAGGCGATGTTGAAAGGCACGCTGACGATGTCCCCTTTCTTGATGAACTCCACATCGCGCCCCGTCTCGATGACTTCACCAGTGATTTCATGGCCGAGGATCAGCCCCTTCTGTGCGGTGGTACGACCGCGCACCATGTGCTGGTCGGAACCGCAGATGTTGGTGCTGACGACTTTAAGGATGACTCCGTGATGGCATTTGCGCTTTTGTTCGCGCAATTCCAGTTTCGGGAAATCAATGCTCTGAACCTCTACCTTACCGGTACCCATGTAGGCGACACCATGATTGCTTGGCATAATATTGTGTGGTTGTGGTTGGTTGAATTTAGGGGATTCCCGGTCATGCTAGTCAGAACCGGCAGATCGCGTCAATCCCAGTGAAGGAAAAACGTTGGCAGCCAGGAAGGAGCGGTGCAGGGGCCGGGAAAAGGCTGACGCCGCTGGGATTAGCTAAACGAATGGCACCAGATGCTCTTTCGGATTGCCTGCCCGCGAGCAGCCCGCCACAATGCGCATGCATGAAAATTACATCACTCGCATTGTCCCTGCTCCTGCTTGCCACCACCGCCCTCCGGGCACAGACCCCGGCTCCTGCCGTCAAGCCAGCCGCTCCGGCGGTTGTCATGCCCCCGCAACCACCGGATGTGCCTGCGGAGAAGTATGGCAAAGATGGCAAGATCAACCCCGGCTTCATCGCTTCGCATGAGAAGTTCGTGAACATCGCCAAGGAAGGCAAAGCGCAGCTCGTGTTCCTGGGCGACTCGATCACCGCTGGCTGGGCAGGCGCTGGCAAGGAAGTCTGGGCAAAGGCCTTCGCCGGCTACACCCCTGCAAATTTCGGCATCGGCGGCGACCGCACACAGCATGTGCTGTGGCGCATCCAGAATGGCGAACTTGAGGTCATCAAACCGAAGGCCGTGGTGCTCATGATCGGCACAAACAACTCCGGATCGGATTCCGCCGAAGGCATCGCCAAAGGCGTCACTGTCATTGTCGAAACCATCCGCGCCAAACAGCCGCAGGCGAAGATCCTTCTGCTCGCGGTTTTCCCACGTGGCGAAAAAGCCAGTCCGAATCCAGGCCGCGACAAACTGAAGGTGGTCAACTCCATCATCGCCAAACTCGACGACGGCAAGAATGTCTTCTTCCTCGACATCGGCGACAAGTTCATGCAGCCCGACGGCAGCCTGACCAAGGAGATCATGCCAGACTTCCTTCACCTCTCCCCTGCCGGCTATCAGATCTGGGCTGACGCAATTGGTCCAAAGCTCGCTGAGCTGATGAAGTAATCCGCCCCGTCATTCTCAGCACGAATTCATCTGGCACACGCGAGACCTGCGTGCATAGGAAAGCCATGCCCCAGCCCGTTATTCTTTCCGACATTGGCAAAGTCCTCATCGATTTCGATTTCAGCATCGCCGCCCGGCGGCTGGCGCAGCAATGCGACCATCCGGCGGAGACGGTGCTGACATTGTTCGATGACATCAAAGGCCCGTATGAGGTGGGGGACATGGATGATGCGGAGTTCGTGCGGCAGGGCATGGCGCGGACGGGGTTTCGAGGCTCGCCCGATGAATTCGCGGCCATCTGGTGCGAAATCTTTGCCCAGAATGAGCCCATGCACGCGACGCTCTCCGCGCTGGAGGGAAAGCTGCCGATGCACCTGCTCTCCAACACCAACGAGCTGCACAAAAGCTACTTCCTGCGCGAGTTTGGGATCTTCCAGCATTTCCAAGATGGAGTGTACTCGCACACCGCCCGCTGCGCCAAGCCGGGAGATGAGATCTTCCTCAAGACCGCCGCGCAGCTGGATCTGGACCCCGCGCGCACGTTTTACATCGACGATCTGGAGGCCAACATCGCCACCGCGAAACGCCTGGGTTTTCGGACATTTCATTACAGCTTTGTGAAGCATTCGCAGCTTCAGGCCGAGCTGAACGAATGGCTGGCAGCTCAGGGCATTGGTTGACGGGCGCGAATACCTGTCATACCCAGTACGTGCTGCCGTTCGTATCACTTGTGTGGCATGATAGCATGCACGACTAAATCCATGAAATGCGACGTTTGCGAAAATGAGGCCACCGTGTTCCTCACCCAGATCATCAACGGTCAGATGACCACGGTGAATCTGTGTGAAACCTGCTCCAAGGCCAAAGGCGTGACCGAGGAAACCGGCTTCGGTCTGGCGGAGGCATTTCTAAGCCCCTCCCACCGAACGGAGTCGGACACGATGGAAATCGTGTGTGACGCCTGCGGCTTCACGGCCTCCCAGCTGAAGAAGATCGGACGCATGGGCTGTCCGGAATGTTATGCCGCCTTCCGTGATGGATTGGACGGGCTGCTGCGCAACATGCACAAGGGAACCCGGCATGTGGGCAAGCGCCCGAGCCACCTCAGCGCTGTAGCCCCTCAGATACTCCCAAGGCAGCGAGCTTCAGCCTTGAAGGAAGCACCTCCACCGGCCCCGGTGCCGACTCCTCCCGTGCCGCCACCGGACATTGCCAAGCTCCGCGCCGAGCTGGATCTGGCCGTGAAGGAGGAGCGCTACGAGGACGCCGCCAAGTTGAAATCCGAGATCGAAAATCTCCAGCCCAAGGCCTCCAAATGAAGGATGTCTCAGCTGGAATGATCCTTCCTCATCTTTCAACGCGTATCTCTATTGCACCGTCCAACTTCGTAATCTCATGATGCGTTTTGCCACCTTGATCAAGAACCCCGCCGACTGGATGAAAGGCGCGGGGCCGCACTCCGACGTGGTCATGACCTCGCGCGTGCGTCTGGCACGCAATCTTCGTGGCTACCCCTTCCCCGGCTTCAGCCAGGAGCGCCAGCGCATCGAGCTGCTGGAACGTGCACGCCCGGTGGTGGAAGAACTGCCCGAAATGCGGGACGGCTACAGTGAGGACTACACTGAGCTCAGCAAGATCCGCAAACAGGTGCTGGTGGAGCGCCACCTCGTCAGCCGTGAGCATGCAGCACGGTCATCCGGCTGCGCCGTGGTCGTGGACCGCAAGCAGAGCATCTCCATCATGATCAATGAGGAGGACCACTTCCGCATCCAGGGCATCCGCCCGGGGCTCAACCTCACCAGCGCCTTTGAAGTGGTGGACCGTGTGGACACGGAGCTGGAAGGCCTGCTGCCGTATGCGTTTGACCCCAAACTGGGCTACCTCACCGCCTGCCCCACCAATCTCGGTACGGGCATGCGCGCCTCCGTCATGCTGCATCTGCCGGCGCTGGTGCTCACCGAGCAGATCAACCCGGTGATCAAGGCCATTGGCAAAATCGGTCTGGCCGTGCGCGGTCTCTACGGCGAAGGCACCGAAGCTCTGGGCAACCTCTTCCAGATCTCCAACCAGCACACGCTGGGTGAGGCGGAGCCGGAAATCATCGCCCAGATCGAAAAAGTCATCGAAGGAGTAGTCCGCTCTGAAGTGACAGCCCGTGCCAAGCTCAAGGAGGACCACCAGACGATGCTGCAGGACCAGATCGGGCGTGCCTTCGCCATTTTGAGGTATGCGCACATCCTTACCTCCAAAGAGGCACTGAACCTGCTTTCCATGCTACGTCTCGGGGCAGATCTCGACCTTGTCGGGAACTGTGACCGCAGCCTGATCGACATGCTTCTGCTTGAAATTCAACCTGCGCATCTGCAGCTCAATGCTGCGCGAGAATTGTCCCCTGAAGAGCGTGACAGCATGCGCGCTGATTTAACCCGCACGCGGTTGCAATCCATCGACGGCCCGGGTAGCTTTCCACCATCACAATCTAACAATGGAGGCACCACCTCCCCTACTAATGATGAATAATTTCACTCCACGCGCCCAACAGGTTCTGGCCCTTGCCCGCAAGGAAGCCGACCGTTTCAACCACAATTACGTCGGCACGGAGCATCTCCTGCTTGGCCTGATCAAACTCGGCCAGGGGGTCGCAGTCAACGTTTTGACCAAGCTCGGTCTCGACCTCGAGACCGTGCGCATGCAGGTGGAGCAACAGGTCGGCTCCGGCCCTGAGACCAAGATGGTCGGCAACATTCCTTACACCCCGAGGGTGAAGAAGGTGCTCGCACTGGCCTCGAAGGAAGCCAAGGCGCTCAACCACAGCTACGTCGGCACGGAGCACATCCTGCTCGGCCTCCTCCGCGAAGGTGAAGGCGTGGCCGCTCAGGTGCTGCGCAACCTCGATGTGAACCTCGACAAGGCGCGCAGCGAGATCCTCAAGGAACTCGACCCTAACTTCTCCTCCCAGAATGAAGAGGAAGAGGAGGAAAGCGAACCCGTCAATCCAACGGGTAACACGCCTTCCGGCGACAAGAAGAAGAATGAGAAGACCCCGGCGCTCAAAGCCTTCGGTCGCGACCTCACTGAGCTCGCCATCAAGGGGGAAATGGACCCCGTCATCGGTCGTTCGGAAGAAATCGCCCGCGTCATCCAGATCCTTTGCCGCCGCACCAAGAACAACCCGGTGCTCATCGGTGAAGCCGGTGTCGGCAAGACCGCCATCGTCGAAGGCCTGGCCCAGGAAATTGCCGCCGGCAACGTTCCTGAAATCCTGCGCGACAAGAAAGTCATCACCCTCGACCTCGCACTCATGGTCGCCGGCACGAAGTATCGCGGCCAGTTTGAAGAGCGCATCAAGGCGGTCATGGATGAAATCCGCCGCAACAAGAACGTGATTCTCTTCATCGACGAGCTGCACACCATCGTGGGTGCAGGCGGCGCTGAAGGAGCGATGGATGCCAGCAACATCATCAAACCTGCGCTCAGCCGTGGTGAACTGCAATGCGTCGGCGCCACCACGCTGAATGAATACCGCAAGTACATCGAGAAGGACTCCGCGCTCGAACGCCGCTTCCAGAGCGTGAAGATCGAGGAGCCCTCCGTTGAGGACGCCATCCGCATTCTCTTCGGCCTGCGTGGCAAATACGAGATGCACCACAAGGCGAAGTACAGCGAAGACGCGCTCCGCTCGGCGGTGAATCTCAGCTCACGCTACCTGCCTTCCCGCTTCCTGCCTGACAAGGCCATCGACATCATGGACGAGGCCGGCTCCAAAGCCCGCATCGCCGCCATGACCCGCCCGCCCGAACTCAAGGTGATTGAAGCCGAGATCGAAGAGATCCGCGTCGAGAAGGAAGGTTCCATCAAGGAGCAGGATTTCGAAAAAGCCGCGAGCCTCCGTGACCGTGAGAAGAACGCGAAGAAGCGTTTTGATGACGTGCTGGAAGCCTGGCGCACCAACAATCAGGAGCGCATCGTTGACGTCACCGAAGAGGACATCATGTCCGTCGTGTCCAAGTGGACCGGAGTTCCGCTGCAACGCATGGAACAGGCTGAAGCCGAGAAACTGCTCAAGATGGAAACCGAGCTCAAGGGCAAGGTCATCGGGCAGGACGAAGCCGTCATCGCCATCAGCAAGGCCCTGCGCCGTTCCCGCGCTGACTTGAAGGACCCGCGTCGTCCGATCGGCTCCTTCCTCTTCCTCGGCCCGACCGGTGTCGGCAAGACCTTCCTCGCGAAGAACCTCGCCGAATTCATGTTTGGCACCGCCGAGTCGCTGATCCAGATCGACATGTCCGAGTACATGGAGAAGCACACCGCCAGCCGTCTGATCGGTGCGCCTCCGGGATACGTCGGTTATGAAGAAGGCGGCCAGCTTTCCGAAGCCGTGCGCCGTCGCCCTTACTCCGTGATCTTGTTCGACGAAGTCGAAAAAGCGCACCCGGATGTCATGCATCTGCTGCTGCAGATTCTGGAAGAAGGCCAGGTCACCGACAACTTCGGCCGCAAGATCGACTTCCGGAACACCATCGTCATCCTCACCTCCAACATCGGTGCGGAGCAGATCAAACGCCAGACCAGCCTGGGCTTCATGGCCATGCAGGAAGACGCCGCCGACAACGCTGGCATCAAGGGCAAGATCACCGAAGCTGCGAAGAAGTTCTTCAAGCCTGAGTTCCTCAACCGCCTCGACGACATCGTCATCTTCCGCATGCTCGAGAAGGAGCAGCTCAACAAGATCGTCGATCTCGAAGTCAGCAAAGTGGTTGTCCGCCTCAAGAAGAAGAACATCCACATCACCCTGGACGACAGCGCCCGCGAGTTCCTCATGAAGGAAGGTTTTGATCCGCAGTATGGTGCGCGTCCGATGCGCCGTGCCGTGGAGAAGAACATCGAAGACCCGCTGGCCGAGCATCTCCTTCGCGGAGACATCCGCGAAGGCGACATCGTCAAGGTCTCCTTTGACGACGAGCACAAGCGCCTCAAGTTTGCAGCCGACAAGCGCGAAACCACTGACATTCCGGCTCCGGCCGAGACGCCAGCCCCTTAACCGGGAGAGGTCCGCCGGGCTCTGCCTGCCATGATCCGTGCCCTGATCCTCGTTCTCCTCCTCGGCAGCCTCGGCTGCTGGTTGGATCGTGAGCATCAGGCGGGGCGTTTCCAGCGCGTGGATGAGTTGTTCCTCGACTTTCTCGTGGCCAATGCGCGGGATCGTTTTGTCGCGGCCGATGATCATGCAGTGACCTCTTCGCCGGTTGTGCTGGTGAAGATGCGTGTGGCTGACAAGGCGGAATATGCCGGCTGGCCCCCGCGCCCGCTGGACTGGCAGATGGTTCTGAAGGGCTTGCAGGCCTACAATCCAGCGGTGGTCGTGGTTCCTGAAACACTGTTTTGGGGCCGCCCTTCGCCCGAGTTTGTGAATGAGGCAGCGCAGGCTTTAGTGCCCTTTCCGAGCACGGTTCTGGGCGTTGAGGCCCAGCTGGCCGCCAGCCGTGAGGCACCCGCATTTCTGGGCGGTCTCGAAAGCTCCCTGCCCCCCTTTCAAAAGGTGCAGGGGGACATTGGCTCCGTTCCGCCTTTGGGGGCCTTGATTGCTGCGCCGGATGACCTGCTCCGCCGACAGGCCGAGATCGGCATTGCTGTGCCGCTTGATGCCAAGAACGCCGACAAACTGGCTTATGCCATGCAGGAGAGCGGCCATCTGCTGCCCACCGTCCTGGCCCAGACTCTGGCACGTTTCACCCAGACGCCGTATGCCACTCAGCGCCTGCTGCTGGGTCCTGGAGCGGGTGCTTACCTCTCCAACGGCGCTTTTGTGCCTCTTTCGGCTGCCGGTGAATTCGTCATCAACACGAAACAGCCCGTTCACGAGGTGGATGCGCTCCATTTGATGACCTCGGAACTGGCCGATGCCCTGTCTCCGCAGGACAAGGCGAATCTCTCAGGGGACAAGGTGATCGTCATTGGAACCGATGATGACGCGCAAAGCGGACTGGCACGCCTGCATGCCCAGGCGCTTGCTCAGGTCCTCGCCCTGCCACGTCTGCGGCTGCTGCCTGCCTGGGCGCAGTGGATCATCTGGGGGGCCGCCGGACTGACGGGGCTTTGGCTGGTGTTGTTTGTACCGCGCAGCAAAGCCATCCTGCGCGGCACGCTGTGCATCTTCGCGGCACTGGTCATCTGCTTCCTCGCCTTTCAGTCCAGTTTGATCTGGTGTCCGCCGACGATTCCTGCCGCCCTGATCGCCGTATCGACGGTGTTTGCGCGAATCGCCGGCCGCAGGAAGCAGACTCTTACCTGACTGCCTTTTTGACTGGGACGGCAAAGACCTGCACCTCGATGTAGTGGTTCATCTCGTTGGCCGAGCTACCATTGCTCCATAGGCGGACGTAACGAGCCTTGGCAGCTTTGCCTTCAATGATGCGGCCATAGTTGGTTTCAATGTAGGCGGGGTCTTTGCCCTTTCCCATGTTGGAGGAATCATCATGGTCGGAATTCCACAGGGTGGTGACACCGGTTTTGAACTCGGGATCGTCCGACGCCAGGATGATGACGTCGAGGTAGGCGTAGGCAGCCTTGTGATAATGCCATACCGCGATTTTTTGCAGTGTGTGGGTGGCTTCGAGATCAATCTGCACCCACTGCTTCCCAGGCATGAGTTCGACGAAGTTCCCATCCGAGCCGTCGGCATCCCCGTCAGTGATCAGCGCGAGATCGCCGATGATAGGAGCTTCATCAGAGGAAGTGACCTTTTTCCCCTTCGCGACATTCACCGTGCCTTTGAGAGCCTTGAAACTCTTGATACGCTTCGAAGGGTCAAATAACTCGATATTGGGAAGTTCCACCACCGGAGGGCTGATAAACATTGGCTTTGGAAGGTCTATGGTAATTTCCACCTCCCCCATCATGCTTGAATTTGCCTGCTGGGTTCCAGCAATGAATTCCTGATCCTGCGGGCTCAGGCTCACCAGTGGCACCGTGATGATGGTCCCGTCTTCACGCCTGAGCAGGAGATTGTCGCCCGTACGACGAACCAGTTCTGCCCGGAGCTCATTCTGGCCGCTGGCATCCTTCCAGACGCGGTCTGCGGATTGGAGCGCCCCCGCCGCCAGACATAGGCAAATCAGAATCCCAGGCTTCAGCGGCAATTGTTTCAGGTGCGTGAGCATGATGCCAAAAGGTGAAACAAGAACGCCGGACGGCAACCAGATAGCAGGCACCTTCCATGCGAGCCAATGGGGGCAGCCCCCTCAATTAGCCCTTGTGGAACACTGGCAAGCCCCTAGTGTCCGCCTCCCCTCCCCCAAAAAATTATAGCATGCGTTTTCGCAACCTGACCCGCCGGCGTGAGATCGGCGCCAATTCCTACCTCCTCGAAGCCGGAGATTCTCGCGTCGTGCTGGATGCCGGCATGCACCCGAAACGCGCAGGCTACGAAGCCCTCCCGGATTTCGCACCGCTGCCGCACAAGTCGGCCAACGCAGTGATCATCACGCATGCGCATCACGATCACATCGGCTCCATGCCCGTGCTGCAGCGCAAGCAGCCGAACACCCCCGTGCTGATGACCGAAATCACCGGCGAGCTGGCGTCAGCGATGTTGCACAACTCCGTCAACGTGATGACAAAACAGCGCGAGGAGGAAAGCATCACGGAATACCCCCTCTTCACCCACCGCGAACTGGATGACATCCGCGCCCAGTGGATCTACCGCGACATCGACCGCCCGTTTGAGATCCCGGACACCAACTTGGAGGCCACGATGTTCGACGCCGGTCACATCCTCGGTTCCACAGGCGTCTTGGTCCGTGAAGGCAGCAACACCCTGTTTTACACCGGGGACGTGAACTTCGAGGCGCAGACAATCTGCCGCGCCGCCGACTTCCCCACCAGCGGCATTGACGTGATGATCGCCGAGACGACGCGTGGCGATTATGCACGCCCGGAAGGTTTTTCCCGCAAAGGCGAAAAAGAACGCCTCGCCGGCGTGATCCGCGAAACGCATGAAGCCGGTGGCGCCGTCATGATTCCCGTCTTTGCCCTGGGCAAAACGCAAGAGGTCATGCTGATGCTGCACGAACTGCACCAGGAAGGCCTCATCCCTGAGATGCCGCTCTACATCGGCGGTCTGAGCACCAAGATCACCGTGCTCTATGATCACTACGCCTCCCGCAGCCGCCGCAGCTATCCCGGCTTCCGACTGCTGGACGACATGAAGATGCTCGTACCACGCAAGAGCAAGAAACGGCAGGAAATCGTTTCCAGCCCGCGCTCCCTTTACGCGCTCTCCAGCGGCATGATGACGGAGCATACCGTCTCTAATACCTTTGCGCAGAAATTCCTCGATAACCCGCGCAACACCGTCTGCTTCGTCGGCTACACCGACCCCGATTCCCCCGGCTACAAGATCCGCAATGCCACGCCCGGCACGATGATCAAACTCGCCAAGGACATGCCTGCCGTGGCGCTGCACGCCCGCATCGAGAGCTTTGACCTAAGCGCCCACGCTTCACGTGAGCAGATCGCCGAATACATCGAGAAGGTGAAGCCCAAGAAGCTCCTTCTCGTCCATGGCGAAGAGCCCGCGCAGATGTGGTTCACCCGCCGCTTCAACGAAAGCATCCCTGAAACTGAAATCATCCGCCCAGAACCGAATCAGCCAGTCGATCTCTGGTAACTTCCGGCCATGCCGCGCCTCATCGCCATTGTCGCCATGTCGAGCAACCGCGTCATCGGACGCGAGGGCAAGCTGCCGTGGCATTTCCCGGAGGATTTGAAGTTCTTCAAGCGAACGACGCTCGGTCACCCCATCCTCATGGGGCGCGCGACGTTTAACTCCATTGGCAGGCCGCTGCCCGGACGCCAGAACATTGTTTTAAGCCACACGATGGCACCACGCGAAGGGCTCACAGTCATTCGCAGCGCCGCCGAACTGCCGCAGGTGTGCGGTGAAGCCGAAACCGTCTTTGTCATCGGCGGGGCACGCGTGTTTGAGGAACTCCTGCCCCAGTGTGACGGGCTGTATCTGACCTTGATCGCCGAACCGTACGAGGGCGATGTTCTCTTGCCCCCCTTCGAACATCTTTTCCAGTTCAAGGAAATCGTGGGTCAGTCGGAAGGCTTGGAATTTCGCTATTACGAAAGACTGGCGAACGTGAAATAACACCAACGCCAAGGTGTTCTCACACCCTCCTTACAACTCATTTACGAGCGCCTGACGCATCGTTTTCGATCTGTGGGAGAATACCATCAGACAACGAACCGGAAACGGTTCAGTCAAAACTTTCAAATAGTGGTTCCTTCTGGCTGTTGGACTCTATCAAGCGACGGGACGGATCAGGTGATCCGCCCCGTTTGCTTTTCCAGCCAGGGGTGCAGACACCAGGTTCCCTTCCTCACGGTAGGTTTCTGATACTGAAATGCTTGATTTCCCTGCTCATGTCCCGAAGGTGCAGCAATCGCCGCCAACCTTAGACGATGAAATTCGCCATTTTCGGAGACATCCACGCCAATCTTGAAGCCCTGCAGACCGTTCTGTGGGACGCTCAGGAACAGGGTTGTGCCAATTACGTCTGCCTCGGCGACATCGTCGGCTACGCAGCCAACCCGGTGGAATGCCTGCAGGCAGTGCGGGATCTTGGCTGCCCGGTGGTGCGCGGCAATCACGATGAAGGGGCCGCCAGCGAGAGTTCCCTCGAAGAATTGAACCCCCTGGCCCAGAACGCCCTGCTCTGGACGCGTGAACAGCTCAGCGAAGAGCAGCGCCAGTGGCTGCGGGATCTGAAGCTGGTGCGCCAGGTGCGCGATTTCACCATCGTTCACGCCACACTCGATTCTCCCGGCAACTGGGGCTACGTGACCAACCGCTTTGATGCGATGGCCAGCTTCAGCTACCAGTTCACCCAAGTGTGCTTCTACGGCCACACGCATGTGCCGCGTATTTTTGAGAAGGACGACGCTGTGCGTGCCGCCCGTGGCACCGACGTCATGCTGCAGCGCGGTGTGAAATACTTCGTCAATGTGGGCAGTGTCGGCCAGCCCCGTGACGGCGACTGGCGTGCCGCCTACGCTATCTACGACGTGCAGGCGCAGACGATCTCGATCCGCCGGCTGGAATACGACATCGAAACCGCGCAGGGTAAAATCCGCGCCGCTGGTCTTCCCTCTCTGCTGGCCGACCGTCTTGCCTTGGGCAAATGAGCGCCGCCACGCGCCAGCTTCCCAGCCTGCGCGATTTCCGCTCCGCGCTCATCGTCAAACCGAGTTCCTTGGGCGACATCGTCCACACTCTGCCTGCGGTGAAAGCGCTGCGGGATGCGCATCCGCAGCTGAAAATCCGCTGGCTTGCCAACACCGAGTGGACGCCGATCCTGCAGGGCAGTCCGCTGCTTGATGAAGTGATCCCCTTCCCGCGCAAAACTTTTCGCGGTCTGACAGGTCTGGCGCGCTTCTGGAACTGGCGCCGCACCTGGATGACGCTGCCACGTGAGGAACCCGAGATCGTGCTCGATTTTCAGGGCCTGCTGCGCAGCGGACTCGTCAGCAGCTGGCGTGGATCGCAAATCGTCATCGGCCTTTCGGATGCCCGCGAAGGTTCCCGTTTCTTTTACAACCACACCGTTCCGGTGAATGCCGGAGCCCATGCGGTGGACCGCTATCTCGAGCTGCCGCGTGCCTTGGGTATCCGCATCGAGCCAGAGGATATCGCCTTTGAGCTCGCTCCCGGCGCTGCGCCCGCCGGCTGGACTGAGGCTCTGCCGGATTTCATCGCAGTGCATCCTTGGTCGCGTGGGGAAGGCAAATCTCTCTCCAATTCCTCCCTGCAGGCGCTTTGCGATGCTTTGGCTCCGCATCCCGTCGTCCTCGTCGGCATGACGTCCGACCCGACCCGACCCACCGGAAGCCATATTCATGACTGGAGCCAGCGCACCTCCCTGCCCGAACTGATTTGGATCATGCGCCAGGCAAAGTTTTGCATCAGCGTGGACAGCGGCCCCATGCACATCGCTGCGGCAATCAATCCGCGGACACTCGGCATCCATACGTGGAGTGATCCGCGCAAGGTTGGCCCGTATCCTTCCGGTGCTCACGTCTGGAAAGGCGGACGCATCGCTCCACGCGGCGCATTCAGCGCGGAGGAATGCCAGAGCGATGCCAGCGTGACCGATCAGGACGCACGCGGCATCGGCGAATGGGTGTGCCTGAGACTGGCCTGAGGTGCTGCGGCTATTTCTTCGCGGCAGCGTCCTTGACCATCTTCACATACTTGGCGGGATCGGCCTTGAAGTCCTTGAGGCAGGATTTGCAGCAAAGATACACGTCCGTGCCTTCGTGGGTGACTTTGACCGGCTTGCCCATCTCACCGCCGAAAGCCTCGCCGGAGACGGCGCAGGTTTTGAGCGGGTAGGAGGCAGGGATGCCTTCAGGGGCGGCGTGCAGGAAACTGACGCTGCAAAGAGCGGTGACGAGGAGGAGACCGAGGATGACTTTCATGGTGATGTGGTACGGATGGATTAACGGGAAAGTTTGGCCAGATATTTGGCCTGATTGGCTTCAAACTTTTTCACGCAGGGTTTGCAGCAGAATTTGATCTCCTGCCCGTTGTAGACCTTCGTCACAGGATCGCCCATGGAGCCCAGTGTGTTGCCGCTGACGAGGCAGGTCTTGAGTGGGTAGGACTTTGTTCCAGGGGCGGCCTGCAGGCCGAAGGAAGTGAGCAGGAGAAGGATGGCGAGTTTGGTTTTCATGAGTGTGTTTTTGTTTTTGAAGGGTGGCTTAAAACCAGAAGCCAAGACCGGCACCGAAACCATAATCAGTATGATAGGCGGTGGAAAGGGACAGGCGCTTGGTGAGCATGTACTCCGCGCCAAAGGCGAGCTCCCATATCTGCTGCGTGTCATACTGAGCACGGGCATTGACGCTGAAGCGCGGGGTGATCTGAAAGGTTCTGCCAATGATGAAACGGAAATCGCCGGTGCTGCCCACATTGGCGGTGAGCACGAAAAGATAGGGCAGCCGATACCAGAAGCCGGCGAGCGCACGGTTCTCCGAGCCAGAGATATTAGTGAGGCGTGCGCCGGTGAAGACGCCGAAGTTGGGATTGATGTAGCGCTCGTAGAGGAGGTCGATTTCGTATTCAGTTTTGTTCTGCTCACGATTGCGGCCGATTTCCCACGGCACTCGCAGGGCATTGCGACCGCTCATCAACGTGGCGGTGCCGTCGGAGAGCTGGGAGAGCACATTGAAATCCGCAAACGGGTAGAGCATGGGCATGGCGTGCTCTCCCATGGCAGGCATGTGCGGCATGAGGTGAGTAGGAGCTCCCAGCTTCGGCGTTTCCTTTTGATAACTGACGATGCGGGCCATGCCCTCCATCATGTGATAGAGGATGTGGCAGTGGAACATCCAGTCGCCCTGTTCATTGGCCTCAAACTCGATGGTGCGTCGGCCCATGGGCGGCACATCGACGGTGTGCTTCAGCGGTGACCACGCCCCCTGGCCATTGAGCAGGCGAAAGAAATGCCCGTGCAAATGGATGGGGTGATGCATCATCGTATCGTTCACGAGTTCCATGCGGAGGATTTCACCGCGCTTCACGGGGATGACGCCGTCCTCATCAATAGTCTTGCCGTTGAAGGACCAGATGTAGCGCTGCATGTCGCCGGTGAGGCGCAGCGTCAGCTCGCGCACTGGCAGGCCGGAAGGCAGCGTGGTGGGCTTCACCGCGCGCAGCTGGCGGTAAGGTGCCATGGGGCGCGGCGGCGGCTCCGCAGTGCTGTCGGCATCCATGTCGTCCAGCGCGGCCATGAGCATGTCATCCATGCTGTAGAGATTCGGTTTTGGCACTGTGGGAGCGGGATGTTCAGCACCGTTGCCAAAGAAGGCGCTGCTGCTGCCGGAGCCATCCTGCGCCGTGGCGCGCAGCTCCCAGCGACCATTTGCCGGGACGGTAAGCAGCACGTCATACGTTTCTGCGATGCCCATGAGCAGCCGCTGCACTTTCATGGGCTGCACTGAAGTGCCGTCTGCGGCGACGATGGTCAGCGGGCCCGTGGCTGACTCCAGATAAAAATATGTGGCCGCTCCGGCATTGATGAAGCGCAGGCGCACGGTTTGCCCGGCCTTGGCAGGAACCTCGAATATACGGACACCATTGATGAGGAACGCATCATAGGCCACGTCCGAGATGTCCATGGGCGGCATTCGTGAGCGCTCGCGCGCCAGATACTCCTTCAGCATGCCCTTTTGCACGGCTCCAGCGATGCTCTGCGCCGTGCCCTTTTTCACCGGATACCAGTTCGTGCCACGCTTGAGACTGCGCAGCACCTCGTGCGGGTTTTCGTTGGTCCAGTCGGAAAGCACCATCACTTGGTCCAAATCCGCATGCTCGGCTTCTCCTCCACGTGGCAGCACCACGATGCTGCCAAACACCCCGCGCTGCTCCTGCAATCCGGTGTGCGAATGAAACCAGTAAGTGCCCGCATGCCGCAGAGGGAAGGTGAAGGTGTGTGTCTGCCCGGCCTTGATCGGCGGCGTGGTCACATAGGGCACGCCATCCTGTTCATTTGGCAGCAGCAGGCCGTGCCAATGGGTGGAGGTTTCCTCATGCTTCAGGCGGTTGTGCACATGAATGACCGCCGTGTCGCCCTCACGAAATCGGAGCGTCGGGCCAGGCATCGTACCGTTGATGGTCAGCGCCTTCACGGCTTTGCCTGCTGGAGACAGCACCTGCTCCGCGATCTCCAGATCATACTCCACCGTGGCTGCCATGGCAGACGGCAGCGCTCCAGTCAGCAAACTGAGGCAGGTGAGGATGGTAAAGCGGGTGTGCATTCAAACCGATAAACACCACATCGGACCGAAACCCTCGGTAATTCTCATCATTCGCAATCCATCACAAAATTAGTGCACTTTCCGCAAGGGTTTGGGCGGGCCCTGGTGTTAGTCATCGTAGCATCCTTGATTCCATGAACGACGACCAGCTTCATCAGCGCCTGCGCGAATCCCCCGCACCCGTTTCACTGCCCAGTTCTTTCACCCGGGAAGTGTGGGCGCGCATTGAGGCCGCAGAAGCCACCTCTCTCCGCACAGCCCTGTCTCAGCTCTGGCAGGCCTGGCTGGGCACGCTCGCACGGCCTGTGCCTGCTTTTGCCACCATCGCCGTCTGCATGCTGATAGGAGGCGGCTTTGGTTTGATCCAACAGCGCGATTCCTTCCCGGCGAGGGGTGAGCTGGCTTATGTGGAATCGATCAATCCCTTCCTGCAAATGGACCACGAGGTGTCGCCATGAAGCGCGGCCTGATCATCCTCATCGTTGCTGTCATCCTTGGGGTTGGCATGTTTTTTGGCTCGCAGCAGATGCTGCGTCCATGCGACTGTGTACAGACAGAGCAGATGCCAGTCGAAAACGGCAGCCTGCTGCCCGAACTCCAGTGGCTGCGCGCCTCCCTGCATCTCACCGACCCGCAATTTGAAAAGGTGCAGGCACTGCATCTGGCCTATCAGCCGAAATGTGCGGAGTTGTGCATGCGCATCCAGCATTCAGACCATGCACTGCAGGAGGCTGCCTCTCGAAGCCGTGCAGTGACGGCCGATGTCACGAAACTCATGCATGAGCGCGCTGATCTCACTCAGGAGTGCCAGCAGGCGATGCTGAAGCATGTCTATGAGACAGCCGACTGCATGGCGCCGGAGCAGGCGGACAAGTACCTGAAGATCGTGCTGCCCCATGTGCTGGGGTCAGTCCATTCATCCCACTGATTCATCTGCATGTCTGACACGCCTCCCGACGCCGACATTGCCGCCATGCAGCGACTCGCTGCGGGTGATGATCTTGCGCTGAACGGCCTGATGGAACGCTGGAAGGACAAAGTGGCCGCATTTCTCCTGCGCATGACCGGCAATGCCGCCGCTGCCACTGACCTCACGCAGGAGACGTTTGTGAAGCTGTATCAAAGCCGCGCTCGCTATCACCCGTCTGCGCCGTTTCCAACTTATCTCTTTCGCATTGCTGCCAATCTCGCTCGCAATCATGCACGCTGGAAGCAGCGCCACCCCACGGTGTCCATCGACAACGAAGACGATCATGTACCCGAAAGCGTGGAGACCCAGCCCGGCCCGGATGAGCAGATGGAACGCGGTGAACAAATGCAGCGCGTCGAAGCCGCCCTCGCCGCACTGCCTGCGGATCTGCGCGAGGCCATGCTTCTTTTCACCTATCAGGAGATGAGCTACGCAGAGATCGCCGCCGCCGTGGGCTGCAGCTCGAAAGCGGTGGAAACACGCATCTATCGCGCGCGCCAGATTTTGCGCGCCGCACTTGGAGGTTCGCAAGCGGACTGACTCTGCCTTGTCATGCAGTATGCGTGCCTTGTGGTCCTCAAGGGTTTGCCGAAGCATCGGGGTTTGTCTGGTTGAAGCAGATGCTTCTTCAACACTCAACAGAACCACATCATGAAAACGAAACTCATCAAATCCATCCTCACCGGAATCATGGCGGTCAGTGCATTGGCTCTCGTATCCTGCCAGGCCACCGCTGCCAAGCCCGCCAGCTGCTGCCCCACCAGCGCGGTGACCTGCAGCAAGTGCCACACCGTCACGTTCAAATCCCCCTCGGTCACTTCAGCTCCTGGTGACAAAGGCATCATCACCCTCCACTCCTCCAGCCACATGAGCTGCCCGGACTGCGAGACCAAGCTCGTCGCCTGGGGCAAGAAGGGCGAACTGCCTACCCACACCTGCAAGACCTGCGGCGGCACTCTGCATCACTGCTCGATCCACTAAGCTGGTGCGCGGCATCCACACGGGCGGCGTCTGTGATCCAGACGCCGCTTTGTTTTTATCGAACGTGCGGGACTTTGAGCCCAAACCAGACCACGGCGCACAAGGCGAGCCCACCACCCGTGCCAAA
>NZ_JBAQCR010000152.1:0-3153 GCF_049294395.1 Prosthecobacter sp.
GAAATTGAGACGCGAAAACTGCCGAGCGGTTCATTCGCATTGCTTGGTTCTGTAGGTGCCAACATAGCAGTAGTCGATCTCAGTGGTTCTCTTGACCCCAATACCAGCTATGAAGTTCGAGTTCGTGCTCGGAAAGGAGCCTCGGCTCCCTACACGTACACGGGGTATTCCAACACCGCCACCCTCACCACGCTGTTTAATGCCCCCACCGGTCTCACGGCCACGGCTGCTTCGGAAGGCACGGTGAATCTGAGCTGGACGGACAACTCGGCGGTCGAGGGCGGGTATGCGGTGTATTACCGGCTGAGCGGCAGCGGCAGCTACACTCTGTTCAATTATGCCGCCGCGAATGCCACGACCTACTCGGTGACGGGGCTGAGCGCGGGCACTGCGTATGATTTCAAGGTGACCGCCGCGTACCAATCCACGACGGTCATCGAATCGGCCCCAAGCAACACTGCCAGTGCGACGACGAAGGACGGCTTCACCAGCGGCACAGCGCCGCCCATCTTTTACAATCAGGCGTTTTCGTATCAGGCGGTGGTCAGCACCGGATCGTCTCGCAGTTCATGGAGCATCACGGGTTTGCCGACAGGCCTGACCTTTAACAGTTCGACGGGAGCCATCACCGGCACGCCCACTGTGACGGGGGCCTTCAACTGTCCCATGTCCGCCACGTTTGCGAACGGCTGGACGGCCAGCAACACGCTGCAACTGCGTGTCATCCGAGCGCCCGCAGCGCCGGTCTCCGCGACGACGATCGGGACGCAGACGCTGACTGCGAGCGGGAACACTTCTGTGGCGCTGGGGGACAAGTTCGCGGACCCGGACTCCGAATCGGCGGTGCGCATCGTCACGAACCTGGGGACGATGGACTTCATCCTGTACAACTCGGCCACTCCGCAGGCCGTGACGAACTTCCTGAGCTATGTGAATGCAGGGGTGAACAATTACAATGGCGCGGTGTTCCATCGTGCGGTCCCCGGCTTCGTGGCCCAGGGCGGCGCTTTCAAAGTGCAGTCCGCACCGAACAATTTTAGTGTGACGCCGACCAGCCCCTCCCCGACCAACGAACCGGGGATCTCGAACCTGCGGGGGACCGTGGCGATGGCGAAGATCGGCGGCAATCCGAACAGCGCCACGGACCAGTTCTTCGTGAATCTGGGCAACAACAGCAGCAACCTGGACCGTGACAGCGGCAGCCCGAATGCGAACGGAGGGTTCACCGCGTTCGCGCGCGTGGCGGGGAACGGCATGACGGTTGCCGACGCCATCGGCAACCTGCCAAACGCAACCTACTCCGTGAATCTGGGCGGAACCTCCACGAGCATGGACAACTGGCCGCTGACCTCCGCGAGCGCTGCGATGGACACGACCAAGGTGGTTTCGATCACCTCGGCGGCGGAGGTGGCGGTCCTGAGTTACGCGGTGACAGGAAATACCAGCCCCGCCGTGGCCAGTGCCACGATCAGCGGCACGAACGTGCAGATCAATGCGCTGGCAGGCGGCCAGACCAACGTGACGGTTACTGCGACGGATCTCGATGGCGGCACGGTGTCGCAAACGTTCACCGTCACCGTCAATCAAGCCCCTGTGATCACGAGTTCCCAGCCTTCGGCTGCGCTCGCGAATACGCCTTACAACTTCAGCTACACCACGACCGGATTTCCTGCGCCGACCTTCAGTGTCACTGCGGGAGCGTTGCCGACCGGCTTGATCCTGAGCACGGCAGGGGTGATCTCAGGGACACCGACGGCGGCGGGTACCTTCACGGGCACGGTGACCGCGAGCAATGGCATTGGTGCTGCGGCCACGCAGGATTTTAGCATCACGGTGAATCAAGCCCCTGCCATCACGAGTTCTCCGCCTCCGGCTGCGCTCGCGAATACGCCTTACAACTTCAGCTACACCATGACCGGATTTCCTGCGCCGACCTTCAGTGTCACTGCGGGTGCGTTGCCGACCGGCTTGATCCTGAGCACGGCAGGGGTGATCTCAGGGACACCGACGGCGGCGGGTACCTTCACTGGAACGGTGACCGCCAGCAATGGCATTGGCACGGCGGCCACGCAGAATTTCAGCATCACGGTGAATCAAGCGCCTGCATTCACCAATGGGCCGCCGACTGGGAGTGGCGTGTTTGGCACGGCCTACACCCCTTTTGCCTACACGGCCAGCGGCACACCTGCACCGACCTTCACGGTGACCTCGGGAGCCTTGCCCAATGGTTTGAGCCTGAGCACGGGCGGAGTGATCACAGGGACGCCGACGGCGGCGGGAACCTTCACGGGCACGGTGACGGCGAGCAATGGCATTGGCACGGCGGCGACGCAGAATTTTAGCATCGTTATAGACAAAGCGACAGCCGGCCTTGTTTTGAACGGACTGCTGCAAACGTATGACGGCAGCCCGAAGACCGTTTCGGCCACCACCACGCCGTCCGGACTCACGGTGAGCATCACCTATGACGGATCCTCCACAGCGCCCACCAGTCATGGCAGCTATGTCATTGCCGCCAGCATCAACGACGCCAACTACAGCGGCACGGCAAGCGGCACGCTGACCATCAGGGGGCAGTCCGCCGCAAGCTGGCGCACGCAGCACTTCACCCCCACACAGACCACCGCAGGTTGGGCCGCCGATGATGTCGATCCCGATGGCGATGGCTTGAAGAATCTGGCCGAGTACGCGCTCGGCACCAATCCGTGGGTGCGCAATGCCGCTCCCGCTCCGATCGCGGATGCCAATGGTCTGACCGTGATCTTCACGCGCCCCAAAGATTTGCCCGACGTCAGCTGCTCAGCGGAATCCACAGACAGCCTTGGATTGTGGAGCCCTATTGCTCTGGAACTTGTGAGCGATGGTCCGGTGCAAACCTGGCGTGCCCGCGATTCGCTTGCGACTGGCAATCCGAACCGGCGCTTCATGCGGCTGGTGTTTACGGCTGGCGGAAGTTAGTTCTGCTTTGGTAAGTTAACGGGATTTGGGAGCTGGCGGTACGTTGTGAGTGCGGCGGAGCGCCTTGCAGACGCTGCTGGTGGGCGTGGGGTGTGGCGAAGGCGCTGGGTTTGCTTTCCCAACCGGGTTGCACCCTGTACCAGGGTAGCCTCGCTGAGGCTCGGCAACCCTTCGCTATGATGCGCAGTCCCGTTG
>NZ_JBAQCR010000153.1:0-2775 GCF_049294395.1 Prosthecobacter sp.
GGTATTGTGTGGTTGTTTGTGGTAGTATGATCAAAAGAAAAGGCTGGAGTCGTGGAAAGCTTCGGGCTGCGTCATTCACCCGCCCCGGCGCCCGGCGGGAGATCCCGCAGGGCACATGCTGTGGTCAGGCTTGCATGAGAGAAGTCTTGGGTCCGATTTTCAAGAGTCAAGCAAGATTCTCATAAAATCTTATCCATGGCACTGCAACTGGTCCTTTGTGGTATGCAGTGCCTTGACGGCAAAGCCGCCCACCCCCGCAGTTTCTCACTCCCATTCAAGCCGCACAAACTCCGCCGCGCCGCCATTCCACAGCGCCGCATCCATCGCGGCAGTGCCCGGCACACGTGCGCAGATCCCCAGTTCATCCACCTGCGCCCAGTCCTTCAGCACCGCGCCTTTGTCAGACACAAAGTCAGACGCAGCCAGCACCACGCTCTGCGCCTCCGTGCCTCCAGTGATCTCGCGTGTGCATAGGTAGCTCACTCGTGGCCCGCGATAGCTCCGCCAGTCATTCTCCCGCACCACAAAGGTCAGCCGGTTCGTCTTCGGCATCTTCATCGAGAGCTTCAGCCGCGCCCCCACCGGTGCACGATACAGCGGGTCCGTCACCTTTCGCGTCCACATTTCCTGATGCGTCAGATTCCCCGCATTCAGCACATACCAGTCACGCAGCCCGTGGGAAAAATCATCCATCACAGCACTCGTCCGCGCCGTCGCCACCGTCCCCGCCGCACGCAGCGCCTCCGGTTCCGCATGCCGCAGCAGACTGCTGATGCACACCTCCCGCACCTCAGCCCCCTTCCCCGGCAGCGCCTTCATGGACACCGCCTGCGGCAGCGTGTGGTACACATTCGCAAACGCAAAGAGCGGCAGATCCACCGCATGCAGCGGCAGCACCGCCGTGTAATCCGCCCCCTTCTTCACCACCTCCGCGCTGCGCCAGAAGCGCGCCCGCAGGTCCGCATCCACGCTGTAGAAAATCTCCACGCGTGAAACAGGCAGCGCCTTCACATCCGGCGTCATCTTCACCCCCGGCATCACACTCACATCCGGCGTCACACGCAGCAGCGGCACCCCATCCGCCGTCTTCAGCACCAACTCGCTCCCCGGCGTCTCCGGCAGCGCCACACCGCGTTTGAGAAAATGGTCAAACCACAGCGGCATCGCCACCGCCACCTCAGGGATCAGCCGATGGTTCAAATGCGGCGCCCAGCTATACCGCGTCGGCTGCCCCACGATCAGCGCATTCGTCCGATACACATCATCCATCCACCCGTGGAAATCATTCGTCCCGCTCCGGTGCAGCACCGGGCACTGAATGCGCGGCGCATAGCTTTCAAAGCTCAGCGTGCGTCGAAACACCTCCACATCACCCTTGATCCTCTCCTGCTGCTCCGTGCCGCCGGAAAACGCATGCGCCTCCCAGCGATACCCCTGCCCGCCCACCGCAGGCACCGCCGCCTTCACGCGGTCATCGCTGCCCGCCACATACATCGTCAGGTTTCCTCCCATCGAAAAGCCGTGCACCCCCAGCCGCTGCGCATCCACCTCCGGCTGCTCCTCCAGAAACGTCAGCCCGCGCCTGCAGCCGTATGTCAGAAGATACCAGTTGTTGTTTTTCGGATGCTCACGGTCCTCGTAGAACTGCTTCGGCCCCGGCAGCATCGAGGTGTAGCCCGGCACATTCAGCTGCGTGGGATCCACCGCGCCCCAGTCCGTGTTCGGGTCACCCGGCTGCGCGCCCTCCATGCTGTTAAACGGCGGCTTCCCATCCCCGTCACCGCCCCAGTTCACGGACAGCGCCGCATACCCGCGCCCCACCAGCAGCTTCACCTCGCTCAGAGACGCCCGCTGTCCCCCGCCATGGATGTGCATCACCCCCGGCACCTTCCCCTTCGCGCCTTCAGGAAATCCATAGATCGCCGCCATCCGCGCCGGCTTCCCTTTAAAGCTGCCGATGAAGTAGCGCACATGCCTGTACACCCCGCCCTCCTCCTTCCACTCCCGGATCACCTCCGTCTCCAGCGCATCCCTGCGCGGATCAAAATCCGCCCACAGCTCCCCCACCGATCCCGGCACCTCCGCCGCCTGCACCAGCGCAGCACTCATCATCAGCAGAGCAGAAAACAAAACAGAGCAGGCAGGTTTCATGTGGGGGATTGGGAAGGAAAAGGATAGCACGCAGCATGAACGCGCCATGGGCATCGTTTTGCGCAGAGTCCGGCCTGTTTGCGCTGCTTTTTGGGCGTTCGAATCACGCGCCGTCACACTGACTCAGCCCGGCGGCATTCCCGGCTTGAAGCCCACCCCCATGACAATCCACGCACAGTCTCCGACATTTACCTAACGCCACCACCCCATACCGTACCACCTTATCCAGGATACCACCCTGTCCCATAATCCACCACGCACTCAGCGCCGCCCTCAGCGCCGCGCTCACGCCACTTCATCCCATGAAAAGCATCCAAGTCTTTGAGCCGCCCATGCGCTTCACCACCGGCCCCAGCAGCTTCGATGTGGATCCAAACTTCGTGACCTTTGACGACATGCTCCTGCAGTTCCGCATCAGCGGCATCCGCGTCGAGCGCTTCAATCTCGCGCAGCAGCCCATGGCCTTTGCGCAAAATGACACCGTGAAGACTCTCATGATCAAAGAAGGCACCGCCGTCCTCCCTGTGGTCTTCTTGGATGGAGAGCTCCACCTCAAAGGCCGCTACCCCAACCAGCACGAGCGCCACGCCTGGTTTCGCGCCGCCTCCACGCACCGGAGTGCAG
>NZ_JBAQCR010000154.1:0-2269 GCF_049294395.1 Prosthecobacter sp.
GTGCCAATGGGAGCGTAGCACACTTGACCTCCCACCCCCATCCGCTACTCTCTCCACCACCAAACACACGAAAATCCACACAACCATGAGCCAGACCCACGAATTCCAGGCCGAAGTCAAACAAGTCCTCGATATCGTCATCCACAGCCTCTACACCGACCGCGAGATCTTCATTCGCGAGCTCGTCTCCAACGCCTCCGACGCGATGGAAAAGATGCGCCTCACCCAGCTCACGGAAAAGGAAGTCTTCGACGCTTCCGCCGCGCTGGAAATCTCCATCACCACCGATGAAGCCGCCCGCACCCTCACCATCGCCGATCACGGCATCGGCATGACCCGCGCCGAGCTCGTCGAAAACCTCGGCACCATCGCCCACTCCGGCTCCAAGGCCTTTGCCGCTGCTCTGAAGAACGCCGGCAAGCAAAACGACGCCTCCCTCATCGGTCAGTTCGGCGTCGGTTTCTACTCCGCCTTCATGGTGGCAGACAAAGTCGAGGTCCACACCCACTCCTGGCGCAATGACGGCGAGCACCTCGTCTGGACCAGCGATGGCAGCACCAGCTACACCATCGACGAATCCACCGAAGAAGCCCGCGGCTGCAAAATCATCCTGCACCTCAAGGAAGACGCCGCCGAGTTCTCCAAGAAGCATCGCGTGAAGCAGATCTTGGAAAAATACTCCAACTTCGTCACCTTCCCGGTCATTCTTGACACCGAGCGCGTCAACACCGTTGAGGCCCTCTGGCTCAAGTCCAAGGACAGCATCACCGACGAGCAGTACACCGAGTTCTACCGCTTCGCCGCCCACGCCTTTGATGATCCCAGCTACCGCCTCCACTTCCAGGCCGAGTCCCCCATCGCCATCAATGCGCTGCTCTTCACCCCCACGCAGAACATGGAAGCCTACGGCATGGGCCAGATGGAGCCCAACGTCGGCCTCTACTGCAAAAAGGTCCTCATCGATCCCAAGCCCAAGAAGCTCCTCCCTGAGTGGATGCGCTTCGTTCGCGGCGTCATCGACAGCGAAGACCTTCCCCTGAACATCTCCCGCGAGTCCATGCAGGACAGCGCCCTCGTCCGCAAGCTCGGCGACGTCGTCGCCAAGCGCCTCCTCAAGCACCTCGACAAAGAAGCCGTCGAAGACCCGAAGAAGTACAATGAGTTCTATGCGAACTTCAGCCGCTTCTTCAAAGAAGGCATCGCCACGGATCACACCAATCGCGATGCCATCGCCAAGCTCCTCCGCTTTGAATCCAGCATGACCGAGCCCGGCGAGACCGTCAGCCTCACCGAATACGTGAAGCGCATGAAGGAAGACCAGAAGGAAATCTACTACCAGGTCTCCACCTCCCGCAGCACAATCGAAAGCGGCCCCTATGTCGCCGCCTTCAAGGCCAAGGGCTTTGAAGTGCTCTACATGTTTGAGCACATCGACGAGTACGTCATCTCCAGCCTCAGCAAGTTCGAAGACAAAGACCTCAAGTCCGTCAACGCCCCCGATATCGATCTCGGCGACGACACCAGCGAAGGCGAAGCCCTCCCCGAAGCCGACGCCACCTCCCTGTGCGACTGGATCAAAGAACGCCTCGCCACCCAGGTGGAAACCGTCCGCACTGGCAAGCGCCTCGTCGGCAGCCCCGCCCTCGTGCTCACCCCTGAGGGTGAAATGAGCCCGCAGATCCGCCAGATGATGAAGGCCATGGGCAAAGACGGCGACATGCCCGGCTCGAAGGTCATCTTCGAAATCAATCCGCGTCACCAGCTCGTCCGCAATCTCTCCGCTCTCCGCGAAAAAGATCCCGAAACCGCCGGCCTCATCACCGAGCAAATCCTGGACAACGCCCTCCTCTCCGCCGGCCTCCTCGACGAGCCCCAGCGCATCATCGAGCGCACCCAGAAGCTCATGGAAAAGCTCTCCGCATAAAAGAGGTCGTCAGCCCGCCGCCAAACTCATCACCTCATCGCGCAGCCGCAGCCCCCATATGGACTGCGGTTGCGAAGTGAGGAACGAACGCAGCCACCGCTTTCGACGTGCCTGATGGCTCGCACGTGCCATGGAATGCCCGAAAGCGGGATCCTATGATGGTTCGCTAGCCAAGTGACCTCACGCACACCATGTCACGGTCGAAAGTAGCAGCTAATCGCATCCGCACTCCAAATGCCTTGTGTCATGCTCAAGATCCTTTTGGATTGCGCCGAAACATCCGCATAGGTGCGATGAACACAGAACTGCCTGCGCCTCTGTTTTTTCAAACCTCTGTGTTCATCG
>NZ_JBAQCR010000155.1:0-3636 GCF_049294395.1 Prosthecobacter sp.
GCATGTGCCGGGGGCGTGGTGTGGCGGCAGCGGGCACTCCTGGGCGCTGCGGCTGCCAGGCCATGCCCGCGACGCCTTCCGGCTGAAAAGGAAACGCATCGTCGGCGAGGTCAAAGAGATGCGAGTAAGCCTGGTAAATCGGGTGGATGTCGTCGTCTCCCGCGTCCCGCAGCGCCGCCTCATAGACCTGGTTCAGAGTCTCCCGTGAGATGGGTGCGTGAAGGGAGAGAATGCGCAGGGCTTCGTGAGTGGTCATAGGGACGGGGCGGCCATCGAAGCATTGAAGGAAATAGATGCCAGTGGTGTTTTACAACTACATAACATTTGCAGCGTGCTTGCCGAGAATGGCTGGTCGCAAGTGAATGGACAGGCAAAGCAAGGGGGGCGCAAACTCGCCGTGGCGCGTATGAGTGGCCCGTGTTGAAGGGTGGCATGGGAGCCACCGAAACCATGGTGCCTCAACGCCCGGTGAAGTGGCTGGGGGAGGCAGCGCGGCCCTTGCCTGCGGGGCCTTGGTTATTCCAGGCGGATGCGGGCGATGTAGATGGCGGCGGGGAGGGCGACGTGGCGGTTGGGCGGTGGCTTGCCGGTGCTGTCTTCGTGGGAGGAGTAGTAGCTGACCCAGAGCTCGTTATTATGCCATACCATGCCAGGGTAGCCGGTGTCGCTGCCGCCGCTGGGGAGGGTGAGGGCGATGTCGTAGTGCTCGCGATCCATGCTGGCGATGACGGTGGAGAAGGGCTTGCGGTAGCTGCGGCCCGCGGCGATGAGCGTGCTGTCCGGGAGGATGATGAAATTGGGCCCGCCGAGGCGGTGCTCTGTGGTATGCCATTGCCATTCGTGGTAGGGTGGGCGGCTGGTGCCGATGTAGCCAAAAAGGGTGCCGCGCTCGCGACGGACGAGAGCGATCATCTCGCCATCAGGCTGCATGCGCACGGTGGCTTCATTGGGCCGGCCGGGGACATCGAGGTGGGTGACGAGGTCCCACTTCAAGCCGTCAGTGCTGGTGACGAGCTGGGCTTTCCATGGATAGGGGCCGGGCGGCACGGGGCCGTCTGCCTCTGCGGCGGCGGCCACGGCGGGATCGGGGTGCTGGGCGCGGAGGTAGGAGTAGCTGATGCCGTAGGCCCGGCCCTGAAACCAGTCGATGCGCCAGAGCCACTGGCCTTCTTCCATGACTTTGGCGGGCGCTGTCCAGGTGAGGCCGTCGGTGGAGAACATGACGCGGGGCTGCTTGGTCTTGAGCAGCGCGGGCTGGGTGTCGTAGTTCCAGATGGAGCCGCCGGCGACGATCATGAGCTGGCCGTCGGGCTTGAGGGAGAATTTGGGATCGCGCAGATCGACGCCGTCTTCGGCGATGAGCGCGGCGGATTCCCAGGCGAGGCCATCGGCGGAGCGGAGGACGCGCACCTTGCCGTCATCGCCTGCGTGAGAGATGCCTTCGCGGAAGCAGCAGAACCATTGGTCGCGGTAGCGTGTGAGGTCGGTGAAGGCATTGTAGGCGCCTTTGTCCCAGATGCGTTTGGAGGTGACGAGCACGGGCTTGCGCACAGCGTCTGCAGCCGCGGCGGGCCTGCCGCAGAGAAGCGTGAGAGCCGGGGCGAGCAGGAGGAGAGTAAGCCAGGGGCGTGTGCGGCGGAGCATGGGCATGGGGCTTTAACGCGACCAGAACGCGCGATTGATGATTAAAAAATGAGGAGGGGAAGGGGCGCTGCCTTGATTCCATGCATCCAGCGGGCAAGTGAGGGGGCTTTATCTCAAGGTGACTTCACGGGTGTTTCTGCCATGAAGCGTTCAATTGGGGCTGGGGGCATCCAGGCGCATCTCGGACGCATGGTGGTAGGTGCTGGTATGGAGAGAAGTCAGCGCAGCAGGTGCACGAGCTGCAGGAGGCGGTAGCTGCTCCAGAGGAGGGCGGGGAAGGTGACGACGAAGACTGAGAAGAGCAGCCCGAGGCGGAAGAGGCGCGGGGTGAAGCGGGGGCTGAGGGTGGGGCGCATGAGGCGCAGGGGGCAGTCGATGAGCCAGCCGCCGGTGTAGGCGGCATTGGCGATGAGGGGGACGACCACGATGGCGGCGGGCTCCACGGCGTCTTCGCCGGGCTGGAGGACGCCGGCATTTTCAATGCAGGAGGTGAAGAGCAGGAGCGAGGCAAAGCCGATGATGCCGAGGATGGCATTGAATGGAATGCGCCGCCGCTCCCACCAGCCGATGATGCGCCCCGGAGTGACGGGCTCCTCGGGAGCTGTGAACAACCACTGCATGGTATGACGGATGCGTTTCATGGCGTGCTCAGTACACGTGGTGATGAGGGTGAACCGGTGGTTTGAGGATCAGCGTTTGACGGCTGCCGCGGCGATGCTGCCGTGTGTTTCATGGGCGGCAATGGATCCTCTGGTCTTGACGACGGGGGGCTGCCGTGCGGCGGCCAGGGCGTGAAAGGTGCTGAAGGCGGCGGCGCAGGCGATGAGTTTGGCGGGGGAGTTCATTGGATGGCAGCTTATCGGGTTGGACTAGGAGGAGATCGTACGGTGCGAGCATGAAGTATGCAACGTGCAAAAGTAAATGCTGCGAACGGGCAGGCGAATGAGAAGCCGGATGGGTGAAACGGAAATGTGACAAAGCGGGCGGCGAGTGCCGCAGTGGAAGGGGAGGCTGGTTTTTGAACCGGTTCCTTGAAGGGCGTGCTTCGCCATTTTCGGGGGTGCCGGCATGTCCAAAAAAGAGGCCAATCATGCCTCGCTTCGTCTTTTTCGGAGTCGAGCAGCCATCCTGACTATATTTTCAAACAAGCTGCTATCTTTGGGTATTTTATATTTTGGCCGGCCCGGCGCTCATTTCTTTCCCCCTTCATCACTTCCGGGCCTGCTGAAACTCCTGCACGCGCTGCTCGGCCTGGGCGCGCTGCTGCTGGGTGAGCCGGAGGGCCAGGTTTCGGGCTCCCTCCGCAGCGGGGGCGTCCCCCTGCGCGGCGGCCAGAAGATACCACTTCATGGCCTCCACCACGTCCGCCGCCGTGCCGGTGCCGGACTCGTAGTAAACGCCCAGATTCGCCTGTGCCGGCACAAGGCCCTGCTCTGCGGCTTTGCGATAACAGTTCAGGGCTTCGACACGGTCTTCCGCCACTCCAAAGCCGGACTCGTAGCAGGTGGCCAGGTGGTTCTGCGCCTTGGCATATCTCTGGGCTGCGGCTTTGGTGAACCATGCCACGGCCTGCGCCGGGTCCTTTGGCACGCCGGTGCCGCGCGTGTAGCACAGGCCCAGGGCTGTCTGCGCCGGCGCGTATCCCAGCTCAGCGCCTTTGCGGTACCACTGCACGGCAGTGGCGGCGTCCTGCGCCACGCCCACGCCTTTTTCATAGCACGCGGCGAGTTCATACTGCGCCACATCCAGCCCCTGCGCCGCCGCCTTTTGCAGCCATGCCACTCCGGCTGCGGGATCCTTCGTCACGCCGCTGCCGGCGAAACAGGCGCGCGCCAGATTGAACTGCGCCATGGGATGGCCCTGGTCGGCGGCTTTGCGGTACCACTTCGCCCCCTCGGTGGCATCCGGCGGTTTCCCCAGCCCGGAGACGCAGAGTGAGCCCACGAGGAACTGGGATTCCGCATCGCCCCGATTTGCGAGCATGATGATTTC
>NZ_JBAQCR010000156.1:0-6852 GCF_049294395.1 Prosthecobacter sp.
GGGCGGGTGCGCCGATGCCGGGGGCTCCGGGGCTGGCGTGAGTTTTTGAAGCGCCGATGAACGAGCAGGGACAATGAGACAGCCAGACTATCAGACAATGAGACATTCAGTTTTCAAGACTCTAGGACTGCTTCTGGCGGATAAAGCCTGCGGCGCGCAGTGATCGAGGACGAGCAGGAGAACGAGGACGATTTTCAGATAACGAAGAACCAAGGACGAAAAACACAAAACACACTACTACCATGAAGAAGCACACTCTGCTACTTCGATAATCCAGCACTTCGATACTCCACGACTCCCCTGCTCTACCCGGCTCGTGTTTGCGATACGCAATGATCGAGGACGAGATCGAGCAGGAGGGCGAGGACAATCTCCAGACAAAGACTGCATCACTCCGTATTCCACATTTTTTCAACCCTAACACCCATCGCACACCATGCCTGCCTCACGACGCCGCACACCGCTTGATCCCATGTCCATCCCCGGAGCCCTCCAGGAGATGGTGCCAAACTCGTCCTTTCGCGCGGTCACGCCGTCTGACACCTCCCCCATCAAAGGGGGCCCGGCGCGCGCGCTCTATGTGGGCGGCACGGGCGATGTGGTGGCCATCAACGAAAACGGAGTGGCGGTGAAATTTGCGGGCGTGCCGGCAGGCGCCGTGCTGCCCATCGCGACCTCCCGCGTGAACGCCACGAACACGACGGCCACGAACATTGTTGCGCTGTGATATTATGATCGGACTCGGACTCGCACTGCCACTCTTTCAGCCGCCGCGTGACATCACGCCGGGTGGCGCCACGGACGTCTGGGAGTGGGAGGCCGGCCTGGGCATGCAGTGGGAGACGAATATGAACACCCCCGTCGAATAAAAATATTATGGCTGACCTTCCCATCTCAAGCGCCGCCGCTCTGGACCACTCCACGATAGCGACTGGCGATCTTTTACCCGTGGTAGACATCTCCGCCTCCTCCGGCAGCAAGGGGAGCAGGATCACCGTGGGAGAACTGACGACGACAGTGAACGGCACCCTGCTCGGAGCCTCGAACGTCTTCACCGCGAGCGGAGCGGCCTCCTCCCCTGCCCTCTCGCTGACGGGCTCCATTTTCACGGGCGGGACCTCGACGACGACGAAGCCGCTGTTTTTGGTGGAGCCACAGGGGACGACGAGCAACAACTGGAAGACAAATGGCACACTGTTTGGCCTCAATGCGTCAAGTGGCTTTGGCGGCAATTTAATCGATTTGCAAGTTTCCGGGGCAAGTAAGTTCGCGGTCAATGCAGCGGGAACAATCATCGGCCCGACTGGGGGGTGGCAGGTGTTTAGCAGCGGCTCTCTCCAGTTTGAATTAATCAACTATGGAACGTCATTTGGATTCCTAGGAGCGGGAATAATCATAGGCGGTCTACATGCCCTTACTTGGACGTCATACAACGGGGGGGCGAGCATCATTCCAGTTGAAGGGGGCGGTTGCATGAGGTTGTCGGGCAGTGATTACAGCTATGTGCAAAAGCCGTTCACTCTCCACTTATCAGGCTGGTACCAGGATGATTCCAATTATGAACGCCTTGCTCTGACAACAGCTTCCGGCCCCTATCAAATCAAGCCAGAGGCTGCGGGCACGGGCACGCTACGGGATTTGAGCCTTGGCGCCAGCGGAGGCAGAACATTGATTCAAAGCTCCATACTCCAGTTTGGTGGCACCACCTCCTCATACCCTGCACTTGCTAATGAGAGTGGCGTTTTGCAGGTTCTTCTAGCCGATGGATCCGGCTATGCCCCCCTCGACGCTCAGGGGTATTCGGTCGGTGGAACTCCAGGAGCGTCTGGTTCGGCCACCGGGGCAAACACCTTGACCATTGTAAATGGCATCATCACCAACATTTCATAATGACTGACCCTTTCATGAACAAACCCGACACCAACACCCAGCGCAGCATCATTGAAACAGCGATCAAGGCCATCGAGGCCGAGAGCTATTCGCTCACGCTCTCCGGCGAGGCGATGAAGACCATCGGCCTGGTGGAGAAGGCGACCGAACTCGGCGAGCAACTGGCGAAGTCCATGAAGCTGCATGCCTTCTACACCGCAAAGCTCCATGAACTGGCCTGAGCCATGCAACACGTTCACCTCCAGCAGACCTTGAACGCGACACCTCCGGAGAGGCCCATCGCTCCTGCACGCTCGAACGCCACCAACAACACCGCCACGAACACCAACATCGCAGCTCATTGATTTTATGATCGCACTCGGACTGGCCCTGCCTCTTTCACAAACACGCGACTCCACGCCGGGCGGCGCGGAGGATGTGCTGCTGCTGGCGGACGGCTCCGGCGGCCTGCTGCTGGCGGACGGCTCCAGTTTTCTGCTGCTTTCCCACTGAATACCACACCCTATTACTTTATGGCTGACAAAACACTCGCTTCACTGACCGCTGCCTCCCCTGCCACGGGAGGGCTGATTTATGGCACTCAAGGTGGCGCTGATCGGAAATTCACGCTGACGGCGGCGGGGGCGGCGGTGCTGGAGTCCAGCACGACGGCGGAGCAGCAGACAGCTCTGGGATTGGGGGCGCTGGCCACACAAAACAGCATCACCCCGGGCAGCACCGCCACCAGCGGCGCGAGTGCGGGGGATCTTCTGACGAGCGACGGCAGCGTGGTTCAGAATCTCACCCCGGGAGCCGGAGTGAACACAGCGATTGGCAACGCTGTGAATGACAACGGTGGCCTGCTGACGCATGACATCATCGGCACCAGTGGAGCCAAGCTGCCGCTGTTGTCTGAGGCGAACACCTTTGGCCAGGAGCAATCCATTGATGTCGTGTCAGGCCGCCTTTTGACGCTCAAGCTGGCAGGCACAGACTACACTTACATCACCGACGAAGGACTCTTCCTTGGGATGCCTGGAGTCTCTGGCTACCAGGCGAGAATCTGCTCGAACTGGGGAGCACTTGGCCTGTGGGGCAATTGCATAAGCTACAACTACGGTCTCCATTACCGAGCCACTGGTTGGTCAGGTGAGATTGACTATTTCAATTTGTGGGACACCGGTGCGGCCAATCAGATGGATTTGCGGAACGGCACTTCTGCCCAGGTGCTGCGCATTACAAACACTTACACGAGCTCAACCAACTGGGAGGCTTTCGTGATCGACTGGCAGACGACAGCCAATACAGTACGTCTGGGCACCGAGGTGGGCAGCGGCGGTGGAACGGCGCGTGAATTACAGTTCATCCGAGGCGGCGTCGTCAAGGCCACCATCGGGGCAAACACCACCGACCATGCACAGCCGGTGAAGCTGCCGAGCTACACGGTCAGCAGCCTGCCTTCGGCCTCCACCTGCGGTGCGGGCAGCATGGCCTTCGCCACTGATGCGACCAGCACCACCGCCTACACCACGGTGAGCGGCGGCGGAAGCAGCCAGGTGCTGGTCATCAGCGACGGCACCAACTGGATCATTCATTGATTTCCCACCTCATGATCTCCGGCACTGCAGCGTCCAGAAACGAATGCCCTCACCTGCTTCCGCCGGGAGCTTCTGGCATGCCCCCGCCACCACCCGCATTCCTCAGCCCGCTTACTTCCGCCAGCATGCATGAACCTCTACCATCTGCTCCGCTTCCATACCGCGCTGTCCAGCATGGCCGGGCCATCGCCCGCCTTCATGCAGGGAGAGGCGCTCAGGCGGCACACGGTTTCACCAGCGCGACGCAACATCTGGCGGCGCGGAGGAGGTGCCGCTTCCTGCGGAAGGCGCCAGTTTCCTGATTCTTTCCCGCTGAACACCACACTCTACCACCTCATGGCTGACCAAACACTCGCTTCCTTGACCGCCGCAACTCCTGCCACGGGAGGGCTGATTTATGGCACGCAGGGCGGTTCGGACCGGAAATTTACGGTGACTGCAGCGGGGGCGGCACTCATTGAGTCCACGACAGGCATCAAATATCCAGAAATGGCGTTTGTATATGAGGCCAGCGGGAATGACACGAGCGGCGCAGTTGGAGACCCGGCCAGGCCTTTTGCAACAATCCAAGCCGCTTACAATGCTGGAGCGAAAAACTTCTCCATAATTGGAACGGTGGGCGATTTGCTTCTAGGCTCTTCGGACTCTTTGGCTTTCTTTGGAGTCAATTCAGACACCTCGAAGATCGGAACAATTTCATGCATTCAAGGTGTCGGATATGCCAATCTCCGTGGCAATGGAAGGGACATGGTTTCCATTGATCAAATCACTTTTACAGGAGATCCAGGAATGATTGGTACAAGTGTTGGGATGGATGGGACTGATGGAGTTACTTCGCCAAGTTTTGCTCTTTATGGTGTGAGTGTTACAGCCATAACCCTTGTCGGTGGCACTGGAGGAACTGGCTCGACTGGAACTACCGATCCAGGCAGTGGTGATGGTTATGCAGGAGGCAATGCTGGAAGTGGCGGGGGCGCTGGGGATGTTTCGCTTTATGACTGTTCGCTAATTGGAAACGTCTCCTTGACGGGTGGGAATGGTGGAATTGGAGGCACTGGTGGAGATGCTGGGAGCACGAATAATTCTGCCGGTCAGGGTGGAGTCGGCGGAAATGGAGGCAGCAGTGGGAGTGTTTATCTCAGCCGCACTCATGTTCTTGCCACCTCCATTGTCCAAACTGCGGGGCAAATGGGGGCAGGAGGCGGTGGTGGCTCGGGGCCTTCCGGCGGAGGAAACGGCGCTGACGGTTCGCCAGGCTATAACGGCGGAATGCAGGCTCATTGGTGTGAATTTGCATCCAGCTCAGCAACGAGCTCAATGACCCTCGTGGCTTGTATTTCAGAAGGGGTCTTCTCGGCATGATGAGAGCATCCAACAATGTCACATTGAAACCCCATGAAACTCCCGCTCGATCCCTCCCACTTTGATGTGCCCCTCTCGCTGGCCACCTGCATCCTCGGTGCGGCGGTGAGCGCGCTGGGCATTGTGGCGGCCACGGTGGCGGGGTGGTATGTGCGGCTGGCGAGCATTGACCCGCAGGAGCTGGCGATCCAGCCGCTGCATGTGGTGCTCATCGGCTTCATCATCGCGCTGGCGGGGTTCATCGTGCTGATTCTGCGCGCGGTGTGGGGCAAGGGCATCGAGACGGTGAACCGCTTCAGCGATGCGCTGAACAACCAGGCGCAGCAGATCGCGGAGCTGATCGACCTGCAGACGAAGCGGGTGGAGAAGCTGGAGACGCTGAGCTTTGACGCCCTGCGGGACGCCGCCATGCAGGCCAGCAATACCATAACACACCACAAACCATGAACACGCGCACCTGCTACATCGCCATCAACGGCATCCGCAACAACCCCGGAGACGCGGAGGGGTGGACGGACCGGTTTGTGACGTGGATCAACACACGGCTGCCGGACGGGGTGGTGGCGGAGAAGTTTGAGTATGCGTGCAGTACGCTGCTGCGGCGGCTGCGTCAGCGCCAGCGGGCGGATGAGATTTCCAAGAAGGTGGGCTACTACCGGCGCGCGGGCTATCGCCTGGTGCTGGTGGGGCACAGCAATGGGTGCGACCTCATCGCGCGCGTGCTGGAGGCCTGCGGTGCGGAGATCGATGCGGCGCACCTCATCGCTCCGGCGGCGGATGAGGAGGACTTTGCCGAGGCCATCCGCGAAGGGCTGATCCGCCGCATCCACATCTATGGCAGCCGGAATGACGGCGCGCTTCGATTTGCCGCCGCCACGCGCCCGCTCATCAGCTGGCTGGGACTGGGCTATGGCTCGCTGGGACTGCGGGGCCGGGAGTTTGCGGCGCTTTTCCCCGAGGTGGTGCAGGACCACAGCGACGACTCCTGCGGCCACAGCACCTGGCTGCAGCGCGGCCCGCAGTTTGAGGCGCTGATGCAGGCCATCAGCCGGAACGACCTCGCAGACCACCGAATACCATATACTACCACTGTTCAAGGCGAGGAGTGGAGGCCTGGAGACGTGGTGTGAATGTCGAATGTCGAATGTCGAAACCGAGAACCGAGAACCGAGAACCGAAAACTAATCCCATGAAAACCCACGCACTTATCCTTGTCACCGCCGCACTCGTGGCCGTCCTGGCCCTTGGCTCCTGCACGAATCCGGCCATCCTGAAAATCACCACGCCGGCCGTGCAGGCGCAGATCATCGGAAATTTGGAGAAGGATCTCCTGGCCGGTGGCGGTGCGCTGCTGATCTCCGGCGGCAGCACCAGCGCCGCCGTGGCCGCCATGTCTGCACAGGAGGTGCGAAACATCCCTGCGCTGCAGCAGGCGCTGTCCGCACAGGTTTCAGCCAAAAGTCCCGCTGCGGCAGTGGCGCCATGAATGCGCTGATCGGCATCGCCGCGGTGGGTCTGCTCCTGTGGGGCATGCACCTGCTGCTGAACCACAAACCACCGCCGCCCGGCTCCAGTGAACTTTTCTCATAACCGCACCCGAAACTTGAAACCACGCCCATGAAACTGACCCCCAGCATCGAACAAATGATCGAGGAAGCACCCGCGCCCATCGAGCCCCGGCACTTCATGCGGCGGCTGCTGGAGTTCCTGAAAAACGGCCTGCACCTCTCCGCGCCCGCGCTGCCTTATGGCGCGGACTACTGCGAGCTCACCTACTCCGGAGCCTTCGTGGCCACCGCCGTGTACAAGTCCGGAGGCAGCAGCGGCACCACGCTCAAGACGCTGACCTTTGGCAACGACGGCACCAACATCACCTCCATCACCGCCACCTGACATGATCTTCAATCCCTTCACCGGACAGCTCGACTCCACGGGCGGCGCCGTGCCACCCAGCACGCTGGCCTTTGCCTCCACCCTCACGATCAACGCCTCCAGCGAGCGCTTCCACCGCATCTCCCTCACC